>JBAYOV010000053.1:0-26124 GCA_041678045.1 Rhodocyclaceae bacterium
GCGCGGCGAGCTCGGCTGCCTTAGTCAAGCACCACCCCTGGTGCCTCTAACCTTGGTCAAAGAGAACTCTGCTACGCAGTTTCATCATACGGGGTGGCAGCTTGCTCTGCAATGACCGTTAGCTGCAGTGTGCCGCTTCACGGCATATCGCAAGCTTGCGATGTGAACGTGCAGGCGGAAAGGAGAGAAAAAGAAGGGGACTGGGACTGGGACTGGGGCACGGTGACCGTGGTCACCGTGTGGTCACTGACCGTGGGTCAAAGCTCCGGCGGGGCAATGCGCGGGTAGCCGACTTCATCGAGTTTGTTGTGCCAGATGCTTGCGGCGTAGCCCTTGATTTGCTCGCGACCGATGAGGACGGACGGCACGGTTTCGGGGACGCCGAAGACTTGGCGGTAGGCAGCGAGGCTTTCCTCGGTGCCTTCGACCACCACTTCCCGGAACGGAATGCCACGGTTCTGCAGTAGTTGGCGCGCGGTGTTGCAGTGCTCGCCGCAATCGGCAGAGGTATACAGCACCACCGGGAAGTTGGCGGCCACGACACGCATCGAGAACGCCGGTACGGTGTCGGCCCGGCCCGAGAACACGCGTTGTTCTTCGACATGGACGCCGGGAGGGGGCGGCCGGTCGGAGTATTGCGGCTGTCCGTGCTCGTTGGTCCACTTGTAGATGCGTTGCTGGGCTTGGGCGCTGGTGGTGCCGTAGAGCAGTGCAGCCGCCAGCAGCAGAAGGGTTGTGCGGGTTTTCATGTGCTCACCATGCCGTTGTGGCGCAACAGGGCGTCGACGCGGGGCTCGCGCCCCCTGAAGGCCTTGAAGGATTCGATGGCCGGACGGCTGCCGCCGACCGCGAGAATTTCGCGCCAGAAGCGCGCGCCGGTGACCGGGTCGAGTAGCGTGCCCTTGCCCGCGCCGGCTTCTTCGAAGGCTTCGAAGGCGTCGGCGGACAGGACTTCGGCCCATTTGTAGCTGTAGTAGCCGGCCGCATAGCCGCCCGCAAAGATATGCGAGAAGCTGTTCGGAAAGCGGTGCCAGGCGGGTGGAGCGATCACTGCGACTTCACTGCGCACGTTGTCGAGCAGGGCCAGCACCCGATCGAAGGGCACCGGGCCGGCGCTGGCGTCGAGTTCGCTGTGCAGGCGCAGGTCGAAGAGGGAAAATTCCAGCTGGCGCACGGTCTGCATGCCGCTCTGGAAGTTGCGCGCGGCAATCATCTTGTCGAACAGCTCACGTGGCAGCGGCGCGCCGGTTTCGGCATGGGCGGTCATGCCCTGCAGCACGTCCCACTCCCAGCAGAAGTTCTCCATGAACTGGCTGGGCAGTTCGACGGCGTCCCATTCCACGCCATGAATGCCGGACAGGGCGAGTTCATCGACCTGGGTGAGCAGGTGATGCAGGCCATGACCGCATTCGTGGAACAGGGTGAGTACGTCGTCGTGGGTGAAGGTGGCCGGCTTGCCATCTACCGGACCGGGGAAGTTGCATACCAGGTAGGCTACCGGGGTCTGCACGCCACGGGCGGTGATCTGGCGGCTGCGTGCGGAGTCCATCCAGGCGCCGCCGCGTTTGGTCTCGCGGGCATGCAGATCGAGGTAGAAATGGCCGACCGGTTCGCCCTGGCGTTCGATGCGGAAGAAGTGGGCGGCGGGGTCCCACTTCGGAGCTTCTTCCGGAAGGATGTCGACGCCGTACAGCTTGCGGATGACACCGAACAGTCCTTCGATGACGCGCGGCTCGGGGAAGTATTGCTTCACCTCATGTTCGGAGAAGGCATAGCGGGCCTGGCGCAGCTTTTCGGAGGCGTAGGCGACATCCCACGGTTCGAGAACGTCCAGGCCGAGCTCGCTGCTGGCGAAGTCGCGCAATTCTTCGAGGTCGCGTTCGGCAAACGGCTTCGCCCGGGTGGCGAGCTCATGCAGGAAGTCGAGCACCTGGGCCGGGGATTCGGCCATTTTCGCAACCAGTGACACCTCGGCGTAATTCGCGTAACCGAGGAGCGCGGCCTCTTCGGCCCGCAGGGCCAGGATACGACCGATCAGCGGGCCATTATCGAACTGCGCGTCGCCTGCCTCGGAGGCACGGGTGGCATAGGCGCGATACATGCGGGCGCGCAACTCACGGCTGTCGGCGTACTGCATCACCGGCAGGTAGGAGGGCATGTGCAGGGTGAATTTCCATGCGTCCGGGCGAGCGGCTTTTTCGGCGGCGGCGCGGGCAGCGGCACGCACATCGTCGGGCAGGCCGGCAAGCGCCTGCTCGTCGGTGACCCATTCTGCGTAGGCGTTGGTGGCGTCGAGCACGTTTTCGGAGAACTTGGCCGCGAGGGCGGAGAGTTCTTCCTGGATCTGCTTGAAGCGCGGTTTATGCGCTTCGGGCAGTTCTGCCCCGGACAGGCGGAAGTCGCGCAGTTCGTGGTCGAGGATGCGCTGGCGCACCGGGCTGAGTTGTGCGTGTTCGGCGGCGTGCAGGGCCTTGTATTTGGCGAAGAGGCGTTCGTTCTGGCCGACGTCGGCATAGAACGACGACACTTCGGGCAGCATGTGGTTGTAGGCCTCACGCCATTCGGGCACATCCATTACGCTGTGCATGTGGCCGACAATGCCCCACGCCCGCCCGAGGCGTTCGCCGGCTTCGGTCAGTGGTGCCATGAAACTGTCCCATGTGGGTGGGGCGGGGTCGGCCAGCAGGCGCTCGATCAGCGCGCGGTTGTCTTCCAGCAGCGTGTGGATGGCAGGTTCGACGTGTTCGGGGCGGATCGCGTCGAAACGCGGCAGGCCCGAGAAATCGAGCAGCGGATTGGACATGAAACCTCTTTCATCGAATGACTTCGGACTGCCCGTGTCGCCATGGCGGCCTTCGGGCGTTCAGCGTGTGTGACCGCCTGCCGGCGGGAAATATCCTTCCCTTGTCACGGCAGGACGGATCGATGACGCATTCTAACTGCTTTCCGGCGGGCTTCCGGCATCTGGCGTTGCCCGTTTCATGCGGACGGTTTGCAGATGTTGCGACAGCCGGTTTCGCGCACGAACAGCACGGCCAGCGTGCCGAGCAGGGCTGTCGCACCAATCACGGCGATGCCGCTGAGATAGACGCTGTCGGCGTACTGTCGCACGCCGTCTGCCGTGCTGCCGTCCCACAGGCGGTCCATCACGAAGCCTACCCCGGGTTGCAGCAGTGCGCCGGCCAGAAAGCCACCCATGTTGGTGACGCTGGTGCTCATGCCCGACAGCGCCGGTGGGTTCACCTCCTTGGCGCAAGCCCAGGTGAGCGAGAAGCCCGCAGTGGCCAGCCCCATCAGAACGAACAGCGCATGGCTGAGTCCGGCTGGCAGGGGCGTGCCGCTGACCAGAATGGCCCAGATCGCACACAGCACGATGCCGGCGCCCAGCAGCACCGGCTTGCGCCGGCCAATCCGGTCGGACAGCGCGCCGATCAGCAGGCAACCGATGGCAAAGCCGGCAAAGTACAGGGACAGGTGGTTGGCGGCGCCCACCCGGCTCATGTTGTGTACATGCATCAGATAAGGCGTGGCCCACAGGCCGCCGAAGGCAAAGAAGCTGCCGGCCAGCCCGAAATTGACCACCACCGGGGGCCAGGTGTCGCGATTGCGCAACACGCCCGCAAGGCTGCTCAGCACGCGCGTGCGGTCGACGCCGCCTGTGCCGCCGCCACCTGTGGTCTTCTCGCGTACCGTGTTCTTGATGAATGCCCAGCTGGCGATGGCAATCAGCAGCGATACGATGGCGGTGCCGATGAACACGCCGCGCCATGAAACGGTTTGTGCGACCGCAGTCAGGGGGGTGCCCGCCAGCACCGAGCCGGCGTTGCCGATGAGCATGGACAGGCCGACCATGGTGGCAAAGCGGCTTTCGTCGAACCACAGCGCAATCAGCTTGAGCATGGCGATGAACACCACCGACACGCCCAGCCCGATGAGGGTGCGCCCGACCAGGGCCATGTCCAGGCTGGAGGCCATGGCAAACACCAGGCTGCCGAGTGCGGCGGTGACGCTGCCGAAAATCAGGATGCGCCGTGGCCCGATGGTGTCGACCAGCACGCCGGTGGGCACCTGCATCAGGGTATACACATAAAAATAGGTCGCCGCGAGTGCGCCCAGCGAGGCCGCCGTGGTCTGGAAGGCAATCACCAGATCGGTGGCGATGCCTGCCGGGGCAAAGCGGTGGAAGAACGACAGGACGTAGGCGATCAGCACCACCGCGAAGGCGATGGTGCGCGCGGCGCCGGGCTGGTTCATGACAGGGCGGTACCGGTCAGGCGCTGGTAGGCCTCGCGGTACTTGTCTGCGGTGTGGGCGATGACTTCGGCCGGCAGGTGCGGGGCTGGCGGCGCCTTGTTCCAGTCCAGGGTTTCCAGATAGTCACGCACATACTGCTTGTCGAAGCTCGGCGGGCTGATGCCTTCGCGATAGCTGTCGGCGGGCCAGAAGCGCGAGGAGTCCGGGGTGAGTGCTTCGTCGATCAGGTGCAGCGTGCCCTGTGCATCCACGCCGAACTCGAACTTGGTGTCGGCAATGATGATGCCGCGCTCGCGGGCATGCTCGGCCGCGCGCACGTACAGGGCCAGGGCGGCGTCGCGGGCTTCGGTCGCCAGCTCGGCGCCGGTCTTGCCGGTGCCCTGAAGTGCATCGTTGAGGACGGCGTCGCAGCGGGCCTGGGCTTGCTCGAAGGAGATGTTTTCGTCGTGGTCGCCGACCTCGGCCTTGCTGGCCGGGGTGAAGATCGGTTCGGGCAGGCGTGCGGCCTGCTGCAGTCCGGCGGGCAGGGCCACGCCACAGATTGCACCGGTCTGCTGGTAGTCTTTCCAGCCGGAGCCGATCACATAACCGCGCACCACGGCCTCGATCGGCAGCGGGGTGAGGCGCTTGACCACCAGGGCCCGGCCTCGCACCTGTTCGCGCTCGCCTGCGCTGACCACGGTTTCGGGGTCGATTCCGGTAAGCTGGTTGGGCACCACGTCGGCCAGACGCTCGAACCAGAAGTTGGCCATGGCGGTGAGCACGCGACCCTTGTCCGGGATCGGGTCGGGCAATACCACGTCGAACGCAGACAGGCGGTCGCTGGTGATGATCAGCAGTTTGTCTTCGCCCAGTGCATAGATGTCACGCACTTTGCCGCGTCCGAGCAAGGGCAGGCTGGAGAGGGAGGATTCGAAAATAGGGGTGGCCACGATACCTGGATCCGCTTGAAAAGCATTGATTATAGAAGCACCCGGGGGGTGTCGGCCAAGGTTCGGTGGTGGCTACAACGCACGCATCCGATGAAATCTGGGTTGCGAACCTGCGACAACGGGTTCAAAATCGCACGGTAGTGATTGCAGCGAAAGGATTTGTTGCATTTCAGGCTTCGTATAGGTATCTTCCGGGCATAAGGCGGTCGCCGCTGCATGTACGGTTCATCAAAAAATAGTTCCCGAGGAGCTTTCATGTCGCTCTCAAGATTATCCAAAATCGCGGTCGCCGCTGGTGTGGCCGCATCGTTGGTCGGATGCTCCCATTCGCCCATTCCGGTGGCCGAGAACTTCGAACTCACCACCCAGAAGAAGGTCCGCTCCGCCGGCCACTGGGAACTGCTGTCCCGCGATGTGATCGCGCAGACCACATCTTTCCTCGAGCAGTCCGGTATCGCTCCGGGCAGCTCGATGCATGTTGTGCTGCCCGACAACCCCAGTCCGTTCGACAAGGCTTTCCGCCAGTTCCTGATCACCGAGCTCGTGCAGTCCGGCAACTCGGTGCACATGAGTCAGGATGCCCCGGTGAAGGTCAGCTACGAGACGCTGGTGATCCGTCACAACAGCGACCGTCCGCACTTCATTCCGGGCATTTACACGATGCTCACTTCGGGCCTGTACGCCGCATATGGCCTGCGCAACGAGCACATCGACCTGAAGCTGGCCGCAGGCATGGCGCTGGCTGGCCTCGCCGATTACGCCAACAGCCAATACACCGGTGGCCCCACTCATACCGAGATGATTCTCACCACCACGGTGTCCAGCGGTGATCGCTATCTCGCACGCAAGACCGATGTGTACTACATCGAGGAAGACGATGCCTTCCTGTTTGCCCAGCCGCCGCGTGCCCCTGAAGCAACAATCATGGGAGTCGTCGCAGAATGAACAGCAAGCTGATTCTCGCTTCAGCGCTCGCGGCCGTGATGGCAGTGGGCTGCGCCCAGAAGCCGACCAATGTGCGTGTCGATCCGACCTATGAATCGGTTGCAGAGGACAAGTTCACCAGCACCAACCGCGCTGCCGCCCACAAGCTGGTTGAAGGGCTGACCCGCGAGTATCTCGGTGATGCGCCGATTCTGGTGGCCACCGTGGTGAACATCAACGACCTGCGCCGCTCCGCACCCCTTGGGCGCACCCTTTCCGAGCAGTATGCTTCGGCGCTGGTGCAGCGTGGCCTGAATGTGAAGGAACTCAAGCTGCGTGGCGATGTGTTCGTGCAGGAAGGCACGGGCGAACTGCTGCTGTCGCGTGAGATCAAGGACATTGCGCGGTCGCATGCGGCAACGATGGTTTTGGTGGGGACCTACTCTGCCGCAGCCAATCTGACCTACATCAACATCAAGCTGGTGCGTACCGAAGATGGTCGCATCATCCGCGCGCATGACTATGCGCTGCCCAATGATCGCGATGTGATGCGCCTGCTGCAGGGCTCGCGCTGACCGGCATGTGTTGAGCGCCGATCATCGGCTCCGGCGCTGCCGGAAATGATGCAGCCTTTGCTTACGGCCCGCTTTGCGGGCCGTAAGCGTTTGCAGCGCGGTCTGTGCAAGGGTGGTCGCAAGCACACGCTTTTCGTGCCTATAATGACCATTCAGTGTCTGGCGAACGGACATGCTTGCATGGGTTTTCTGTAATCCGGCAGTCGGTTTCGGGAACTCGGACGCCCGATGATCGCCCAATACATCACACAGCGGACGCGGCAGGGGCCGTGCGCCGTCCAGCAGAGGAGAAAACATGAACGCAGTGGTTGATACGCCCGAGTTGCTGGTCTTCACTGACAGCGCAGCCAACAAGGTCAAGGAGTTGATCGACGAGGAGGGCAACCCCGGGCTGAAGCTCCGGGTGTTTGTGAGCGGGGGCGGCTGCTCCGGCTTTCAATATGGCTTCACCTTCGATGAAGAGGTGAATGAGGACGATACCGCCCTCGAAAAGAATGGTGTGACCCTGCTCATCGATCCGATGAGCTACCAGTATCTGGTGGGGGCCGAGATCGATTACACCGAAGGGCTGGAAGGCTCGCAGTTCGTGATTCGCAATCCGAACGCGACCAGCACCTGCGGATGTGGGTCGTCCTTTTCGGCGTGACCGGCATTCTGTCTTGTGAGCGGTTTTACGGCGGGCGCTTCGGCGCCCGTTGTCGTTGACCCGCTCGAACCCTGCGCAGGCGTGAGCGCGAGGCAGGAGAATCCGGGGTTGACGTTAACGTCAACAAGCCCTAATGTCGCTGACCAGTGCCATGTGGCATGCGTGCGCTCCGTCTGCGTGGCGGGACGAGGCGAGATGCCGCAGGTGTGGACTGTCCAGTGTCTTTCAGGAGGAGACGATGCAGATAGAAGACAAGGTGTTTGTGGTTACGGGGGCGGGTTCCGGGCTGGGGGCGGCAACTGCGCGCATGCTGGTGAAAGCTGGCGCCAAGGTGGTGCTGGCCGATGTGAATGCGGAAGGCGGCGAGAAGGTTGCCGGCGAGCTGGGCAGCGCTGCGGTGTTTGTGACTACCGATGTGTGCGACGAGGCCAGTGCGCAGGCAGCCATCGACACGGCCGTCGGTCGTTTTGGTGGCCTGCATGGCCTGGTGAACTGCGCGGGGGTGGCGCCGGCCGAAAAGGTGGTGGGGCGCGATGGCCCGCACCGCCTGGCGTCCTTTGCCCGTACGGTGAGCATCAACCTGATCGGCACCTTCAACATGATTCGTCTGGCGGCCGATGTGATGAGCAAGGCTGAAGCGCAGGCAGACGGCGAGCGTGGGGTGATCGTGAACACCGCTTCGGTGGCAGCCTACGACGGACAGATCGGGCAGGCCGGTTATGCCGCATCCAAGGCCGGCATCGTCGGGCTGACGCTGCCGGTTGCGCGGGAACTGGCCCGCAGCGGCATCCGGGTGATGACGATTGCGCCGGGCATCATGGAAACCCCGATGCTGGCCGGCATGCCGCAGGAAGTGCAGGATTCGCTGGGCAAGATGGTGCCGTTCCCCTCTCGCCTGGGGCGTCCGGACGAGTTTGCCGGACTGGTACGCCACATCATGGAGAACGTTTACCTGAACGGTGAGGTGATCCGCATGGATGGCGCGATCCGCATGGCGGCGAAGTAGTCGTGTAAAAAAGACATCGTGCCATACGAAAAAAGCCACGATCCGGGCACGATCAAAGGCTGGGCGGCACGGCGGCTCCCGAACGATGGAGCGGTCGTGCCGCTTTTTTGTGTGTGAATCGCGCTTTTCAGCGATAGATCAGCACCGGGATCTTGCTGTGCGTGAGCACTTTTTGCGCTTCGCTGCCGAGCAACAGGCCGGCAATGCCGCGCCGGCCGTGCGAGGCCATGAAGATCAGGTCGCAGCCATGCCGGTTTGCGGCATCGATGATGCCTTCGTAGGGAATTTCGTTGACCACGGTGTCGGTGTCGGCCTCGACGCCCGCAGCTTCTGCCGCACTGCGCGCCTTTTCGAGAATCACCCGGGCCTCTTCGGCTGCCGAGCGTGCAAACTGTTCCGGTGTGGTCGGGTCGATCAGTGCGCCTTCTCCGTAAATCGGCATCGGGAAATCCGGCTGGGCATAGAAGAAGGTGAGGCGTGCGCCCGCCTCCTGTCCAAACGATACGGCTCGCGCCACGGTGGCATCGGACAGCGCGGAGCCGTCGGTAGGAACCAGGATATGTTTGAACATGGCGAACTCCATTTGTCGAGTGGGGGGTGTTGACCTGATTATATCCATACGTGAGGCTATGGGTATCCAAACCCGGACGAACGAGGAGGTGACATCCGATGAAGCTGTCTTTTCATGGTGCCGCAGGTGAGGTCACCGGTTCGTGCCTGAGGGTGGAGCACGATGAGGGGGTTTTTCTGGTGGATTGCGGCCTCTTCCAGGGGGGGCGCAATGCCGATCTGAAGAACCTTCGGGCGCTCGACTTTGATCTGCGCGAGATTGATTTCGTGCTGCTGACCCATGCCCACCTCGATCACAGCGGCCTGATTCCGCGCCTGGTGTCGTTGGGATACAAGGGGCCGGTGTTTGCCACCGAGGCAACGGTCGATCTGCTGGAGGTGATGCTGCTCGATTCGGCCTACATTCAGGAGAAGGAGGCGGAGTGGGCGAATCGTCGCAGTCGATCGCGCAATGCTCGCTCACTGTCGAATCAGGCGCCGCTCTACACCGTGGAGCAGGCCCGCACGAGTCTGGGGCGCCTGCGCAAGGTGGCCTATGAGCAGCCTGTGCGACCGCACCCTGCAGTGAGTTGCCGCTTTCGTGAGGCAGGGCATATTCTGGGGTCGGCTCTGATCGAGATCGATGTGCCGTCGGGCGGACACACCCGGCGGTTGGTGGTGACCGGCGATCTGGGGCAGCCGGATCGCCCGGTGCTGCGCGATCCGGCGCGGGTGAGTCATGCGGACGTGCTGGTCATGGAATCGACCTATGGAGACCGGGCGCACCGCGCAATGGCGGCCACCGAGGCGGAGTTGGTCGACATCCTGCATCAGACGCTGAAGGTGCGACAAGGCAATGTGATCATTCCGGCCTTTGCGGTGGGGCGCTGTCAGGAGGTGATTTTTGTGCTCTCCAAGCTGGTGCATGACGGCCTCATCGACAGGCTGGAAATCGTGGTCGACTCGCCGATGTCGGCGGCGGTGTCCGAGCTGACATTGCGTTACGACGAACTGTGGGATGAGCCCACGCGTGCGCTGCGCGACTGGGTGCTGGAGCATCCGGAGCGGGTGCACCTGCGCTTTGTGTCCGATGTCGAGGAGTCGATGGCACTCAACCGGCAGCGTGCCGGGTTGGTGATCATTTCGGCCAGTGGCATGTGCGAGGCAGGGCGGATCAAGCATCACCTGCGGCACAACATTGCACGTACAGAATGCAGCATTGTCATCTGCGGGTTTCAGGCGGGCGGCACACTGGGGCGGCGGCTGGTGGATGGCGTGCGGCAGGTGACGCTGTTCGGTGAGCGTCTGCCGGTACGTGCCAGTGTGCATACGATTGGTGGCCTGTCAGCGCATGCTGATCAACCGGCGATGCTGGAGTGGCTGTCGAGTCTGTCTGCTGCGCCTCAGCGCCTGTTCGTGGTGCATGGGGAGGTGCAGGCTTCGGTTGCGCTGTGCGATGCGATCCGCACCCGGTTCGATTGGGGCGGGGTGGAAGTGGCGCAGGCGGGCGTGCCCTATGAACTGCCCTGATGGACGGAGTCGTCGCATAATGTAGCTGTTCGGGGGGGCGTGTGTGCCGGCCCGATTGCATGGGAGCAGGAACATGAGCAAGTACGAAAGTCTCAGCCCCGCCGGGAGCGTGAGGCGTGCGATGCGCGATCTGCACCAAGGTATCGAGGGATGCGTCGACCCGCTGGGGATGGCCGCACCGATCATCCATGCGCAATTGGCCTGGGTGGCGCACCCTCAGGAGTTGGCCGACCGGATGGCGCGGCTGTCCGATGATCTGTGGCGTTTGCAGTGGCATTCATGGTTCCGTGCGGCTGGGCTACCGCATCCGGACCCCATTGCCACCGATCCGTCGGACACGCGTTTTGTTGATCCGGAGTGGTCGGAGTCGCCGACCTGGGATTTGCTCAAGGAGTGGTATATCGCCTTCACGCACAATGTGCAGGACATGCTGTACAGCACCCCGGGGTTGTCCGGTCGCGAGCGCCGCCGTGCGGCGTTCTGGTGGCGTAAGTGGCTCAACGCGGTGGCGCCGACCAATTTCTTCTGGACAAACCCGGTGGCGCAGCGCAAGGCCATCGAATCGAATGGGCAGTCGCTGCTGCGTGGCCTGGACATCATGCTCGGCGATCTGGGTGCAGGCCATGTGCGCATGACCGATCCGGATGACTTCAAGGTGGGCGAGAACCTTGCCAGCACGCCCGGCGCTGTGGTGTTTCGCAATCGTTTGCTGGAGGTGATTCATTACACCCCGACCCAGCCGAAGGTGCATGCAGAGCCGGTAGTCATCGTGACGCCCTGGATCAACAAGTTCTATGTGCTCGATCTGGTGCCGAAGAAGAGCATGATCCGTTATTTGCTCGACCAGGGGCTGGATGTGTTCATCACGAGCTGGAAGAATCCGGACGAGTCGATGCGTGACACCGCGTTCGACGACTATCTGGAGCAGGGCGTGCATGCGCTGGTGGACACCGCCCGGAGCTTTACGGGGGCACCCAGGGTGCACGCAGTGGGGTATTGCATCGGCGGCACCGCGCTGTCGATGTACATGGCCTGGGCCAACCGGCGTTATGACGCTGAATCCGTGCCGGTGGCCGACTGCACGCTGTTTACCACGCTGGTGGATTTTCACCGGCCGGGCGACATCGAAGTGTTCATCGATGAATCCAGCATCCGTTTTCTGGCCGACAAGATGGCCCGAAAGGGCTACCTGGACGGGCAGGAAATGGCTTCGGCCTTCAGGCTGCTGCGCTCCAACAGCCTGATCTGGCATTACGTGGTGCGTGGCTGGTTGATGGGCGAACCGCCCCCGCCCTTCGACGTGCTCTACTGGAACATGGACAGTACCCGCATGCCCTACCGCATGCATGCCTGGTATCTGGACAAGCTGTATCTGCAAAACCGCCTGATCGATCCCGATGCGCTGAGTGTGGCGGGAGAGCACATCGACCTGTCACGCATCGTCCAGCCGGTGTATGCCGTGGCAGCGGTCGATGACCATATTGCTCCGTGGCGGGAAACCTTCAGGCTGAACAATCATGTCAGCGGAGAGAAGCGCTTCGTGCTGTCCTCATCGGGCCATATCCTGGGCATCGTCAATCCGCCGGTGACCCCGCCCAAGCGCAAATACTGGGTGGCCGAGGCGCATCGCTCCGACACGGTTGAAAGCTGGCGCCTGAGGGCGGATGAGCGCGCGGGCAGTTGGTGGGAAGACTGGATGGCCTGGCTCAAGCCGCGCTGTGGCGCGCTGGCCGAGGCGGCACCGGTGAGCAATGAACGCTTCCCGGCGCTGGCCCCGGCGCCCGGCACCTATGTGCTGGAACGCTGAACCCGGTCTGGTGCGCGTGCGCAGCGCAAATTGACTGCGGTCAATGTCCCGGCGGTCGATCACCGACACAATCGACCGCAATCGGTGTTCAGCCTTGGTGGCGCGCCAGAGCGTCCGGGTCGAGCAGGGTGATCATCTTGCCCTGCACCGAGATCAGGCCCGCATTGGTCAGATCATGAAAGATGCGCGACAGGGTCTCGGGCGTCAGGTTCAGGCGTGAGGCGATGACTTGTTTGCTGGTCGGCAATTCGATGACGATGCGCCCATGGCTGCTGTCCTCGTCGGTTTGCTGCAGGAGATAGCCGATGACCCGCTGGGTGCTGGAGCGCAGTGAGTAGGTTTCCACATCCTGGATCATCGCATGCAGGCGAATCGCCATGCCGGCGAGCAGCTTGCGGGCAAAGCGGGGGTCGTGGTCAATCAGCTCGGAGACGATGGCCTGGCCGATGTGCAGCAGATGAGTGCTGCCGAGGGCTTCGGCAAACACTGGATACGGGCGGTCCATCAGCATGACTGCTTCGCCAAAGCTTTGCATCGGGTTGACGACCTCCACGACCTTCTCGTTGCCCTGGGGCGAGGATACTGCGAGCTTGATCTGGCCGGAGACCACGAAGTAGAAACCGCTGGCGGGGTCGCCGCGCTGGAACAGCAACTCTCCTCTGGAAAGGTGGCGTTCGCGGGTGTGGCGTGCGACGCGCTCAAGCTCTTCCGGGGTCAGTTCGCTGAAGATCGGGACTTTTGATAACAGTTCTGGTGTCTTGCTGTGGGGCATGGTGAGCACGATGGAGGGTTGCAATGTTCGCCGCATTGTAACCACTTCATGTCCGCGATGTCCGGTGGGGCGCCGATGGCAACAGGAGTGAGGTGATGACCGGAGCCGTGAAGACTGCCCCGCCGGGCGGGCAGGCCGTGCTGTTTGCGGCGCCGCACAGGGCCATGTTTCTGCTCGGCGGTGCGCTGATGCTGGTCGGTTTTGCGCTGTGGTTGCTGGAAATGCTGGCACGGGCGGGTTGGTTGCCTGCGCTGGCGTGGTCCCTGCCGCCGGGTTGGGTGCATGCCCTGCTGGTGTTGGGGGGCGTGTTTCCGATGTTCATGTTCGGTTTTCTGCTCACGGCGATGCCCCGCTGGCAGGGGCTGCCGGATGTGCAGCGCGGTCACTGGTTGCAGGCCTGGGGCCTGCTGTGTGCGGGCTGGCTGCTGGCGGTGCCGGGGGTGTTCGTGCCGCTGTTGCTGTACATCGGGCTGGCTGCGGTGATCGGCGGCTGGCTGGCATTGCTGGCGGTGCTGGGGCGTATTGCCTTTCACCGGCATGGTGGCCGCATGCATGCGATTCCCGCCTGGCTGGGCCTGCTGGCCGGCTGGCTGGCGTTGTGCGCCTGGGCGCTGCATTTGCTCACCGGCGAGGCGCATTGGGTGCGGGTGGCGATACAACTGGGGGTGTGGTGGTTCTTCCTGCCGGTTTTTTTCACCGTGTGCCATCGGATGATTCCGTTTTTTTCATCCAACGTGATTCCGGATTATGTGCCGGTGCGTCCGCGCTGGGCCTTGTTTGCAATGCTGGCCGCGTCGCTGCTGCACGGTATGGGCGCCATGCTGGGCAGTACGCTGCTCTGGCTGGTCGATCTGCCAGCGGCTTTGCTCGCCCTTTGGCTGACGCTGCGCTGGCGCCTGTTTGCATCGTTTCGCGTGCCCTTGCTGGCAATGTTGCATGTCGGTTTTGCCTGGCTGGGGGTGGCCTGGTTGTTGTTCGCGGTGCAGGGGCTGGCGGCAATGCAGGGACATCACATCCTCGGACTGGCACCTTTGCATGTGCTGGCGATCGGTTATTTCGGCTCCATCCTGCTGGGCATGGTGTCTCGTGTCACGCTGGGGCACTCTGGCCGGCCATTGCACGCCGACCGACTGACGCTGATGCTGTTCGGCGGGCTGCAGGGGGTGTTGCTGGCCAGGGTGTTGGCCGATGTGCTGCCCGGTGCGCTGTCGTCGGGGTTGATGGTCGTGGCGGCGGTGGGCTGGCTGAGCGTGTTTGGCCTCTGGTCAATACGCTACCTCCCCATGTATGTGCGTTCGCGCGTTGATGGCAAACCGGGCTGAGCGATGCTTTACTACACGATCAAGCATGTGCATGTGTTCTGCGTGGTCCTCAGCGGGCTGGGGTTTGCCGTGCGTGGCGTCGGCATGATGTGCGGTGCCGGCTGGTTGCGCTGGCGCTGGGTGCGTATTGCGCCGCATCTGGTCGATACCATGTTGCTGTCGAGCGCACTGCTGCTGTCCTGGATGAGTGCGCAGTACCCGTTCGTGGCTTCTTGGGTGACTGCGAAGGTGTTCGGCTTGCTGGTCTATATTGTATTGGGCAGCGTTGCGCTGAAGCGTGGCAGGACGCGCCGGGTGAGGGTGGCCGCATTCGTGGTGGCCCTTGGAGTGTATGTGTGGATCGTGTCGGTGGCGATCACCAGGCAGCCGTTCGGGATGCTGGCGATGGGAGGGGTCTGAGCATGGTTGAATCACTTATTCCGGTGGCGCCGGGGCTGGAAACCCCGCTGGAAATGCTGGAGGCGTGCCATGAGCGGGTGGAGGCCCAACTGCAAACGCTGGGTCGCCTCGTGGCCTGGTTGCCGGGCCATGGTGCGGACGAGCAGGCACGCAAGGCGGCGGTCAATGTGATGCGCTATTTCGATGTGGCGGCTGTGAATCACCACATGGACGAAGAGGAAGACCTCATTCCGGTGCTGCGCAAGCGCGCTACGGGTGCGCAGGCGGCTGAAGTGTTGCCGCTGCTCGACTGGGTGCTGGAGGACCATCAACTGCTGTTTGGTGCCTGGTCGCGCATGCGGCAGAAGCTGGAAAGGATTGCGCGGGGCGAGGCCGTGTCGCTGCGGGCAGCCGAAGTGGAGGGCTTCGCCAGTGCCTATCGTCAGCATATTGCCCGGGAGGAGGCCGAACTGATTCCCTGGGCCAGGCGCCTGCTCGGCGAAGAGGACATTGCCCGCATGAGTGCGACGATGATTGCTCGTCGGCGAGATTGAGGACAGGGCGGGCGCTGCTCTGTTCTCTGCTGGATGTGTCCCGGTTCAGCGGATCGCGGGGTGGTGTACCAGCTTGCGCAGCCCGGCAATGTTCAGGATGCGGATATGCTTTTGCTGAACCGCGATCAACCCTTCGTCCTGGAACTTGGAAAAGGCGCGCGACACGGTTTCGAGCTTGAGGCCGAGGTAGGAGCCGATTTCGTCGCGGGTCATGCGCAGGTGAAACTCGGCGGCCGAGAAACCCCGGGCTGTGAAGCGCTGCGAGAGGTTGAGCAGGAAGGCAGCGAGTCGTTCTTCGGCGCGCATCGAGCCGAGCAGCATCATCACGCCATGGTCGCGCACGATCTCGCGGCTCATGACCTTGTGAAACTGGTGCTGCAATCCTTCCATTTCGCGGGACAGTGTCTCGAGCTTGTCGTAGGCAATGACGCACACCTCGCTGTCTTCGAGTGCCACGGCGTTGCAGGAATGAAATTCGGTGCTGATTCCGTCCAGACCCAGGATTTCTCCGGTCATCTGAAAGCCGGTGACCTGTTCGCGACCGTCTTCGAGCAGCACGTCGGTCTTGAACGAGCCGGTGCGGATGGCGTAGATTGCCTCGAAGGCTTCACCGGTGCGGTACAGTGGTTGGTGTCGCTTGATCTTGCGCCGGTTGCCGACCAGCTCGTCGAGGCGGCTGATTTCGGTTTCGGTCATTCCGAAAGGCAGGCACAGTTCAAGCAGGTTGCATTGCGAACAGGCAGACTTGAGGTCTGCCGCCGTAATCGGTACTGCGGCCTTCATTTGCACAATCAACAGACTCCGTCGTCCAACCCATCCCGGGCGGCTGCGCTGCACAAGCGTGTGGAACCGGACGTGAAAGCAAACCCTGCTAACATACGTTGATCCACGTCAACCACCATCGCGCCGATTTTTGAGATCGTTAGCTACCCATCAGAACATGAACACCATGAACAGTCAGACCGATCTCGTATTCGATCCGAAGCTCATCCGACGTTTCGATGTCAATGGCCCCCGCTACACGTCCTACCCCACGGCCGACCGTTTCGTCGAAGCCTTCGACGCACGGGCCCTGCAGGACTGGCTGGCCAAAAGGGCGATAGGCGGGGTATCCAAACCGCTCTCATTATACTTCCACATCCCGTTCTGTAACACGATCTGCTATTACTGCGCCTGTAACAAGATCATCACCAAGGATCACGGGCGTTCGGCCAAATACCTGAAATATCTTGACAAGGAAATTGGCTTGCAGGCGAGCCATCTGGGTGGCAGCCGGCAGGTGACCCAGTTGCACCTTGGCGGGGGCACGCCTACCTTTCTGTCGCACGACGAGATGCGGCAACTGATGGAGTCGGTGCGCTCGCGTTTCACGCTGGTGCCCAATGGTGAGTATTCGATCGAGGTCGATCCGCGCAAGGTGGATTTCGATACGGTGAAACTGCTCGCCGAGCTGGGCTTCAACCGCATGAGCGTGGGGGTGCAGGATTTCAACCACGACGTGCAGGTGGCGGTCAATCGGGTGCAGAGCATCGACGAAACCCGGTTGGTGATGGAGGCGGCCAGGGCCACCGGCTTCAAGTCGATCAGCATGGATCTGATCTATGGGCTGCCAAGGCAGAACGTGATCAGCTTCAATCGTACGCTCGAAGAGGTGCTGTCGCTGTCGCCCGACCGCATTTCCCTGTACAGCTACGCCCACCTGCCGGGGTTGTTCAAGCCGCAACGGCGGATCAATGCCCCGGACCTGCCGACCGCCGATACCAAGCTGCAGATCCTGCAGCTGGCCATTCGCCGGCTCACCGAGGCGGGCTATGTGTATATCGGCATGGACCACTTCGCCAAGCCGGATGACGAGTTGAGCGTTGCCCAGCGCCAGGGGCGCCTGCACCGCAACTTCCAGGGTTATTCGACACAGGCCGAGTGCGATCTGCTGGCCTTCGGCGTGTCGTCCATCGGCAAGATCGGTCCGGTGTACGCGCAGAATGTGAAGACCCTGGATGAGTACTACGATGCGCTGGACCGGGATGAACTTCCGGTGCTGCGGGGGGTGGAGCTGACGGCGGATGATTTGCTGCGTCGCGCCATCATCCAGGCCCTGATGTGTCATTTCGAGCTGTCGATCGAGTCCATCGAGATTGCGCACCTGATAAACTTCCGCGAATACTTTGCCGAAGAGATCAAGGATCTGCGCGAGATGGAACTGGCCGGGCTGGTTCGTCTCGATGACGAATGGCTGACCGTGTTGCCGCCGGGGCGCATGCTGGTGCGCGGCATCGCCATGCTGTTCGACCGTTACATCCGCGCTGACCGCGAGCGCGCACGCTATTCCAAGGTGATCTGAAGCAAGGCGATCCGGGTCGTACCGAACGAGCGCCGATGGGCGCTCCGGAGGTCGGCCGTCTTCTCATGCTCATCGGGTGAGTGCTTTGGCCATGCTTGAAACGGGTTATATCGCGGTCTTTCTGATTGGTTTGCTGGGGGGCACGCACTGCGTCAGCATGTGTGGCGGCATTGTCGGGGCACTCACCGTGCAGATGCCGGGTCAGTCCCGTCGCGACTGGCCGATTCATCTGGCCTACAACCTGGGCCGGATCGTCACTTACACGGTTCTGGGGGCGGTGCTGGGGGCGATCGGTACCGCCGGATTGCTGTTCGACGATGTGCTTCCCGTGCAGCTCGGGCTGTATGTGCTGGCCAACCTGATGCTGATTGCGCTGGGCCTGTATCTGACCGGTTTCACCCAGTTGCTCGCGCCGGTGGAGCGTGCGGGCGGGGCGATCTGGCGCAGAGTCCAGCCTGCCACACGCCGATTCCTGCCGGCACGCAAGATGTCCCAGGCCCTGCCGCTGGGGTTGTTGTGGGGGTTTCTGCCCTGCGGTCTGGTGTATAGCGTGCTCACCACTTCGCTGCTGACCGGTTCGGCCACCCGGGGAGCGGGGTTGATGCTCGCTTTCGGGCTGGGCACATTGCCCAATCTGATGCTCGCTGGCATGGTTTTCAAGCGTTTTCGCGACCTTACCCGGAACACTCGGGTGCGCTTTGTTGCGGGCATGCTGGTGCTCGGGTTTGGCGTATTCGGCCTGTTTCATGCCCCCACCCTGGGGGGGAGCCTGTGGAGCGGTATTGTTTGTGAAGTGTGATGCGCCGTGTCACGCATCCGCAGGGGCTATCGCAAGGGATCCGGAAAACTTGGGGCTTGGAAAATAATTTCCGAGAATCTATTCTTCGCGTTCATGTAGCGCAGGGGGCTGGCACGCAGGGCTGCCAGGGGCTGCATGATTGATCGGGGCGGGCTACCGGCGGGCGGGCATGACGCCTGGCCGGCTTAATTTTCTGGAGCGGAATCCATGACTGAAGTAACAATCAAGGTGGCCGGCATGAGCTGTGGTGGCTGTGTGCGTAACGTGACAGGGGTGCTCAAGGCGGTGCCAGGTGTGGGGCAGGCCGAGGTGTCGCTGGAAGAAGGGCAGGCCAGGGTGGCGTTCGATCCGGCGCAAGTATCGGTCGAGCAGTTGCGGCAGGCGATCGAGGCGGCTGGCTTCGATGCCCCAGTGTGACCGGAGGGCGCCTCGCGTGTGTTGGGCAGGGTTGCCCTGCACCTTGCGGCATGTTGGGTGTGCTGGTCGCATTGCGTTTTGAATAGTCTGCGCGAGTGTCGGGGTTTGCCCTTATAATTTCGCCACTTTTTCACATGGGAGGATGTATGGGTTTCGACCTGGTCAAGGCCGGCAAGGATGTGCCGAACGACATCAACGTGATCATCGAGATTCCGGCTCAGGCCGATCCGATCAAGTTCGAGGTGGACAAGGACAGCGGCGCGGTGTTCGTGGATCGTTTCATGGGCACCTCGATGCGTTATCCGATCAACTACGGCTATGTGCCGCATACCATTGCCGGTGATGGCGATCCGGTGGATGTGCTGGTGGTGACGCCGTTCCCGCTGCTGCCTGGCGTGGTCATCCGCTGCCGTCCGGTGGGTGTGCTGAAGATGGAAGACGAGTCCGGTGTCGACGCCAAGGTCGTCGCCGTGCCGGTGTCCAAGCTCACCCCGCTGTATGACAAGGTACAGACCATCGATGATCTGCCCGAGTTGCTCATGAAGCAGACCGTGCATTTCTTCGAGCACTACAAGGATCTGGAACCGGGCAAGTGGGTGAAGGTGATCGGCTGGGGTTCGGCCGACGACGCCCGTCAGGAAATTCTGGACGGCATCAAGAACGCAGGCAACTGAGCCTGATGCAGGCCGGCCCGGTCCGGCCTGACGACGATCCGCGCAATACCCGTACGCCAGTACGAGAACGGCCTGCCTGCATTCTGTGACTGCAGGCAGGCCGTTCTGTTTTCTCCGGGCACCGTCGCGTGCGGGGGGGTTCCCTTCTTCCGGTTACCGCTTCATGAGGCTGCCGCGATCACGCACTCACTGGCCAGCGGTTTGTGGGTGCGGCCGTCAAGCAGCACGCTTTTCCAGGGCAGGTCGATCCATACCAGGCCATTGGCGTGATCTTCGAAGCGGGGCAGGCCGGAGGCCGAAGGGTCGCGTTGCAGCATGTACTCCTGGCCAGTCCAGCGGATGAACACATGTTCGTTGCGGCCCTCGATGCGCGTGACCTCCACCTCCATGCCCATTTCGCAACGGTACAGACCGCTGCCGAGGTCGAAATGCAGGCTGCCGTCGGACGGGCGTTCGATGAGGGGGGCGGCTTGTTCGACGGGCCGGTTGGCGCAGGCGCCAAGCAACAGGGAGACCAGGGAGAGCGAGAGGATGGCAGCGTGGCGAAGGGACATGACGAGAGCTCCTGAAACGGTCCGGCCGGAAGATGGCACGGGCAGCCGGGATTCTATTGGATTTGGAGGTTGGGCGCACGATCGGGGTGGCATTTGTGCGGTTGCACAAAAAATGGGCGCCCAGGGTATTTCCAGATCGATCAGTGAGTTGTGCCATCTGTGCAGACGTTATCCACAGGCTTGCGCACGCGGATTGTGGATCAGTGCACGGATCGGTGTATATGGATGGCGTGCCAAATCCGTGTGCTTGGCGGTATAGTCTCGCCCATGAAAAAATCCGTGACCCGATTTGCGCTTGCGCAACTGAATCTGACTGTGGGCGATCTGGAGGGCAATGCCGACCGGGTCATCGAGGCGCTTGAGCAGGCGCGTGCCGCCGGAGCCGAAGTGTTGCTGACACCGGAGCTGGCCCTGTCTTCCTATCCCCCGGAAGATCTTTTGCTCCGACCCGACTTTCACCGGGCTTGTGAGGCGGCGCTGGCTCGTGTCGTTGAGAAAGTGCAGGGCATCGTGCTGGTGATCGGCCACCCGTTCAGACGGGATGGGCGCTGTTTCAACGCGGCCAGCGTTGTGCGCGACGGTCAGGTGATGGCCACGTATCTGAAGCGATCCTTGCCCAATTACGGGGTGTTCGATGAGAAGCGCTATTTTGACAGCGGCGCCCAGCCTTGCGTGTTCGAGCTCAACGGCCTGAAGATCGGTGTGGCTGTCTGTGAGGATCTGTGGGAAGGCGAGGTACTGGACTGGCTGCGTGCAAGCGGTGTCGATCTGGTGCTGTCTTTGAACGCGTCGCCCTATCATGTGGACAAGCAGCAGACCCGTTTGCAGGTGATGCGCGAGCGTGTGGCTGCACTGGGCCTGCCCCTGTTGTACTGCAATCTGGTGGGGGGGCAGGACGAGTTGGTGTTCGATGGCGCTTCATTTGCCCTGGACGCCGATGGCACGCTGGCGCATCAGTCGCCGGGATTTGAAGCGTGCGTGGATCAGGTGGTGTTCGAGGGCGGTCGCTGGCAGGCGGGGACCCCGGCCGGGGCGCCTGACAGTGAGGCAGAGTTGTATCGGGCGCTGGTGACCGGGGTGCGTGACTATGTGGGCAAGAACGGTTTTCCCGGTGCGCTGGTGGGGCTGTCGGGGGGCATCGATTCGGCGCTGACCCTGGCGGTGGCGGTGGATGCGCTGGGTGCGCAGCGGGTGCGGGCGGTGATGCTGCAGTCGCCCTATACCGCGCAGATGAGTCTGGATGATTCGCGTGACATGGTGCGCCGGCTTGGTGTGCGTTATGACGAGATTCCGATTACGCCGGCCATGCAGGTGTTCGATGACATGCTGGCTGCGCAGTTTGCCGGCCTGCCGGTCGATGCCACCGAGGAAAACCTGCAGAGCCGGATTCGCGGCACGATCATGATGGCGCTGTCGAACAAAACCGGCGCCATCGTGCTCACCACCGGCAACAAGAGCGAGATGGCCACCGGCTATGCCACGCTGTATGGCGACATGGCTGGAGGCTTTGCCGTGCTGCGGGATGTGTACAAGATGCAGGTGTTCGCGCTGGCGCGCTGGCGCAACCGTCAGGGCGAGGTCATTCCGCCAAACATCATCAGCCGGCCTCCGTCGGCTGAATTACGCCCGGATCAGACCGATCAGGATTCCTTGCCGCCTTATCCCGTGCTCGATGCAATCATCGAGGCCTACATGGAGCGTGACGAGTCGCCGCGCGAGATGATCGCCCGTGGGCTGCCTGCGGATGAGGTGCGGCGCACCGTGGGGATGCTCAAGCGTAACGAGTACAAGCGCCGCCAGGCCCCGGTTGGCATCCGGGTGAGCCGGCGTGGTTTCGGCAGGGATTGGCGATATCCGATAACATCGCGTTACAGGGACGAGTACTGAGGCCCGAAGAAGCGGGTTGGCTCATCTTACCGAGGAGATTCAAATGAAGAAAATCGAAGCCGTCATCAAGCCCTTCAAGCTCGATGAGGTGCGCGAAGCCTTGTCCGAAGTGGGCATCAATGGCCTGACCGTGACCGAAGTGAAAGGGTTTGGTCGGCAGAAGGGGCATACCGAGTTGTATCGCGGTGCAGAGTATGTGGTGGACTTTCTGCCCAAGATCAAGGTGGAAATCGTCTTGTCGGACGATCTGGTCGATCAGGCTGTCGAGGCCATCATCAAGGCGGCCCGTACTGGCAAGATCGGCGACGGCAAGATCTTCGTCACCAATGTGGAGCAGATCGTGCGCATTCGTACCGGTGAGACCGGCGAAGAGGCGATCTGAGCCGACCCTGCCCTGTTTCTGTACCTGCCCCCGTTCGTGGGGCGGTCATCCACCCCGTTGCGGGCTCGCCGAGGGGGCGCGCAGCAGTACCATCAGGGCGCCGGAGCCCCCCTGATGCCCGCGTGCCTGGCAGAAGGCGAGAATTTCCTCGCGCTGGGCCAGCCAGCCGCGTGACAACTGCTTCAGGATGGATTCCCTGCCCGGAGAGCCCAGCCCCTTGCCGTGAATGATGCGCACACAGCGTCGGCCACGTTGCAGGCTGGTAGCAAGAAAGCGTCCCAGCGTGTCGCGGGCTTCCTCGCGGTTGAGTCCGTGCAGGTCCAGTTCGCCTTGCAGCACCCAGCGGCCACGGCGCAGGTCGAGCAGCACCCGGCGTGGCAGGCCGGGGCGCAGGAAGGCGGCTTCGTCGCCCATGTCGAGCCGGTCTTCAAAGGAAATCGGCGCTTCCATGCTCTCGCGCAGCGCCGCGTTTTCGTCCTCGCAGCGTTTCACCGGTTCGGGGCGGGGCGCCGTGCGGGGGAGTTCGACACGATTGTCGCCGGGCAGGGTCTGCGTGCCCTGCATCGCAAATTCGAACAGGGCCTGATCGTCGAGCCCGGCGGTGGCCGAGTGGCGCAGCATGCGCTCCATCAGTTCATCGGGCGGTGCCCCGGTGCGCTTGCCCGGTGCGAGCCGTCGCTGCGCGTCGAGTGCCACCCGGCCGGTGTCTCGCATGGGGGTGACATCGGCCATCATGGCACGAAACAGGGCTTCGTCGCTGTCAGGCGTACGTACTGCTGGGGTGCCGCGGGCGGCCGGCTCGTCGTCGCTGTCCGTCGTTGCGCGTGGGCGCGGTAGCGGCGGGGGTTTGGGCCTGTCCATTTCTGCACGCGGGGTGGTACGCAGCGGGGTGACATCGCGCAGCGCCTTGTGAAGCAGGTTCAGGTCTTGTGCCTGCTCCGGCGATTCGTGCGGTGCAGGGCGGCCGGATGTATTGCCGGGTTGCGCACCCTGCGTGTTGCGGGCTTGCGCACCCGTCGTTCGGAGGGGCTGCAGGCGTTGCTTGCGCAGTGCGGACAAGGCCTCCAGCCCGCCGGTCCCTTGTGTGCGGGGGGAGGACTTGCGTTTTCCGGGGCGGGAGGAGGTTGACATCGGGTGGCCTGACGGGGACTTACGATTGCTGCAGGGCGTCGAGGTAGCGCTCGGCGTCGAGGGCTGCCATGCAGCCGGTACCGGCAGAGGTGACCGCCTGGCGATAGATGTGGTCCTGCACGTCGCCAGCGGCGAACACGCCCGGTACGCTGGTGGCGGTGGCATTGCCATCGCGCCCGCCACGGGTGACGATGTAGCCGCCCTCCATTTCGAGTTGCCCTTCGAATATGTCGGTGTTGGGCTTGTGGCCGATTGCGATGAACACCCCCTGCAGGGCGATGTCGCGGGTGCTGTTGTCGGCTGTGCTGCGAATGCGCATGCCGGTCACGCCGGTCTGGTCGCCGAGCACTTCGTCCAGGGTGTGATCCAGTGCCAGCTCGATCTTGCCTGCCGCGACCTTCTCCATCATCTTGTCGATCAGGATCTTTTCGGCACGGAAGGTCTGGCGGCGGTGGACGACGGTGACCTTGCGGGCGATGTTCGACAGGTACAGCGCCTCTTCCACGGCGGTGTTGCCGCCCCCGATCACCGCCACATCCTGGTTGCGATAGAAGAAACCGTCGCAGGTGGCGCAGGCTGACACGCCACGGCCGGCGAACTTTTCTTCGGAGGGCAAGCCGATGTACTTGGCGGTTGCGCCGGTGGCAAGGATCAGGGCGTCGCAGGTGTATTCGCCGGCATCGCCGATCAACCGGAAGGGCTTTTCGGCCAGTTTCACCGTGTGGATATGGTCGAAGATCATTTCGGTGTTGAATCGCTCCGCATGTTTCTGGAAGCGGGCCATCAGGTCGGGGCCAAGCACGCCATCCGCATCGGCCGGCCAGTTGTCGACCTCGGTAGTGGTCATCAGCTGTCCGCCTTGCGCCAGCCCGGTGATGAGCACCGGATTCAGGTTGGCGCGGGCAGCGTAAACAGCGGCAGTGTAACCGGCGGGGCCGGAGCCGAGAATGAGCAGTCGGGCGTGCTTGGTGGTCATGTTCAGCGTCTTCCAGATGGATAACAAGGGGCAATTATAGTGCCCGTTGGGTTTGCTTGCTGCCTATCGGTTTGATTGTGCCCGCTTACTATTGCAAGGGATTGTGTGAGATATTTCACGCACGCAAGGGGATGCGATGATGCATGGGTGCATGAGACATGATCAAATCAATACAGCTTATTTTTCACGGTGACTGAATGAGCGAGACGTCGGGTGTCTCTGCGGCGGCCTTGAAAACCTTTCCGCTGTTCCAGGGGGTGCCGGATCCGGCACTGGAGGACATCGCGCAGATGGCGCTGGTGAAGCGCATCACGCGTGGTCAGGCAGTGGTGCTGGCAGGGGACCGCAGCGATTACGTGTATTTCGTGCTCAGTGGCAGCCTCAAGGTGATGGTCAGCGATGAGGAGGGTCGGGAGGTCATCCTCAGCATTCTGGGGCAGGGCGAACTGTTCGGCGAGATGGGCATGTTCGGCGAGCAGCCGCGCTCGGCGTCGGTGATGGGGATCATGGCGTCCGATCTGGTGATGATTTCGAAGAGCGATTTCCGGCAGGTGCTGGAAAAGCATTTCGACATTGCGTGGCGCATGATGTGCAATCTGGCAGACCGGCTGCGCAATGCGGACCGCAAGATCGAGAGCCTCGCCCTGATGGATGTGTATGGGCGGGTTGCCCGCCTGCTCATCGACATGTCCGAGGACGTCGATGGGGCAGGCACCATGGTGCGCAAGATTTCCAAGCAGGACATTGCGAAAATGATCGGCGCATCGCGCGAGATGGTGAGCCGGGTCATGAAGGATCTGGCGACTCAGGGCTTGATCGAGGAGCGCGACAGCGGCATCGTGATCTCCGGCGGGTTGAGCAGGATCTAGTCGGCAGCGGTGCCCGGAGTGGATCGCATATAATGTTCGACCTGCATGATTATTCAGTATCGTTGATTGCCCCGTGTCCAAGTTGTCCAGATTGATCCCTTCCCGTCCGAGGCCGTTGCCCGAGCGCATTTCCCTGCTGTTGCAGGAGGCGCGCTGGCTGATCCTGGGTGTGATGTCCCTGTATGTGGGGCTGGTGTTGCTCGGTTACAGCCATACCGACCCGGGGTGGTCGCATGCTGCCGAGGTCGAGCGTGTGGTCAATCCCGGGGGGCGCTTTGGTGCCTGGCTGGCCGATCTGCTGTATTACCTGTTTGGTCTGTCGGCGTGGTGGTGGGTAGTGTTTCTGGGCTACGGGCTGGTGTGGGGGTATCGCCGGCTGCGTAACGAGCTGGTTGCCGACCGGCACAGCTTTTTCATCGTTCTGGTGGGGTTTTTCGTGATGCTGCTCGCGAGCAGCGCCCTGGAGGCCTTGCGTTTCCATTCTCACGGCGTGGCGGTGCCCCTGGCGCCTGGCGGTTTGCTTGGTGTCGAACTGGGGCGGCTTGTGCAGCGTTATCTCGGCTTTACCGGCGGGACGTTGATGTTGCTGGCGCTGCTCGCGTCCGGGTGGAGCCTGTTTTCGGGCCTGTCCTGGCTGAGCGTGGTCGAGCGGGTGGGTGGGGCCATTGAGGGTGTCGGCCTGGCCGTGGTCGGCGTGATGCGGAAGTGGCGCGACCGGCGGGCCGGTCGACAACTGGCCCAGCAGCGCGAGGCGGTGGTTGAAACCCGCCGTCGAAAGTCCGAGGACAAGGAGTCGCCCCCCTTGCGCATCGAGCCTGCGATTGGCGCCAGCGCCGCCCCCGGCC
>JBAYOV010000054.1:0-26078 GCA_041678045.1 Rhodocyclaceae bacterium
GAGATGGACTTCAATGACATCCGCACGACCTTGCAGGCGCTGATCGCGATCTACGACAACTGCAACAGCCTGCACACCAACGCCTACGACGAGGCGATCACCACGCCGACCGAGGAGTCGGTGCGCCGGGCGATGGCGATCCAGCTCATCATCAACCGCGAGTGGGGCCTGGCGAAGAACGAAAACCCCAACCAGGGCGCCTTCATCATCGAGGAACTCACCGACCTGGTGGAAGAGGCGGTGCTGAAGGAGTTCGAGGCCATCGCCAGCCGCGGCGGCGTGCTCGGTGCGATGGAAACGGGTTATCAGCGCGGCAAGATTCAGGAAGAGTCACTGTACTACGAGCACAAGAAGCACGACGGCTCTTACCCGATCATTGGCGTCAACACCTTCCTCAATCCGAAGGGGCATGTTCAGCAAGAGATCGAACTTGCGCGTTCAACCGAGGAGGAAAAGCAGTCGCAGCTCAAGCGCCTGCAGGACTTCCACGTCCGCAACCAGGCCGAAGCGCCCAAGTGGCAGGCCAAGCTGCAGCAGGCGGTCATCGAAAACACCAACGTGTTCGAGGTGCTGGTCGATGCCGTGCGCTACTGCTCGCTGGGCCAGATCACCGAAGCGCTGTACAAGGTGGGCGGACAATACCGGCGCAGCATGTAAGCGAAGGCACAAGCTGGACACAAAACGGCGCTTCGGCGCCGTTTTGCTTGTGTCGCGAGCGGAGGCGTTTCACGTAAACAAAAAAGGATGCCGCCCTTCTGGGGTTGGCATCCTTTTCGGGAAGGGTGTGTGTTGCTCAGGCCTTGCGGCGTCCCAGTGCAACCAGACCGATCAGGCCGATGCCGAGCAGGGCCAGCGGGGCGGGCTCGGGTACGGTGGTGGGGGTTTCGTAGGAGTAGGTGACTTCCAGCCTGGCGTGTGCCCAAGTGTCGATCTGTGAGCTCACGTTGCCCGCACCCGACACAAAGGAGTTGCCCCAGCCCGAAACCGCGATGGAGAAAATGCCGCTGCCGATCCAGCTGGCGAGATCGGCCGGGCTGGTGAAGAGGGTGCTCATGCTGTCCGAGGCGGTGATCATCGAGCTGGTGTACGTGGTGCCCGGAGCAATCAGCGGAGTCGTGAAGTTGCTGAATGGACTGACTGACACACCGAGCAGGCTGGTGGTGATGTCACCCTCAGCGTTGAGGGTGGCTCGGCGATCTCCCTGGTTGTGGCTGCTGACCTGGAAGATG
Organism: Rhodocyclaceae bacterium; assembly: GCA_041678045.1. Classification (GTDB taxonomy): domain Bacteria; phylum Pseudomonadota; class Gammaproteobacteria; order Burkholderiales; family Rhodocyclaceae; genus UBA2357. The sequence continues at coordinate 1,230 of JBAYOV010000054.1, forward strand.
GAGCCCACTTCACCCCACAGCGAGATGCTGACTTCGATCAGGGTGCCGAGCGAGGGGTCGAACTGGGCGACTTCGAAACTGCCTTCCCAGTCGGTACGGTTGGGTTCGTCCAGCAGGACGCCGGTCTGGCTGTTCGCCCAGTAAGTTTGGGTCGGCAGGGTGATGACGGCTGCGTGAGTGGATGCGGAGGCTGCGGAAACCAGCAGCAGCGCGAGGAGTTTTTTCTTCATCCGATGGCCTTGTCAAGGTGAGAGTGGCTGATATTTGCTTGATCCAAAAATTCAAAGCAATATTCGGGCCATGTATGAATTACCATTGCATGTCAGTGGTTTACAGTTTTTGCTCGGCCGGTTTTTTGAATGAGTGTAAAAAAATCCGACACCTTCCATGAAGAGCTTTGCTGTGGGAGGGCTGTGAGCGTATCTGTTGGTTGGTCGTGAATGGCTTTCGCATTTTCAGCTATTCCGTAAGGATGGAAGCAGTTGTGGGGCTGATTTGTCAGGAGATGTCTGTCATGTCGATAAGCATATCAGTGGGGTATGATCGAGCCGGCGAGTCAGGGCGGTGAGCCGGCTGACTGTTTTGTGATGCCTTTTCGATAGCGGGGTTGAGTATGAATATGTCCAGACGGCACGGGCGACTGGACCGTGCGAATCTTGCGGCATGGCTGCTGACGGCCTGCGTGCTCCTGAGCGGGGCGGCGCATGCGCAGGAGGGCGGTAGTGCGTCGTCCGCGCAGCCGCTTCAGCCGCTGAAGATGGCGGTGAGCGAGGGGACTTCCGGTGGGATCGATGCCGAGACGGCCCGCAAGAAGTACCGCCCGCTGGCCGACCGGTTGTCGGCCGCACTGGACCGGCCGGTGGAGGTGTTGTTTGTGCGCGAGTTCTCGCTGCTCGAAAGGGGCATGCAGGAGCAGTTCTTCGATCTGGTGATTGCCCGTCCGTCCGATTATCCCGCCCGGGGCTTGCGTGATTATGGCTATCGTTACGTGGCCACTTCGGAGCCAGAAGGGCATTGCCTGCTGGTGGTCCCGGATGGCTCGCCCCTGCAGGGCATTGCCGATCTGAAGGGGCGCAGTGTCATCCTGCCCGAGGAGGTGGCCTACATGACGCGCTTCTGTCGCGCAGAGTTGCGTGACCATGGCATCGATCTGGCCTACGAGAATGTGCATTACGTGCGTGAGCAGGGGGCGATTCCGTTTGCGCTCGAGAACGGGATTGCCGAAGTGGGCGGGTTGGCGTCGTATTCGGGCGCGGCGCGACAGTGGCAGACCAAAGGCCACAGGGTTTTGCATGAGTCGGTGGCTCAGCCGTACATGCCCGTGGTGGCTTCGCCCATCCTGTCTGTGCAGCAGGTGACCAGGATTCAGGCGGTGCTGGCAGGTTTGCAGCAGGACGAGGCCGGACGGCAGTTTCTGAAGACCCTGAACATCACCGGTTTTACCGCCCGCACCGAGGACCGTTTACGCGCCTTGCTGCAATGGCTGGGCGTTTGAAGGCGCTGCTCGATGAATGCCGCGCGGACGCTGCTGAGGGAGGGGCTCGACTGGCTCGTGATCCTGGTGGTGGGGTGCGTGTCGGTGCCGGGTTTTTTGATGCTGCTGCTACGGGGGATGAAGTGGCCGCTGGTGCTGGGGGGGGGCTGACCTTTGCTGCCTATGTCTGGCGCGTGGTGCATCTGCCCGAGAGCCGGCGGGTCAAAAACCCGTGGGACCTGCGCTGGCATGTCCTGATGCTGTGCATGTGCTGTGTCGTCTGGGTGTTGCTGATCGGCCTGTTGCCGGTGCCGCTCGTTGCTTGGCTCAATGCCCGTTTGCCGTCCTGGCTGGCCGATCCGGCTTCAGTACAGCATGCCGTTCAGTTGGCCAATCATTTGACCGATTTGACGGAAGGCGTGCTGACCGTAGTGATGATTGGTCTGTTCTCCAAGTATGCGCCCTTCTTGCTGGGGCTGGCGCTGTTGGGGTGGGTGTCTTACCGCAGCATTTTTCGGCGCTGGGAGCAGATTGATGATCTGACCAAGGCGCTGCGCTGGCCTGTGCTGGGGGTGCTGGCCCTGTATCTTGCTTCCCAGTTGGATGTTGGAGGCGTCAGTGCGGCGCTTGAAGCGTGGTTGATGCAGTACCTGGATGAGCTGAGCGTGCTGGTGTCGATGGCCTGTCTGGGGTTTTTGCCCTGGCGAATCTGGCAGATCGTCTTTCGCCCTGTGCCTCGGCCAGAAGGGGGGCCGGGCGATGAGCGGGGTGGGGCGGCCGGGGCGAGTGCATCGGATTATGCGGGCATGTCGCTGATCACACCCCGCCGGGGCACGGGGCGTGCTGCCCGCAAACCCTGATGCTGTTGGCTGTTGCGCTGCAAGGTGTGCCAACCGGTGCGGGCAGGTAGTATCCTGTCCAGGGTTGTGCGCGGTGTCTGCAAGGCAGGCCGGTGACATGACCGACCTGCCTGGAGCCGAGTGTCACCCGATGATGCAGATTTACCGCAAGCCCCCGCAAAGCCTGCCCTCGGAGAGCGCATTCTTCCGCTTGCCGGGGGCCTTGCTGATGATTCTGGACGAAGACTGGATCGTCCAGATGATGAGCGAGTCGTGGCGCGAGGTGCTGGGCGTGGGGCAGGAGGCGCTGCGCTGGCGCAGCTTCACCGGCCTGATCCATGAGCTTGATCGCAAGGATGTGGGTGAGCGGCTCCGGCGCCTGGCCGAAGGCTTGCCCACCGTCCGCTTTTCGTGTCGCTGTCGCAAGGTCGATGGTGCGTATGTCGGGTTGGCCTGGAGTGTCAGCCATGATGTCGATCAGCAACTGTATTACGCCACCGCGCATGAGACGGCGGTCAATCTGGATTATCACGATGCGCGCCTGCCCGAAGTGTTTCTGGATGGGCTGACCGGGTTGCCCAACCGAGGGCTGTTTCTGGACAGGGTGGCACATGCAATGCAGCGTGCCGCACGCCGGCGCGATCTGCGTTTTGCGGTGGTGCATTGCGGGGTGGACCGTTTCAGCGTGATCAATCACAGCCTGGGCAACCGGGTGGGCGACATGTTGCTGATCGAGATGGCGCATCTGCTCAGGCGCACGATTCGCCCCACCGACATGGTGGCCAGGTTGGGGGGCGACGAGTTCGGCATCCTGCTCGAAGACGTGCGCGACGCCACGTCGCCGCTGCGGGTCATGCAGCGTCTGCAGGACAGGCTGGTGGTGCCCTTCATCCTGCATGAGCATGAGGTTTTTTCCAGCCTGTCTTCGGGGGTGACCCTGTCCGGCGATCAGTACGCCGATGCCGATGTGATGCTGCGCGATGCCAACATGGCCATGCGCCGCGCCAAGAGCCAGGGCGGAGGGGGTTATGTGCTGTTCGATCGCGGCATGCACGAGGAGGCGCTGCGCCGGTTGACGCTGGAGCTGGACTTGCGCCGGGCGCTGGAGCATGGTCATCTGGAGGCGTATTACCAGCCCATTGTGCGGGTGAAGGATGAGCGCCTGATGGGGTTCGAGGCACTGGTGCGCTGGCGCCATCCAGAGCAGGGGCTGATTTCTCCGGTCGAGTTCATTCCGCTGGCGGAGGAGAACGGCTTCATCGTGCAGATTGGCCGCTGGATGCTCTTGGAAGCCTGCCGGCAGATGCGTGCCTGGCAGCTGGCTTATCCGAGGCGGCCGGCGCTCACGGTGAGCGTGAATCTGTCGGCCAGGCAGTTGCTGCATCCTGAGTTGTTGCCCGAGATTCGGCGTACGCTGAGGGAAAGCGGCCTGTCTGCGCGTCACCTGAAGCTGGAAATCACCGAGAGCGCGATGATGGAGGACGCAGACCGCGCAATCGCGTTGCTCGAAGCGCTCAAGCGTACCCGGCTCAAGCTCATGCTGGACGATTTCGGCACCGGCTATTCATCCCTGTCTTACCTGCATCGCCTGCCGATCGATGCGCTCAAGGTGGATCGCTCCTTCGTGATGCACATGCACGAGCGCGAGAATGACCGCAGCTTTGTGGAAACCATCGTGAATCTTGCCCAGAAGCTGGGGCGCTCGGTGGTGTGCGAGGGGGTGGAGTTGCCCGAACAGGCCGCGCTGCTGCGCAATCTTGGCGTGGAGTATGCCCAGGGTTTCCTGTATTCCCGTCCGGTCACCGCCGCACAGGCCGAGATGCTGATCATCCAGGACGCTGCACGCTTCGGCGGCCGGCGCTGAACGGGCGCGACCTGTCCCGTACCCGCTTCTTGATCCCTGTTCCCCCCGGTTTTCCTGTCTTGTGTCGCATCTGCGAACAATCTTCACAATTCGATACATTGCGCAAACAGTTGCGCAAACATGAGTTGCGACACTCCAGTCTTGAAAAGGCCTGATCCGGTGTCGGTACAGCCGGACAGCCACCCCGGAACCCATAACAGCAATACGGTCCGGGCAACAAGACAAGAATCAACCTAAGGAGGAATGGGTATGTCCGACTCTACCGGGCAAGCCGCGCTGGACACCTTTCCGCGTCTGCTGATGAATCACGCCAGGGTTAGACCCAATCGGCCGGCGATGCGCGAAAAGGAATACGGTATCTGGCAAACCTACAGCTGGGCCGAAGTAGCCGAGAATGTGCGGGCCATTGCCTGCGGATTGGCGCAACTTGGCTTCAGGCGGGGGGACCGGCTGGCCATCATCGGTGACAACCGCCCGCGTCTGTACTGGTCGGTTGCGGCCTGCCAGTGCCTGGGCGGCATCCCGGTGATGCTGTACCAGGATGCGGTGGCCGAGGAAATGGCCTATGTGCTGCAGGATGCCGAGATCAAGTTTGCGGTGGTCGAGGATCAGGAACAGGTCGACAAGATGCTGGAAATCCAGCCTCAGGTACCGTTCCTTGAGCATGTCGTGTATGACGACCCGCGCGGCATGCGCCACTACACCCAGACGCTGCTGATGGGGCTGGACGAGCTGCAGGAAATGGGCCGCATCCACGACCGCAACCAGAGCGATTTCCTGGACGGGGAGATTGCCAAGGGTGCGAGCGACGACATTTCGGTGATGTTGTACACCTCCGGCACCACTGGCAAGCCCAAGGGCGTGTGCCAGACGCACAACGCCTTCATCTCTGCCGCGCGTGGCGCGATGCAGGTCGATGGGCTGAGCGACCGTGAGGACATCCTGTCGTATCTGCCGATGGCCTGGGTGGGGGATCACCTGTTCTCGTTCGCACAGGCCATCGTGGCCGGCTTCACCATCAACTGCCCGGAGTCGGGCGAGACGGTGATGACCGACCTGCGCGAGATCGGGCCGACCTACTACTTTGCCCCCCCACGGGTGTTCGAGAACCTGCTCACCCAGCTGATGATCCGTATGGAAGACGCGGGGGCGATCAAGCGCAAGCTGTTCCACCACTTCATGGGGGTTGCGCGCCGCTGCGGGGCGGACATTCTCGATGGCAAGCCGGTGTCCGGCGGTGACCGCTTCCAGTACTGGCTGGGCAATCTGCTGGTGTACGGCCCGCTGAAGAATGTGCTCGGGCTGAGCCGCATTCGCGTGGCGTATACCGCCGGGGCGGCCATCGGACCGGACCTGTTCCGTTTCTATCGATCCATCGGCATCAACCTGAAGCAGTTCTACGGCCAGACCGAAACCTGCGCCTATGTGTGCCTGCAGCCGGATGGACAGATCAAGCTCGATTCGGTGGGCAAGCCCGCGCCGTACGTGGAGGTGAAGCTGGCCGACAACGGCGAGATCCTGGTGAAGGGGCCGATGCTGCTGAAGGCCTATTACAAGCGGCCGGATGCCACCGCCGAGGCAATCAACGCCGATGGTTATTTCATGACCGGCGATGCCGGCTTCTTCGACGAAGAAGGGCACCTGAAGATCATCGACCGCGCCAAGGATGTAGGCAAGCTCACCGACGGTTCGATGTTTGCGCCCAACTACATCGAGAACAAGCTCAAGTTCTTCCAGCACATCAAGGAAGCCGTGGCTTTCGGCAACGGTCGCGACGGTGTCACCGCCTTCATCAACATCGATCTTGAGGCCGTGGGCAACTGGGCCGAGCGCAAGGGGCTGGCCTACTCCGGCTATACCGATCTGGCCCAGCAATCGACGGTGTATGACCTGATCCGCGAGGGCATCGAAGGCGTGAATGCCGAACTGGCTTCCGATCCGATGATGAGCGCCAGCCAGATCCGGCGCTTCCTGATCCTGCACAAGGAACTCGATGCCGACGATGGCGAGCTGACCCGCACCCGCAAGGTGCGCCGCAACTTCATCTCGGAACGCTATGCGGTGCTGATCGACGCGCTATACGACGGTAGCAAGGAGCAGTACATCGAAACCCCGGTGAAATACGAAGACGGCCGCGAAGGCAAGATTGCCGCCACGCTGCGTATCGAGGATGTGAAGACCTTCCCGACGCAGACCGGACGCCAGGCCGCTTGAGGAGACAGGAATGACGACAATGGACATGGCGCAGGGTGCTGCCACGGCCGCTGGCGGCCGCCAGATCGGGGACGTGATTCTTGATCTGCAGAACATCTCGCTGAGCTTTGGTGGGGTGAAGGCACTGACCAACATCAGTTTCAACATCCGCGAGCACGAGGTACGCGCGATCATCGGCCCCAACGGGGCAGGCAAGAGCTCGATGCTGAACGTGATCAACGGTGTGTATCACCCGCAGGAGGGGAAGATCATCTTCCGCGGTGAAGAGCGCAAGGCAATGGAGCCGTACATGGCGTCCTCCCAGGGCATTGCCCGGACGTTCCAGAACATTGCGCTGTTCAAGGGCATGAGCGTGCTGGACAACATCATGACCGGGCGCCACATGAAGATGAAGTGTGGCCTGCTGTCGCACATGCTGTACTGGGGGCGGGCGCAGAAGGAAGAAATCGAGCATCGCAAGAAGGTGGAAGAAGTCATCGACTTTCTCGAGATCCAGAACATCCGCAAGACGCCCGTGGGGCGCCTGCCGTATGGCCTGCAAAAGCGCGTGGAGCTGGCGCGGGCGTTGGCGGCCGATCCCGAGCTGCTGTTGCTCGACGAGCCGATGGCCGGCATGAACGTTGAGGAAAAGCAGGACATGTGCCGCTTCATCCTCGATGTGAACGACCAGTTCGGCACCACCATCGTGCTCATCGAGCACGACATGGGGGTGGTGATGGACATCTCGGACCGTGTGGTGGTGCTCGACTACGGCAAGAAGATTGGTGATGGCACGCCGGACGAAGTGAAGAGCAATCCGGAAGTGATTGCCGCCTATCTGGGCACGTCGCACTGATCGCGGCCAACGGAAGAAGGATAAGGAGACAACGATGACGTTCTTTTTCGAAGTGCTGATCGGCGGCCTGCTGTCGGGCGTGCTGTATGCGCTGGTCGCGCTCGGCTTCGTGCTGATCTACAAGGCCTCGGGGGTGTTCAACTTCGCCCAGGGGGCGATGGTGTTCTTTGCCGCGCTGACCTTTGTCGGCTTTACCGAGGTGTTGCCGGGCTGGACCGGCCTGGAGGCCGGCAGCGGCGGGGTGTTCTGGCTGGCGTTCGCGCTGGCGCTGGTGTCGATGATCGTGCTGGGTATCGCCACCGAGAAGGTGGTGCTGCGTCCGCTGGTGAACCAGCCCGCAATCACTCTGTTCATGGCCACCATCGGTCTGACTTTCTTTGTCGAAGGTCTGGCGCAGGCTTTCTGGGGCGCCAATGTGCGCGGTCTTGAACTGGGCATCCCGGACGAGCCGATCATGTGGTTGCTCGACGACTACAACATGATCATCTCCAAGTTCGACATGATCGCTGCCGGCATGGCGCTGGTGATGTTCGTGGCGTTGGCGCTGATGTTCCAATACACCAAGGTGGGCCGTGCGCTGCGCGCAGTGGCCGACGATCACCAGGCCGCGCTGTCGGTGGGTATTCCGCTCAAGCACATCTGGGCAATCGTGTGGGGTGTGGCCGGTTTCGTGGCACTGGTTGCCGGCCTGATCTGGGGGGCGCGCAGCGGGGTGCAGTTCGCGCTGACCTTCACCGCGCTGAAGGCCCTGCCGGTGCTGATCCTCGGTGGATTTACCTCGGTGCCGGGCGCCATCATCGGCGGGCTGATCATCGGGGCTTCGGAGAAGCTGGCCGAAGTGTATATCGGCCCCTTTGTCGGCGGCGGGATCGAGTCCTGGTTCCCCTATATCCTTGCCATGCTCTTCCTGCTGGTCCGGCCCGAAGGCCTGTTCGGCGAGAAGCATATCGACAGGGTGTAAGGCTCGGGGGGCGCCCGACACCGGTCGGGCGCCCGCAAGCAGAACGAACAAATACAACGCATTCGGAGACAACGCATGCTTTATCGTGAAGCCGGCCAGTTCAAGGCCAGTTACCAGGAAGATCAGCAGATCTTTCCGATTCGCCAGGACAGGATCGGGATCATTGCGCTGCTGGTCATCTTCTTTGTGCTGGTGCCCATGGTGGCCAACCAGTACTGGCTGCAGGCCATCCTGATTCCCACGCTGATCTTCTCGCTCGCGGCACTGGGCCTGAACATCCTTACCGGCTACGCAGGTCAGCTCTCGCTGGGTTCGGCTGCCTTCATGGCTGTCGGCGCCTTTGCCACCTACAACTTCATGCTGCGCATCGATGGCATCCCGTTCATCATCGCGATGATTTTGGGGGGGCTGTGTGCCGCACTGGTGGGCATTCTGTTCGGCTTGCCCAGCCTGCGCATCAAGGGCTTCTATCTGGCGGTCGCCACACTTGCGGCGCAGTTCTTCATCATCTGGGCACTGGTGAAGTTTCCGTGGTTCTCCAACTATTCCAGCTCCGGGGTGATTACCGCGCAGGGCGTCTCGATTCTGGGCTACGACTTCACTTCTCCTGAGTCCAAGTACCTGCTGACGCTGGCGATCGTGACCGCGATGGCACTGATTGCCAAGAACATGGTGCGCTCGACCACCGGTCGCAAATGGATGGCTGTGCGTGACATGGACGTGGCTGCCGAGGTCATCGGCATCCGTCTGATGCGCACCAAGCTGCAGGCCTTTGCCGTGTCGTCCTTCTACTGCGGCGTGGCGGGCGCACTGTACGCCTACACCTATCTGGGTACGGTCGAACCGGAAGGCTTCAACCTGGATCTGTCGTTCAAGATCCTGTTCATGATCATCCTTGGCGGGGTGGGGTCCATCATGGGGTCCTTCCTGGGGGCGGCCTTCATCGTGCTGCTGCCGATCTTCCTGAACGTGGTGCTGCATTCCTTCGTCGGCAGTGCGCTGCCGGCCGGTTTCGGCTCCAGCCTGGAATTGATGATTTTCGGTGGGCTGATCATCTTCTTCCTGATCGTCGAGCCGCATGGCATGGCGCGGCTGTGGCAGATCGCGAAGGAAAAGCTGCGCCTGTGGCCGTTCCCGCACTAAACTCGCATCAGACTCGAATTTCGTGCCGGGTCCTGCTCCCGGCACGATGGATGGATCAAAGCAGGGCATCAGACACGTAAAAGAGGAGGCAACCAAATGAAATTCAGTTTGCGCAAGACCGCCATCATCGGCGCAGCGATCGGCGCCATGCTCGGCACCACCGGCTACGCCGTCGCTCAGGAACAGTTCATCGGCCTGCCCAGCTATCGCGTGGGTGCGTATGCCGCTGGCGGCTCGGGCATCTACGGTGGCTGGATTGACTACATGCAGATGATCAACCAGCGCGACGGTGGCATCAACGGCGTCAAGCTCACCTGGGAAGAGTGCGAAACCGAATACAACAACGCCCGGGGCGTGGAGTGCTACGAGCGTCTGAAGAACCGGGGTGCCACCGGCAACTCGACCTTCCAGCCGCTGTCGACCGGCATCACCTATTCGGTGCTGGACAAGGTTGCCGAAGACAAGATTCCGATGATCACCATCGGCTATGGCCGCACCGATGCCGCCGATGGCCGTGTGTTCCCGTGGGTCTTCCCGATGATCACCACTTACTGGTCGCAGGCTTCCGCGATCGTGAATTACATCGGTGAGAAAGAAGGCGGCATGGACAAGCTGAAGGGCAAGAAGATCGGCCTGCTGTTCCATGACTCGGCCTACGGCAAGGAGTCGCACGCGATCATGGATGCGCTGGCGGCCAAGCACGGTTTCACGGTCGACAAGATCGCCGTGGCGCACCCGGGTAACGAACAGCAGTCGCAGTGGCTGCAGATTCGCCAGCAGCGCCCTGACTATGTCGTGCTGTGGGGCTGGGGTGTGATGAACTCCACCGCACTGCGCACGGCCGCACGTACTGGTTTCCCGCGCGAGAAGATGGTCGGTGTGTGGTGGTCCGGCGCCGAGGAAGATGCCGTGCCGGCAGGCGATGCCGCGAAGGGCTTCACCGCAGCGGGCTTCAACGTGGCAGGCACCGACTACCAGGTGATCAAGGACATCAATGAGCATGTCTATGGCAAGAGCCTGGGCAACATGGAAGACAAGTCCCGCGTGGGCAGTGTGTATTACAACCGGGGTGTGGTGCACGGCATCATCACCGTGGAAGCGATCCGCACCGCTCAGGAAAAGTTTGGCACTGGCCAGCCGATGACCGGCGAACAGATGCGCTGGGGCTTCGAAAACCTGAAGATCGACAACGCCCGCCTGTCCGCCCTGGGTGCGGATGGTTTCATGCCTGAGCTGAACGTGACCTGCGAAGACCACGAAGGCGCAGGTGTGGTCAAGTTCCAGCAGTGGGATGGAAGCAAGTGGAACGTGGTGTCCGACTGGGTGTCCGGCGACCGCGAAATGGTGCGTGGCATGATCGAGGAGTCGGCCGCAGCCTATGCCAAGGAAAAGGGCATCACCCCGCGTGACTGCTCGGCAGAAAGCTGATAGCCGGTCGGTTTGACTGAACGGGGCGTCCGTGAGGGTGCCCACACCTGGCCCCCCTTTCGGGGGGTCTGCAGACCGGGTGCCCGCCGCCGGGTGTGCAGACCCTTTCCGGGATGTTCCGGGGAGGTGGACGGAGACAAGAGGCGACAAGACAGATGAATACAGCCAATACCACTGCCGCAGACAACGCGGCCCCCTACCTCAGCGTGAATAACATCGAGGTCATTTATGATCACGTGATTCTGGTGCTGAAGGGTGTGTCCTTCCAGGTGCCCAAGGGCGGCATTGTTGCGCTGCTGGGGGCCAACGGCGCCGGGAAATCGACCACGCTGAAGTCGATTTCCAACCTGCTGGGGGCCGAGCGGGGAGATGTCACCAAGGGCAGCATCGAGTTCAAGGGCGCACGTGTCGACCAGATGACGCCGAACGAGTTGGTCAAGCGGGGCGTCATCCAGGTGATGGAGGGGCGTCACTGCTTCGGCCACCTCACCATCGAGGAAAACCTGCTCACCGGCGCCTACACCCGCAGCATCTCGCGGGCAGAGCTGAAGGACAGCCTGGAAAAGGTGTATCACTACTTCCCGCGCCTGAAGACGCGCCGCACTTCGCAGGCCGGCTACACCTCGGGCGGCGAACAGCAGATGTGCGCCATTGGCCGCGCGATCATGGCCAAGCCCGAGATGGTGCTGCTCGACGAGCCCTCCATGGGGCTGGCGCCGCAGATTGTGGAAGAGATCTTCGAGATCGTGAAGGATCTCAACACCAAGGAGCAGGTGAGCTTCCTGCTGGCCGAGCAGAACACCATGGTGGCCCTGCGCTATGCCGACTTTGGCTACATCCTGGAGAACGGTCGGGTGGTGATGGAAGGGGATGCCAAGTACCTGTCCACCAACGAGGATGTGAAGGAGTTCTATCTGGGGTTGTCGGGCGACGGGCGCAAGAGCTTCCGCGATGTGAAACACTATCGACGCCGCAAGCGCTGGTTGTCCTGAGCGGAGTCGTGGCAATCAGGCCAGACGCCCGCTGACCGGGAGTGGCACCGCGCCACTCCGTCCTGCAGGCCGGTTCCGTGCCGGCATGCACAAGCACCCAGGAATACGAACATGCACTACGATACCCGAGAGACACAGGCTCCGGCCGAGCGTGAAGCTGCCTTGCTGGCGCGTCTGCCGGAGCAGATTGAGCATGCCAGGCGCAATGCACCGGCCTTTGCCCGCCTGCTGGCCGACATCGATCCGTCTACGGTCACCAGCCGCGAGGCGCTGGCCCGCCTGCCGGTGGTCCGCAAGTCCGAACTGCTGGAGTTGCAGAAAGGGGCACGTCCTTTTGGCGGTTTTGCCACCGTGACATGGGGCCGCCAGTGCCATCGGGTGTTTGCTTCGCCCGGGCCGTTGTACGAACCTGAGGGCGCCCGTCCGGATTATTATCGCCTGGCCCGTGCGCTGTTTGCCGCCGGTTTCCGCGAGAGCGATCTGGTGCACAACACCTTTTCCTATCATTTCACCCCGGCGGGTTCGATGATGGAGACTGCCGCCCATGCGCTGGGCTGCACGGTGTTTCCGGCCGGCGTGGGGCAGACCGAGCAGCAACTTGCCGCGATTGCCGATCTGCAACCGCAGGCGTATGTGGGCACGCCGTCCTTTTTGCGTATTCTGCTCGACAAGGCGACCGAACAGGGGCAGGCCCTGAGTTTCACCAAGGCGTTTGTGTCGGGGGAGGCTTTCCCGCCCAGTCTGCGCGATGCCTTCAAGGCACAGGGCATCAATGCCTTCCAGGCGTATGCGACTGCCGACATCGGTCTGATCGCCTTCGAAACCGAAGCCCGTGAAGGTCTGGTGCTCGATGAGGACATCCTGCTGGAAATCGTCCGCCCGGGCACGGGCGATCCCGTGGCACCGGGCGAGGTGGGCGAGGTGGTGGTGACCAGCTTCAATCCGGACTATCCGCTGATCCGCTTTGGTACCGGCGACCTCTCGGCCATCCTGCCGGGGGCCTCTCCCTGCGGGCGCACCAATGTCCGCATCAAGGGCTGGATGGGGCGGGCCGACCAGACCACCAAGGTGAAGGGCATGTTTGTGCACCCGGGGCAGGTGGCTGCCGTGGCACGGCGTCACCCGGAACTGGGCAGGGTACGGCTGGTGGTGGACAATCCGGACTTGTCCGACCGCATGACCTTGCACTGCGAACTGAACGGGACCGGGGCCGACAGTGCCGGGCTTGCGGCTGGAGTGTCGGACAGCATTCGGGAATTGACCAAGCTGCGGGGCGAGGTGGTGTTCGTGGCTCCGGGCAGTCTGGCCAACGATGGCAAGATGATTGACGACATACGCAAGTATGAGTGAGCGGAGGATGGGTTGATGAACCGTCGGCCACCCCTTGAAGGCGTGCGTGTACTCGACCTCACCCGCCTGCTGCCCGGTCCGCTGGCCACTCAGCATCTGGCCGATTTCGGGGCGGAGGTGATCAAGGTCGAGGACACCGGCGCGGGAGACTATGCCCGGACGATGGGGGCGGGCGATGCGGCCGGGAGTTTTTTCTACCAGATCGTCAATCGCAACAAGAAAAGTCTGAGCCTGAACCTGAAGAGCGAAACCGGGCGCAGCATTTTCCTGCGTCTGGTGGAAAGCGCCGACGTGGTGGTCGAGGGGTTCAGGCCGGGCGTGATGGACAAGCTGGGTCTGGGGTACGAGGTGCTCGCCGAGCACAATCCGGCCGTGGTGCTGTGCAGCATCACCGGTTATGGCCAGACCGGACCGTATGCCGAGCGCGCCGGTCACGACATCAACTACATCGGCTATGCGGGTGTGCTCGATCAAACCGGGAGGGCGGGGCAGGCGCCAGCGCTCTCCAATCTTCAGATCGGCGATCTGCTGGGCGGTACGATGAGCGCATTCAGCGGCATCCTGCTGGCTTTGCTGGATGCCCGGTTGCATGGCCGTGGGCGGCATGTCGATGTGTCGATGAGCGATGCGGTGCTCGCGCATGCGATCTTTCCGCTGACCGAAGTGCTGGCACATGGCACGGTGCGGCCACGTGGTGAAGACCTGCTGACCGGAGGCGTGCCCTGCTATGGGGTGTATCGCACGGCCGACGACCGTTTCATGGCAGTGGGGGCATTGGAAGAGAAGTTCTGGACACTGCTCTGCGATACCCTTGATCTGCCCGAGCTCAAGCCCGCGCATCTGGATCAGGGCGAAACCGGTCAGGCGGCGCGCGCGCGTCTGGAGGCCTGCTTCGCGTCACGCACCCAGGCCGAGTGGGTGGCGCTGTTCGATCGGGTGGACTGCTGTGTCACCCCGGTGTTGCGTACCGAGGAGAGCCTGCGCGATCCGCAGTTTCTGGCACGTGGCATGGTGCAGGAGGTCGGGGGCGTGCGCCAGATCGCCGCGCCTTTCAAGATGGGGCCCTTTGCTGCTGCGGAGGCGACACGCGCACCCGAGCAGGGTGAGCATGGCCGGGAAATCCTGCGTGCGCTGGGGCTGGATGAAAGCTACATCGACGGTCTGCTGCAGGAAGGCGTCATTCGGCTCTGACCGTCCGGGCGCGTCATGCGGCGCGGCCGCCGCATGACGCGCCGGCATATTTACTTGTCTCCACCCGCCTTGCGCGGAGCCTTGGGTTTCGCTGGCGGAGGCGTTTCCGCTGCCGGGGTGGGGGGGCTGCCATCTTGCGGTGCATCCTGTCCCTGCGGGCTCATGAATGCCCATGGCCACATGGCGGCCGCGTTTGCAAAGGGATTGGCCTGTGCCTCCCCGCTCTGGGCGGCCTGGGCATTTTCGCTGTGCTGCTGCCCCATGGCGCGCACCGCTGCGAGCGTGGCGCGCTGCATCTCCAGCCCCTGAATGCTCATCTGCAGCATGCTCAGGTTCATTTTCAGCCAGCTCTCGACAGCCTTCATGTCGGTGATGCGCTTGTCCAGTTCGTCCACATCCAGTGTTGGCGTGATCATGCCGGGCAAGTTGAACCCCATGTTGTTCCACATGCCGCGTACGAATTCCAGTGGATCATTGGCGTTGTTCTGTTCGCTCATCGTGCCCTCCCGGTAAAGTGTGAACATCCGTGAATGCATCTTAACCCATGGTGCCGCGCAATGCGCCCTTCAATGCGGGTTTCATCGAATGTGGCTGGACACACCAATTGGGGCGCTCATTCGTGGCTGGCACCGACCCGGTTGAGAAAGGCACGCAGCCGGGCGGGGCGCAAGGGCTTGATCATCAGTGGCAGGGCTGCATCCTGTGCCAATCGGGTGATGTCGGGGCTGGTGTCGCCGGTGACCAGGGCCGCAGCGGGGGGCGGGCGGAACTGGGCGCGCACGCGGGAAATGGTCCGCACACCATCGAGTGCGCCGGGCAGGCGCAGATCGCAAATGACTGCGTCGGGCGCCGGCAGGGAGCCGATGCCGCCGCAGCTGGCCGCCAGTTGATCGAGTGAGGCCGCCGTGCGTACCCGACAGCCCCAGGAGGTGAGCAACCCCTCCATGCTGCGCAAGGCCAGTGTGTCGCCATCGAACAACCATACTCGCAGGCCGGCAATGTCGCCGGGTGCGCGCTGGCTGGTATCGTCGCTTTCCTGCAACTCACTGGCGTGCAGTGGCAGGGTGCACGAAAAGATCGAACCCCGTTCGGGGCTGGAGCTCAGGCTTACCGGGTGGGCGAGCAGTTCGGCCAGCCGTGCCACGATCGCCAACCCCAGCCCCAACCCTTTGTCCTTGGCGCGCTCCGGGTTGTTGAGCTGCACGAACTCGCGAAAAATGATGCTTTGCGAAGCGCGCGGAATGCCAATGCCATTGTCGCGTACTTGCAGAACGATCTGTCCTTGATGGCGCCGGCACCCCAGCAGTACGCTGCCCGATGGGGTGTAACGCAGCGCGTTCGATACCAGGTTGCCGAGAATGCGTTCGAGCAGCACCGGGTCGCTGCGCGTCCACAGGTGTGAAGGGTGAATTCGGAAGCGTATGCCACGGGTGATGGCTTCGGGCCGGAAGGCTGACTCGATGCGCTCGAACACGGACTGCAGCGGAAACGGCCGGATGCGTGGCTGCACCATGCCGGCCTCCAGTCGTGACAGGTCGAGCAGACTGTCGAGCAGGTCGGCCATGGCGCTGGAGGAGGCGCTGATCTGCGTGACCAGGTGGCGTGATGCGGGTGCCAGGCGGTGCTGCGACAGCTCGGTGATGAACAGCCCGAGGGCGTGCATGGGCTGGCGCAAGTCGTGGCTGGCGGCGGCCAGAAAGCGGGTTTTCGCAATGCTGGCCTGCTCGGCCTCGTCCTTGCGGGCACGCAGTTCGGCCGTGGCCTGTTCGATCTGCTGGTTCAGATCGGCATGGGTGGCGGCAAGCTTGGTGGCCATCTGGTTCACCCCGTTGGCGAGTTCGCCAAGACTGCCACCGCCGATCAGCGGTACCCGCTCATCGAAGTTGCCCTGGCCGATGCGGGCCACCGTGCGGGCCACCTGGCGTATCGGTCGGCTCACCCCCTGACTGAGGGCTACGGCAAGCGCCAGCGCCCCGATGAACACCAGTGCCACCACCAGCAGGCCCTGCTGGATGAGGGCGGCGTGTTTCTGACGGATCGGCGCACGCGAGATGTCGACCACCACGTTACCCAGAAAGGGCGCATCATGGGTTTGCGGTGCAGGTTCGATGGCCAGCTCGGCCGGGTGCTCATCCAGAACCACCGAAGCGGGGCGGATCGGCTCGACGATCCGGATCAGCTCGTGGTCAACCCGCTGGAAGTTGCGCTGTCCCGGCAGGACCTCCAGCGGGGGCAGTGCGTGTTCAGGCAGGTGACTGCCGACCAGTTCCAGCCCGGCAGCATCGACCACCCGGATGCTGGCCACCGCTTCTTCCTCAAGGGTGGCCAGTACCAGGCGCTGCAGGGCGTCGGTATTGCCGGAGAACACGGCGTACTCGCTGGCGGCTGCCAGTTGTCGTGCCAGTGCGGTGGCACGCCCGACATGCGTCTGCTCGATGTCATCGAGTTGGGCGTGGGTGTAGATGGTGGTCAGGATGGCGGCCAGAACGAGCATGGGTATGACCGCTGCAAAAATCACCCTTGCTCCGATGCCCGGGGGTTTCATGGCGTACGTTGCTCCTGGCTGCGAACCCGGCTGTGCAGCTCGTCCTCATCGAGCGCCGGCAGGCCCAGCGAGCGTGCCACCCGAGGGTTGAGACTGATGTCGAAGGTGCTGCTGTATGCGGGGGTTGGCAGGGGGTGACCATTGAGTACGGGGGGGACTTTGCGGGCCACTTCGGAGGCGACTTGCTCGGGAGAGGAGTGCACCGACAGCAGTGCGCCCGCCCGGGTGTAGGCAGCAGAAAAGCCGAGTACCGGTGCGCGGTAGCGATAGGTGGTGAGCAGCACGTTCTGGATCGTGTGGCTGTTGTAGAGTGTGCTGTCAGGCACCATGATCAGGGCCACCGGGCCCGGCGTAAGGCTGTGTTGCAGTGCTTTGTACAGTTGACGCTCGTCGTCGATGAGGTGCTTGCGAACCTTCAGGCCGGCATCGTGTGCGGTACGGGCCAGCTCATCGGCGAGTACCTGGCTGTGCGGGCTGGCAATCAGGGCGATGGTGTCGATTCCTGGCAGGGCCGTACGCAGGGTGGCGATCTGCCGGGCCGGGGGTTGGTCGAGAAACACTGCCGTCATGCGCAGTTGCGGATGGGCCTGGCGCACCCGCTCGTAGCCTTCGCGTGGCAGAAATGTGGCGATGATCGGGACATCGGGTGCGAGTTCCGCCGTCTGCTCCAGGGCGCGCGTGCCGAGGGTGACGATCAGGCTGGCGGAGTGGGCGTCGGCGCGTACCAGAGAGGTGTGATCGAGGCTGCGCAGTGAGCCTGCAAGCTCGGGCAGGGTGTCGCGAAACAATTGCGTGGCCTGGGCGTGGGCCTGGTCGTCGGCGTTGAGCACGACAAGCAGTTGTGGCGGTTGTGTGCGACCGTCGTCTGCGTCTGCGGGCAGCACACACAGCACGAGCAGCATCAGCAACAGGAGGGGGGGCAGGCAACGGAACTGCATTGAACGGAGGGTCGGGGCGATGCGGGTGCTTGAGTCTTGAGTCGTTTCTCAATGACGAATAGGATTCATATGCGAGGGAGCGGCATGATGAGCGGATGGTTGCGCTGGCGCATTCCCGTATGATGGAGCGGTACGGGCAGGATGAAAAGGAAAATTCTGCCCGAGTGGCAGCCGGGGGAAGGAATCATATCCATTTTCCGGTGCCGGCGCCGGGTTGCCGAGGCACGACTGGGGGAGGCTTGCAGATTGACGAAGATATTGATTGTGGAAGACCACGCGCTGGTGCGCGAGGCGATGGCGCAGACGCTTGCCAGACTGGATGCCGGAACCGAATGTGTGGAAGCGCGCGATGCGGACGAGGCCTTGCGGTGCCTGGAGCATAGCCACGACTGGGATCTGGCGGTGGTCGACCTGATGCTGCCCGGTCTGAACGGTTTTTCGTTGCTGGGGGTGCTGGCCAAGCGCTTTCCTGACGTGCCTGCCGTGGTGGTTTCGGCGCTGGATGACGCCGCGTCGGTGCGGCGGGCGATGAAGGCCGGGGCATCGGGGTTCGTGTCGAAGTCGAGCTCCGGGGATGAGCTGCTGCAGGCCGTGCGCATCGTGCTCGATGGGGGCGTCAGCACGCCCGACGTGGCCTCCGGAGAGCGTGGCTCCCGCGCCCGTCAACCCCTGGATGAACGCTTTGGCCTGACCAATGGGCAAATGCGGGTGACCGAGTTGCTGGCACAGGGCAAGACCAATCGCGAGATTGCCGACCTGCTGGGCCTCTCCGAGGGCACGGTGAAAGTGCACATGTCGGCAATCTTTCGGGCGCTGAATGTGAAGAACCGCGCCCAGGCGCTGCTGGTGATTTCCGGCCGGCGTGGCGGGCGCCCGGTGTGAGCGGCGCCGGCCCGCACATTCAGGCGCCGCTGCGTGTGCCCTGACCGAAGCGCATCGGCATTTCGGAGGCTGAAAGGCGGCTGCCTTCATCCACCGTCACCAGGTCGGGAAGGTCCTCTTCGTCTTCCTCGTGATGCTCGATTTCCAGCACTTCCAGCATTTGCCGTGCAAACGCCCGGCAGGCATTCGCCAGCGGGGTCGGCAACTGATCCGGAATGTTCTTGTGCAGCAAAAGCTTGCTGGACGACAGGGCATTGACTGGATTCAGGATACGATGCCGGTACGGGCGCATCAACTGCGCCACGTTGCGGTCGGCGTTTTCCCTTTGCCAGGGGTTGTTCGGCCATTGCGATGGCACGGCATAGGCACGCGGGAACAGTTCAAGGTCCTGCGTGACGGTGCGAATGTCCTCGTGCGATTCGCGGAAGGGCAGCAGTATCACATCCGACAGGCCGTACAGTTTGCGGTCCATCTCGGTGCGGTTGCCCCCGCCGTCGATGACGCCGATCCAGTGCTCCAGACCGCGCAGTTTGTCCACCACCTTGGTGAGGGCCTCGCGGGTGCGTGCGTCGGCCGTGATGTAGCGACGCCCCTCGGGCGCCAGCGGATGACGGGAAACGTCGGTCAGCACGCAGGCCGACCGGTGACCGAGCAAGCCAAAGCCCTGGCACAGCATGTGCGAAAGCGTGGTCTTGCCGGTACCCCCCTTGTTCCCGATGATGCAGATGATCTGAGCCATGACGTGTCCTCTTGCAGCTTGCTGATCTGGCAGGGTTCATTATCGGCGCCGGACAAGGCAGGGGGAGGGCGGAAAAAAGCCCGCTTTGTGGCTCAATTCGATCCGTTGCCGGCCCGGGCGTGTCCACCCGGGTGGTAAATGAAGAGCCGGCTCCCGCGTCTGTCGGGCAAGCTCACGGCTTCATCCGCCTGTACTGACGGAACCGGAAAGCTGTTGCTGATGAGCACCGCGCCAGGGCGCATTTCCCGGCACGCCTTGGCCCAGACTGCGGGCATGGGTACCGGCGACAGGAAGGCATATACCAGATCATGCTCTGACCATGGTTGTTCGAAAAAGTCGCCGGCGCGCCACTCGATGTTGTCCAGCCTGCGTGACAGAAGACGTGCGAGCAGGCGGGGGGCGGGCGCGCTTTCAATGCCGGTGAATTGCAGGTCGGGCCGTGCCCGAGCCAGGGCAATGAGCATGCGGCCGGTGCCGCTGCCAATGTCCAGAACCCGGGCGCCGGGCGTTTCGGGCAGGCGCTGGCGCACCGCATTGATGCTGGCGTGGCCCGACAGGTACAGCGGAACCTGAGTCCGGAATGTGCTCCAGTAGGTCAGGCACAGCATTATGAACGCGGCCAGATACCATGCCGGATGCAGGTCGAGCCGGTGTGCGAGCACCAGCAGCGGGGTGAACAGCAGGTGGATGAGCAGCCACCAGGGGGCGCTGCGCAAGGCGGTGGCCAAAACCACCGCGAGCAGGGCCTGCGCTGTGACCAGTGCGAACAGGCCGGGGGGCAGCAGTCCGCCCCGGGCGAGCAGCCAGACGCCCGCCCAGGCTGCGGTCTGGGCGAGCAGGGCTTTCAGGGCAGGGGGCATGAGGCTGTACCGGATCGCATGATGTTGAGCATGGCCGACCGCAGGCCGGCAGGGGGCATCATACCGCGCCCCGGCTGAACTTGCCGGGGCGCATCATGGCAAGGCACCCGTTCAGGCTTGGGGTACGGCAGCGGTGCCGGCCTGCTCAAGCAGTACGCGCCAGCGTGCCAGCGCATGTTCGCGCTCGACCTCGAACAGGGCGATGTTGCGTGCCTTGACCGGGCCGAAACCCCTGATCCGGCGTGGCATCTCTGCAATCTCGCAGGCCAGGGGCAGGGTGTGTTGGCCGAGACCTTCGAGCAGCATGCGTACATCCTGCTCATACTGCAGGATCAACGCCCGTTCCTGGCGGCGCTCGGCGGTGTGGCCGAAGGGGTCCCAGCGGGTGCCGCGCAGGCGCCGTAACCGGGCCAGCCAGCGAAACAGCGTGAGCATGCGTGGTCCGAAAGCCTTCTTGGGGATGCGCCCGGTTTGCGGGTCGGGGCGGGAGATGAGGGGCGGCGCAAGGTGGAAGCGTATCTCGAAGTCGCCCTCGAAGATTTCCCGGATGTGTTGCAGGAAGGCGGGGTCTGCATGCAGCCGGGCGACCTCGTACTCGTCCTTGTATGTCAGCAGTTTGAAGTAGTTTTCGGCGACGGTCCGGGTGAGCCTGCCGGCCTCGCCGGTGAGCTGCCGTTCGAGTTGCCGGACTTGCTCCACCAGCGCACGGTGACGAGCGGCGTAGGCTTCGTCCTGATAGGCCACCAGATGCTCGTGATGGCGATGCAGGCGCTCGTCCAAGGATTCGTCGGTCGGATCGATGCTGGAGGGCGTGTGCACCAGCGCCTCGATTCGCCCCGGCCAGTAGGCCGCCCGTCGTCCCCACAGGAAGGCTTTCCGGTTCATGTCCAGCGCGACGCCATTGAGCGTGATGGCCTGCATCAGTGCGTCATGGCTTACCGGCACCAGCCCTTGCTGCCAGGCAAAGCCGAGCAGAAACAGGTTGGCGGCCATGCCGTCGCCAAGCAGGGCGACTGCCAGCGTGTGCGCATCGACGAAGCGCACGCTCGCAGACTGCCCGGACGTGTCGCTGTCCGTGTCCGAGGTCGCGCCCAGGGCTTCGCACAGGGCCTGCTCCATCCGGTCGAGTGGAAACTGCCAGTCCGGATTGTGGGTGAAGTCCGCCGTTGGGGTTTCCGCGCGATTCACCACCGCCCGGGTGCGTCCGGCGGCCATTCTGGCGAGCGCCTCGACGCTCGCGCTCACCACAATGTCGCCACCGATCACCGCATCGGCCTCGCCGGCCGCAATCCTGACGGCATGCAGGTCTGCGGGGTGGTCGGCGATGCGCACATGCGAGAACACCGAGCCGCCCTTCTGCGCCAGGCCTGTCATGTCGAGCACCGTCACACCCTTGCCGTCCAGATGGGCGGCCATGCCAATGAGGGCGCCGATGGTGATCACTCCGGTGCCGCCGACGCCGGTGACGAGCAGGTTGTAAGGCGACGAGGTGGTCGGAAGGATGGGGTCTGGCAGGCTGGCAAAGCGCGTTTCATCGATCTGCCGTGCGTGCCCCTTGCGCAGTTGCCCCCCTTCTATGGTGATGAAACTCGGGCAGAAACCGTTCAGGCACGCGTAATCCTTGTTGCAGGATGACTGATCGATCTGTCGTTTGCGTCCGAACGGTGTTTCCACCGGTAGTATGGACATGCAGTTGCTGACTTCGCCACAGTCGCCACAGCCCTCGCAGACGCGTTCATTGATGAATACCCTGCGCGCAGGGTCGGGGTACAGGCCGCGCTTGCGGCGGCGGCGCTTTTCGGCCGCACAGGTCTGATCGTAGATCAGCGCCGTGACGCCGGGAGATGCGCGCAGTTCGCGCTGGATCGCATCGAGCTCATCACGATGACGCACGGGCACATGCCCGAGATCGGCCGGGCCGTAGCCGCGCTCGGTACCGTCGGTGACCACCACGATGTTGCTGACGCCTTCGGCCTTCAACTGTCGCACAATGCGCGGCACATCCAGCGGGCCGTCGTGCGACTGCCCCCCTGTCATGGCCACCGCATCGTTGAACAGGATCTTGTAGGTGATGTTGACCCTGGCCGCCACGGCCTGGCGGATGGCCAGCAAGCCGGAGTGAAAGTAGGTGCCGTCGCCCAGGTTGGCGAAGATGTGCTGCTCCTGGGTAAAGGGCGCCTGACCCACCCAGGGCACGCCTTCGCCGCCCATCTGGGTGAAGGTGCTGGTCCGTCGCTCGGGCATCCAGGTCACCATGTAATGGCAGCCGATGCCCGCCAGCGCACGGCTGCCTTCGGGCACATGGGTGGAGGTGTTGTGTGGACAGCCCGAGCAGAACGTGGGCGTGCGGTCGATGCTGAAGGTGCGCTGAGCCAGCGCGTGTTCCTTGGCCTCTAGAAAGTCGAGCCGCGCCTGGATATGTGTCGAGGTGAAAAATCGTCCGATGCGCGCTGCGATGACCCGCGCAATCATGGCCGGGGTCAGTTCGCCGGCGGCCGGCAGCAGCCAGTCGCCGTGATCAACATGCCCATCCGGCGCGACGATGCGCGCCCATTCGCCCTTTTCGTCGAATTTGCCGATGACCCGGGGGCGGACATCTTCACGCCAGTTATAGAGCTCTTCCTTCAACTGGTATTCAAGCAGCTGTCGTTTTTCCTCAACCACCAGAATCTCGTCAAGGCCTTCGGCAAAGTGGCGCACCCCATCGGCTTCGAGGGGCCAGACCATGGCCACCTTGTACAGCCGAATGCCGATTTCGGCGGCCAGCGCTTCGTCTATGCCCAGGTCGTCAAAGGCCTGCCGGACATCCAGGTAGGCCTTGCCGGAAGTGATGATGCCCAGGCGGGGAGCGGGGGAGTCGATGACGATGCGGTTGAGCCGGTTGGCCCGGCAATAGGCCAGTGCGGCGTAGAGCTTGTAATGCAGCAGGCGCTTTTCCTGCACCAGCGGTGGATCGGGCCAGCGGATGTTGAGTCCGTCGGCCGGCAAGGCGAAGTCCGTTGGAATGCGCACCTGCACCCGGTGCGGGTCGACTTCCACCGAAGCTGAAGTCTCGACCGTATCGGCCAGTGCCTTGAAGGCGACCCAGCAGCCCGAATAACGGGACAGCGCATAGCCATGCACGCCCAGGTCGATGTACTCCTGTACGCCGGCCGGAGCGAGTACCGGCATCATCATCGACTTGAAGAAGTGGTCGGTCTGATGGGGCAGAGTGGACGATTTGGCGGCATGGTCATCGCCGGCAATCACCAGCACCCCGCCGTGCCGGGCGCTGCCGGCCGCATTGGCGTGCCTGAACACATCGCCACAACGATCCACTCCGGGGCCCTTGCCGTACCACATTGCAAAAACCCCGTCGTAGCGGGCGTGCGGAGAGAGCGACACCTGTTGCGATCCCCACACGGCGGTGGCCGCCAGGTCTTCATTGACTCCGGGCTGAAAGACGATGTCGTGGCTGGCCAGATGCGCGCGTGCTTTCCACAGTGTCTGGTCCAGTCCGCCCAGCGGGGAGCCGCGATAGCCGGAAACAAAGCCGGCGGTATTGAGTCCCGCGCTCTGGTCGCGCTCCTTCTGGATCATGAGCAGGCGCACCAGCGCTTGATAGCCACTCAAAAATACCCGGCCCGACAAACGATAGCGATCATCGAGACTGGCAGGCGGTGCTGAGCCCGCTGAAGGGATGGTTGAAGGCTGCGAAGCGTTGTTCTGGGCAGGAAGGGGCGGGCGGTGAGGCATGGCGGGTATCTCCTTGCGCGAGAATCGTGTTCATGGCTTGTGAGCAAAGGCGGGAAGGGCGGAAAGCCTTGTGGGCGTACGCCATTCGGTTGCGCTTCCAAGCCTAGCCTGCCAGCCGGGACGGTCAATGAGAGCTTTCCCTGAGCACCAGGGAGAGGCAGTCGGGGGCGGGTTGCAGTGGCTTGTGAAAAAGACTGTTTTCCCCCTGGAGTTCTTGTGGCACAATGCGCGGCTATTGTTCGATGCCGCAGCAGTTCGACGCATCGTTCGGAAAGCAGTAAAAAAAGTTTGACAGTCCGACAAGAGGCCTCTATACTGCGGGGCTTCTCGTTTGGAGGGATACCCAAGCGGTCAACGGGAGCAGACTGTAAATCTGCCGGCTCAGCCTTCGAAGGTTCGAATCCTTCTCCCTCCACCAAGTTTTCAAGCCGTGCGCCTTTGCTTGATATGAAAGGCGATGGCGCGGGTACAAGAAGTCGGCTGCGTTGTGTGCGGGTGTAGCTCAATGGTAGAGCAGAAGCCTTCCAAGCTTACGACGAGGGTTCGATTCCCTTCACCCGCTCCAGGTAAGACGATTTTGGAAAGCGGTTTCGGAGCCCATGTAGCTCAGTGGTAGAGCACTCCCTTGGTAAGGGAGAGGCCACGTGTTCAATCCACGTCATGGGCACCATTCTTCTTTCGTCTGCGGTGTCTTGCAAGGCTGTAGCGGCGCTTGGGCCGGATTTGAAATTCTGAACAAGAGGTGTTGACATGGCTAAAGGCAAGTTTGAGCGGACGAAACCGCACGTGAACGTTGGCACGATCGGCCACGTTGACCACGGCAAGACCACGCTGACCGCAGCGATCACGACCGTGCTGA
>JBAYOV010000055.1:0-25428 GCA_041678045.1 Rhodocyclaceae bacterium
CGACACGTTCCGGACTCGATCGCCACGCTCAGACAGATGCTGGCCGCACGGATCGCTCGAGTACTGCCACGCTGTCCGTGCTGCGGGAGGGCTAGGCGGAATTTGTGACACAGTCAAACTAGGTTCTTGTTACCAGTAAATCAAGTTCCAAAGAGTTTTACTAGTATAACGTCTAACATTCCCCCCAATTGCCTAGATGATCGTGTTTGCCGAATCCATGAACGCGGGTTCGTCCCACCAGATGCCAAATTCGCGGCTGTAGATGTCCATGTTCACCAGCTCCATGAACTGCTCTCCCCATTTCTCCGGCGCAACCGGCTGAATCGCGCCCGACTTGCGCAGTGCATCGAAGCCATTGCGCGGCAGTTGCACCAGATAGGGCTGGAGCTTGCGCGCGAGGCCGCCACTCTTCTCCGCATAGCGCAGACTCTCGATGTCGCGGCGTGCGTCGTCGTCGAAGGGCACGATGACCGGCATCTGCACGGTGTCGATCATGCGGAACTTGGCCGCCAGCGTTTCCAGCGGCAGAGAGTCGATGCGGCTTTCCGCGCACAGGCCGAGCAGGTTCGCGGCATCCAGTTCCTTGTCGCCTTTCTGCCAGTAAAGCAGCCGGAAGTAGGCCTCGATCGCGGACGGCGACAGCGGATCGTCGCGGAACTGCGGTTGGCGCATGACCTCCTGCGCGGCTTGGGCGAACTGGCGCAGTTCCGGCGGCGGTGCCCAGTCGCTGTTGGCGGTGGCGAACACGCGCACTTCGCTCAACTCCGCTGCGCGCTCGCCGTTGCGGTTGCAGCGGCCCGCAGCCTGGGCCACCGAGTCCAGACCGGCCTCGGCGCGGTAGACGGTGGGCAGCGAGATGTCGACGCCGGCTTCGATCAGCGAGGTCGACACCAGCCGGCAGGGCTCGCCGGCCTTGAGGCGTACCCGTACCTCGGCCAACACTTCGCTGCGGTGTTTGGCGCACATCAGCGTGGTCAGGTGTCGCGCACCCGGCCGGTCGGCGAGAGCCTGATACAGGGCGCGGGCGTGGCGGCGATTGTTGACGATGCACAACACCTGATCGAGGTCGCGGAGCTGCGCCGCGAGCGTGTCATCATCGAGCGTGCCGACGTGGCGTACACGTACCCGGTCCAGCTTGCGGAAGAGTTCCGGCGGGTTCGGGGCGAGTTCGCGCACCTGCTCCTTGTCGAATCCGCCGCGAAAGTCCGGCGCGTTCAAGGCCGGCTGGGTGGCAGTGCACAGGACGATGCTGCTGCGGTAGTTGCGGGCCAGTTCGTCGATGGCCGCGACCGCCGGCCGCAGCAGCTTGAGCGGCAGGGTCTGCGCCTCGTCGAGAATGACCACGCTGCCAGCGATATTGTGCAGCTTGCGGCATTGCGATGGGCGTGCGGCGAACAGGCTTTCGAAGAACTGCACGGCGGTGGTGACGATGATGGGGGCGTCCCAGTTCTCCATTGCCAGCCGCAGCTTCTCCCGGGCCTGGTAGCGTTCGGCGTCCGAGCGCGGAAGTGGTGTGGCGACGAAGGCGCTGTGGTGTTCAAGGACCGCTGCCTCGCCCAGATCGCCCAGCGCGGAACGGAATACCGCGGCGTTCTGCTCGACGATGCTGGTGAAGGGAATCACGAAGATCACCCGCCGCAGCCCATACTTTATCGCGTGTTCGAGTGCAAAGGCGAGCGAGGCAAGCGTCTTACCGCCGCCGGTCGGAACCGTAAGCGAAAACAGACCGGGTGCGTACTGAGCGGCTTGGCGTGTATGGGCAAGAATGTCCGCGCGAACGCGATTGACGTCGGAGTCGGCGGCAAAGCCCAAAAGATGAGTCTCGAGGCGCTCGCGCAATGCTTGCAGGGAGGGGACTTCGAGCGCGCGCGATGCGCTGCGGTCGTTGGGCTGTCCGGGAAGGGCGACCCGATCGTAAAAGGCCTCGGTATCGAGGTAGTCGGCATCCACTAGGCACGAGAACAGCATGCGGGCCAAGAACGCGCACTGAAACATGCCTTGATCTTTTTGTGGAAAGAGTTTGGGTGGGGTGACTTGCTCGGGAAGCGCGATGTCACGCCGCCAGTCGTCCTTCAATGGCGGCAGCCCAAGACCCTTCAGCCGGTCGCACAGGGCTGTTCGCTCCCCGCCCTCGCTGCCATTCGCGAGACCCGCGTGATGGCCGGCAATGCCATAGGCGAGCAGCATGCCGATCGGTCCGAACCGCTCAACTGCGACCATTGCGCCACGGGTGGCGTGATCCACACGGATGGCCTCCCCTGAGAGCCTGTTTTGGAACTCTGCGCAGTATTTTCCCAAGTCATGAAGCAGGCCTGAAACGTATGCCAACTCATTTCCATTGAATATTCTGGCGAATTCGCTTGCCAAGCGCCCCGTCTTCTGGAGATGGTCAGCCAAGGCTTGCCAGTCAGTTTTATCCACCCTCTGTGTTGAGTGCGCAAAATACATGACGTGGCAACCTTTTCAGTTGGATTCGCAATTTTCAATGCATATGTAGTGCCAGCCGATAATAAATGCTTGTTTATCATTTGTCATTGTTTAATGGGTCCGGAATCGACGAACTGGGTATGGCAAATCAGGTTCGTGATACCCCCAGCCGCTCCGATATCGCACCCGCACAGGCTCTCACTTTTTGTGCGGTTGGGCCGGTCCAGTCGGGGTCGAAGGTGTCGGCCGGGCCCATGGCGGTGATGGCCAGGGCCAGGTTGCCGCTGCTGTCGAACACCGGGGCGGAGAAGGCGTTGATGCCGGGGATGGGGTTGCCGACGGCGCGGGCCATGCCGTGCTGGCGGACTTCGGCGACGATCTCGTCTACATGGCGGCGCGACAGGCGCAGCGCGGCCTGGGGGGAGGCTGAGAACTGGGCGAGTTCGCGCTCCAGAAAGGGGCGGGTGATGCGTTCGGGCAGCAAGGCGGCAAAGATGCGGCCGGTGGCGGACAGTAGCAGGGGGGTCATCACCGTGCCGGGGCGCATGTTGATGTGGATCTGTTTGCTGCTCTCTTCGATGCGCACGATGGTGGGGCCGTGGTTGCCCCATACCGCGATGGCGACGTTCAGTTCGATTTCATCGGCGAGGCGGGCGGCCTCGATGGTGGCGGCCTGCAGGGGTTCCAGTCCGTTCAGGGCGCTCAGTCCCATCTGGAGCGCAAAGGCCCCGAGCCCATAGCGGCCGGTGACCGGGTTTTGCTCGATCAGCCCCAGCTTGCCGAAGCTCACCAGATAGGGGTGGGCCTTGGCCGGTGGCATGCCGGCTTCGCGGGCGAGGTCCTTGAGCATCATCGGGCCGCCATGGCTGACCAGGGCCTGCAGCAGGGCGCCGCCGACTTCGATGGATTGTATGCCGCGCCGGTCCTGGCTGCGGGGGGTGTTCTCGGTGTTGGGTCGATCGGTGCTCACGGGCGCTGACTCCTTGGGAGGGGGCGATGGTAACAGGCGGCTGGGGCGACCGGACAGGGGGTTCGGGTTGTGGGAGCAGGATTAAAATTTAACATGAACAAATCTATTGACTAATAACAAACTGCTGCCTATTCTTCGTCCATCGCCAACCGAAGGAGCGCAGCACATGAGCGAGAAGAAGTTCGCATCCCAGGCCGACCTGGAAGAGAAGAAGATCAGCTGGGAGCAGTTGTCTGAAAACGCCTATGCCTACACTGCCGAGGGCGACCCGAACACCGGGGTGATCATCGGCGACGACTCGGTGATGATCATCGACGCCACCGCCACCCCGGTCGCCGCGCAGAGCGTGATCGCCAAGGTGCGCGAGATTACCGACAAGCCGATCAAGTACGTCGTGCTCACCCACTACCACGCGGTGCGCGTGCTCGGCGCATCGGGCTACAAGGATGAAGGGCTGGAGCAGATCATCGCCAGCCACGACACCTACGATCTCATCGTCGAGCGTGGCCAGCAGGACATGGATTCCGAGATCGGCCGCTTCCCGCGTCTGTTCCAGGCGGTCGAGAGCGTGCCGGGTCTGACCTGGCCGACGATCACCTTCAAGGGCGAGATGACGTTGTGGATGGGCAAGCTCGAGGTGAAGATCAAGCAGGTCGGTCGCGGCCACACCAAGGGCGACACCATCGTCTATCTGCCGTCGCAGAACATCTGCTTCTCCGGCGACCTGGTCGAGGCCGATGCCGCCTGTTACACCGGCGACGCCTATTTGTCCGACTGGCCGCAGACGCTGGACAACCTCGCGGCGATGAACTTCGAAAAGCTCGTCCCGGGCCGTGGCCCCGCGCTGATGAATCGCGAGCAGGTCGAGAAGGGGCTGGCCTACACCCGCGACTTCGTGTCGACGCTGTACACCAGCGCACAGGAAGCCGTCGCCCAGGGCATGGACCTGAAGGCGACGATGGCGCACACCCGCAAGAACATGGACCCGAAGTTTGCCCAGGTTTTCATCTACGAGCACTGCCTGCCCTTCGATGTGACCCGTGCGCACGACGAAGCCAGCGGCATTCGCGATCCGCGCATCTGGACGGCCGAGCGCGACCAGCAGATGTGGCACGCGCTGCAGGAGTGAGATGCAGCAGGCCTGCCCGGCGCTATTAACCCGACCCTTGAGCATGCTGTCTCCGTTCGCCCTGAGCTTGTCGAAGGGCGCTGTCGGGACTGGGCTTCGACAGGCTCAGCCCGAACGGTTGTCAGTGACTTTAAGGGCCGGGTGAATAACGGGTGGGCCAGCAGTTGATTGCCAACAGAGCATTACAAACCCACCCGGCGACACGCCCGACAGAAGGCGGCCCGGCAGGAACGACAAAGAGGAGACAACCGTGCTGAGCACGTATCAATATCCGAAGTTCGAGTATCGACGCCCGCCCGAGGTCGCCGAAGCGCGCGAAGGGCATTATCCGGTGATCGTCGTTGGCGCCGGCCCGGTGGGGCTGGCTGCGGCGATCGACCTGGCGCAGCAGGGCACACCGGTGCTGCTGCTCGACAACGACGACACGGTGAGCATCGGCTCGCGTGGCGTGTGCTACGCCAAGCGCGCGCTCGAAGTGCTCGACCGCATCGGTTGCGGCGAAGAGATGGTGGACAAGGGCGTGTCGTGGAACGTCGGCCGCACCTTCTTCCGCGAAGAGGAAGTGTTCAACTTCAACCTCTGCCCGGAACCCGATCACCACCGGCCGGGCATGATCAACCTCCAGCAGTACTATCTGGAGGAATACATGGTCAAGCGCGCCGAGGCTGTCGGCAACATCGAGCTGCGCTGGAAGAACAACGTGATCGCGGTCACCCAGGAAGGCGACAAGGCCAGCCTTCGGGTCGAGACCCCCGACGGGGCCTACACGGTGACCACCGACTGGCTCGTCGTTGCCGATGGCGCACGCTCGCCGATCCGTTCGATGCTCGGCCTGGACATCGACGGCAAGATCTTCATGGACCGCTTTCTCATCGCCGACGTGGTGATGAAGGCGGACTTCCCCACCGAGCGCTGGTTCTGGTTCGATCCGCCGTTCCACCCCAACCAGTCGGTGTTGCTGCACCGGCAGGCCGATAACGTCTTCCGCATCGACTTCCAGCTCGGCTGGGATGCCGACCCGGAAGAAGAGAAGAAGCCCGAGAACGTGATGCCACGCATCAAGGCGATGCTCGCGCATGACGGCGATGCGGACCGCGAGTTCGAGCTGGAGTGGGTCAGCGTGTATACCTTCCAGTGCCGGCGCATGAAGAGCTTCCGCAGTGGGCGAGTGCTGTTCGCCGGCGATGCCGCGCATCAGGTGTCGCCGTTTGGCGCGCGCGGGGCCAACTCCGGCATCCAGGACACCGACAACCTGGTGTGGAAGCTCAAGCTGGTGATGGACGGCAAGGCGCCTGCCTCCCTGCTCGACACCTACTCTGACGAGCGCACCTTCGCCGCGGACGAGAACATCATGAACTCGACCCGTTCCACCGACTTCATTACCCCCAAGAGCCGGGTCAGCAAGACCTTCCGCAACGCGGTACTGGGGCTGGCGGAGCACTATGCGTTCGCCCGTGGGCTGGTCAATTCCGGTCGCCTGTCGGTGCCGAGCTTCTACACCGAATCGAACCTGAACACGCCCGACAGCGATGAATTTGCCGGCGTGATGGTGCCGGGCGCGCCGATGGACGATGCGCCGATCGAAACCGCTGGCGGCACGCCGTGGCTGCTCGGCGTGCTGGGGGACCGTTTTCAGGTGTTGCACTACGTCGAAGACGCGTCGGCGCTGGATGCCGCTACCGTGCAGGCACTGGCGGAGCTGGCCAGCGATCCGATCCCGGTCGAAGCCCTCGTCGTTGCCCGTACCGGGGCCGCGCCGGCCGGGTTGCGCACCGTCATCGACAGCCGGGGACGTATCGCCGAGCGCTACGATCTGCGGCCGGGTACCACCTATCTCGCCCGCCCGGATCAGCACGTCGCTGCCCGCTGGCGCACGTTCGACGCCGCCCGCGTGCGTGCCGCCGTCGCCCGCGCCACCTGCAACTGAAGGAGCCCACCATGCCGTTGAACACCGAACCCAACTTCGCCGAACCGGGTAAGCGCTACTTCCGCACCTTCAGTCCGGGCGATGACTTCTACGAGATGCTGATCGAGACCCACCGCGAGCTCAGCGACGAGCAGAGCGAAATGGTCAACGCCCGCCTCATCCTGCTGCTCGCCAACCACATCGGCGACATCTCGGTGCTGCGCGAAGCGATGGCGGTCGCGCGCGAGGGCGTCGTCGGCAAGGGGTAAATGCGCCGCGCTCAGCTGCCGGGGCGGTCGTAGAAGTACACCACCCGGTGGCGGGGTGCGAGATATTCCAGTACGGCTTCGGGCAGGTCATCGCGACGGATGGCCCGCTCGACGCTCACCCCTTCCGCATCGATCAGGTCCACGATGTTGGCTTCGCTGCGCGGCAGGCTTTCGTCGTACACCAGCACGCTGGGCTTGAGCAGGTCGGCCTGATTCACCGCCACCACCAGCCCGACCACCCCATTCGACAGCTGCACCACCGAGCCGGGCGGGAACACCCCGAGGTGCTTGATGAAGCGCTGTAGCAGGGGTTTGTCCCACCACCGCCCCTCCTTGCCATACATCTGCGCCAGCGCTTCGGCAGGCGTCAGGTTGCCGTGTTCGGGGGCGTTGCACAGGTTGTCGTAGCGGTTGGCAATCGCCACGATGCGCGCCGACAGGCTGGTTTCGCTTGCAACAATCCCGTCGGGGTAGCCCTTGCCATCCATGCGCTCGTGATGGTGGCGGATGATCTCCCGCATGCCGGGGGTGAAGATGGCCACGTCCGAGGCGATCAGCTCGCCGTACTGCGGGTGCAGTCGGTAAAAGTCCTCTTCCACCCGGCTGCGTTCGCCATGCTTGCGCAGGATCGCATCGGGGATGCGCAGTTTCCCCAGATCATGGAACAGCGCCCCCATGCCGAGCTCGAACAGCGCCTGCTCGTCCAGCCCTTCGGCCCGGCCCAGCATCAGGCTGACGATCATCACGTTGAGCGCATGGAAGTAGGCGTTCTCGTCGCCCTGTTTCTGGCCGATCAGGTGCAGTACGGTGTCCTGGCTGGAGAGCAGGGCGGAGACGGTTTCCTGCACCACATCGCGCGCCATGTCGGCCGCCTGGGCGGGGGCCGCATGCAGCTGCTTCATCAGTTTGCGCACCGTGCCGGCGGTGCGGGCGTAGGTTTTTTCAAAGCGGGCCAGGCTCTCCCGGGTATGCCGGATGCGGGCCACCCGGTGCCGCTTGGCCTCCAGCGCAGCCAGTTCTTCGGCGCTGGGCGCGACCGGTGCCGGACGGGCGGGCGGTGCGGGGGGCTCCGGCAGCAGCGGGGCGGTGCTGCGCGACGGAAAGCAGCGTATCTGCACCAGCCCCATGTCGCGCAGTGTCTGGATCTGGCGCGGGTTGCCGATGCGGAAGGCGTTGAACAGGAAGGGGTGGTCCAGCCATTCCTCGGCAAGCGAGATATAGACGCCCGGCTGCAGTCGCTCGATGTCGACCAGCAGGCCAGGGTCCTCGTTGTCCGGGGTGTCGGTGCTCATGCGTGTGAGCGCCGCAGGCAGCAGGCGACAGGGACGGTGGCAGGCCGAAGCCTGGGCAGTGTGTTCATCGGCGGGTCATCGAGGGCAGCGGACTGGGCGGAGCAACCCGGCGCAGAGGGTTCTGCGGGCACTGCTGCGCCGGGTCAGGCATGCGTGGGATGATAGGGGTTTGTTATCGTGCTGTACATTGGTGGATGTGCTGAGTCTTTCGCAGGGTTTCGAGTGGCTTCCGGCTGCGTTACCATAAGCCTTCGTTCATCAAGGAGCAGCCGAATGGCCACCGTTGAAATCACCGCCGAAAACTTCAACCAGATTGTCGACGGCAACGACATCGTGTTTCTGGACTTCTGGGCGGAGTGGTGTGGCCCCTGCCGCAGTTTTGCGCCCACCTACGAGGCCGCTTCCGAGGCACACCCCGACATCGTGTTCGGCAAGATCGACACCGAAGCGCAGCAGGAGCTGGCGGCCACCTTCCAGATTCGCTCGATCCCGACGATTGCGGTCATCCGTGGCAACATCATGGTGTTCCGCGAGTCCGGCGCCCTGCCGGCCAGCGCCCTCAACCAGGTGATCGAGGGCGTGCGCAATCTCGACATGGACAAGGTGCACGCCGAGATCGCCGCGCAGCAGGCCGCCGGTCAGCAGGCGGGCTGAGCGTCCCCGGGGCGCTTCACTCGAACAGCGCCCCCACGCTTTCGCCGCTGTGGATGCGTTCGATGGCGCAGGCGAGCAGGGGGGCGACGCTCAGCACGGTGAGCTTGTCGAACTGCTTGTGTGCGGCCACTTCCACCGTGTTGGTGACCACGATGGACTCGACCGGCGCTTCGCGCAGTCGTTCGATGGCCGGGCCGCACAGCACGCCGTGCACCGCGCCGGCGTGAATGCTGCGGGCGCCGGCTGCACGCAGGGTTTCGATGGTGGCGATCAGCGTGCCGCCGGTGGAAATCTCGTCCTCGAAGATCACCACATCCTTGCCGGCCACCTCGCCGACCACCTGCCCCTGTTTGACATCGGTGTCGCTCACCCGACGCTTGTCGATGATGGCCATGGGCACGCCCAGGCGTTCGGAGAAACGCCCGACCCGCTTCGCACCGCCGGCATCGGTGGCGACCGCAACCATGTTGGCGATGTCGTGGTGGGTGCGAAAGTGCTCGACGAGCGTTGGAATGGCCGTGAGGTGATCCACCGGCACGCTGAAGAAGCCATGCACCTGGTCGGCGTGCAGGTCCATGGTCAGCACCCGATTGGCGCCGGCGGTGACCAGCATGTCGGCAATCAGCCTGCCGGTGATGGAGATGCGCGGCGCGTCCTTCTTGTCGGAGCGCGCGTAGGAGTAATAAGGAATCACTGCGGTCACCCGCCGGGCCGAGGCACTGCGCAGGGCGTCGAGCGTGATGAGCAATTCCATGATGTGATCGCTGACCGGTTCGGTAAAGGGTTGCACCACGAACACATCGCGCTCGCGCACATTTTCCCGAACCTGTATATGCAGGTTGTCGTTCGAGAAGCGGGAAATTTCGAGCGGGCTGAGCGCCACCCCGAGGCGCTGGGCGATGGCCTGGGCGAGGGCCGGATTGGCGTTGCAGGAGAAGAGGCGCAGCGTGTCGTTGAAGAAAGGCATGGGCAGCAGACGTGAGGATGGCGGACGGGCGCCAATTGTAGGGCATCGGCTTGTGCGGGGTGTCTACTGCGGCTGCAGCCAGGGCGTCCGGAGGGCGCTGAAACACCATGATAATGTCTTGAATGAACTGCCTGCGTTCGGGCATGATCGAATCCGGTCAGAAGTTCCGTCAGTATTTTTCACGGTACGGTGCAGACCCTCAAGACGATACAAGGAGAAGAGAATCATGAAAAACGGAACTGGCAAGCTGGGCATCGTCCTGTTGCTGAGCCTGATGCTGGGCGGCTGCTCGACCTGGGATGGCATGTCCAAGCGCGAGCGCAGTGCCGTCATCGGTGCCGGTGTGGGCGGCGTGGCCGGCTCGGTGGCCACCGACGGCAGTCTGCTGGGCACTGTGGGCGGTGCTGCCATTGGCGGGGTGGTGGGCGACGCGGTGGGCAAGCGGCGCTGAGCCCCGACGCACCGGGAGCGCTTTTCAGCGCGCTTCCGGTGCGCGTTTTTCCCGTACGGGAGGCGTTCCGAAGGCGGCTCTTGGTACAATCCGCGCACATTCATACCGAACACGCCGCCTGCCGCTGCACAGGGTGGGCGGCTTCGTCTTTTCTGGCCGATACCGATGACCGATACCCCTGCCTCCAGCGCCGATACCGCCGGCACGCCCTTTCCGCCCGATCTGTTGCGCGATGTGAAGAAGCGCCGCACCTTCGGCATCATCTCTCACCCCGATGCGGGCAAGACCACGCTGACCGAAAAGCTGCTGCTGTTCGGTGGCGCCATCCAGATGGCGGGGACCGTGAAGGCCAGGAAGAGTGCCCGGCATGCCACCTCAGACTGGATGGAGGTGGAAAAGCAGCGTGGTATTTCGGTGACCAGCTCGGTGATGCAGTTCGAGTACCAGGGGCATACCATCAACCTGCTCGACACACCGGGTCACCAGGATTTTTCCGAGGATACCTACCGTGTGCTCACTGCGGTGGATGCCGCCGTGATGGTGATCGATGCGGCCAAGGGGGTGGAGACGCAGACGATCAAGCTGCTCGAGGTGTGCCGCCTGCGCAACACGCCGATCATCACCTTCATCAACAAGCTCGACCGCGAGGTGCGCGATCCTTTCGAGCTGTTGTCCGAGATCGAGGATGTGCTGAAGATCGAGTGCGCGCCGATCACCTGGCCGCTGGGCATGGGCAAGGCGTTTCGCGGGGTGTATCACCTGCTGGAAGACCGGGTGCTGCGCTTCACGCCGGGTGAGGAGCGCCGCTCCGAGGCCGAGATCATCAAGGGGCTGGACAATACCCAGCTCGACGCACTGTTTCCGCTGGAAGTCGGCCAGTTGCGCGAGGATGTGGAGCTGATCGGCGGGGCGTCGGCGCCGTTCTCGCTGGAAGACTTTCTGGCGGGCCGGCAGACCCCGGTGTTCTTCGGTTCGGGGATCAACAATTTCGGCGTGCAGGAAATCCTGGAGGCACTGCTTGCCTGGGCCCCCCCGCCGCAGCCGCGCGAAGCTGGCATGGGCAGCACCGCCGACAGCCGCAGGGTGCAGCCTGCCGAGGCGCCCTTCAGCGGTTTCGTGTTCAAGATCCAGGCCAACATGGATCCCAAGCATCGCGACCGGATCGCGTTCTTCCGCATCTGCTCGGGGCGCTACAGCTCGGGCATGAAGGTGCGCCATGTGCGTCTCGGGCGCGAGATGAAGCTGGCCAACGCGCTGACCTTCATGGCCAACGAGCGGGTGCACAAGGAAGACGGCGTGGCGGGCGACATCATCGGCATCCACAACCACGGCCAGTTGCAGATCGGCGATACGCTCACCGAGGGCGAAGTGCTCGGTTTCAAGGGCATTCCCTACTTCTCGCCCGAACTGTTCCGCGCCGCGCGCCTGCGCGACCCGCTGAAGACCAAGCAGCTGCAGAAGGGGTTGCAGGAACTGGGCGAGGAGGGCGCGATCCAGGTCTTCGAGCTGGAAGGCGGCAACATGCTGCTGGGCGCGGTGGGGGTGCTGCAGTTCGAGGTGGTGGCGCAGCGACTGAAGGATGAATACAAGGTGGATGCGATCTTCGAATCCGCCGACATTTATACCGCGCGCTGGCTGACCTTTCCCGACGAGCTCACCCGGCGCAATTTCGAGCGCGAGCAGTATGCGCGCATCGGCAAGGATGTGGATGGCAATCCGGTGTATCTGGCCAGCACCCGCTACAACCTCGATGTGACCATGGAAAAGTGGCCCAAGGTGGGCTTCCACGCCACCCGGGAGCATGGCCAGGTACTGAGCTGAGCGGCGGTGGTATGAAGCCACGCCGGCCCCGCCCGCGTGTCGGGCAATGAGAGGAGACACAGGATGAGCGGACAGGAGGGCGACCCGCACGATCCACCCGCCGTGCGGGCGGCCCTGAACCAGCAGCGGCGCATGGGGCGCTTCATGATGGTGCTGGCCTGGCTCGCCTTTCTGGGTGTGCTCTGGCTGGTGTTCGAGGATGTGCTCGACCGGCAGGTGCACCCGAACCGCAATCTTCGGGTGGAGGAAGGGGCCGGGGAGTGGGTGCTCAGGCGCAATCGCGCCGGGCATTATGTGGCCCCGGGCACGATCAACGGTCAGCCGGTGGTGTTCCTGCTCGACACCGGGGCAACCCAGGTGTCGGTGCCGGCGCATCTGGCCGGGGCGCTGGGGCTGTCAGCGGGGGCACCGATGCAGGTGCTCACGGCAAACGGCAGCGTCACGGTGCGCGCAACGCAGATCGATGAACTGGGGCTGGGGCCGTTCCGGGTGCTGAATGTGCGCGGGCACCTGAACCCCGGCATGCGCGAAGACCAGATCCTGCTTGGCATGAGCGTGCTCAAGCATCTGGAGTTCACCCAGCGCGGCGACACGCTCACGCTGCGGGCGGCCCGGCACTGAGCGGGGCCACCCGGCCGATGTGTGTCAGCGCAGCCCGCCCAGCGCCATTGGATTGAACGGCTGGTCGTTGACCGTGAGCTGGCCGTCCTTGAAGGCGATGCGCGAGCTGAGTTGCTTGCCTTCACGCTGTACATAGCCCTGGCCAACGAGGCTGTCGACCTGCTGGCTGAGGTTCATCGACATCAGCAGGGCCTCCTCGTTCGTTTCCGCATTCATGCGCTGCATCTGGTCAAGCAGGTCGAAGGGCAGCGAGATGGCGCCACTGGCATCGAGCTTGAACATCAGCGCGAACGGGTTGTTGACGTCCTCGGGCTTCAGGTCGTTGAAGCGTGCCCGCGCGGACAGCGAGGCGGTGCCGTGCGGACTGTTGAAGCTGAGGCGGTCAAGCCGCAGTTCGGGATTGTGCTGCAGCAGCGACAGCATCGGCTCGGCGAGCGGTTCGAAGAGCAGGGCCGGGTTGTTCGCGAAAGCCTGCTGTCTGGACGGATCGTAATAGTTTTCCATCAGGTCGCGGTAAATGCCGGCGACGGTGCGCCCGTGCAGGCGCAGCAGCGACACGTCGTAATGGACCGGGCCGTAGTTCTGCGCGCCGACACGGAAGTCTTGCGCACCGAGCCGGGCGCTGATGTCGAGGAAATCGCCCTGCATCGGCATGTCGATGTCGTAGACCAGATTGCCCATCGTGAAGCTGTCGTTTGCCTCAGGGTCGAAGCTGCTTTTGGCCAGGCCCTGGATGTGCAGCTCGTCCAGCGTGAGCCGCATGGTGCCTGCATAGAACAGCTCGTTGTCGTCGAAGGGGCGGTATTGCTCACCGGAAACGCTCAGGTCGGAAAACAGGAGCTTGCCGTTGGGGGCGCGCACTTCGAGCCGGGGCAGGTCGAACTGCATGGTGTAGCGCCCGAGGTTGGCGGTGAAGTCGAGAATCAGATGGGCGCCGCCCCAGCTCACGGTTTCCGCTCCGGCGCTGTCGGGTTCGGTGAACTCGAAGGCCGGGCTGGTCATCGAGGCCACGCCGCCGCCGTCGAAATTGAATTTCACATGGGCGGAGACCGGGGGTTTGTCGCCGAACAGCTTGGCCACCTTCTGGCGGGTGTCGTCATCGAGCACCAGATGCACATCGGCCTCGCCTGCGCCGAAGCTTGTCCAGCCGGGCAACGGGCCGTGGCTGATGTCGGTCCTGAGGGTGAAGCGCAGGTCGCGCGCGTTCGACAGGCCGGCTGCGGCCTCGTCCGACAGCATGTCCTTCAGCCAGCTTTTGTCGAGCTCCAGCGTGACGGTGTCGGTGGCGCTGAACAGGCCACGCTCGTAGCGGCGCTCCACCACCTTCAGGTACGGCAGTTCGGCCACTTGCCGGTATTGTTCCTCGTAGGCGCTTTCGATGGTGCGGCCCATCCACCAGGCGGAGGCGGGTACGGCAATCGCGGCAGCAACGGCCACGGCGGCGATCTTGACTGAATGGCTCATGATGATGTGACTCTACGAAAGATGTGTCGGGGACGAGGGCCGGTGGGCGGCCTGGCCGATCTGGCGGGGGGCTTGACCGGACTGCGGGAATGACCGGAATGATAGCTGCAATTTGCGGGTAATGGCAGCATCGCATGCTGCGCTGCACTGTCGTGTACTCAACTGCAATCCCGGCACAGGGCACTGATTTCAATCTCGGAGCCGACCAGGGTATGCCCTTCGCGACGCAGGGATTGATGCAGTGCGTCAATCACTGCATCGTCATGAAGTTCGGTCACCCGGGCGCAGCGTGGGCACACCAGGAAAAGGCTGGCATGATCGTGGTGCGCCTGATTGCAGGCGACGAACTGGTTGGTACGGCCCACCTTGTGCGCCAGCCCCTGCTCGATCAGGAAGTCGAGGGCGCGATACACCGTCGGCGGTGTGGCCCCGGGGTGCCGGTCCTTCATTTGTTCGAGCAGTTCGTACGCCTTCACACCCCCCGGCTGCCGGTGCAGCAGGTGCAGGATGTGCCGACGGATCGGCGTGAGGCTGGCGCCGTGGGCCTTGCAGTGCGCGGCGGCCTGATCGAGGAACAGCGCTTCGTGAGTGTCGTCGCGCGGGGGGCAGGAGGAAGGGCTGTGCATGGCTGGATTCTGGGGCGGTGCGGGCTGCCGAGATTGGGCTCCACGGGGTGCTTGCAGGACATGATACCCGCTGTGGCCGTCACTGCAATGCCCGGCATGGGGAACAAGGACTGACCATTTTTCCAGATTCGTGTATTGTGCCGGCCGTTAGCGATTTTCAACCAGGAGACACAGGGATGAGTAACGTCAAGCCCGATACGATGCCGACGATGACCCGTGAGGAGTTGCTTGCCGCACCGGAAGACGATTACATGTCCGAGGCGCAGCTTGCCTTTTTCCGTCACCTGCTGATGTCCGAAAAGCAGGCGCTCGTGGAGGCTGCGCGGGAGACCACGGTACATCTGCAGGACAATGAGGCCACGCCCGACTGGACAGACCGGGCGACGGTGGAAGAGGAGCATGCGCTGGAGTTGCGCGTGCGCGACCGCGAACGCAAGCTGATGAAAAAGATCGACGAGGCGCTGGCCCGCATCGAGGACGGCAGCTATGGCTGGTGCGAGGAAACCGGCGAGCCGATCGGTGTGCCGCGCCTGCTGGCCCGTCCCACCGCCACCCTCAGCGTGGAAGCGCAGGAGCGTCACGAGGCGCTCGAACGGGTTTCCCGGGGCTGAGCGCCTCGCCGATGAGCGTGCCGCCCGCCAGCGAGGCGATGCCAGAGGACGCGCACGACCGCCGCATTCCGGTGGTCGTGCTGACCGGCTTTCTCGGCGCCGGCAAGACCACCGTGCTGCGGCACTGGCTGCAGGGCGAGCGTGCAGCCCGCAGCGCGGTGCTGATCAATGAGTTCGGCGAAGTCGGGCTGGATCACCATCTGGTCGAGAAGGTCGATGAACGGCTGGTGCTGCTCGATTCCGGCTGTCTGTGTTGCAGTGTGCAGGGCGATCTGGTGCGTGCCCTCAAGCGCCTGTTCCAGCAGGCCAGCCGTCGCGAGATTCCCCCCTTCGAGCGCGTGCTGATCGAAACCACCGGGCTGGCCGATCCGGCACCGGTGGTGTTCACCCTGATGGAAGACGCCTTCATCGCCGAGCGTTATCGCTGCGATGGTGTGGTGGTCGCGGTCGATGCCACCCACGCTCAGGCGCAGCTCGACAAACACCCCGAGGCCGTGCGCCAGGTTGCCATGGCCGACCGGCTGCTGATCACCAAGTGCGATCTGGCCGATGCCTCGCAGCGCCGGCAGTTGGGCGCCCGGCTGGAGGCCATCAATGCCTCTGCGCCCCGTCTGGAAGTGTTCAACGGCGCACCGCCGGACGAAGCCCTGGACGGCTGCGGCCTGTACGATCCGGCCGGCAAGGCTCCCGATGTCGGCCGCTGGCTGGGCGAGGTGCGCGCCAGCCGCCAGGTGGCCCTGCGACCGCGCCTGAGCGGGCCGGAGGCCTGGCGCAGGCGGCCTGCGGCCCCTGCGGCGGCCCTGGCCACGGTGCACGACGCTGCGATTGCCAGCCATGTGCTGTGCTTCGAAGAAGCGCTGGACTGGCTCGGCTTTGCGGATGGGCTCGGATTGCTGCTGCAAGTGTATGGCGAGCGTGTGCTGCGGGTGAAGGGGCTGCTCAATGTTCGTCACGACCCCGAGCCGCGCATCGTGCAGTGCGTGGGGCATGTGGCCTATCCGCCGTCCAGCTTGCCGGCGTGGCCGGCCGACGCACCGTTCAACGACCGGCGCAGCCGGCTGGTGTTCATCGTGCGCGACCTGCCCCGCGACGAGATCGTCAATATCCTGGCCAGCTTCTGCGGCCAGGCCCCGCTACCGCCGGACGCACCCACCCACGGGCCAGCCCCCGGGCTTTGATCCATCGCGCATCGGCCCTACAATTGCGCCGCACACCACATAACTGCGCGGCGCGCAGCCGCAACCCGTTTGGAGAATCGATCATGGCGATGTACGAGTCCGAACATACCCGCTTCATGCGTGAATGGCTGGAGAATCACCCCGAGCAGCGCGAAGAGCAGAAGAAGGGCCGTGCCCTGTGGTGGGACAAGCCGCAGGATATCGAAACCCAGCGCCGCTATCGCCAGGCCGCCGTGCCGGTGAAGGCGTATTACTACGATGTGGGCCACTGAACGGCCACTGAGGGTGCTTGCTTGACGCCGTTTTCCCTCGTGTTCCTGCCCGACCCCTGCACTCTGATCGACCTGGAAACCACGGGCGCCCACCCCGCGCGCGACCGCATCACCGAAATCGCGGTGATGCGCATCGAGGGCGGGCAGGTGGTGGCACGCTGGGAAACCCTGGTCAATCCACAGTGCAACATTCCGCACCTCATCCAGGACCTGATCGGCATCACCAATGACATGGTGGCCACCGCGCCCACCTTTGCCGAGGTGGCCGACACCCTGCGCACCTACCTGCAGGGGGCCGTATTCGTGGCCCACAATGCGCGCTTCGACTATGGCTTCATTCGCAATGCCTATGCCGAGCTGGGTCAGTCTTTCGAGGCGCCGGTGCTGTGCACCGTGAAGCTGTCACGCGCGCTCTACCCCGAGCACCATCGCCATGGGCTGGACGCGCTCATCGAGCGCCATGCGCTGGAGTGCCATGCGCGCCACCGTGCCATGGGCGATGTCGAGGCCCTCCGGGCCTTCCTGCTGCTGGCGCAGTGCAGCTTTTCGGCTGACACGCTGGAGCGGGCCTGCGAGCGGGCAATGAAGGCATCGCCCCGTCCGCCGAAATTGCCGGACGGTGTGCTGGAGGGGCTGCCCGAAGCGCCGGGCGTGTATCTGCTGTATGGAGAGGAGGACCGCCTGTTGCAACTGGGGCGGGCCAGTCGTCTGCGCTCACGCGTGATCGAGCTGCTCACCCAGCCGCGCAGCAAGGGGCGCGTGGCCGATCTGGCCAGTCAGGTTTCCCGCGTCGAGTGGCAGGAGACGGCCGGCGAACTCGAAGCCGCCCTGCTCGAACAGCGCCTGCTCGGCGAGCGCCGGCCGCAGTATGCGCAGGCACCCGGAGGGCAGGCGTTTGCGCTGCAGTTCGTGCCCGGGCGCAAGCGCCCGCCGGTGTTCCGGCGCTTTGCGCTGCAAGGCAGCGATCCCTGCAGCTGGACGCATGTGTTCGGCCACTTCCGCAGCCCGCGCGAGTCCGATGCCATGCTGCGTGGCCTGGCCAACCTGTATGGCCTGTGCCCGCGCCGTCTGGGCGTGGAGCCGGGGGGCGCCGGGCAGTGTGCCGCGCACCGGGCCGGGCGCTGCCAGGGGGTGTGCGTGGGGCGGGAGCATTTTGAGGCGCATGATGCGCGCCTGCTGGCGGCGCTGGCTTCCTCCGCACTCAAGCCCTGGCCCTGGCCTGCGCTGGTGGTGTTCGTCGAACGTCCCGAACATCTCACCGAGCCGGCCTTTCATGTGTTCGACCATTGGTGCCATCTGGGCACGGTGCACGATGAGGCAGCGCTGCAGGCCCTGCTCGCTGCACCGCCGCCGCGCAGCTTCGATGCCGATGTGCAACGCATCCTGCAGCGCTGGCTGGCCGCCGAACCGCTTGCCTCACGCGAGTTGCGCGAGGCGCAGCGGCCCGGCTGACGCCCGGCGCTCAGGACACCAGGCTGCGCAGCCCCTTCAGGTCGGTGAGCCGGATTGCGCGGTGGCTGCGTGCATGGATGTAGCCCTCACGCGTGAAGCGGTTCAGTACCCGGGAAAAGCTCTCGGGTGTCATGTTCAGCTGCGAAGCGATGGCCTGCTTGCTGCTTTCCAGCTGCACCTCGTGCCCCTCCGTACCGTCCCGGGCGTGGGCGATCAGGTAGTGCGCCACCCGCTGCTGGCTGGTGCGTTGCTCGCACAACTCCATGGCCGCCAGCAGTTCGCGCATGTGGCCGGCCATCAGGGCTGCGAGCGCATCGCCCAATGAGGGCGTGGCGTGCATCACGTCGTGCAGCACCGTGCAGGGCAGGAACAGGAGCAGGCTTTCGCGCACCGCCTGAGTGGCGAGCATCTGCGGCTGGTTGGCAAACACCGCATCTTCGTACAGACAGGCGCCGGCATGCACCAGACGCACGATGCGCTCGTTGCCGTTGCCCGCGAGCAGACTCTGCTTCAGCTCGCCATCGAGCACCAGCAACACGCCATCGGCGTGGGTGCCGCGCGGCACCACCAACTCGGAGCGGCTGGTGTGCTTCAGGCGGGCGTCGCGCGCCAGCTGCAGGCGCGCATGATCGGGCAGGGTGTTGAACGGAGGATGCTGTCTCAGGGTGTGGATGATGTAGTTTTCTTGTGCAATGGCCATGGCGTGCATGAACCCCGCTTTGTTATCGTGAGTCCAGTCTAGGAGTTTTCAGGGGTTTTTCCAAGCGTTGCGGCTGAATTGAAGGCGTTGCGCGTGGGCATGATGTAAATGTGAGTCCTTTGTGAGACAGATTGCATGATCGAACTGAACATCATTGGCTGCGGACGGGCGGCGCGCACGCTGGCCCGCTTGTGGCTGCAGGCCGGGGCGGTGCGCGTGGGCGGAGTGTTGAACCGCTCGGCTGACAGCGCCCGGGCGGCCTGTGACTTCATCGGTGCGGGCAGGGCCTGGTCTGCCTGGCCGGTGGGGCTGCCGCCGGAGCCGTCCGAGTCGTCCGAATCGTCGGTGTCGTCGCGTCTATGGCTGCTCGGGACGGGTGACGACGTGCTGGTGGAGGCGGCCGCGCAGTTGCACGCATCCGGGCTGTTGCAGCCGCAGGATGGGGTGTTTCAGTTGAGCGGCTTCAGTCCGTCTGCAGGGCTGGTGGCTGCGCTGGGCGGGCATTCGCGCGTGGCCAGCCTGCATCCGGTGTTGAGCTTTGCCGACCCGCAGCGTGCCTGCATGCAGTTTGCCGGCACGCTGTGCGGGCTGGAGGGCGAGGCGGCGCTGTGCCGTCAGTTGGAGGCGCTGGTGGTGGCGGTGCGGGGTGAGTGCTTCGCGGTGGAGGCGCAGCACAAACCGCTGTACCACGCAGGCTCGGTATTTGCTTCCAACTTTCTGGTGGTGCTGATGGAATTGGCACAGGACAGTTATCGGGCTGCAGGCGTGCCGCCAGCGGT
The DNA here is from genome assembly GCA_041678045.1 of Rhodocyclaceae bacterium. Taxonomy (GTDB): domain Bacteria; phylum Pseudomonadota; class Gammaproteobacteria; order Burkholderiales; family Rhodocyclaceae; genus UBA2357. The sequence goes on from JBAYOV010000055.1 coordinate 19,590, forward strand.
CGCCCGGCGCCTGAGCGATGCGCTGGCCCGCAAGGCGCTGGACAATGTCCATGCACAGGGGCCGGCCGCAGCGCTTACCGGCCCGGCCGCACGTGGTGACTACCGTACCCTGGCGGTGCAGCAGCAGGCCGTGTCGGCCAACGATGCGGCACACGGCGAAGCGTATGCCGCGCTGACGGCGTTGGCCCTGAGGCTGGCCGGTCGTTCTCCTGTTACGTTTCCGTCCGCTCCGCCCGCTCCGACCTCCCGGTAAAATTTCGCGCCCGTGTTACATTCTTCACACAGCTTTTTGTGAAGGCAGGCTAAAGTCTCTCCCGGCGCGGCCGTACACCTTCATGGAGGGCGGTGCTTTCAAGCGTCCAGGTGGCCGCCCTGCGGGGCGGTGCCACGGATACATCAAGGTCAGCTCAGTCAGCAGCAATTCGCATAAACGGCACTCACGCACATGAAAACCATTTTTCTCGTCGACGACTCCGCAACCATTCTCCTGAGCATCTCGGGCATCCTGTCCAAGGCGGGCTACGGGGTGGAGAAGGCCTCCAATGCGGCCGAGGCCCTGAAGAAGTTTCAGGCCGGGGTGAAGGTCGACCTGCTCATCACCGACCTCAACATGCCGGGCATGAACGGCATCGAGTTCATCAAGGAGGTGCGCAAGCTGCCCAGCTATCGCTTCATGCCCATTTTGTTCCTGACCACCGAATCCCAGCAGTCCAAGAAGGCCGAAGCCAAGGCCGCCGGTGCGTCGGGCTGGATCGTCAAGCCGGCGACGGCGGACGAACTCCTGAACACCATAAAACTCGTCATGCGGTGATGCCATGGATCTGAGCGCGCTACAGCGTCGGTCTGCACTGGTCGCCGGGGTGGTTGCCCTGGGGGCTGGCGGAACGGTGTATTTTTTCAATGACTGGTTCCACGACGTCCTGTTGCCCGCTCTCGGGGTGACCTCTCCGATAGGGGATACGCTGGGGGTCGTGCTCATCCTGACCGTGGCCTTCTTTGCGCAGCGGCTGGTGTCGCTGGCCTTTTTCCGGGACCAGATGTTCGGTGCCGAGCTGGTGAAGGAGAAGATAGACAATAGCGGGCGCAACGTGGTCGCGGTGCTCGATGAGGTGTCCGCAGAGCTGAAGGCCGTGCCGACCTACAACGAGGTGCTGCGCGGGCAACTCGACAGCGTGATCGAGCAGACCGAGCGGGCCGCCTATGACATTACCGAGCGCCTGCAGGGTATCGACGGGGTGGTCGGCGAGCTCAATGCCTTCGTCACCGAAAGCTCCAACGAGTCGAACCAGCGGGCCAGCGATTCGGCACGACGTGCGGCCGACAATCAGGCGCTGATCTCGCGCATGCGCAATTACATCGAAACCCGCATGAACGAGGCGCAGGAAGACCAGCAGCGCATCGAGCAGGTGGTGAAGGAGGCGCGCTCGCTCGAATCGCTCACCCGGCTGATCAAGGACATTGCCGGCCAGACCAATCTGCTGGCGCTCAATGCGGCCATCGAGGCGGCCCGGGCGGGCGAGTCGGGCCGGGGGTTTGCGGTGGTGGCCGACGAGGTGCGCAAGCTGTCGGCGGAAACCGAAAAAGCGGTGCTGTTGGTGAACAAGGGCATACAGAGCGTGGCGGGCACCATCGAGACCCAGCTCAACGCCAAGCTGTCGTCGATGAACCTCGATAACGAGCGCAACACCCTGGGCCTGTTTGCCGATCAGCTCGACCAGCTGGGGCGCAGCTACACCGAGATGCTGGAGCATCAGGTGGAGGTCATCGACACGGTGCGGCGCAGTAGCGACCAGCTTGCCGCGATGTTCATGGAGACGCTCGCCAGCGTGCAGTTCCAGGATGTCACCCGGCAGCAGATCGAGCATACCGCCGAATCCCTGCGCCGGCTCGATGAGCATCTGGCGCAACTGGCCGACCGGCTGACCCAGGCCGAGAATCCGGATTTCCATTACACGCCGCTGGCCGAGCGTCTGGACGAGATTTACAGCCGCTATGTGATGGACCAGCAGCGCCAGACACACCAGGCGGCCCTGCATCAGCCGGGTGGGCGGGCAGCCTCCGGCGGCGGTGCCAAGATCGAGCTGTTCTGACACGGGGAAGGCACACGAATGGGTGCGAAAAAGAAAGTGGTCAAGCGTCTGGCCATCGTCGAGGACATGACGATTTACAACGCGGCCAGACAGAAGGACGAGCTGATTGCCGTCCTGCGGGCCAGCGACACGCTGGAGCTGGACCTGTCGGCGGTGGCCGAGATCGATACCTCGGGTTTTCAGCTGCTGGTGCTGGTCAAGCGCGAGGCGGAGCGCAGCGGCAAGCAGGCGACCATCGTGGCGCACAGCGCGCCGGTGTGCGAAGTGGTCGATTTTTTCAACATGGCGGCGCGTTTCGGCGATCCGATGCTGATTCCCGCCCCCGACAGGAAATGATGGTCCTTCTACGCCATGGATGAAATCACCAGTGTCTTCGTGACAGAAAGCCGGGAACAGCTCGCGGCGATGGAGGCTGCGCTGCTGCAGCTCGAAATCAATCCGGGCGACGACGATACGCTCAACGCGATCTTCCGGGCCGCGCATACCATCAAGGGCGGCGCGGGCGTGGTGGAGTGCGCCTTCATCGTCAGCTTCACCCATGTGGTGGAAAGCGCGCTGGACAAGCTGCGCAATGGCGAGATCGTCGTCGATGACGATCTGGTGGCCGTGCTGTTGGGCTGCTCGGACCACATCGGCAACCTGCTCGATGTGCTTGCAGGAGGCGGTCAGCCCGACGAGGAACTCGACGGTGAGGGACGTGCACTGCTTGATCGCCTGCAGAAGGATTGGCTGAGCGGAGAGAAGCACGCCGGGGAGGCCGGACGTGGCCAGGGGGGGCGGCAGACGCATGAGGCCGGCGGTGCGCCTCCCTCGCACCGCGAGCAGGCGCTGGAAGTCAGTGGCGGCCGGGTGGTGGAAACCGATTGCTGGCATATTTCGCTGCGTTTCGGCCCCGATGTGCTGCGCCATGGCATGGACCCGCTGTCCTTCCTGCGCTATCTCGGCTCGCTGGGCAGCATAGAGCGTCTGGAAACGCTGACCGATGCGCTGCCGCCGGCCGACGAGATGGATGCGGAGTCCTGTTATCTGGGATTCGAGATCAGTTTTTCCTCGGATGCGGACAAGGCGGCCATCGAGCAGGTGTTCGATTTTGTGCGCGATGAATGCACCCTGCACATCCTGCCGCCCAACAGTCGCCTGGCCGATTACATGGCGCTGATCCAGGCGCTGCCGGAAGACCCGATGCGCATCGGCGAAATTCTGGTGAAGGTTGGGGCGTTGACCCAGGCGGAAGTGGAGAAGTGTCTGGCGCTTCAGCAGCAGGTCGGCGCCGGTGACGAAGCCGGCGACGCGGGCGAGGCCGCTCAGGGGCAACCTCATGTGCCACCCCCGATCGGTGAAATCCTCATCGAACAGAAGGTGGTGCAGCCCGAGTTGGTCGAGGCGGCTGCCGTCAAGCAGCGGCAGGTGAATGAGAAGAAGGCCGCCGAGGCGCGCCTGATCCGCATTCCGGCCGACAAGCTCGACCAGCTGATCGACCTGGTGGGTGAGCTGGTGATTGCCAGTGCCAGCGTGAATCTGCTGGCCGGGCGCAGTGGCATGGGCGATCTGGTGGAGGCGACCTCGCAGACCAACCGTCTGGTGGAAAGCATCCGCGATGCGGCGTTGCAGCTGCGCATGGTGCAGATCGGTGAAACCTTCAACCGCTTCAACCGGGTGGTGCGCGATGTCTCGCGCGAGCTGGGCAAGGAGATCGAGCTGGTCATCACGGGCGGGGAAACCGAGCTCGACAAATCCATGGTCGAGAAGATCGGCGACCCGCTGATGCATCTGGTGCGCAATGCCATGGATCACGGCATCGAGACGCCGGACGTGCGCGAAGCACGGGGCAAGCTCCCGAAGGGGCGACTGGAGCTGAACGCCTACCATGATTCGGGCAGCGTGATGATCGAGGTGGTGGACGACGGCGGCGGGCTGGATCGCGACCGCATCTACGCGAAGGCGGTGGAGCGCGGTATTGTGCAGGTGGGGCAGACGCTGTCGGACAACGAAATCTACAACCTGATCTTCGAGGCCGGCTTCTCCACCGCTGCGCAGGTCAGCAACCTGTCCGGGCGTGGCGTGGGCATGGATGTGGTGCGACGCAACATCCAAAGCCTGCGTGGCACGGTGGAAATCCAGTCGGAAGTCGGCAAGGGGTCGCGTTTTGCGATCCGCCTGCCGCTGACCCTGGCGATCATCGACGGCTTCCTGGTCGGTGTCGGGCGGGCAGCCTATGTGATTCCGCTCGATTCGGTGGTCGAGTGCATCGAGCTGACCGCGAATGCCGATGGCCGCGATTACGTCAATCTGCGCGGTGAGGTGCTGCCCTTCGTGCGGCTGCGCGACATGTTCCAGGTGCCGGGCGAGGCGCCGCCCCGGCAGAACGTGGTGGTGGTGCAGTACGCCGGGCAGAAGGCGGGCATTGTGGTCGATCAGTTGATGGGCGAGTTTCAGACCGTGATCAAGCCGCTCGGGTCGATTTTCCGCTACCTCAAGGGTATCGGTGGATCAACGATTCTCGGGACTGGCGAAGTGGCCTTGATTCTCGATGTACAGGCACTGGTCGAACGTTGCGCGACCGTGGAGCAGGCGAATGAGCAGGCTCGCCAGTCTTCGGCCAGCGTGCGCTGAGCCTGTGTTGTGACCAAACGCAGTACCTTTCAGGCTTACCAGGGAGCAAGCAAGTGAAAAACCTCAAGATTGGCGTCCGGCTCGCGATGGCCTTTGCCGTGCTGAACCTGCTGCTGGTGGTGATTGCGGTGGTGAGTGTGAACCGGCTCAACCTGCTGGCGTACGAGATCGACATCATCGTGAATGATCGCTATGAGAAGACCGTGTGGGCCAACAACGTGCTGGACCAGATCAATATTGCCTCCACTGCCGTACGCAACGCCGTGGCTGTGTCCAATCAGGCCGAGGCGGAGCGGCAGATGGCCCGCGTGCCGCCGGCTTCGGCGGTGCTGACCGAGAACCTGAACAAGCTCCGCGAGACGATCCGCAGCGAGCGTGGCCGCGCGCTGCTGCAGCAGGTGGAGAGCATGCGTGCGCCGTATGTGGAGCACCTGCGCCAGCTCGATGGTTTCATCCGCAGTGGCAACCGTGAGGCCGGGGTGCAACTGGTGGTGGGCGACATGCAGCGCTCGCAGGATGCCTATCTCGCAGCGGTGACGGGCATCGTCGAGTTCCAGGGCGAGCTGATGCGCCAGGAAGGCGCGACCGGTCTGCGCGATGCTGCGCAGGCGCGCATGATCATGATTGTGCTGGGCATTCTCGCGGTTGTGCTGGGGGTGGTGATGGCCTACCTGATCACCCGTTCGATCGTGCGTCCGGTCAATGAGGTCGCGCAGGCAGCACGCAGGATGTCGAAGGGGGACTTCGGCTTCAGCCTGCAGTCCGATGCACGTGACGAAGTGGGCGAAGTGGTGCGTGCGGTGGCCGATGTGCAGGGCAGCGTGAAGGCGCTGATCACTGACGCGGCGATGCTCTCCGAGGCAGCGGTGGCGGGCAAGCTGGCCACGCGCGCGGACGCGACGAAGCACCAGGGCGACTACCGCCGCATCGTGCAGGGCGTCAACGACACGCTGGACGCGGTGATCGGCCCGCTGAACGTGGCAGCGGACTATGTGGACCGGATCGCCAAGGGTGCGATTCCGGCGAAGATCACCGACAGCTACAACGGCGACTTCAACACCATCAAGAACAACCTGAACACCGCGATTGACGCCGTGAATGCCCTGGTGGCCGATGCGCTGATGCTGTCGCAGGCG
>JBAYOV010000056.1:0-25038 GCA_041678045.1 Rhodocyclaceae bacterium
TCTCGATCACGCCGCCCTTGGTGCCGCCATTGGCCGCTGCGTACGACAGGGCGATGTCCTTGGCCTTGCCGGACTTGTCCTGGTACACCGCGATCAGCGAGGGCACGCCGCCGCCACGCAGGTATTCGGAGCGCACGGTGTGGCCCGGGCCCTTCGGGGCGACCATGATCACGTCCAGGTCTTCACGCGGCACGACCTGGTTGTAGTGCACGTTGAAGCCGTGTGCGAAGGCCAGCACCGCGCCCTTCTTGATGTTGGGCTCGATGTCGTTCTTGTAGACTTCGGGAATGTTTTCGTCGGGCAGCAGGATCATCACGACGTCGGCGTCTTCGACCGCCTTGGCCACTTCCTTGACCTTCAGGCCAGCGCCTTCGGCCTTGGACCAGGATGCGCCACCCTTGCGCAGGCCCACGGTGACCTTCACGCCGGAATCCTTCAGGTTCTGTGCGTGGGCGTGACCCTGCGAGCCGTAGCCGACGATGGTGACCTTCTTGCCCTTGATCAGGGAGAGGTCGGCGTCCTTGTCGTAATAAACTTTCATGTTGTTCCTCGTTGGTTGTTCAGTTTTGCTTTACAGCTTGAGCACCCGGTCGCCACGGCCAACGCCGCAGATGCCGGAGCGCACGGTTTCAAGAATCAGCTCGGGGGCGATGGCGCCGACGAAGGCATCGAGCTTGGCCTGGTTGCCGGTCAGCTCGATCACGTAGGAGGTGTCGGTGACATCGATGATGCGCGCACGGAAGATCTCGGTCATGCGCTTCATCTCCTCGCGGTCCTTGCCGGTGGCGCGCACCTTGATGAGCATCAGCTCACGTTCGATGTGGGCGGACTCCGAAATATCGACCACCTTGATCACTTCCACCAGCTTGTTGAGCTGCTTGGTGATCTGCTCGATGATGTCGTCCGAGCCGGTGGTGACGATGGTCATGCGCGACATCGAAAAATCTTCGGTCGGAGCGACGGTCAGCGACTCGATATTATAGCCGCGTGCCGAAAACAGGCCGGACACACGCGACAGGGCGCCCGATTCGTTCTCGATCAGCAGGGAGATTACGTGTCTCATGGGATGAAGGCTCGTGGTCAGATCGCGGAAAGTCCGGTCGGCGCTGTCGGGCGCCGGACCGGGCCGGGATTGGGGTCGGATGGTCGGATCAGAGGTCTTCGGCCGAGAGGATCATTTCGGTCAGACCCTTGCCGCCTTGCACCATGGGGTACACGTTCTCGGTCTGATCCACCTGGAAGTCGAGAAAGACCAGATCGTTCTTGTACGTGGTGAAGGCTTCGCGCAGCGCACCCTCGACATCGGCAGGCCGGTCCACCCGGATGCCCACATGGCCATAGGCTTCGGCCAGCTTGGCGAAATCGGGCAGGGAATCCATGTAGGACTCGGAATAGCGCTCACCGTGGAACAGCTCCTGCCACTGGCGCACCATGCCCAGATAGCGGTTGTTCAGGTTGACGATCTTGATCGGCAGGCGGAACTGCTTGCAGGTGGACAGCTCCTGGATGTTCATCTGGATCGAGGCTTCGCCGGTCACGCAGGCCACCGGCATGTCCGGGTTGGCGAGCTTGGCGCCCATGGCATACGGCATGCCCACGCCCATGGTGCCGAGACCGCCGGAGTTGAGCCAGCGGCGGGGCTTGTCGAAACGGTAGTACTGCGACGCCCACATCTGGTGCTGACCCACGTCGGAGGTGATGATGGCGTCGCCACCGGTCACTTCCCACAGCTTCTGGATCACGAACTGGGGCTTGATGATCTCGTCGGAGTTCTTGAACACCATGCACTGGCGGCTGCGCCATTCCTCGACCTGCTTCCACCAGGAAGCGAGCGCCTCGGGGTTGGGGCGGGCCTCGCCGGATTCGAGCTGACGGATCATCTCTTCGAGCACTTCCTTCACATCGCCCACGATCGGCACGTCCACCTTGACGCGCTTGGAGATGGAGGAGGGGTCGATGTCGACGTGGATGATCTTGCGTGGCTCTTCCGAAAAATGGGCCGGATTGCCGATCACCCGGTCATCGAAGCGGGCGCCCACGGCGAGCAGCACATCGCTGAAGTGCATCGCCATGTTGGCTTCGTAGGTGCCGTGCATGCCCGGCATGCCAAGGTACTGGCGATCGCTGGCCGGATAGCCGCCCAGCCCCATCAGGGTGTTGGTGATCGGGAAACCGAGCAGGCGGGTCAGCCGGGTGAGCTGTTCGGCTGCATCGGACAGGATCACGCCGCCGCCGGTGTAGATCATCGGCCGGCGGGCTTCGAGCAGCAGTTGCACGGCCTTGCGGATCTGTCCCTGATGGCCTTTCACCACCGGGTTGTAGGAACGCATCTCGACTTCGCGCGGGTATTCGAACTCGCACTTGTGCATCGACACGTCCTTGGGCACATCCACGAGCACCGGGCCGGGGCGGCCGGTACGTGCAAGGTGGAAGGCCTTTTTCATCGTCGCGGCCAGGTCGCGCACATCCTTCACCAGGAAGTTGTGCTTCACGCAGGGACGCGTGATGCCGACGGTATCGACTTCCTGGAAGGCGTCCTGGCCGATGGCTGCCGTGGGCACCTGGCCGGAGATGATCACCATCGGGATCGAGTCACAGTAGGCCGTGGCGATGCCGGTGACCGCGTTGGTCGCCCCGGGGCCAGAGGTCACCAGCGCCACGCCGACCCGGTCGGTGGAGCGGGCGTAGCCGTCGGCCGCATGTACGGCGGCCTGTTCGTGGCGAACCAGCACATGGCGCACGTCCTTCTGGCCGAACAGTGCATCATAGATGTACAGCACGGCGCCGCCAGGATAGCCGAATACATATTCGACCTTTTCTTCCTGAAGGCACCTGATTACAATTTCCGCTCCCGTAAGCTGCATCGCAAACTCGCCTTATTGTTCGAATATCAAACGCGCAACGTTACCGCCCGGCCGGCTTTTGGTCAAGATTGGTGTGCTTTTTGCCTGTCCTGACCCGGTGTACGCACATTCGCATTCACTTTCTCTCACTCTGAGCGGAGTCCTCATCTGGCGTCCAGGGCCGAACTTTCCTCATTTCTGGCAGGCGTGGAGAAGCGCGCATTCAAGCAGGCCGTGTATGCCCTGCGCAATGACGAAAACGCGCTCGACGCCGTGCAGGATGCAATGATGAAGCTGGTGGCCAGTTACGCATCGCGTCCGGCCGATGAATGGCCGATGCTGTTCCAGCGCATCCTGCAAAATGCCATCCATGACCAGTTGCGCCGGCAGAAGGTGCGAAACCGGTGGGTGATGCTGTTGTCAGCATTGGGGTTGGGCGCACGCGATGAGGACGGGGTGGAGGAAGACCCGCTGGAACGCATGCAGGTGGAGCAGCCGGTGTCCGCTCCGGGTACGCCGCACGGCGATCACGAGCGTCGTGCGGTGCTGGCGATCATCGAGCAGGAAGTGTCCCGACTGCCGGCACGTCAACGTGAGGCTTTCATGATGCGTTACTGGGAAGAGATGGACATTGCCGAAACCGCCGAGGCGATGGGCTGTTCCGAAGGCAGCGTGAAGACCCATTGCTCGCGGGCCACCCATACGCTGGCTGCGGCGCTCAGGGCGAAAGGAGTGGAGCTGTAATGGAAATGACGATGCGTGCCGGCGTTCGGCCAGACGCGCGGAAGAAGGTGGTGCCCGGCTTCGAGCGGCAGGTCGCCGGGTATCTGGATGAGGCGGCACGGACGCTGCCCGACGATGTCTCCCGGCGTCTGGCGCAGGCCCGTGCCTGCGCGCTGGCAGGGCCGTTGCCGCCCGCGCAGCGGTTGCGTCTGGGCGTGCTTGGCGTGCCGGTGTTGCGCAGCGCCTTGCTGGCTGCGGGGGTCGTGTTCACTTTCCTGTTCGGGCAATACTGGGGCATGGTGTCGCAGGTGCAGGAATATCGCGCGGTGGATACCGCATTGCTGATCGACGATTTGCCGATCGACGCTTATCTTGATCCGGATTTCAGGGCATGGTTGCAGCGGCAAGAACAGGAGTCCTGATCCTCGCGCTGTGCCTGGGTGGCAGCGCATCTGCGGTGTCACCGCTGGGGCAGACGCCCTGGTCTGCGCTCAGTGCGGTGCAGCGCGAAGTGCTGGCACCGCTGCAGGGCGATTGGGACACGATGTCCGAGGCCGGTCGCCAGACCTGGCTGGGCATCGCCAGCGAGTATCCTGCCCTGATGCCCGAAGAGCAGGCGCGCATTCGTGCGCGCATGCAGGACTGGGCCCGACTCAGCCCCGAAGAGCGCGAACGTGCGCGCGACCAGTACCGCGCCCTGCGCAGCATGCCTCCGGAGCAGCGCGAACAGTTGGGCGAGCAGTGGCAGCAGTACCGGCAGAAGGCGCCGGCGCCGCGCTGACGGTACGCAGCCAAGCGATCATCGGCCGGGCGCAAGTGCAGGACGGCAGGCGTGCGGTTCCGTGTGCGTTGTCGCGCGTTGTCCATTCGCTTGCTGCCGTAAGCGGTTAATATCCTCCCCTCTCCTGAAATTGCCCGGAACGCTTCAGGCGTTCTCGGGTCGCACCGTCCGGTGGGCAGGGTCTGCGTGTCGGACCTGCCTGAATCACACATGACGAGAACCATGAAGAATAGAAAGAAGGCCCGAGCGGCCGCAACTGCGGAGCAGCCTGCGCGGCTGGTGGTGGAACTGGCCGGTTTTCGGCGTAGGGTGGCCAGCCTGGTGTATGAATCGCTGTTGCTGATGGGGGTGTTGGCGCTGACCTTTCTGGTGCCTTACCTGACCATCGGTGTGCTGTGGGAGCGTGCCCTGCCGGGCTGGGTGCTGTGGGTGCATGTGCTGACGGTGCTGGGGGCTTATTTCGTGTGGTACTGGACACGCAATGGCCAGACCCTGGCGATGCAGACCTGGCGTTTGAAGCTGGTGCGCGAGGTCGATGGCCGTCCGCCCGCAGTGGGGCTGGCCGTGGTGCGCTATCTGCTGTGCTGGCCCTCGGTGCTGTGTTTCGGTTTTGGGCTGATGTGGGCGCTGGTCGATCGCGACCGTCAGTTCCTGCATGACCGGCTCGCCGGCACCCGTGTCGTGTTGTTGCCCGACCCACGTGCCATGACGGCCTGAGGAGGGGCGGTATGCCCGGTTTTCATGACGAGGCACCCGATGCCTGTTCGTCATGGTGGGCTGCGATAATCGGGCCTTCATTCATTCGACATTGATCGGCAGGCACTGCCCGCAGGGCGGTGCCTGCACAAGCAGGGAGTCCCTCATGTCAGAAACACCATCCCGGTCCGCACCGTTTGCATGCGATGGCGCGCACGCCAAAGAAGCGCAGGAGGTGCTTGACACACTGTACGGTTCGGCTGCCGACGGTTTGAGCACTCAGGTTGCTGCCGAGCGTCTCGCCCAGGTGGGTCCCAATGCCTTGCCACAGGCACGCAAGCAGGGACCGTTCAAGCGTTTTCTGATGCAGTTCCACAACGTGTTGATCTATGTGCTGATCGTCGCCGGCGCAATCACCGCGCTGCTCGGGCACTGGATCGACAGTGGGGTGATCTTTGGTGTGGTGGTGATCAATGCCATCATCGGTTTCATTCAGGAGGGCAAGGCCGAGCAGGCGCTCGATGCCATCCGCAGGATGCTGTCGCTCAATGCGCAGGTGCTGCGCGACGGCCACCGGCGTGAAGTGCCCGCTGAAGAGTTGGTGCCGGGCGATGTGGTGTATCTCGCCTCCGGTGACAAGGTTCCGGCCGATCTGCGTCTGATCGACGTGCGTTCGCTGCGCGTGGAGGAGGCCGTGCTCACCGGTGAGTCGGTGCCGGTGGAAAAGGCGGTGACCCCGGCGGCCACCGATGCGGTGCTGGGCGATCGCAGTTGCATGGCATATTCGGGTACGCTGGTGGCCTATGGACAGGCGGCGGGCGTGGTGGTGGCCACCGGGGCGCACACCGAGATCGGTCGCATCAGCGCGATGCTCAATTCGGTGGAGTCGCTGACCACGCCTTTGTTGCGCCAGTTGGCCATCTTCGGTCAGTGGCTCACCTGGGCGATTCTGGGTGTGGCGGCGGTGGCCTTTGCCTTTGGCACGCTCTTCCGGGGCTATTCGGCTGACGAAATGTTCCTGGCGGCAGTCGGGCTGGCCGTGGCGGCGATTCCCGAGGGGCTGCCGGCCATCATGACCATCACGCTGGCAATTGGCGTGCAGCGCATGGCCCGGCGCAACGCAATCATCCGGCGCCTGCCGGCCGTCGAGGCGCTGGGTTCGGTGACGGTGATCTGCTCGGACAAGACCGGCACGCTGACCCGTAACGAGATGACCGTGCAGTACATCCACAGCGCGGCGGCCCGCTACGCCGTCAGCGGTGTGGGCTATGCCTTTCACGGTGGTTTCGAGCGCCTGCCCGACGTGCGTACGGGCGCAGCCGAGCCGGCCCGGGGCGAGGGGGGGCAACTGGTCGAGGCGATCTTTGGTGCCGAGATGCTGCGCGAGGATCGGGCGCTCAGCGTGCAAGGAAATGGCGGCAAGGATGTGGAGCCGGCCACCGAGCCGGTGCTGCAAGAGGTGGCCCGTGCGGTGCTGTTGTGCAATGACGCCAGTGTGGTGCAGCGCGACGGGGAATACGTGATGACGGGCGACCCCACCGAGGGGGCGCTGATCACGCTGGCCGGCAAAGCCGGATTCGAGGCACGCTTCGAGCGCGACAACCTGCCGCGCACCGATGTGATTCCGTTCGAGTCCGAACATCGCTTCATGGCCACCTTGCACCACGATCATGCGGGCAGGGGGCGGATCTATCTGAAGGGCGCACCGGAGCGCGTGCTCGAACTGTGCACCCTGGCGCACACCGCCGACGGTGAGCGGCCGATCGATCCGGACTACTGGCAGGCTGGCATGGATGCGGCTGCTTCGGCCGGCATGCGCCTGCTTGCGATTGCGGTGCGCGAAGGCGAGGACGCGCAGCGGTCGCTGAACTTTGCCGATGTCGAGCGTGGTGGCTTCACCCTGCTGGCGGTGCTGGGGCTGAGCGATCCACCGCGCGAAGAGGCGGTGGCGGCAGTGGCCCGCTGCCTGAGCGCAGGTATTCGGGTGAAGATGATTACCGGTGACCATGCGGCCACAGCCCGGGCCATCGGTCAGCAGCTTGGGTTGGGCGAGCGGGTGAAGGCGCTTACCGGTGCGCAGATCGAGGCCATGGACGATGCGCAGTTGTCGCAAGTGGTGCTCGAGACCGAAATCTTTGCGCGTGCCAGCCCCGAGCACAAGCTGCGGCTGGTGGAGGCCATGCAGGCCCATGGCGAGGTGGTGGCGATGACTGGCGACGGGGTGAATGACGCACCGGCGCTGAAGCGGGCCGATGTGGGTGTGGCCATGGGCAACAAGGGCACTGAAGCGGCCAAGGAGGCGGCCGAGATGGTGCCGGCCGATGACAATTTCGCCTCGGTGGCGGCTGCCGTCGAGGAGGGGCGCACCGTATATGACAACCTGAAGAAGGCGATTGCCTTCATTCTGCCAACCAATGTGGGGCAGGCTGGCATCGTGTTCTTTGCCATCCTGTTTGGCCTGACCATGCCGATCACTCCGGCACAGATTCTGTGGGTGAACATGATCACCGCCGTGACGCTGGCGTTGGCGCTGGCCTTCGAGCAGCCCGAGCGCAACATCATGCAGCGCCCGCCACGTTCGCCGGTGGAGCCGCTGCTGGACGGTTTTCTGGTATGGCGGTTGGTGTTTGTCGGCTTGCTGCTGGTGGCCGGCGGCATGGGCCTGTTCCTGTGGGAGGTCGGTCGCGGAGCTTCGGTGGAGTACGCCCGGACGGTGGCGGTGAACGCGTTGCTGGTGGGTGAAGCTTTCTACCTGTTCAATGTGCGCAGCTTCAAGGGGTCGATCCTCAACCGCGAAGGGCTGTTCGGCAACCGCTATGTGCTCCTCGCGATTGGCTTGATGCTGGTATTGCAGGTGCTGTTTACTTATTTGCCGGTGATGCAGACCCTGTTCGGCACGGCAGCGCTCGATGCCCGCGCCTGGTTGAATGTTGTGCTGTTTGGCGTGGCGGTGCTGTTCATCGTGGAGGCTGAGAAATGGCTTGCCCGTCAGTCTTCCAGGGCAACCGGGGGTGTGCGATGAGTGGACAGGTGGGGCACGGTCAGGTGCAGGATCCGCTGCACGACATCGTTGCGGTCACAGATTTCTCGGACAGCGCGCACGATGCGGTGTTTCGCGCCGGCATGCTCGCAGTGACGGGTGAGGGGCGTCGTCTGGGCATCGTGCACGCGCTGCGTCGGGGCATGCTCGATGCTTTGCACGATCTGCTGGCGCGCGAGGACGATGAAGCCTTGCTGCGCGAGGCCGACGAGCGGGCACGGGTGCAACTCGACACGCTCCGGGTGGAGTTGGCGGAGGCACTCGGCCTTCGCGCCGACACCGAGCTGGTGCGTGGCCGGGCTGCCCGGGTGATTGACGATTACGCCAGGCAGCGCGATGCGGGCTTGCTGGTGCTGGGCGAATGCAACGAAGGGTTTGTCACCGAGTTGCTGCTTGGTACCATGTCCGAGCGCCTGCTCGGGCGCACCTCCCGGGCTTTGCTGGTGGTCCGGCGCATCCCACGGCTGCCTTACCAGCGCGTGCTGGTGCCGGTGGATTTTTCGCCCGACTCGCTGCATGCGCTCGACCTGCTGTCTGCGCTTGCCCCGCAGGCGCAGAAGGTACTGATGTTTGCGGCCGAAATGCCGTATCGTGGCCTGCTTGACGAGCACACTGCCGGCGGTGGGCTGGCCGGCCTGCGTGCGGCGGCCGAATCGACCGCGCTGCAGCGACTTCGGGCGCTGGCCGAATCGCACGGATTGTCGGAAGATGCGTGCGAGTGCGTGGTGATGCATGGTGAGCCCGGACCGGCCGTGCTGACCTGCGGCGAGCGTGTCGGCTGCGATCTGATCGCGATGGGCAAGCATGGCCGCAACCGTCTGGCCGATGTGATGATCGGCAGCGTGACCCGTCATGTGATGGGGCTTTCGCCCTGCGATGTGCTGGTGGCCACCTGAGACAGGCACCGCCCGGCACAAGCGTCTTTCCGCGACTTTTTTCTTCGACCTTTCTTCAAACTTTTCCTGTCCGCCCGGATACCGGGCCAGGCAGTCGTGAGCCGAGCAACCATGAAGACAGAAAACGCCCCGAGCATTCAGCGTGCAGACTACACCCCCCTGGCCTGGACGGTGGAGACGGTTCATCTGGACTTTACGCTGGACCCGGCGTCGACCCGGGTGCGCAGCCGCCTGCAGTGCCGCAGCACGGCCCGGGCCGGTGAGGCGGGGCCGTTGCTGCTGCACGGCGAGGCCCTGCGCCTTGTGAGCATCAGCGTGGATGGTGCACCGTTGTCCGAGGAGCGCCTGCGACATACCGAGCAGGGGCTGGAGATCGATCTGCCGGGCACGGTGGCCTGTGTGGACATTGAAACCCTCATCGATCCTTCCGCCAACTCCACGCTGTCCGGGCTGTATGCCTCGGCGGGGGGCTTGTTCACCCAGTGCGAGGCAGAGGGGTTCCGGCGCATCACTTACTTCCCTGACAGGCCGGATGTGATGGCCCGTTACACGGTGCGCCTCGAAGGCGAACGGGCGCGCTATCCGGTGCTGCTGTCCAATGGCAACCTGATCGAGCAGGGCGAGCTTGAGGGCGGGCGGCACTATGCGGTGTGGGAAGACCCGTTTCCCAAGCCGTCGTACCTGTTTGCGCTGGTGGCGGCGGATCTGGTGGCGCTGGAGCGGCGGATCAAGACCTGTTCCGGCCGTGAGGTGTTGCTGCAGGTGTGGGTCGAGGCGCATGACCTTGACCGCACCGAGCATGCGATGCAGGCACTTGTCGATGCCCTGCGCTGGGACGAGCAGTGCTTTGGTCTGGAACTGGATCTGGACCGCTACATGATCGTGGCGGTCAGCGACTTCAACATGGGGGCGATGGAGAACAAGGGGCTCAACATCTTCAACGCCAAGTATGTGCTGGCCAGGCCCGAAAGCGCCACCGATGCGGATTACGAAGGCATTGAGAGCGTGGTGGCGCACGAGTATTTTCACAACTGGACTGGCAACCGGGTGACCTGTCGGGACTGGTTCCAGCTGACCCTGAAGGAAGGGCTCACCGTGTTCCGCGACCAGCAGTTCTCGGCCGACATGCTGGCCCGTGCAGCCGGCGAGGCGGCCGCCGCCTCGGCGCGTGCGGTGAAACGCATCGAGGATGTCAGGGTGTTGCGCAGTGCGCAGTTTCCGGAAGACAACGGCCCGATGGCGCATCCGATCCGGCCCGACAGCTATCAGGAGATCAACAACTTCTACACCGCCACGGTGTACGAGAAGGGGGCCGAAGTCATCCGCATGCTGCACACCCTGCTCGGGCCGGAAGGTTTTCGCAACGGGATGGACCTGTACTTCAGCTATCACGACGGCTGCGCGGTGACTTGCGATGACTTTGTCGATAGCATGGCCGAAGCGAATGGCCGTGATCTTGATCAGTTCATGCAGTGGTATGCGCAGGCCGGCACACCGAGGGTGCGGGCGCGTGGCCGGTATGACGCGGCAGCGCAGCGCTATGTGCTGGAGCTCGCGCAGCATACGCCCCCCACGCCGGGGCAGGCAGACACGCGGCCCTTGCTGATTCCGGTGGCACTGGGGCTGATTGGGCCTGACGGTGCCGACCTGCCGTTGAAGCTCAGTGGTGAAGCGCAGGCCACGCCCGGTACCCGGGTGCTCACCCTCAACCAGACCGAGCAGACCTTTGTGTTCGAGGATGTGCCGTGTGCGCCTGTGCCCTCGTTGCTGCGTGGTTTTTCCGCACCGGTCATCCTGGAGCTTGACGAGGATGCGCGCACGCTGGGTTTTCGCATGTCACATGACAGCGATGCCTTCAACCGCTGGGATGCCGCGCAGCGCTACGCCGAGCGGGTGCTGGCCGATCTGTGTGCCGATCTGGCCGGGGACCGGCCACCGGCGGTGCCGGATGACTTCGTGCAGGCGTTTGCACGATTGCTGGAGGACGCCGCGCTTGACCCGGCTTTCCGTACCCTGGCGGCCAGCTTGCCCACCGAGGCCTATCTGCTCGACCGCATGCGCCCGGCCCGCCCTCTTGCCCTGCGCCAGGCGATGATCGTGCTGATGCGCACCCTTGGCGAGTCCCTGGCCGGGCTGTGGCTGCAACTGCATGAGTCGCTGGCGGTGGAAGGCGCGTACCGCTATCACCCGGCCGATGCCGGTCGGCGTGCGCTGCGCAATCTGGCCTTGCGCTACCTGTGTGCGGCGGGCGTGCCCGAGGGTCTGGAGCAGGCCTGGCAGCAATACCAGCAGGCAGGCAACATGACCGAACGACTCGGAGCACTGCAGGCGCTGGTACAAAGCCCCGGCGAGCAGGCTGGCCCGGCGCTGGCTGACTTTTACACCCGTCATGCCGATGACGCGCTGGTGCTCGACAAGTGGTTTGCGCTGCAGGCCGGTGCCTGGCGCTGGCGGGACGATGCATCGGCCGGGCTGGAGCGGGTGAGGGATCTGATGGCCGATAAGGCTTTCACCCTGTCCAATCCGAACAAGGTGTATGCATTGCTGGGAAACTTCTTCCGGGGCAATCCGGGCGAATTTCACCGCGAGGACGGGGCCGCCTATGCCTTCTGGGCCGAGCAGGTGATCGCGCTCGATCGCCATAACCCCCAGGTGGCGGCACGCATGGCGCGGGCGCTGGAGAACTGGCGGGTGTTCCAGCCCGAGGTGCAGGCCCTCATTCGCACCCAGTTGCAGTGGGTGGCCGAACAGCCCGGGCTGTCGGCCGATGTGGCGGAAATTGTCGGTAAATCGCTGAATGCCTGATCGCTGAACGCCCGATCGGGGCGTGAACGGCCACGGCCGGGCCGGTTCCTGCCACTGTACCCGTAGCAGGAACCGGCCCGGCCGTTTGTGTTTGCGTCTGTCTGCGTGCCTGCTGGCGTGTCGTACGCTCAGGTGGTCAGGTCGCCGGCGATGTAATTGGACAGCTGCTGGATGGTGGCTTCCTGGTCTTCGATGACGGCCTTCACCACGTCGCCGATGGTGACGATGCCGACCACCTGGCCATTTTCCATGACCGGAAGGTGCCGAAAGCGCCGGCGCGTCATGATGCTCATGATGTTGCCGAGTTGGTCGGCCAGCGTCACCGTATGCACATCGGTGGTCATCATCTCACCCACCTTTGCCGTTTTGGAGGCAAGGCCCTTCAGTACCAGCTTGCGGGCATAGTCGCGCTCGGTGAAGATGCCCCGCAGTTGCCCATCCTGAACCACCAGCACTGCGCCGATGTCGTGTTCGGCCATCAGTGCCAGAGCGTCGAAGACGCTGGCATCCGGCGCGACCGAATGGGTCACGCTGCCTTTCTTGTCGAGTACCTGTTTGACGGTGATCGTGGTTGAGGTCATGCGCTCGTCTCCCTTGTTAGCCTTGAGCCAGCAGTATTGTGCCGCTGGCATTGTCGCACAGTTTCCGGGCGGCGCTGCAAGACCGGGTTTACGAGAACGCCGCGCTTCAGATCTCCAGATTGTCGATCAGGCGTGTGCGCCCAAGACGGGCGGCCGCGAGCACCACCAACGGATCGTGTTCATGCACCGGCGGCTGCAGGTCGGCGCGGCGGCGCACGGCAATGTAGTCCGGCGCCCAGCCGTGCTGTTCGAGCACGGCCATGGCTTCGGTTTCCAGCTTCAGGAAGTCGTGGTCACCGGCACGTACCGCGTCGCGAATGCGCTCCAGCATCCGGTGCAGGCGCGGGGCTTCGGCGCGCTCTTCAGGGGACAGATAACCATTGCGCGAAGACAGGGCCAATCCGTCGGCTGCCCGCACCGTTTCACCGGGCAGCACTTCGATCGGCAGGGCCAACTCTCTCACCATGTTGGTGAGAACCATCAGCTGCTGGTAGTCCTTTTTGCCGAACAGCGCCACATTGGGCTGGACGATGTTGAGCAGCTTGAGCACCACCGTGGCCACGCCCCGGAAATGGCCCGGCCGGAACTCGCCTTCCAGGATCGCCACCTGGGCGGGGGCGGGGTCGACATGGTAGTGCTGCGGTTCGGGGTACATCACCGTTTCGGTGGGCGCGAACAGATGGCTGACGCCGGCCTGTTCGAGTTTTGCGCAGTCGGCTTCGAGCGTGCGCGGATACTTGTCGAAATCTTCACTGGGGCCGAACTGCAGGCGGTTGACGAAGACGCTGGCAATCACTGCGTCGGCCTGCTCGCCGGCCTGGCGCATGAGGGTGATGTGACCTTCGTGGAGGTTGCCCATTGTTGGCACCAGTGCCACCCTGCCAGCCTTTGCACGGGCGGCACGAATGCTTTCAATGGTGGTGTGAATCTGCATGGAAGACGATCCTGGCTGAGGGGGACGCAAGTGTGTGTCAGTAGCTTTGCGCTTCGGTGGGGAAGGTGCCGTCCTTGACGGCCTGCACATAGCGGGCAACCGCTTCTTCGATGCTGCCCGCACCGTCGAGAAAGTTCTTCACGAAACGGGCCTTCTTGCCGGGATAGACCCCGATCATGTCGTGCAGCACCAGAACCTGTCCGTCACAGTCGGCGCCGGCGCCAATGCCGATGGTGGCCATGCTGTCGAGGCTGGCGGTGATTTCGGCGGCCAGCGTGGCGGGCACCATCTCCATGACCATCAGCGCCGCGCCGGCTTGCTGCAGGGCGAGCGCTTCGGCCTTCAGGCGTGCGGCGTCGTCTTCGCTGCGTCCCTGCACGCGATAGCCACCGAGCTGGTGCACCGACTGGGGTGTGAGGCCGATGTGGGCGCACACCGGCACGCCGCGCTCGACCAGAAAGCGCACGGTGTCGGCCATGTATTCGCCGCCTTCGAGCTTCACCATCTGCGCGCCGGCCGCCATCAGGCGGGCTGCATTGTGCAGCGCCTGCTCGGGCGAGGCCTGGTAGCTGCCAAAGGGCATGTCGGTGACGATGAAGGGCCGGCTCGCACCGCGTGCGACGCATTCGGTGTGGTACACCATGTGTTCGAGGGTGACCGGCAGGGTGGAGGGTTGCCCCTGCAGAACGTTGCCAAGCGAGTCGCCCACCAGCAGGACATCGACGCCGGCCCGGTCGAGCAGTGCCGCAAAACTGGCGTCATAACAGGTGAGCATGGCAATTTTGCGGCCTTCTGCGCGCATCTTGCCAAGCTCGAAGAGGTTGATCGGTTTGTTGTCCTGTAAATAGCTCATCGCGTGCTCCGGGTGAGGGCGGGAGTGTTCCGCAATTTGTGGCAATGCACAAGCAGCTTTGCAGAAATGTAACGTTGCGGGGTGGGACGGGCGGGCTCAGCCGGCGTAGCCGAAAAACTCGCGGTAACTGCGCATGCTGCGCAGCCGGTCCAGCAGCAGGTCGAAGTCGTCGTCGAGTTCCACCGGGTTGAGCACCTCGGCGTCCACGATGAACAGGGGCGCGGCTTCATATGCGTAGAAGAAGCGGGCATAGCGCTCGGCGACACGCTTGAGATAGGCTTCGGTGACGCGTTTCTCGGAATCATTGCCGCGCTGCTGTACGCGGGCGATGAGGGTTTCCGGCTTGGCCTGCAGGTAGATCACCAGATCGGGGGTGCGGACCACCGGCGGTTTCATGGCGTCGTGAATGCGCTGGTAGAGCTGCATTTCCTCTGCAGTGAGGTTGAGTTCCGCGAACAGCGGATCCTTCTCGATCAAAAAGTCCGACACGAGCAGGCCGGGGTGGTTGGCGATCGGTTCGAGCAGATCGAGGCGCTGGAACAGGAACTTGAGCTGCACCGGCAGTGCCCAGCGCTCGGGATGCTGGTAGAAATACGACAGGAAGGGATTCAGGTTGGGCTGTTCCAGCGCTGCGTCGGCTTCCAGGCGCTGCGCCAGGCGACGGGCAAGAGAGGTCTTGCCTGCACCGATGGGCCCTTCGACAACAATGTATTTTGCCTTGTCCAGCATCTGTCTTTCCGGTCAGCTTCGAAAAACGAAGTACACAGCGCCTAGCATACACAAGCCGGCCCACAGGTAGTCAAGCTTGATCGGTTGTTTCATGTACAACATGACGAAGGGGATGAATACCAATAGGGTAATCACCTCCTGCATGATCTTCAGTTGCGGCAGGCTCAGCTCGGTTGAGCCGATGCGGTTGGCGGGTACCTGAAGCAGGTACTCGAACAGCGCAATGCCCCAGCTGACCAGGGCGGCGACATACCAGGCGCGCGCACTGAGCGTCTTGAGATGTCCGTACCACGCAAAGGTCATGAAGACATTGGAGAGGGTGAGCAGGAAGGCGGTCTGCACCCAGACCGGGATGCTTTGCAGGGTGCCGGAAAGAGTCTGCATCATGATTGCTGGGGCATGAGGGCGTTGAGCAACGGGGGGCGGGCGCAGAGTTTTTGAGAGCCTTGAAGGGCGTCGGGTGCGATGCCGGCTGCCGGTGCGGGGTCGGGCCGTTTCAGCCTTCCAGCCGTTCCACCCGCTGGCTGGCAACCTGCAGGAGCAGGGTGTCCATGGCGGGCTGGCCCGGGATGCTGACCTGTGGGGCGATTTCGGCCAGTGGCAGCAGCACGAAGGCCCTTTCGTGCATGCGTGGGTGGGGGACGCTGAGCCGGGGATGTTCGATGCACTGGTCTGCATACAGCAGCAGGTCGAGATCCAGCGTGCGCGGGGCACGGAAGGCGTCACGCTGTCGGCCGCCGGCAGTTTCGATGTCCTGCAGGGCATCGAGCAGGGTCAGGGCGGGCAGGCGGGTGTCGAGCGAGACCACGGCATTCACATAGTCGGGCTGCTCGCCGCTCACACCAACCGGGGCCGAGCGGTACAGCGACGAGCGTGCGGCCAGCCGGGTGCCGGGCAGTGCGGCGAGTCGGGCGCAGGCTTCGGCAAAGCTGTGCCTGGGGTCGCCAAGATTGGCGCCAAAGGCGACATAGGCGGTAACGGTGTTCAAGATGCCTGCGCTGCGTCGTTTGGTCTGGCCTGGCCTGCCGGTTTGCGCTTGCGACGGCGCTTGCGGGCGGTTGGGCTGTCCGTGGCGGGGGCCTGGCGCAGCAGGGCCTCGCGTTCGTCGTGGCCGGCATGGGCGAAGCGGTGCCACCAGTCCACCACCGACATGTCGATTTCGCCGGACTGCCCGCGCAGACGCAGGAAATCCCAGCCCGCGCGGTAGCGCGGCTGTTCCAGCAGGCGGTAGGGCGATTTGCCCGAACGTTTTTCGAAGCGTGGCTGCAGTGCCCAGATTTCCTTGATGTCGGCAGCAATGCGCCGGGTGATCGCGAGCTTGCGGGCCTGGGTGTCGAGCACGTCGTCCATCGCCGCAAACAGGGCCGGCTGGTTGGGTTCGCCATCGAGCTTGCGACTTTCCCAGTCGGCGAGCACCTGATGCCAGAGCAGGGTGGCGAACAGGAAGCCGGGCGACACGGACTTGTCCTGGCGAATGCGCTCGTCGGTGTTCTCCAGGGACAGCCAGACGAAGCGCTCGCCCATGGGTTGCTCCAGAATCACGTCGAGCAGCGGCAGCAGGCCATGATGCAGCCCCTCTTCGCGCAACTGGCGCAGGCACTTCACCGCGTAGCCGGAAAACAACAGCTTGAGCATTTCGTCGAACAGCCGTGCGGCGGGCACATTCTCGAGCAGCGGGGCCATCTCGCGAATCGGCCTGCTTGCGGCCGGGTCGATGTTCAGGCCCAGCTTGGCCCCCAGGCGCACTGCACGCAGCATGCGCACCGGATCCTCGCGGTAACGGGTACGTGGGTCGCCGATCATGCGCAGGGTCTTTTGCTGGATGTCGGCCACGCCGTGATGGTAGTCGACAATCGTTTCGGTGACCGGGTCGTAGTACAGGGCATTCACCGTGAAGTCGCGCCGGGTGGCGTCTTCTTCCTGGGAGCCGAAGACGTTGTCGTGCAGCACGCGGCCGTGCTCGTCGGTGTGGCTGTGGGCGGGGTCCTGACTGGCGCGGAAGGTGGATACTTCGATCGTTTCGCGTCCGAACATCACATGCACGATGCGAAAGCGCCGCCCGATGATGCGCGAACGGCGAAAC
Source organism: Rhodocyclaceae bacterium (assembly GCA_041678045.1). Lineage (GTDB taxonomy): Bacteria > Pseudomonadota > Gammaproteobacteria > Burkholderiales > Rhodocyclaceae > UBA2357. Next base: position 16,965 of record JBAYOV010000056.1, read on the forward strand.
AACGCACGGACCTCTTCCGGGGTGGCGCTGGTGGCCACGTCGAAATCCTTGGGCGGATGGCCGATGAGCAGGTCGCGCACCGCACCTCCCACCACATAGGCCTTGTGCCCCTTGGACTGTAGCGTGGTGCACACCTGATTCGCCGCCGGGGACAACTGCTCGCGACGGATGCCATGCCGTTCGACCGGAATCAGCGCCGGGTCGGTATTGAATCCGGTCTTTGGACGGCGGAAAACCTTGCGTAACAGCTTGCGAATCATCAGAAACCGTATGAAGAAGTGTGCGAGCGCGTAATCATAACTGATGCCCGGCCTTGCGGTGTGTTGGCTGCAGCCCTTCAGCGCAGCGACAGGCGGCGCCAGCCGTGGCTTTCGGCATGCGCGCGCAGGGTGTCGTCGGGGTCGACCACCACCGGGTCGCTGACCTTGCCGAGCAGGGGCAGGTCGTTGTGCGAGTCGCTGTAGAACCAGGTGCGCTCAAAGCTGCCGAAATACAGCCCCATGCTTTCCAGCCATTCGTCCACCCGCTGGATCTTGCCGGCCTTGAACGCTGGCAGGCCACGCGGCTTGCCGGTGAACTGGCCGTTCTCGCAGGCCGGAATGGTGGCGACCAGATGCGGCACGCCCAGTTCGCGGGCAATCGGGCCGGTGACGAAGCTGTTCGTGGCGGTGACGATGGCCGTCAGCGCCCCTGCCTGCAGATGTCCGGCGACCAGTGCCCGCGCCTGTTCGGTGATCATTGGCCGGATCACTTCGTCCATGAAGCGGGCATGCCAGGCATCGAGCTGCGCGCGCGGATGGTGTGCCAGCGGGGAGAGCTGGAAATCGAGAAATTCGAAGATGTCCAGCGTACCGGCCTGATATTGCTCGAGAAAGGCCTGGTTGCGCGCAGACTGGATCTCGGGGTCCAGCGCTCCCTGGCGAATGAGGAACTGCGCCCATTCAAAGTCCGAGTCGCCGTTGAGCAGTGTGTTGTCGAGATCGAAAAGTACCAGATCCACCTGAATTGTCCTGAAAATGAGGGTGAAGGGAAGGCGCAGGCCGCGTGGCCTGCTGCGTGTCCGTGTCGTGAGTGTGCTGCGTGACTACAGTGTCAGGCCGGTCTGCATCAGGCTGCGCAGCAGGGGCAGGGTGATCGGGCGCTTATGTTCCAGAGAGGCGCGGTCAAGGGCGTCGATCAGGGCAACCAGGCTGGGCAGGTCGCGGCGGCCATGGCGCAGCACGAAGCCGATCACGTCCTCCCCCAGCTGCAGCCCGCGGCGGTTGGCGAGCATGATCAGAATGCGGGTGCGTGCCTCGTCGTCCAGCGGCTGCACCTCGTAGATCAGGCACTGGCCGATGCGGGTGCGCAGATCCTCCCGCAGTCGCAGCTCCAGCGGCGGGCAGGGGCCGGACAGCAGCAGCGTCTGGCGCAGCGTACGGGCCCGGTTGAAGGCGTTGAAGAGCGCCACCTGGGCTGCGTCGTCGAGCTGGTCCACATCGTCGATGGCGAGCAGCATGGCGGGGGTGTCGGGCAGGGCTGCGCCCACGCTGCCGGCATCGAGCAGGCAGGCTTCACGGCCCGCGTTACGCGAGCAGGCGATGGCCGCACCCAGCAGATGGCTGCGTCCGCTCATGTGCGCCCCCCACAGATACAGGTGGGTGTGGCCCTGCACCGAGTTGCGCAGGGCGGCGACCAGCTCCGCGTTGGCGCCGGTCACAAAGTTGTCGAAATCCGGCGGGGCGTCCTGGTGAATGTCGAGTACGAGCTGCTTCATGGGCTTCATTGCCGGTCGGCTCCTGTATCGTCCGCAGTGGCTCCGGGCGGGGGAGGTTGTCCGTTATACACCGGACTGGCCAGCCATTCCTGGCGCAGTTCGCGCAGCCCGACCAGGATGGCTGCGCTCGCTGGCAGTGCCACCAGCATGCCGACGAAGCCGAACAGCTGCCCGAAGGCCATCAGCGCGAAGATGACCGCCAGCGGGTGCAGGCCAATGCGCTCGCCCACCAGATAGGGGGTGAGTACATAGCTTTCCAGCACCTGGCCGATGCCGAACACCACTGCCACGCCGATGAGGGGTGACCAGCCTTCGCCTTGCAGCAGGGCGGCCATGATGGCCAGAAGCAGACCGCCGCCAAAGCCGACAAAGGGAATGAAGGCCAGCAGGCCGGTGATCACCCCCACCGGCAGCGCAAACTTGAGTCCGGCCATCCACAGTCCGAGGCTGTAGAAGCTGGCCAGCAGCAGCATCACCGACAGCTGGCCGCGCAGGAATTCGGACAGTACCGAATCGATGTCGCCGACGATCTTCAGCGTGCGGGGCAGCAGCGGCCGGGGCAGGGTGTCCTTGATCGCCGCGATGATGCGTGGCCACTCCTGCAGCAGGTAGAACATCACGATCGGCACCAGCACCAGATTGGTGGCCACGGCTACCAGGGCCATGCCCCCCTGTCCGGCCTTGCTGAGCAGGATGGGGATGAGGTCGGTGGCCTGGTCGCGATTGGACGACACCCAGTTCTTCAGCGCGCTCAGGTCGAGTTGCACCTCCAGGCCCAGCCGCGCATTGAGCATCGGCACGATCTCGGTGTTGAGGCGTTCCATGAGGTCGGGCAGGCGCGCGATGAGGATCACCGCCTCGCGATACACCAGTGGCACCACGATCAGGAAACCGAGCAGCAGCACGATGCCCAGGGTCACGATCACCAGCAGCACGGCGGCCGTGCGGGGCACGCGGCGCGCGACCAGGCCATTTACTGCGGGATCGCTGATATAGGCGAACACCGCCGCAATTGCAAACGGCGTGAGAATCGGCGACAGCAGGTAGAACAGGCCAAGCATGGCCAGCCCCACCACAGTCCATGCCACAGTTTGAACACGATCGGCGCGTGAAAGGGTCATTTCAAGTAGAATTTGTCGATGAAACGGCCCGGCACTGACGGGCCAATCCGTAAATGTAGCCACTTGGTGTTGCAGCCTCAAGTCCGGGTGTATGACAAACGCCTGCCGCACCATTCTGACAGCCATAGGAACGACCTTGAATTCCCTGACTTATCGCGATGCCGGTGTGGATATCGATGCTGGCGACGATCTGGTGGAGCGCATCAAGCCGCTTGCAAGACGAACCATGAGACCCGAGGTGATGGGCGGCATTGGCGGCTTCGGAGCCCTGTTCGAACTGTCGAAGAAGTACCGCGAGCCGGTGCTGGTGTCCGGCACCGACGGGGTGGGGACCAAGCTCAAGCTCGCCTTCCAGCTCAACAAGCACGATACCGTGGGCCAGGACCTGGTCGCGATGAGTGTGAACGACATTCTGGTGCAGGGCGCGGAGCCGCTGTTCTTCCTCGACTACTTCGCCTGCGGAAAGCTGGACGTGGATACCGCCGCCGATGTGGTGAAGGGCATTGCCCAGGGCTGCGAGCTGGCCGGTTGTGCGCTCATCGGTGGCGAGACGGCCGAGATGCCCAGCATGTATCCGGATGGCGAGTACGATCTGGCCGGCTTTGCCGTGGGGGCTGTGGAAAAATCACAGATCATCGACGGCAGCACCATTGTGCCGGGCGATGTAGTGCTGGGTCTGGCATCGAGCGGGGCGCATTCGAACGGTTACTCGCTGATCCGCAAGATCATCGATCTGGCCAGCCCCGACATGGAGGCGGATTTTCATGGCCGCCCCTTCCGCGATGTGGTGCTGGAACCCACCCGCATCTATGTCAAGCCCCTGCTGGCCCTGATCGCTTCTCGGGCGGGCCGGGTGAAAGGCATGGCACACATTACCGGCGGTGGCCTGACCGAGAACATTCCGCGCATTCTGGGTGAAGGGCTGACCGCCCGCATCGACGCATCGAGCTGGGCGCTCCCGCCATTGTTCCAGTGGCTGCGCGAGGCCGGCAATGTCGATCTGCAGGAAATGTACCGGGTGTTCAACTGCGGTATCGGCATGGCGGTGATCGTCGCGGCCGAAGACGCCGATGCAGCCACCGCGCTGCTCAGCGAGGCTGGCGAAACCGTGTACCGCATTGGCACCATCGACACCCGCGCTGCCGGCGAAGCGCCCACCATCGTCGCCTGAGTCGCGCAGGTCTGAACGCGTGGGCATCGTCGTCCTGCTCAACAAGCCGTATGGCGTGCTGTGCCAGTTCAGTGGTGAGGACGGGCGGGAGACGCTCAAGGCACATGTGCCGTTGCCGGGGGTGTATCCGGCTGGACGGCTGGATACGGACAGCGAGGGTCTGCTGCTGCTCACCGACGACGGAGCGCTGCAGCACCGCATCAGCGATCCACGGCACAAGCTCCCCAAAACCTATCTGGTGCAGGTGGAAGGCGAGATCGACGATGCGGCGCTGCAGCGTTTGCGTGCCGGTGTGGATCTGGGGGATTTCCATACCCGCCCGTGCGAGGCGCGCAGGGTTGCCGAGACGCCGGCATTGTGGCCGCGCAACCCGCCGGTGCGCTTTCGCAAGAGCGTGCCGACCAGTTGGGTGGAAATCGTGCTGCGCGAGGGGCGTAACCGGCAGGTACGGCGCATGACCGCAAAAGTGGGCTTTCCCACCTTGCGCCTGGTCCGGCTTGCCATCGGCCCCTTTCGTCTGGAGGGGCTGGTGCCGGGTGAGTACAGGATGATGGATGCCGCTCGGGCGGCTGAACGGATACTCAGATTCCTGCCAGATCGCAATGTGGCACGCGTGCCACGATCTCGGCGCGGTTGGGCAGGGTCTTGAGGTCGTAATTTGCTTGCAAGGCCAGCCACGAGGCGGCATCTCCGCCGAAGTACTGGGCCAGACGCAGGGCGGTGTCGGCGGTGATGGCACGACGCTCCTTGACGATTTCGTGGATGCGCGTGGCCGGTACGCCTAGCGCCAGGGCCAGCGCGTTGACGCTCAGCCCCAGTGGGGCTAGAAAGTCTTCCCGTAGCACTTCGCCCGGATGTACGGGGCGCAGGCGGTCTGTCGGTTTGCTCATGCTGCCTCCTCAGTGGTAGTCGACGATTTCGACGTGGGCCGGGCCGTTGTCGGTCCAGATGAAGCACACACGCCATTGATCGTTGATGCGGATGCTGTACTGGCCGGAGCGGTGACCCTGCAGTGCCTCGAGCCGGTTGCCCGGTGGCGAGCGCAGGAACTCCAGCGTTTGTGCAGCGGCCAGTTGGGCGAGTTTGCGCTCGGCTGTGCGCTGAATGCTACGAAAGCGCGGGGGGCTGTCTCCCGCGAACAGTGCCTGTGTGTGCTTGCATTTGAACGACTGGATCATGGGTTGAACGGTATTACGCGAAACGTAATACGTCAAGCGTTTGAGGAATAGTGAGAAGGAAAAAGTGCAAAGGGGGTTGTCTTCATGCAGAACACTCTGAATGGCCGTTGGGCCATGTTGCTGTCCGGTCTGCTGTGGGCGGCGCTATTAACCCGGTTCTTGAGCATGCTGTTTCCGTTCGCCCTGAGCTTATCGAAGGGTAGTGCCAGGACTGGGCTTCGACAGGCTCAGCCCGAACGGTGGTCAGTGACTTTAGGGGCCGGATTAATAATGCTGTTTGCGCTGCAGGCTCAGGCTCAGGCCAGTCTGCCGTTGGTCGATCTGGGGGCCGGCATGTACCGGATCGAGGCCGAACTGGCGAGTACGCCGCAGAGCCGGCAGACCGGGTTGATGCATCGTCCGACAATGCCGGCGGGGCGGGGGATGCTGTTCGTGTTCGATCAGGCTGCCCGCCACTGCATGTGGATGAAGAACACCTACATTCCCCTGTCCGTGGCCTTCATCGACGACGAGGGCAGGATCGTGAATATTGCCGACATGCAACCCCTGACCGAAGACAGTCATTGTGCCGGCGCGCCGGTGCGCTATGCACTGGAGATGAACCGGGGCTGGTTTGCCGAGCGTGGCCTGGGGGAAGGCGACGTGGTGCGTGGTGTTGCCGGCCTGCAGCCCGCACGCTGAAAGACTTCAGGCTTTCAGCGGCACAATTGAGGGGGTTTTCCCGTGTTTTTCGGCCGGCAATATTTGCCGGCATCTGGCCATAATGGCTCCATGTCGTCGTGTGCCTTCCGGGGCTGCGCGACGTTGACGGCAGGAGTCCGCCATGGCTGAAGAAAGCGATCTCGAAAAAACAGAACAACCATCGCAACGAAGACTGGAGCAGGCCCGGGAAGAGGGCCAGGTTCCGCAGTCGCGCGAGCTGTCGACCTTTCTCGTGCTCATCATCGGGGTGGTTGGCATCTGGTTGATGGGAGGCTGGATGAGCGGGCGCTTGCTTGTGGTGTTCAGGGAGGGCTTTAGCTTCGAGCGTGCGATGGCCTTCGATACCCAATTGATGCTGCAGAATTTCGGTGATTTGTTCACCCAGGTGCTGCTGATCATTGCTCCGTTGTTTGCGATTCTGATGTTTGCAGCGATTGCTGCGCCCATTGCGATGGGGGGCTTCGTGTTTTCGCCCAAGGCGCTGGGTTTCAAGTTCGAGCGCATGAATCCGATCAAGGGGTTCGGGCGCATGTTCTCCGTGCATGGGTTGGTCGAGATGATCAAATCCATCCTCAAGGCGCTGGTGGTTGGCGGCATGGGTGTGTTTGTGGTGATGCGTGAATACGATCATGTATTTTCGCTGATGACCATGAGCATCGAGCGCGCAATTCCCGAGTTCATGGAAACCATGCTGTTTGCTGCGATGCTGATCGTGGTGGGGCTGGCCTTGATTGCGGTGGTCGATGTGCCCTTCCAATTGTGGGAATACCAGAAGAAACTGCGTATGACCAAGGAAGAGGTCAAGCGTGAAAGCAAGGAGCAGGAAGGCGATCCGCATGTCAAGGCGCGGGTACGCAGCCTGCAGCGCGAAATGGCGCGTCGCCGGATGATGAGCGAAGTGCCCAAGGCCGATGTGGTGGTCACCAACCCGACCCACTTCTCGGTGGCCCTGAAGTATGACGCCAACCGCATGGGCGCGCCGATGGTGGTGGCCAAGGGACGGGGCGAGATTGCGCTGAAGATTCGCGAACTGGCCCAGGAGCATGGCGTGCCTCTGCTCGAAGCGCCCCCGCTCGCGCGTGCGCTGTATGCACACTGCGAACTGGAAGAGGCCGTGCCGGTCGCGCTGTATACCGCCGTGGCCGAGGTGATGGCCTATGTGTACCAACTGAACAACTGGATGGAAAAGGGCGGTGCCAGGCCGCAGGCGCCCGGCCGGTTGCAGGTGCCCGAAGACCTGGACCCCGGCTCGCCGGACGATGAACCTGCGCAGAATACGGCCAGCCCGTCGCAGCCCCTGTAAGTGAGAGGTCTGGAACATGCTTGACGCACTGAATCTTCGCGCGCTGATGACGCCAGCCAATCTGCGGCTGCTGGGCGCGCCGATCTTCATCATCATGATCCTGTCGATGATGGTGCTGCCCTTGCCGGCATTTGCGCTGGATCTGCTGTTCACCTTCAACATCGCCCTGGCGGTGATGGTGATGCTGGTGGCGATGTACACCCGAAAGCCCCTCGAATTCTCGGTGTTCCCAACGGTGCTGCTGGTAACCACGCTGTTGCGGCTGGCGCTGAACGTGGCCTCCACGCGTATCGTGCTGCTCGAAGGCCATACCGGGCCGGATGCTGCCGGCAAGGTGATCGAGGCCTTCGGGTATTTTCTGGTGGGGGGCAATACCGCCATCGGTGTCGTGGTATTCGTCATCCTGGTGCTGATCAACTTTGTGGTGATCACCAAGGGTGCGGGCCGTATTGCCGAAGTGAGCGCACGCTTCACGCTGGATGCGATGCCCGGCAAACAGATGGCGATCGATGCCGACCTGAACGCGGGTCTCATCGACGAGGGCGAGGCCAAGCGCCGGCGCAAGGAGGTGTCGCAGGAGTCCGATTTCTACGGCGCCATGGACGGTGCTTCGAAGTTCGTGCGTGGCGATGCGATCGCCGGCATCCTGATCCTGCTCATCAACATCGTCGGCGGGTTGGTGGTGGGGACCGTGCAGCACAACATGCCGATGGGTCAGGCGATGGAGACCTACACCCTGCTGACCATTGGCGATGGCCTGGTGGCGCAGATTCCGTCGCTGATCATCTCGGTGGCGGCCGGTATGGTGGTGTCCCGTGTGGGAGACGATCAGGATGTCGGCAA
>JBAYOV010000057.1:0-22032 GCA_041678045.1 Rhodocyclaceae bacterium
AACAGGACCGCGCCGATGATAGTGCAGATTACCTGTGCGAAAGTAGGTCATCGTCAGACTAACCCAAAAAAAACGCCGCTCCATTCAAACAATGAATCGAGCGGCGTTTCGCCGTGTACAAAACATGCGCAGTTGAAAGTACTTTTCAGATCACTTTGGAAGGATTATTCAGGCACAATTCCCTCATCGTGTTCATTCCCGCGTTGAGGGGAAGGTGTGCCATGGAAGTCGATATCGCCATCGTGGGTGGGGGGCTTGCGGGAGCCAGTCTGGCTGTCGCACTCAGGAAAACCCGCTTTCGAATTGCCCTGCTTGAAGTCAGGACGCCCGCATTTACCGATCAAGTTGACCATCGTGTGTACGCTGTCAGTCCGATCAACCAATCCTTTTTGGAGGGGCTTGGTGTGTGGCAGCACATGGATGCGCTGCGTCTGAGTCCGGTCCATGACATGGAAGTTCAGGGTGATGCTGGCGGAGTGCTGCGCTTTTCTGCGCATGATGCAGGCTTGAAGGAATTGGCATGGATCATTGAGTCCTCTGTGATGCACAGGGAACTCTGGGAGACCGTTCGAAGGCAGCATAATGTCAGCGTGTTGTGCCCTGCACAGTGCACAACACTGCAGGTCAACGAGGATTCGGCACAGATTGAACTGGACAATGGCCGTCGCCTGCACGCGCGCCTGGTTGTGGGGGCTGATGGTGTCAACTCATGGGTTCGTGAGCAGGTAGGGATCACGGCGATGACCACGCCTTATGATGAACAGGGGGTGGTGGCAAACTTTGAATGTGAGTTGCCCCATCATGGCGTGGCATACCAGTGGTTCAGGCCTGATGGCATTCTGGCTTTGCTGCCGATGATGGGGCGCACGGTGTCAATGGTCTGGTCAGCAGATGATGCGCTGGCCCGCGAACTGGTTCAGCTTCCGCCTGATGAACTGCAGGAGCGGGTGACGCTTGCCAGCCAGGGGGTACTCGGAAATCTCAGGCAGCTCAATTGCCAGACGGGCTTCCCCTTGCGTTTCATGCGCGTCTCGCAGATGGTGAAACCCAGGGTAGCTTTGCTGGGTGATGCGGCTCATGCGATTCATCCGCTCTCCGGGCATGGAATCAATCTGGGTTATCAGGATGCACGGGCATTGGCCGAGGTGTTGTCCTCTCTCCCGGAATGGGCTGATCCGGGAGCGCTGTCCGGATTACGGCGATATGCACGGAGCAGGGCAGAAGAGCCGGCTGTTTTGCAGTATTCCACACACGGTCTGCAACGTCTGTTTGGTCTGGACAACGCGGCACTGGCACCTGTTCGCAACTTGGGAATGAACCTGCTGGGCAGGCTGCCGGTCCTAAAGCATGCGCTCGTACGTTACGCGACGAGCGGTCATTTTTGAATGGAGATCCTGAATGTTTGACAAGATGTTGAAACCCGCGCTGCTTGCTGCAGCCCTGAGCGTGGCGTTGGGCGCACAGGCCAGCGAGGAGTCGGTAAAGGCGTCGATGGAGCAGTTCATTGGCTCGCCGTCAGTGGAGTCGGTGCGCAAGACCGAATATGGCGGCCTGTATGAAGTGGTGCTCAAGAGCGGCGAACTGGTGTACACCGATGAGACGCTGGGGTTCATCATTGACGGCCGGGTCATCGATACAAAAACACGCAAGGATGTTACTCAGGCCCGTTTGCAGGAGCTTTCCGCGATTGATTTCGCGACCCTGCCGCTTGATCGTGCGATCAAACAGGTGAAGGGCGATGGCAGCCGTGTGGTGGTGTCTTTCGAGGATCCCAATTGTGGTTACTGCAAGCGTCTTGGCAAGGAGTTGAGCACGCTGGACAACGTGACGGTCTATACCTTCCTGTATCCGATTCTCAGCGAGGATTCCGTGACCAAGTCGCGCAACATCTGGTGCGCCAAGGATCAGGCCAAGGCATGGAATGATTGGATTCTAAAGGGTGTGACGCCACCTGCTGCCCAGTGCGACAGCGATGTTGTCGACCAGAATGTGGCCTATGGACAGGGGTTGCGCATTCAGGGGACGCCCACGCTGTTCTTGGCGGATGGTCGCAGGATTGGGGGCTATGTACCTGCAGCCGAACTGGACAAGGCCCTGAACGAAGCCGGCAGTCGCTGATTCAGGCTACAGATTCACCCGCTTCGCACTGACACTGGTGGACGCATGGACGCTGCGTCCACCAGGAATGTTTCATCGCTGTCCGGGCGTGACGCCATGCGGCAGCAATACCCACATCCGACCCTGCTGACGCATGCGTCCTGCCTCGGTGCCCGCTGATGCACCAAAGCCCCAGAAGAAATCACCCCGGCCAATCCCCTTGATTGCCCCCCCGGTGTCCTGCGCCATCATCAGGCGGTGCAGTGGCCGGGGACTGTTTGGGTATGTGGTGGAGAGAAAGACGGGCGCGCCCAGTGGCACGAAGGCTGGGTCGACCGCAAGACTTCGCTCTGCCGTGAGGGGAACACCCATCGCCCCCAGGGGGCCGTGGGAACCTGCTGGCATTTCCCTGAAGAAGACATAGCTCGGATTGACCGCCAGCAGTTCGTGCAGGCGATGTGGGTTCTTGCGTGCCCACTGCTTGATGCCCTGCATGGAGGCCTGATCGAGCGTCAATTCACCCTGTGCGACCAGCCAGCGCCCGATCGACTGGTATGGGTGGCCATTGTGTTCGGCATAACCGATGCGCACCCGCTGGCCGTTCGGGAGTTCTACCTGCCCTGAGCCCTGTACCTGAAGGAAGAAGAGTTCGATCGGGTCTTCTGCCCATAACAGGACCTCTGCCGGAAGGTTTGCCCCGAGGTTGCCGATTTCACCCCGGGTCCAGTACGGCAGCACACGGTCGCCGACCACTCGGCCGCGCAGTCGTCTGCCCTGAAGGTCGGGGTACACATCGGTCAACTCGATGGTCAGCATGTCGCGCGGCCGGGCGTGGATGGGCCACGGGTAACGGGCGTCGGCATGCCGGTTACCGCGAATCAGCGGTTCATAATAACCGGTGATGAGTCCCTGTGTGCCGCCATCCGGCTGAATCGCTTGCCAAGGTTGCAGATGGGTTTCGAGAAAGTGACGCACCTGCTGATCGCCTGGTTGGGGGCCGAGCTGACGGGCCTGCGTGCAAATGTTGCTCCAGTCGCTGCGCCTGGACAGCACCTGACAGGATTGCAGTAGCGCGGGCCAGGCTTCGGCGTGTCGGTCATTGGCCCACTCCGGTAGCGCGTGCCAGTCGCTTCTGATGAATGGGGGGTGGGTGACTTCAGGTTCGGACATGTCCGGGGCTTTGGGGGCTCCGGGGGGTGTGGCCGTGGGGGCCGGACAGACCGGGCAGGCCGGACACGGTAAACGGGTCGGGCAGCGTGCCTCGGGTGCGGGGCGGCTTGCACAGCCTGCAACCATGAACACGACGGCAAGCATCCTGATCAGGTGGGGCAGTCTTGAACAGGGAAAAACCGGCCCCTGTCGGGCAGGGGGGGAGACAGTGGAGCAGGACGCGATGGCGTGGGCAGGGAGGGCGTTGTTCATCCGGCGGCTTCAGGTAGACTCTTGATCTTGACCATACAGTATAACGCTGTGTGTCGCGGACGCCTGAGCAGGGTGAAAGCCCCTGCCCGAAATGGTGATGAGGATGGAGGTGCGGCCCGATGTGGTTGATTTTCATGGAGCTGGGCATCGTGCTCGTTCTGTTGCTGATTGTCGGCTGGGCGCTGCGCAGCGGCCGCAGTGCCGAGCAGAGTGACGCGTCGAAAGAAAGGCAGGCTGATGACTGAACTGAACGAACTGTTGATCCGGGCCGGGCTGTTGCTGGACCGTCTGGAAATCCTGTTGCCCGGCAAGCCCGAAGCGCCTGACTGGGCGGCAGCGACCGCTTTCCGGTGGCGTCGTAGGCAGGGGCGAGCCAGCCTGGTGCCGGTCGCCCGGCCGCACCGCATCCGCCTGGAGGACCTGTGCGACATTGAGGCGCAAAAAGCGCGCATCGATCAGAATACACGCCAGTTTCTGGCCGGAAGGCAGGCCAACAATGTGTTGCTGACGGGCGCGCGCGGCACCGGCAAGTCCTCGCTGGTGAAGGCCATGCTCGACCGCTATGCTGGGCAGGGATTGCGTCTGGTAGAGGTTGATAAGGATGAGTTGATGGACCTGCCGGACATCATCGAGATGCTTGAGTCCCGTCCTGAGCGCTTCATCCTGTTCTGTGACGATTTGTCCTTCGAGGAAGGCGAACCGGCTTACAAGGCGCTGAAAAGCGTGCTCGACGGATCCGTGTCGGCCTTGCCCGATAATGTGCTCATTTACGCCACCTCCAACAGGCGTCACCTGATGCCGGAGTATCACGACGAAAACCGGGCAGTACGGCATGTGGACGGTGAGATTCATCCGGGTGAGGCAGTGGAGGAGAAGATCTCCCTGTCCGAGCGTTTTGGCCTGTGGGTGTCCTTCTATCCCTTCAGTCAGGACGAATATCTGGCCATTGTCGGGCACTGGCTGAGTGTGTTCGGGCTGGATGCACGGCAGATCGAAGCTGCCCGCCAGGAGGCCCTGCAGTGGGCGCTGCTGCGTGGCTCCCGTTCGGGCAGGGTGGCTTGGCAGTTTGCACGTGACCACGCCGGACGCATCGGGGTGGAACGGGAGGCGCAATGAGCGGGGGAGAGGGCAAGAAACGCATCATCGAGGTCGCCGCCGGGGTCATCCGTGACCGACAGCAGCGCATCCTGCTCGGACAACGGGCTGAAGGTAGCTTCTATCCAGGCTACTGGGAGTTTCCGGGCGGCAAGGTCGAACCGGGCGAAACCCCGGCGGAGGCTCTGATCAGGGAGTTGCAGGAAGAGCTCGGTATTGTCGTTGACCGACTCGACCCCTGGCTGGTGCGTGAGCACCACTATGAGCACGGCCATGTCCGTCTGCATTTCTTTGAAGTTCCACAGTGGCATGGCGTGCTCGCTGACCGGGTACATGCGGCGTTGTCCTGGCAGTCCGGAGAGGCTCCCGAGGTGTCCCCGATGTTGCCGGCCAATGCACCGGTCTTCAAGGCCCTGCAACTGCCGAGGTTCATGGCGATCACCGATTGTGGCCATTCCGGCATGCCGCATGACGGGGTGCAGATGCGTGCAGCCCTGGCCGCAGGCGCAAGCATGGTGCAGGTACGTGAGCCGGACATGCTACCCGAGCAGCGTGCTGCTCTGTGCAAGCGCGTGGGCGAGGTGTTCCGGGCAAGTGGTTGCGCGCCGCTCATCGTGGTCAATCAGGCGGCCTCCGAAGCCTTGCCCGATGACGCTCAGGGACTGCACTTGAGTGGTGCGCGCTTGATGTCCCTGGCGCAACGTCCCGGACATGTGCACTGGCTTGGTGCCTCCTGCCACTCGCGCGAAGAACTGGAGCAGGCTGCACGGATCGGGGTCGATTACGCGCTGCTCGGACCGGTCAAGCCGACACGCTCGCATCCTGGCCAGCCCGGGATGGGTTGGAAAGCATTTCGCGAGCTTGTTCGTGAATTACCTTTTCCGGTACTGGCCCTCGGGGGGGTGGGGCCGGCCGACATGGATATCGCACGCCGCCACGGGGCACATGGCATTGCTGCCATTCGTGGGGCCTGGGGGCCGCCAGGGCGCGATGATGAAGCGGGTCAATGAGGCTGGTCAGCCCTGACGGGACTCGTTTGAGTCGGCTGCCTGTGGATCATCGGGCGGTGCTGCGGGTACGCGGTATTGCTCCGCAGCCCAGGCGCCAAGGTCGATCAGCTTGCAGCGCTCGGAACAGAACGGGCGCCAGCGGTTGTCCGGTGACCATGGACTGGCCTTTCCGCAGGCAGGACAAGAGACGGTACGTGGGGCGTTCATCAAGCTACAGGCTGCAGAAGGTGATCTGGAAGGGGATGTCGTGCTCGACGACCTGTGTGCGGGCCGAAATGTCCGGCACCATGAAACGAATGTTCAGCGCAAACTTGTTGGCACTGATCTCGGGAACAGCCTGGTCGTTGCGTGCGAGGCTGATGTTGAGCATCTGCGCATTGCGCCCTGACATGGCCAGATGAAACAGGCCCCGGGTCGCTTGGCAGTGCTCCGGGATGCCACTGGCACGCAACAGTCGCAGCACGATGTTCAGCCCGTCGCGGATGGGCGTCATCGGGCCCAGCCAGCTTTCGAGCTGTGTGCGACGCTGCTGAGGGTCGCGGTTGAGCCAGAAATGGTATGACGGCAGATCGAACTCGCACACCCCGCCCGGAATCGCTGCGCGGCTGCGTACTGCCATCAGCCATTCGTTCTCGCGCAGATACTGGCCAATCTTGCCGGCCATTGCCTGTAGCGAGGCTGAGGCCTGTTCGATTTCATAGAGGGCTCCACTGAGCGCAGTCTCGGAGATTTCGGGGTTGTCACGGAAAGAGATCAGAATTTGCCGCTGACGCTCGAGCTCCTGCATCAGATCGACCTTCAGGTCGGCGCGCCCGGCCACATCCAGGATTTCGAATAGCGTGAGCAGCGCCACATGATGATCCTGGGGCGTCTGGCCCGCGAGAAAGTGGGCGATCTTGTGAAACAGATCCTCCAGACGCAGCAGGGTGCGAATGCGTTCGTTGAGAGGATATTCGTAGCTGATCACGTCTTGCCCGGCCTGGTTCGCTGAATCGGTTTTGATGATAGCACACGCCTCAGCGGACACATTCCGGGCACGGGCGGGCTGTGGCCGGGTGTCTGGCGGTACGTCAGAGCGGGCGGGCGGCGTGTTGAAGATAGTGTTCATGGAGGCGTTCGACCTGTTGCCAGAGTGCGGCCAGATCGCCGCTGTTGTCGATCAGATCATCGGCCATGGCTTGCCGTTGCGCACGGCTGGCCTGGGCGGCGATGATGGCGCGTACCTGTGGCTCGCTCATGGCGTTGCGTGCCATGACGCGGGCCACCTGGAGTTCGACCGGGCAGTCGACCACACAGATGCGCGTCAGGTGCTCATGGTAGGCCCCCGTCTCGATGAGCAGCGGGATGGCCAGGATGACATAGGGTCGGGTTGTGTTCGCGCAGCGCTGCAGGCTGAGCTGACGGATCATCGGGTGCAGGATGGCTTCCAGGCGCAGCCTGGCCGCGGGGTCGCTGAACACGCGTTCCCGCATGGCTGTGCGGTCGAGGGCGCCATCGGCCTGAATCACCTGTTCGCCGAAGGTTTCACGGATGAGATCGATGGCAGCCCCGCCGGCTGTCGTCAGTTCGTGCGCGATGGCGTCGGTGTCGACCACCGCCGCTCCGAGCGCGGCAAAATGCTCACAGGCGGCGGACTTGCCGCTGCCGATGCCGCCGGTGAGGCCGATGATGGGGGGCGCGGAGGTCATGGCGCACATGTCGTGCCCTGCACATCGGGTAACCGGGAGCCAATCACCCCTTCCAGGCGCGTCACCTGACTGGCCGCTCCGCTGACTTCGAGCTGATAGCGCGGTGGGTTGCGCGGAGACATGCGCGCCTCCGTGGCGCCACGGGCACGCATGTCCGCCAGGTGTTGGGCGGCACTCGTCTGGGTGCGGAAGATGCCCAGCGAAATGGCATGCTGGTTGGGGCCTGCATCACGCACCACGAAAAGATCCGAGATGCCTGAGGCGCGTAGCGCCCGGGCACGCGTATCGGCGGCTTCGCGGTTGGCCGCAGGCGGGATGTGTACCCACCAGTTGCTGGCAGGTTCGCTCTGGCTGCGGCGTACGTTCAGGCCGGGGGACAGCTCCCGGGCCAATCGGGACAGCTCGGTGGCTTGCGCGTCGAGCAGTCCGCCAAAGGATCGGCACAGAGGCGCGTTGCTGTCATTGTCTGGGCCGGGAGAAGAGTCACCTGGTGGCGTCTCGGCCACGACCGTGCTGGAGACGGTGGCCGGCTCCGGGGCGGTGTCGGCTGTCGGCTCGCTGCGCCTGAGCGCTTGCGCCTGAGGTGCAGAGGCCCGGTCCGGTGGCGCATCGAGCAGGCGAATCGCGTCTGGCCGGAGCTGGTTGGTGAGTCGTTCGGGTTCGCCGCGTGGCGAATTGTCGCCGAGCAGGCCACGAGTTGCGGCCAGCGCCAGCAGGTTGAGCACGACCAGCACGATGATCAGCAAGCGGGTGAAGGACATGGCGTGAAGCGTACCTCAATCGGATGCGGAACGGGTTGCGGGCTGTGCCTGCGCGATGACCGCAAGCCCCTTCAGCACCAGGTTGTCTACCGGCTGAACGGTGTGGCAGTCGAGCAGGGGAAGCAGTTGCGAGGCGCCGCCTCCGCTGATCACGCAAGCGGCGCCTGCCGGCAGGGAATGGTACATGCGTTCGATGGCGCCGGCCTGCGCATTCAGGCAACCGGAGGTGATGGCGTCGGCGGTGTTGCGCGGGCGAGTAGTGAATTCACCCTGGGTTTCCCGCAGCTGGGCGGTGTCGCGCAGCAGTGCCTTGCGCATCAGGTGCAGGCCGGGCAGGATCAGCCCCCCCTCAAAGCGGCCTTCCGCGTCGAGCACATCGACCGTGGTGGCCGTGCCGGCGGTCACCACCAGGCAGGCGCGTGCACCGATCAGCGCGCGTGCGCCAATGAGTGCAGCCCAGCGGTCCACCCCCAGACGCGCAGGATCGTCGTACAGGTTGTACACCCCGCAGCAGGACGTCAATGGCCGGAGCCACTCCACCGTGGCCAACCCCTGTACGTGGTGTTCGATGGCGGAGGCCACGGCTTCGCCCGCAACATTTGCGCCGACGATGCGCTCGATGGGGGTCTGGCCGGCTGCGTGCATGGCGAGACCACGCAGGGTGTCCTGTTGCGGCGCCTCCCGGTGCAGCGCGTCGTTGTCCAGCGCGCCGCTGGCCAGCCACTCACCGGCATGAAAAACGCCCCATTTGATGCGGCTGTTGCCTGCGTCGAGCAGCATCATCATGGCATGGGCTCCGCTGCCAGCGAAACATCCCCGACCAGCACGCGCTGCAGTCCCGTTGCGGTATCGAGCAACAGGGCGCCATCGTCATCAATGCCGGCGCAGCGGCCACGCAGGCAGGTGTCCTCACCCTCGATGCAAACCGGCAGATCGGCGAAGGCATTGCGCTGCTGCCAGGCGCTGCGCAAGGCAGCAAAGCCGGCTTCGGCATGGCGGTCCAGATATCTGGCAAGCGTGTCCAGCAGCAAGGCCGCGAGCCGGTTGCGGTCGGGTGGGTTGGAAAGGTGGCTGACCAGGTCGCTCACGCCGATGCGCGAGGGAATGTCGGCATCGGGGGGCAGGGCGAGGTTCAGGCCGATGCCGATTACTGCGACCGGTGGTTGTCCGCGCGAGGATTGCAGTTCGATCAGGATGCCGCACAGTTTCTGGCCCAGTACCAGCACATCGTTCGGCCACTTGAGCTGTACGCCGATCACGCCGAGCTGTTCCAGCGTCTCGGCCACCGCGAGCCCGGTCACCAGGGAGAGGCCGGCGGGTACGGGAGTGCCAACCGGGTAACGCCACAGTACCGACAGGGTCAGGCTGCTCCCGGGCCAGGATTGCCATGTTCGGCCGCGCCGGCCGCGACCTGCCAGCTGGCGTTCGGCAAGCAACACGGACACCCGACCGTCCGTTGCCGGGGGAGACTGCACGATGAGACTGTTGGTGGAGTCACACTGTTCGACGCAGCGAATGGCAAAGCGAGCGGCCGAACTGCCAAGTGCCTGAGTAATCGCCTGGGCATCGAGCGGAGTGGGCGGTGGGGGCGGAAACGTCATGAGCGATGCTGACCGGGAAAACCGCCATTATCCGACAGATCATGCCCTCAGCGACAGGACAGGGTGGCTCCTGTTCAGTCCTCGGTGTCCGTCTCGTTGCCTGGGGCCTTGTTGTCCTCGTCTATACCCAAATCGTGAATCTTGCGGGTGATCGTATTGCGGCCGATGCCCAGCAACTGTGCGGCCTCGATGCGCCGCCCGCCGGTGGCTGCCAGGGCATGGCGGATCAGGGTGCGTTCAAAGACCTGGTTGAGCTGTTCGAACACCAGGCCCGGTTGTTCATTGAGCAGGCGGTCCGTCTCCAGCCCCAGGCCGTTCGTCCAGTCGCTGGCCGGATTGCCGGCATGCTGCTCGCGCAGTTCTGGCGGCAGGTCGGCCACTTCCACGGTCTGCCCGGGGGCCATCACGGTGAGCCAGTGGCACAGGTTCTCGAGTTGGCGCACATTGCCCGGAAAGGGCTGGGACTGCAGATAGCGAATTGCGTCCTCCGAAATCCGCTTTGCCTCCACGCTCAGTTCCTGTGCACTCTTTTGCAGGAAGTGGCGCACCAGAATGGGGATGTCCTCGCGACGCTCGCGCATCGGCGGCAGGCGCAGGCGGATCACGTTCAGGCGGTGGAAGAGGTCTTCGCGGAACAATCCGTTGCGTACCCGTTCTTCCAGGTCCTGGTGGGTGGCGGCGATCACCCGCACGTTGGCGCGTATGGGCTGCTGGCCACCGACACGGTAGAAGTGCCCGTCCGACAGGACGCGCAGCAGCCGCGTCTGCAGTTCGGCCGGCATGTCACCGATCTCGTCGAGAAACAGCGTTCCGCCGTCAGCCTGCTCGAAGCGGCCGCGCCGCTGGGTGGCCGCGCCGGTGAAGGCGCCGCGCTCATGCCCGAACAGCTCGGATTCAAGCAGGTCGCGTGGAATCGCGGCCGTGTTGATGGCAATGAAGGGCGCGTCGCGTCGCGGGCTGTGACGGTGCAGCGCGCGCGCCACCAACTCCTTGCCAGTGCCCGACTCGCCATTGATGAGCACGGTGGCGTGAGACTGCGACAGCCGCCCGATGGCACGAAACACCTCCTGCATGGCCGGGGCTTGGCCCAGTATTTCGGGGGCCAGCGTGGTTTGTGCCTCTGCACCCTGATGGTGCGTGCTCTGCTCAATCGCACGGCGGACCAGTGCGATGGCCTGGTCGACATCGAAGGGCTTGGGCAGATACTCGAACGCCCCGCCCTGAAAGGCCGAAACCGCGCTGTCCAGGTCCGAGTAGGCGGTCATGATGATCACTGGCAGATCGGGATGCACCTGTTTGACGCGCTTGAGCAGGTCCAGCCCCGAGTCGCCGGGCATGCGGATGTCCGATACCAGCACCTTGGGGGGCGTCGGGCTGCGATCCAGGGCGGCCATGGCATCGCTTGCCGAGGTGAAGCTCTCGTGAGTGATGTTCTCGCGGCTCAGGGCCTTTTCCAGCACCCAGCGAATCGAACGGTCATCATCAACAATCCAGACGGTATTCATAATCCATGCACAGTTTTGGTGCGCGATCACGCAGCCGGTTATCCGGTGTGGAGGCAGTGCCGCTCCGGTGCAGCCTTCAGGTGCGTTCGGAAATCGGCAGCAGAATCGTGAAACAGGTCTGCCCGGGACGGCTGTCGACCTCAATCATGCCGTGGTGTTGCTCAATGAAGCTTTGCGCCAGCGTGAGTCCCAGTCCGCTTCCACCTTCACGCCCCGAGACCAGCGGATAGAAGATCGTGTCGCGGATCTCCTCCGGGATGCCGGGGCCGTTGTCGATCACTTGCAATTCCAGTGCCAGTTTGAAGCGGCGCTTGGCCAGGGTGACCTGTCGCGCCACCCGGGTGCGCAGCTTGACCACGCCGTTGCCGTGCATGGCCTGGGCTGCGTTGCGGGTAATGTTGAGCACAGCCTGGATCAACTGTTCGCGGTCGGCAGTCAGTTCGGGAATGCTGATGTCGTAATCCCGAATCATCAGCAGGGCTGGAAACTCGGCCAGCAGCAGCTTGCGCACCCGCTCCAGCACATCATGGATGTTGAGCAACCCCGGGCGCATCACGCAATGTGCGCTGAGCATGCGGTTCATCAGGTCCTGCAGGCGATCGGCTTCGGCGATGATCACCTGGGTGTATTCGCGCAGCTGGGGGTCTTCCAGTTCGCGCTCGAGCAGTTGCGCCGAACCCCGGATACCGCCCAGGGGGTTCTTGATTTCGTGCGCCAGATTGCGGATCAGCTCCCGGTTGGCCTGTTGTTGCTGCAGCAGTTGCTCCTCGCGGGCCACCCGCAGCTGGGCATCGATCGGACGAAACTCCAGCAACAGGCTCACACCGGCCGCCTCTGCGGGGCTTACCGTGCAGTCCAGATGCAGGGCTTCGCCGTGCAGGCGTTGCACCCGCAAGTCTTGCCCGGTGTAGCTCCAGTGTGTGGCGAGGGTGTTGCGCAGTGCGCTCTCCAGTCCATGCCCCTCGCCCAGCAAGCGGGCGAGGGGCATGCCAAGCAGTTTGCGCTGGCTGATCGCGAACAGATTTTCAGCGCCCGGGTTGAGGTAACGAATGATGAACCGGTCGTCGATCAGCACCACGGCCGATGACAGCAGGTCAAGACCTGCAAAGGGACTGGAGGTGGTCTGGGCGGAAGCTTTGTTCATGCGCGGACACCGGTAAATGGGCTATGTGACGTGCCGTGTAAGGTGCCGGAATGAAAGCAAGTAACGCGCCAGACCGGTGATTCAGCGCAAGCGGCCGATTTCACGCCGTAGCGCCTCGATGTTGCGCTGGTGGAGTTCCACCTTGTCCTTGAAGGGTTGCAGGCGGTCGAGCACGCGCTGGTAGTTGCGCTCGTCGCCCAGCCGGATGCTTTCCTGCTCGGCCAGCGCGGCCTGGGCCTCTGACAGGGACTGCTCTTCGTTCTTGAGTTCGGTTTCCAGCACCTGACGCCGGGTGTCGTCGCGGGCGCGCTGGGTATCCGGTGTCACCTTCGGAAAGTCCGAAGGAGAGTTGCTGGTGCGGGGTGGGGTGCTTGGGGGGGCGCTGCCGGGGCGTCTCGCCGGTGCCGGCACCGAGGATACCGGTTGGTCCTGGCTCAGGGCTTCGCAGCCCCGGGCGAGCGAGCTGTCGTTGGTGTAGGTGACCCGGCCATCGGCATCGATGCATTTATAGACGGTGGCCGAAACCGATGCCGAATATGCCGTGAGGAGCAGCAGCGCGATGGAACAGGTGTGTGCAAGCCTCATGACGATGGATTCCTGATGTGAAACGATGGGCGCATGCCTTGCATGCGGCATGAGGTCCAGATTAGACCCGATAAAAAAGGGACGGGCAATGCCCGTCCCTTCATTAACGCCCGAATCGGGAAAACGATTACAGGCTGTAGTACATGTCGAACTCGACCGGGTGGGTGGTCACGCGCAGGCGGTTCACTTCCTCGGACTTCAGTTCGATGAAGGCATCGATGAAGTCGTCGGAGAACACGCCGCCACGGGTCAGGAACTCACGATCCTTGTCCAGTTCGGCCAGCGCCTGATCCAGGCTGAAGCACACGGTCGGGATCTTCGCGTCTTCTTCCGGCGGCAGGTCGTACAGGTTCTTGTCGGCCGGATCGCCCGGGTGGATCTTGTTCTGGATGCCGTCCAGGCCGGCCATCAGCAGTGCGGCGAAGCACAGGTAGGGGTTGGCAGCCGGATCCGGGAAGCGCGACTCGATGCGGCGGCCCTTCGGGTTGGCAACGTAGGGGATGCGGATCGAGGCCGAACGGTTGCGAGCCGAGTAGGCCAACTTGATCGGGGCTTCGTAGTGCGGCACCAGACGCTTGTACGAGTTGGTCGACGGGTTGGTGATCGCGTTCAGTGCCTTGGCGTGCTTGATGATGCCGCCGATGTAGTACAGCGCGGTTTCGGACAGGCCAGCGTAGCCGTTGCCGGCGAACAGGTTCTGGCCATCCTTCCAGATCGACTGGTGCACATGCATGCCGGAACCGTTGTCGCCAACGATGGGCTTGGGCATGAAGGTGGCGGTCTTGCCGTACTGGTGCGCAACCTGATGGACGATGTACTTCAGCGTCTGGGTCCAGTCGGCGCGTTTGGTCAGGGTGCTGAACTTGGTGCCGATCTCGCACTGGCCGGCGTTGGCCACTTCGTGGTGGTGCACCTCGACCGGGATGCCGGCGCCTTCCAGGGCCAGGCACATGGCGGCGCGGATGTCGTTCAGGCTGTCGACCGGGGGCACCGGGAAGTAGCCGCCCTTGACCTTCGGACGGTGGCCGGTGTTGCCGCCTTCGAACTTGTCGGCGGTGGACCAGGCGGCCTCTTCGGAGATGATCTTGCTCATCACGCCCGACATGTCGACCGACCATTCGACGGCGTCGAAGATGAAGAATTCGGGTTCCGGACCGAAGAAGGCGGTGTCGCCGATGCCGGTGCTCTTCAGGTAGGCTTCGGCGCGCTTGGCGATGGAGCGCGGGTCGCGGTCATAGCCCTTGCCGTCGGAGGGTTCAACCACATCGCAGGTCAGCACCAGGGTGGTTTCGTCGAAGAACGGGTCGAGATAGGCCGAGGCGGGGTCCGGCATCAGGATCATGTCGGAGGCCTGGATACCCTTCCAGCCTGCGATCGACGAACCGTCGAACGGGTGGCCGTGCTCGAAGTGATCTTCCTCGAAGGCGGACACGGGCAGGCCGACGTGCTGCTCCTTGCCACGGGTATCGGTAAAACGAAGGTCCACGAAGCGCACTTCGTTTTCCTTGATCATCTTCATGACTTCTTGAGCGTTCATAATCACTCCTGGTGAGATGAGGCGATGGCTGATCGAATCAGATTAACGGTAAAGCGTCCGTTGCAAGGGCATTAGCAGCAATCGTGCCAAGCCGAAACAGGCGTTCCCGCGATTGTGCCACATCGGCATTCACCCTGCCCGTGTGCCGCCGCCGGGCTGGTTGCGGGCCGGACTGGAGCGCCAAGCGGGGCAGGGTGCTCCGGAAATGCACCAATGTGGTGCCTTTTTGTGGCGTCCCGCATCAGGCTGGTGCGAGGCATGTGTAAAAGCGGATTGAGCGGTACTCGGGGTGATTGGAAATGAAGGCGTCGATGCGGCATTTCAGTGCATCGGAATCCACCTGGCGGGCCTGCGCCGGTGTCAGGAATACTTCAAGCTCCACACGCTGGCCGAGATAATGAATCTGCACCCGTTCGGGCTGACACTGAATGGCGGTCGTGCCCTGCGGGAGTGCGTCGGCCAGCAGTTCGCCCATTCGTTGCTGCACCGTTTTCCGGTCGGGCGGTGGGGCTGGCGCCACGGCTTGCAGTTCGTCGTCCTCTTCGGCATCGATGTGCACCAGCACGTCGCGCACCTCGGGGTGCGCTTCACGGATGCGCAGATATACCGCGTCGGAAATCGTGTGTCCTTCGGACACCGTGATGCGCGGATCGACCAGCACATGGGTGTCGCACAGGATGCGGTCGGCCATGCGACGGGTGCGCAGTTCATGCAGGTCGATGACGCCGGGTGTGTCACGTATGGTTTGCCTGATGCGTGCCAGTTCGGCCGGAGACAGGCCGGTGTCGACCAGTTCGCGCATTGCGCTCCAGGCAAGCCTCACGCCCATGCTCACGATCAGGAAGCCCACCACGGCGGCCGCCAGAGGTTCGAGCACCGGATAGCCGGCAAGGCTGCCACCGATGCCCACGGCCACCACCAGCGAGGAGGCGGCGTCCGAGCGTGCGTGCCAGGCATTGGCTGCGAGCATCGGGGCGTTCAGGCGTCTGGAGGCCGCCAGCGTGAAACGGAACAGGGCCTCCTTGGCGAGCAGGGTGAACAGGGCCATCACCAGCGCAGCAGGGTGCAGCGGCGGGGCGGCCGACAGGTTTTGCAGGCGTTCGCCTGCGGCCAGCAGAAAGCCCGCTCCCACCCCGCACAGCACCAGCCCCAGGATCAGGGTGGCGGCCGTCTCGATGCGCGCATGACCATAGGGGTGATCGCTGTCGGCCGGGCTGGCGCCCTTGCGTCCGGCAAACAGCACCATCAGATCGGTGAGCAGGTCCGACAGGGTATGGACGGCATCGGCGACCAGGCTGAACGCGTTGGCCAGCACCCCGACCACCAGCTGACCCAGCGCCAGCAGGCTGTTGGTGACGATCGCCACCAGGGTGACGCGCTGCACCGCACGCCCTCGCGAGGCAGCGTGTGTCTGTTCGTCCACAGCGGACGCGGTGTATGGGCGGTCCATGTTTCACGCTAGGATGTATACTCCGGGACCTGATTCTAACCGGAGGCAGACATGGGTACGTTGACCGATTTGCTCAAGCTCGCGCACGAGCGCGCGCAGGACATGCATCTGCCGTATGCCGGAGCGCTCACGCCGGCCGAGGCCCATGAGGTCTGGCAGCGCGCGCCCGGCGCCCGGCTGGTGGATGTGCGCACCCGTGCCGAGTGGGACTGGGTGGGCCGTGTGCCCGGCGCCGTCGAGATCGAATGGCAGGGCTGGCCGGGCGGTCGTCCCAACCCCGGTTTCATTGCCCAGCTGCGGCGCGAGGTCGATCCCGAGGCGCTGGTGCTGTTCCTGTGCCGCTCCGGAGGGCGCTCCGACGCCGCAGCGCGTACCGCCCTGGAGGCGGGTTATCTGGAAGCCTACAACATACTGGAAGGCTTCGAGGGCGACCGGGATGCCAATGGTCATCGCGGACGCATCGGTGGCTGGCGTCATGCCGGCCTGCCCTGGGTGCAGGGCTGATTGCGCCCTGCCGATTTCATTGAGACCAAGCCCTATGCAAGTTGCCACCATCAGTTTTGACCGCTTCAACACCCTGCAGGACGATGAAGCGCAAGAGCGGATTCGCGCCGCGCGTGCCCGTCTGGGCGAGCGTGCGGTGCTGCTGTGCCATCACTACCAGCGCGCCGATGTGTATCAACATGCCGACCTGACCGGCGATTCGCTCAAGCTCGCCCGTCTGGCCTCGCAGACCTCGGCCGAATACATCGTGTTTTGCGGTGTGCACTTCATGGCCGAAGTGGCCGACATCATGTCGCAGCCGCACCAGGTGGCGATTCTGCCCGACCTGGCGGCCGGCTGTTCGATGGCCGACATGGCCAACCTGGCCAAGGTGGAACGCTGCTGGCACGAGCTCGCCGAGGTGCTCGACACCCCGGACAGCCTGATCACGCCGGTCACCTACATCAACTCTGCTGCCGACCTGAAAGCCTTCTGTGGCGAGCATGGCGGCATTGTGTGCACCTCCACCAACGCGCCGACCATTCTCGACTGGGCTTTTGCACAACGCGAGAAGGTGCTGTTCTTCCCTGACCAGCACCTCGGGCGCTGGACGGGTTACAAGAAAGGCATTGCGCTCGACGAAATGGTGGTGTGGGATCCGGACCTGGAATACGGCGGCCTCACGCCCGAGCAGATCCGCAAGGCGAAGATCCTGCTGTGGAAGGGGCACTGTTCGGTGCACCAGATGTTCCAGGAGAGCCACATCCGCCGCTGGCGCATGCAGCACCCTGAGGGGCTGGTCATCTCGCACCCGGAAAGCAGTCTGGAGGTGTGCTGCAACTCGGACTACGTGGGCTCCACCGAATACATCATCAACACCATCAAGGCGGCCGAGCGCGGCACGCGCTGGCTGGTGGGTACCGAGCTGAATCTGGTTAACCGGCTGGCCGAAGAGATGAAACCCGAAGGCAAGAGCATCCAGTTCATGGCGCCCACGGTATGCATGTGTTCCACCATGCAGCGCATCGACCCGCAACACCTGGCCTGGACGCTGGAAAACCTCGCCGATGGGAATGTGGTGAACCGCATCGAGGTGCCCGAGCACGAAGCCGTGCTCGCCCGCGTGGCGCTGGACCGCATGCTGGCCGTGTCCTGACAGGCCATTGCCCCGGCCCGTGTGAAATGACCACCGGTGACCAGGCGGCCCCGGTGGTCACTGCGGGCCACCGCTCGTGGCGCGCCTGTCGCAGGGCTGGGGGTGTGCCGTGCGGGCGCGGGATCAGTCCGTCGTGTCTTTCCTGTCAGCCGCCTCAAGGGCTTTGCGGTGAGCCTGCTCCTTGGCCTTCTTCACCACCACGAACAAGCGCCATGCGGCCAGCACGTTCACCACCGCCACGGCCAGTGCCGGGCCGAGCGGAATTTCCTGTCCCTTGATCGCATAATGGGCCAGCAGGGCGATGACCGCCACACCGGCAATCATGATTGCAATGATATCTTTCTTGAACACCTTGAAAGGACT
This sequence comes from Rhodocyclaceae bacterium, assembly GCA_041678045.1. Lineage (GTDB taxonomy): Bacteria > Pseudomonadota > Gammaproteobacteria > Burkholderiales > Rhodocyclaceae > UBA2357. The sequence continues at coordinate 17,898 of JBAYOV010000057.1, forward strand.
CCCGTCTTGAGGTGGAACTGCGCATTCACGCCGAGGGGAACCCCCGGGGCGGGCTAGTATCCGTGTATTGGCGGCCACGATCAACCGGGTTCGTCCTCCTTTCCGCAAGGCAGGGTCTTGCTCCGTAGTCAACCAGCACGCACAGTACAGCATGGACATCATTCGCACGCTCCGGGTCTGCACCTACAACATCCACAAGGGGTTTTCGCAGTTCAATCGCCGGCTGGTGATACACGAGCTGCGCGACCGCTTGCGCAGTCTGGAGGTGGATGTGGTGTTCCTGCAGGAAGTGCAGGGTCTGCACCTTGAGCATCAGCGCCGTCACAGTGACTGGCCCGAGCATCCGCAGCACGAGTTTCTGGCCGAGGAGGTGTGGCATGAAACCGCGTATGGCCAGAACGCAATATATGACCATGGCCACCACGGCAATGCCATTCTCAGCCGTTTTCCGATCCTGTCCGCGCACAACCAGGATGTGTCGGATCATCGCTTCGAGCGTCGTGGCCTGCTGCACTGCGAAATCGAAGTTCCGGGCCTGTGCGCGCCGGTGCATTGCGTGTGCGTGCACCTTGGCCTGATGGCCGGCAGTCGTCGCCGGCAGATGCAGCACCTGGCCGCGCGCATGGAGCAACTCGCTCCGCCGCAGTCGCCACTGATCATTGCCGGGGATTTCAACGACTGGCAGAACCGGGCCGACGAGGTGCTGGCGCGGCGTCTGCATCTGCAGGAAGTATTCCATGCCGACCGGGGGCGGATCGCCCGCAGCTTTCCGTCGCGCCTGCCCATGCTCACGCTGGACCGCATCTATGTGCGCAACTTTGCGGTGCGTGAGGCGCAGGTGCATAGCGGCCTGCCATGGTCGCGCATTTCCGATCATGCCGCACTCACGGCCGAGCTGGAGATTCGCTGGTGAGCGGGTATTTCGAGGGGAATGCGATCGAACTCCTCGAAAACGGGGTGGAATACTTTCCTGCGCTGCTTGCGGAGATCGCTTCGGCCCGGCAGGAAATCTTCATTGAAACCTACATTTTCCTGCCCGACCGCACTGGCCGGGCCGTGGCGGCTGCGTTGCTGCAGGCGGCCGCCAGAGGCGTGACGGTACGGGTGCTGGTGGATGGTTTCGGCAGCCGGCGGTTTGTCGCGGAGCTGATGCCCGAACTGCAGGCTGGCGGGGTGTCGGTGCAGGTGTACCGGCGCGAGATCCGTGCGCTCTCCCTGCGGCGCCACCGGTTACGCCGGCTGCATCGCAAGCTGGCGGTGATCGATGGCCGGGTCGCCTTTGTGGGCGGCATCAACATCGTCGATGACTATGAGCCCGACGGCCCTCCACACCCGCGTCATGACTATGCGGTTCGTGTGGAAGGGCCGCTACTGCAGTCGATTCACTATGCGGTGCGCCATTTGTGGCGCTTGGTGGCCTGGGCAGGCTTGCGCTCCCGCCGTCTTGAGCCTGTGCTGCCCATGCTGGCGCGGCCAGCACAGGCGGGCCGGATTCGCGCAGCCTTCCTGATCAGGGATAACCTGCGCCACCGGCGCGACATCGAACAGGCCTATCTGGAGGCGCTGACCGGGGCGCGCAATGAGGTGATCATTGCCTGCGCCTACTTCTTCCCCGGTCGCCGTTTCCGGCAGGCACTCACCGATGCCGCGCGCCGTGGCGTGCGGGTCACCCTGCTGCTGCAGGGGCTGACCGATCATCCCCTGTTGCTGCATGCTACGCGGGCCTTGTATCCACACCTGATGTCATGCGGCATCCGCCTGTTCGAGTACCGGCAAAGCTATCTGCATGCCAAGGTGGCGGTGGTCGACGGTGTCTGGGCAACGGTCGGGTCAAGCAACATCGACCCCTTCAGTCTGCTGCTGGCGCGCGAGGCGAATGTGCTCATCGACGATGCCCGTTTTGCCGGGCAGTTGCGCGCCAGCCTGCAGCGGGCGATGCAGGCCGGGGCGGTCGAGTTGCGCGAGGAGGCCTTGCGCCGCCTGCCCCTGGTGCGCCGCATGGCGTCCTGGATATCGCTGCAGTGCGTGCGCATGGCCATCGGACTGGCCGGCTACCGTGGAGAGCACTGAAGCCGGTCGGGGTGGGGCCGGTCGCACTCAAGCACTGGGGGCGAGCAGCAGCCGGGCGTGTTCGATCTTCACACAGCGGTCCATCACCACCTGCAGACCCGCCGTTTCGGCGCGGGCGGCGGCCTCGGGGTGGATGACGCCCAGTTGCAGCCACACGCAGGGGGCGCCGATGGCAATCGCGTCTTCGACCACTGCGGGCACTTCTTCTGCGCGGCGGAACACGTCGACCATGTCCACCGGGAACGGAATGTCGCGCAGGCTGGCATGACAGGGCTCGCCCAGCACTTCCGTGCAGGTGGGGTTGACCGGCACGATGCGGTAGCCCTGCGCCTGCATGTAGCGGGCCGTGGTGTGGCTGGGCCGGGTCGGGTTGTCGGACAGGCCCACCACGGCAATGGTACGGGTTGCCTGCAGCACGTTGCGCAGGCCGGCATCGTCGTCGATCATGTCGGGGGTGTGGTCGGTGAGGTTGTCAGTGAAGGGTTCTGGTTGGGGGCCAGGCTGGCGCTCCGGCAGACCGGCACGCGCGCCATGCCCCAGTGCGCAAAGGCCCATTGCCAGATTTCGGCCGGAGCGGCCCGGTGCAGGGCCTGTGGTGGATTCTGCCCCAGAAAGTCCAGCGCCGCCACCAAGGCATGGGGCACCGGCCAGTCGTCGACCGCGCGGGCAAGGGTTTGCTTGGAGAGCTTTTCGCCAGCTGCGTTGACCACCACCGGCAGGTGCGCATAGCGTGGTTGCGGATGGCCAAGCAGGTGTTGCAGATGGATCTGGCGGGCGGTGGAGTCGAGCAGGTCCGCACCGCGCACGACATCGGTGATGCCCGATGCGGCGTCATCCACCACGACGGCGAGCTGGTAGGCATATTGCCCGTCGGCCCGCAGCAGCACGAAGTCGCCACACTCCTGCGCCAGATCCTCGCATTGCATGCCTTGTACCCGATCCTGAAAGCGGATGCAGCCCGCAACACGCACGCGCCAGGCGCGTGCCTGGCGACCCGGGGGCAGGCCCTCGCGGCAGGTGCCCGGGTAAAGCCGCGAACCGTCACGGGCCAGCGCCGAGTCGGCCATCTCGCGCCGGGTGCAGGCGCAGGGAAAGGCATTGCCGGAGGCGCGCAGTCGTTCCAGCGCCTCAGCATAGTGCGCCAGACGATGGCTTTGCCACCAAGGCTCGGCATCCCACTCGAAACCGAAACGGGTCAGGGTGCGCAGGATCGCATCGGCCGCCCCGGGAACGGTGCGCGGGGCATCCACATCCTCGATGCGTAGCAACCAGCGTCCGCCATGGGCGCGGGCATCGGCAAAACTGCCCACTGCGGCCACCAGAGAGCCGAAATGCAGCGGCCCGGTGGGCGAGGGGGCAAACCGGCCGACATAGGCCGGGGCATCAGGAGGGCAAGCGGCAAGACTCATCACCCGCGCATTGTGCCTCGATCACACGTTCCGATACACCTCGGCGCCGCTCTTCACGAACTCCACCGCCTTCTCCTGCATGCCCTTCTCCAGCGCGGCCTCCTCGGCTATGCCTTGCTGGGCGGCGAAGTCGCGCACATCCTGGGTGATCTTCATGGAGCAGAAGTGCGGGCCGCACATCGAGCAGAAGTGGGCGACCTTGGCCGAATCCTTGGGCAGGGTCTCGTCGTGGAATTCCTTCGCCTTGTCCGGATCGAGGCCGAGGTTGAACTGGTCTTCCCAGCGGAACTCGAAGCGCGCCTTGGAGAGCGCGTTGTCGCGGATCTGCGCGCCGGGGTGGCCCTTCGCCAGATCGGCCGCATGCGCGGCGAGCTTGTAGGTGATGATGCCTTCCTTCACATCATCCTTGTCCGGCAGGCCGAGGTGCTCCTTCGGCGTGACATAGCACAGCATCGCGGTGCCGTACCAGCCGATCATCGCAGCGCCGATGCCCGAGGTGATGTGGTCGTAGCCGGGGGCGATGTCGGTGGTCAGGGGGCCGAGGGTGTAGAACGGCGCCTCGGAACAGGATTCCAGCTGGATGTCCATGTTCTCCTTGATGAGCTGCATCGGCACGTGGCCGGGGCCTTCGATCATCACCTGCACGTCATGCTTCC
>JBAYOV010000058.1:0-21797 GCA_041678045.1 Rhodocyclaceae bacterium
ACTCAACGACAGTGTTGCGAGACGTGGCACCTTTCTTCCTCTTCGTCAGACCAGAATCGGCCGACAGATTAACCCAAAAAGCATCACGAGGCGATTGTTAGAGGATTTTGTGATGATGGCTTATCGCTTTGACGAGAAATCAATTTACATCTTTGCCATCGGCGGTCACTACGACCAGACCTAAGCTATTTCTAAAAAGTCTCCTGACACAAGGCAGCCCCCAGCCCCTGTGTGGCCGGGGCTTCTTCAGAGAGAGCGTAGGAAAACTTCTTGTGAGTGGTTTAAACGACCTCTGAGCTGCGGAGCGCCTCAGTGCGCGCGCAACTCGCAGCGTTCAGCCGCGCCCCTGCTGCCCGTCGCCCGTGCCCTGCGCCTTCTTCAGCACTTCGGCCAGGCCGGCCACTGCGCCGCCGATGTTGCTCAGTTCGGCAGGCAGGATGATCGTGTTGTTGGTTTTCGCGAGGTTGCCGAACTCCTTCACATACTGCTCGGCAATGCGCAGGCTCACGGCATCCTTGCCGCCGGGCTTGTTGATCGCTTCGGCGATCCGCTCGATGCCGAAGGCGGTGGCCGCAGCCAGCATCTGGATTTCACGCGCCTTGCCTTCGGCCTCGTTGATCTGCTTTTCCTTCTCGGCCATCGACAGGTTGATGATCTGTGCCTTCTCGCCTTCGGAGATGTTGATCTTCTCCTGCCGTTCCCCCTCGGAGCGCGCCACCACCGCGCGGCGTTCGCGCTCGGCGCGCATCTGTTGCTCCAGCGCATCGGTGATGGTGCTGGGCAGCACGATGTCGGCAATCTCGTAACGCAGCACCTTCACCCCCCAGGGTTCGGCGGCCTCGTCCAGCGCCTTCACCACCTCGTCGTTGATGCGCGCACGCTCTTCGAAAGTCTTGTCCAGTTCGATCTGGCCGATGATGGAGCGCAGCGTGGTCTGCGCGAGACTGGTGGCCGCATAGCGGTAGTCGTCGATGCCGTAGCTGGCCGCGTGCGGGTCCACCACCTGCAGGTAGAGCACGCCGTCGACCGACACGCTGATGTTGTCCTTGGTGATGCACTGCTGCTTGGGCACATCCACCGCCTCTTCCTTCAGCGTCTGGCGGTAGGCCACCCGGTCGATGAAGGGAATCAGGATGTGGAAACCGGCATCGAGCGTGCGGGAATACTTGCCCAGCCGCTCGACGATGTAGGCCGAGCGCTGGGGCACGATCTGCGCAGTCTTGACCAGCGCGACCACGATGATGGCCACGACGCCCAGCGAAATGAGGGTGGAAACATTGATCGTATCCATCGGGAAAGGCTCTCCGTGTGTGATGTGAAAGTTCAGCGGGTCGCCGCTTCGTCCGCCCCCTCGGGGGCGCGATGACTGACTTGCAGCACCAGGCCGTGCCGCCCGACGATCCACAGGCGCTGCCCGGCCTCGACACCGGCCGGCTCGCCCGGCAGCAGCTCCGCATTCCAGCGAGCGCCGCGATAGCTCACCACGCCACGCCGGTCATCGAAGGGCTGCATGGCGGTCACGCTGGCGCCGGCCTGCATGGCCTCGACGCCGTCGCCCGCATGCTCCGAGCGCCCCACGAACCAGGCCTGCACCCGCTTGCGTGCGAGCAGCAGCAACAGGATCGCGATGATGCCGAACAGCATGATCTGCACATTCAGCGACAGCGGCATCCCCACCAGCAGCAAGCCGCCGACGATGATTGCCGCCGCGCCGAAGAACATCACGATCACCCCCGGCACGACGAATTCGGCCAGGATCAGCAGCACGCCCAGCAGCGTCCACGCCGCTGCGGGTGACAGGCTCCAGTCTATGGTCAAGGCAGGGTTCTCCAGAAAGGCATCGGTGCCGGCAGGCATTGCAATTGTTCGAGCATACCGCAGACCGTTCCCGCTGTCCCGCCTTCACGGAACCCTCTCCGGGCGGTGCGGTCTGCGAGCGGATACTTCCGAATTCCTCCCTGCACATGCGCCCATCCCTCTGGTTGCCTGAAGGCGGCCTTGCCTTTGTCGATATCGAAACCACCGGCGGTCCGGCCCACCGGGCCTCGATCACCGAAGTCGCGGTGGTCGAGGTGGATGCCGAGGGCGTGCGCGAGTGGAGTACGCTGGTGCGGCCGGAAACACGCATTCCGGAACACATTCAGCGGCTCACCGGCATCAGTAACGAGATGGTGGCCGAGGCCCCGCACTTCGGCGAGATTGCCGACACACTGCTCGACCGCCTGGACGGCCGGCTGTTTGTCGCCCACAACGCGCGCTTCGACCACGGTTACCTGCGTGCCGCCCTGCGCCGGCTGGGGCTGGACATGCGCCCCCGGGTGCTGTGCACGGTGAAGCTGTCGCGCAGCCTGTTCCCGGAGCAGCGCCGGCACAGTCTGGACCACCTCATCGAGCGTCACGGCCTGAGCGTCGAACTGGCACTGCGTCACCGCGCACTGGGCGATGCCCGCCTGCTGTGGCAGTTCTGGCAGCAACTGCACCAGTGTTTCACACCTGCGGCGCTCGCCGAAGCCGTGCAGCGGGTCGCCGCCCGGCCCAGTCTGCCGGCCCACCTCGACCCGGCGGACATCGACGCGATTCCGGACACCCCCGGCGTGTATCTGTTCTACGGTGAAAACGACCTGCCGCTGTACATCGGCAAGAGCCGCAGGATGCGCACCCGGGTCCTGTCGCATTTCAGCGCCGATCACCTGAACGACCGGGAACTGCGCCTGTGCCAACAGGTGCGGCGCATCGGCTGGCAGGCCTGTGCCGGGGAGGTGGGCGCCCTGCTGCGCGAAGCGGAGCTGATCAAGACCCTGCAACCCATCCATAACCGGCAGCTGCGCCGCAACCGCGAACTGTGCGCCTGGCGCCTGTCGGAAGACCTGATCGGCGACCCCCAGCTGCAGCTGCAATCGGCCAGCGAGCTGGACTTCAGCCAGCCACAGGCGCTGTACGGCTTCTTCCGCAACCGCCGGCAAGCGGTCGAGCAACTGCGCACCCTCGCCCGCGAACACCAGCTCTGCCCCCCGCTGCTGGGGCTGGAGAAAGTGCCCGCACGCGGGCGCTGCTTCACCCACCAGCTCGGCCGCTGCCAGGGTGCATGCAACGACCCGCAGGCCCGGCAGGCCCATCTGCTCAGGCTGCGCGAGGCGCTGGACGCGCTCCGCGTGGCGCACTGGCCCTACCCCGGCCCGGTCGGCCTGCCCGAGGGGCCGTTGCTGCATGTCATCGACCAGTGGGCCTACTTCGGCACCGCCGACAGCCCGGCGCAGGCCCGCGAACGGCTCGCCCGCCCCCGCCCGAGTTTCGATCTGGACATTTACAAAATCCTGGTCAGGGCGCTGGACGAGGTGCCCGACGTGCTCGACCTGCGTTGCCCCAAGCTTGCAGACCGGGCCTGAAACCACCCCGGGCGTCAGCGATCAGCGTTCAGGCACCGGTCGAGTCCGGTAGAACGTGACCGGACTGGCCGGCGTGCGCTTGAGCACATTGCGCTTGATGCGACCGACCACATGCATCTCGCAGGGCTTGCAGTCGAAGCGCAGGGTGAGCTTTTCCTTGCCATTGATGAGCTGCAGCGGCTCGGCGCGCACCGTGCCCTGCACGCCGGTCACCCCCCGGGTCTGCTTCGGGCACAGGCTCAGGCTGTAGCGCACGCAGTGCTTGGTGATCATCAGGCTGACCTCGCCTTCTTCCTCATGGCTTTCGTAGGCGGCGGCCACCACCTTCACGCCATGGCGGGCATAGAAGTCGCGCGCCTTGTGGTTGAAGACGTTGGCGAGATAACTCAGGCTGTCCTCGGGATACGGCGCGGGCGGCGTCACCGGCCGTGCGCGCGGCAGGCGCGTGAGCGCGGCCACCCGCGCGGCCTCAAGCGCCGCCACGGCATCGCGGCGCAGGGCGTTGAGCTGGGACGCCGGCACGAAGTACGGCTGTGCCAGCTGCAGGGCAATGTCGTCCGCCCGGAACAGGGAGTCCCCCAGGCGGGCGAGCTGCTCGCGCAGCCTGGCCGTGGCCTGCGCAGCATCGCGGGCAAGCTCCCACACGCCACTCAGGCTGGCATGGGCCACATGTCCCTGCGCATCGGTGAGGGTGAGCCGCAGGCCGCCGGCCTCCCCGGCCAGCACCATGCTCACGCCAATGCGCCGTTCGGCGGACTTTTTCTCCAGCGTGCGCGCCCAGACCATGCTGCGGTTGCGGTTCACCTGGGTGCCCTTGCGCAAGTCGCGCAAGCTGCTCACCGGGTCTTTCGGAAAGATGCGCCACAGCGAGCCCCCTTCCTTCCCCGGACCGAGGCGCTCCACGCGGTTGGCCTGCAGCCCCACCAGCTCCTTGTGCAGGTCGTGGTAGCACAGGCCATCGCCATTGGCGAGTTCGGTATCGGTCGAATCGGTTTCCAGCTCCACGCAGTCGCTCGCGACACGCGTGATCCAGCCAATCGGCAGGCCCGGGTTCTTGGGGGTGTCGAAGGCGCCGATGTCTTCCTTGCGCCCCTGCACGAAGTAATCGGTGAATTCGCGGTTGAAGTTCTGGTTCGGATCGGGCGTGAAGCTGAAGCTGCATTGCCCGCTCGACGCGGGAGCCAGCTCGGGGCGTTCGCTGAGGATGCCGTCGAACAGGCGGCGGTAATGAGCGGTGATGTTCTTGACATAGCCCATGTCCTTGTAGCGCCCTTCGATCTTGAAGCTGCGCACACCGGCATCGACCAGCGCACGCAGGTTGTCGCTCTGGTTGTTGTCCTTCATCGACAGCACATGCTTGTCGTGCGCCACGACACGCCCCTGCGCATCCCTGACCTCGTAGGGCAGGCGGCAGGCCTGCGAACAGTCTCCCCGGTTGGCACTGCGCCCGGTGTGGGCGTGGCTGATGTAGCACTGCCCGCTGTAGGCCACGCACAGCGCGCCGTGAATGAAGAACTCCAGCACGCAGCGCGCCGGATCGGTGGCGGCGCGAATCGCGGCAATCTCGGGCAGCGTCAGCTCGCGCGCCAGCACGATCTGCGACAGACCGGCATCCTGCAGGAAACGCGCCTTTTCGGGGGTGCGGATGTCGGTCTGGGTGCTGGCGTGCAACTGCATCGGCGGCAGGTCCAGTTCCAGCAGGCCCATGTCCTGAACGATCAGCGCATCGACCCCGGCATCGAACAGCTGCCACACCAGCTTGCGCGCCGGCTCCAGCTCATCGTCGCGCAGAATGGTATTGAGCGTGGCGAAAACCCGCGCATGGTAGCGATGCGCATGCGCCACCAGCCGGGCGATGTCCTGCACGCTGTTGTCCGCCGTGGCCCGCGCACCGAAGGAAGGGCCGCCGATATACACCGCATCGGCACCATGGTTGACCGCCTCGATGCCGATGTCGGCATCGCGCGCGGGAGAAAGCAGTTCGATCTGATGAGGGAGCATGGCACACGACACCTGAGGCTAATCCGCCATTTTCACCGCAGTGGCAGCGCATCACAAGGCTCGGCCACGCGCCCCACCGCCCACACAATGGCGGCCGACACCCCCAGCAGCAGGGCTGCCACGACCACCAGCACGACCCCAAAAGCCTGGTCGAAGGCGCTGCGTGCCAGGGCGGTGAGCAGCGTGGCAGAGGCGGCTGGCAGGGTCTCGGCGGCGAGCAGGGCCTCATCCAGGCTGTCCCGGGCGGCCTCTGCCACGGTCAGCCCTTCGGGCAGGACCAGCGAAGCGGCATACACCGCCGACAGCACACTGCCCAGCAGGGCCACGCCGATGGCGCCGCCCAGCTCGTAGGACACCTCCTCCACCGAGGCCGCCATGCCGGCCCGCTCGGGTGGAGCGTTGAGCATGATGGTGCTCGACGCTCCGGTCATGGTGGCGCCCAGCCCCACCCCGATCACGCTCAGGCTCAGCACCAGCGGCCACAGGGTGCCGTCATGGCTCAGCAGCAGGCCCAGCGTACCCAGCGCCGCCAGCGCCAGCGCCCCGGCCATCAGGCGTCCGGCATCCACACGCTGCATGGCCAGCCCGGCCAGCGGTGCCGCCACGAAGGCGGCCAGCGGAATCGGCAGGATCAGCCAGGCCGCCTGCAGGGGAGACAGGCCGGCTACCAACTGCAGGCGCTGCGCAAACACCAACTCCATGCCGATCAACGCCACGGCGGCGGTCATCGCCGCAGCCACTCCCGAGGAAAAGCGCCGGTTGCGGAACAGGGCAAAATCGATCAAGGGTGCGCACGAACGCCGCTGCCGCCGCACGAACAGGGTCAGGAACACCCCGCCCAGCGCCAGCGCCCCGAGCACATCGGCCATCGAGGCGTTGCGCTGCCCGAGAGCCTTGACCGCGTACGCCAGCGCCACCAGCCCCACCATGATCTGCAGGGAGGCGAGCACATCCCAGCGACGCGAGGCATCCCCGGGGCGCGCCGGTATCAGCCACGCGGCCAGCGGCCAGGCCAGCAGCACGATGGGCAGGTTGATGAGAAACACCGAGCCCCACCAGAAGTACTCCAGCAGCACGCCCCCCACCACCGGCCCCAGCGCGGCCCCACCCGACGCCACCGCCGCCCACACCCCGATGGCAAAAGCGCGCTCGGCATCGTCCTCGAAGGTGTGACGAATGATCGACAGGGTTGCCGGCATCATCAGCGCAGCCCCCACGGCCAGCAGCGCCCGCGATCCGATCAGGATGGCCGGCGACGGCGAAAACGCGGCACAGGCCGACGCCACGCCGAACACCACCAGCCCGATCAGGAACAGTCGCTTGTGCCCGACCCGGTCACCCAGGGTTCCCGCCCCCGGCAGCAAGCCCGCCACCACGAGTGGATAGGCGTTCACAATCCACAGCTTCTCCGCCGCCGTCGCGGCGAGGTCATGGGTCAGTCGCGGCAAGGCGGTGTACAGCACCGTCATGTCGATGACGATCAGCAGCAGCGCCACCGAGACAATCGCCAGCACCAGCCAGCGCTGGCCGGGGGAAACGGCAATACAAGAAACATTCCGGTTCATGATGCTTACTCGTGGAGGACAGTACAAATGCGCCTGACCGCAAGGCCGCTGCAAACGATGGATGAGCGCGCCCACGCAATGCGCAGACATGGGGCACTTCATGCCAACTCAGCCCAGCCATGTCACACAACCGACAGGCCCGGGGCGCCCCACAAGCCAGCACCGCGAACCGTTGAGCATGCGTCGCTGAAACGCCCCACTGAACCTCGGTTGCAGTTCAGCGGAGCGTCCGGGCGTCACATCAGCCGAACGGCGCGACGCCAAACAGCGAAGCGTGCAGGTAGCGCGCAAACACAAACCACGCCGCCACACCCAGCACCACCGCGAGCACGTCGCGGGACACCCGGCCTTCCGGGCGTACCACGCCCTGCGCCCGGTCGCGCTTGCGGGCGGCCTGGAAGCTGGCCACCGCCCAGAGCATGAAGCTGCCGAACAGCAGCACGTCGGCCAGCGTGCCATTGGCGATCAGGTGCGAAAAGGCCCAGATCTTGGTGGCGGCCGCCATGGGGTGGCCGAGCTTCTGGCGGATTTTCGTTCCGGGCAGATAGGTCGCCACCAGCAGCACGAAGGCCGGCAGGGTCAGCAGTGCAGCCAGATGGCGGGTCCACACCGGCGGAAACCACAGATACACCGGGTCGAGCCGCGCCTGCCCATACCCCCACACGATCAGCACCAGCCCCAGCAACGACACCAGCGAGTAGGCAATCTTCCATTTCAGGGGGCCATACGTGGCCAGGTGCTGGGCCCGCCCTTCCTCGGCGAATATCCTGATCGAGTGCGTCGACAGGAACAGGAACAATCCGACAATCAACCAAATCATGCTGCAATCTCCACAGTCCGGGGTTTCACGCTGCGCACGCCGACCTGCCCCGCTTACCCGTCAGGCGCCGCTTCAAAGTGTCCGGCAGGCCACCGGGTGCCCCCGAAAGCCGCCAGGCCGTGTCTTCAGAGTCCTGTATGCGGCAGTCGTTCGCACTGCGTGCCGAGTATTGCACCCTGCCCATGCGGGCAGACAATGTGTCAGACTCCGCGCTCAACCCAATCAATCCACCCCGAGCGCCTCCCCGGCCCAAGCCGCCTCCACCCAAAACGCCCCACCCGCATCATGTTCCATACCCTGCGCAAGCCCGAAATCCTCATCATCACGCTGGCAGCGGCCGGCATTCTGGCCATCACCATGGGCATCCGCCAGTCCATGGGGTTGTTCGTCAGCCCGCTCAACACCTCCACCGGTCTGGGCATTGCTGCCATCAGCTTCGCGCTGGCCATCGGCCAATTCACCTGGGGCGCGATCCAGCCACTCGCCGGCGCAGCGGCCGACCGCTACGGCCCGGCCCCGGTACTGGTGGCCGGCATCGTGCTGCTCGCCATCGGCAGCCTGATCACGCCGTTTCTCGACTCCACCTTCGGGCTGGTGGTGGCCCTGGGCCTGCTCACTGCGATGGGCTCGGGGGCGGCCAGCTTTTCGGTGCTGATGGGTGCGGCCGCCCAGCGCCTGCCGCCTGAGGCACGCGGCGCGGCCTCGGGCGTGATCAATGCCGGCGGCTCCTTTGGCCAGTTCGTGTTCGCGCCGCTGCTGCAAAAGCTGATCCAGGTGTTTGGCTGGATGAACGCGATGTGGTCCACTGCCCTGATGGCCTTGCTGGCCCTGCCCCTGATCAGCAAGCTGGTGCGCCCCGGACAAGCCCCGGCCCAGCATCTGGACAACGACCATTCCAGCGCCTGGCAGGCCGTGCGCGGGGCGATGCAGGACCGCAGCTATCTGCTGCTGCACGCAGGCTTCTTCACCTGCGGCTTTCACATTGCCTTTCTGGTCACCCACCTGCCGGGCGAGGTGGAGCTGTGCGGCCTGCCCCCCTCGGTGGCGAGCTGGTCGCTGGCCATCATTGGCCTGGCGAACATCTTCGGCAGCCTGTATGCGGGCAGCTGCGTGTCGCGCTACCGCAGCAAGTATGTGCTGTCGGCAATGTACGGCTCACGGGCGGTGCTCATCGCACTCTACCTGATGCTGCCCAAGACCGATCTGACCTTTTACCTGTTCGCGGCCGGACTGGGCTTCACCTGGCTCGCCACGGTTCCCCCCACGGCCGCACTGGTGGGCAAGCTGTTCGGCATCCGCTACCTGGCCACCCTGTTCGGACTGACCCTGCTGTCGCACCAGATCGGCGGTTTCCTCGGCGCCTGGCTGGGCGGGCTGAGCCTCACCTGGTACGGGGACTTCACCTGGATGTGGTATGCCGACATCGCCCTCGCGGCCCTCGCCGCCGTCCTCAACCTGCCCATCCGGGAGGCCCCCGTGCAGGTCCGGAGCGTGGCAGCCTGATCGCCGAAGCAATGACATAAACATCATCGATTGTTCGCGCTCAATGCCTGAAGCATAATCGGTCCACCCTGAACCCGTCAGAGGTGGACCGATCATGCAACACGTCCCCGCACCGCCCCGTCCCCGCAGGCTGAACGCCGCGCTCGCCACCCTGCTGCTATGCACCGGCCTGTGGCTGCCCGCCAGTGCCCAGACTGAAAGCCCCCTCCGGCACGACCCGCCGCTGCAGCTCGCGCAACTGTTTGCCGAACACCACGATCCGCGCCACTACTGGGTGAGCGAGAAGCTCGACGGCGTGCGCGCCCTCTGGGACGGCCAGCACCTGCGCTTTCGCAGCGGCGCCCCGATCGCGGCGCCTGCGTGGTTCGTGGCGGCCCTGCCGGATCAGGCGCTGGATGGCGAGTTGTGGCTGGCACGCGGCGAGTTCGAGCGCCTGTCCGGCATCGTGCGCAGCCTGCAGGCAGACGACGAGGCCTGGCGACAGGTGCGCTTCATGGTGTTCGACCTGCCGGGCGCCCCCGGCACCTTCACCGAAAGGCTGGCACACTTGCGCACCCTGCTCGCCCGCGACCCGGTGCCCTGGGTGGCAAAAGTGCCGCAATACCGGGTCAGCGGCCGTGCCGAACTGGAGCGCACACTGGCCGAAGTGGTCAACGCAGGTGGCGAGGGCTTGATGCTGCATCACGCCGATGCCCGCTGGAGTGGCGGCCGCACGCACGAACTGCTCAAGCTCAAGCCCTGGTTCGACGCCGAAGCCCGGGTCGTCGGCCACACCCCCGGCAAGGGCCGCTACACCGGCATGATGGGTGCCCTGATCGTGGAAACCCCTGAGGGTCTGCGTTTTCGCCTGGGCACCGGCTTCACCGACGCCGAACGCCGCCACCCGCCCGCCCTGGGCCAGCTCGTCACCTACCGCTACCGTGGCCTCACCCGCACCGGCAAACCCCGCTTCGCCAGCTACTGGCGAATACGGGACGAACCTTGATGGGTCCGGGCTTTCTCGAATGTGCAAGTCATCATTATTAACCGCCCTTGCGCATGCTGTTTCCGTTCACCCTGAGCTTGTCGAACGGTGCTGCCGGGATTGGGCTTCGACAGGCTCAGCCCGAATGGTTGGCAGTGACTTGAAACTGACTCAGGGCGCACGATCAATCTCGTCATGATTGGCCACTCTGCGCAAAAAAGCGGATGTGCCCTCGATCCACAGTGTCAAAAGCCACCCCGTTGCGCGGCTCGGCCGCCAGATCGTGGCGGATAATGGCTGCGCGCATCTGCGCGCACGTCTCGACCAACTCGGCGACGGCCTCGATTGCCTGCGCATAGGCATCATGCAGGGTTTCGCAGTGATGCCCCCTGAGCCGTTGATCCCGGTCGATGCCCGCACGCATGCGCACCAAGCGGGTGAGCTGGTTCTTGAGGCTTTCGCCCGCATGGGAAAGCGCCTCAACGGCCTCATCGGTCGGATCGATGTAGCCCCCTTCTACAGGCTCGCTCCCCGCAATCTCTTCACAGATCGACGCAATCATCCGGTTGAATCCAGTCATGACCCCGGCCAGACCGGTCAATGCATCGACCGTGCCGTCAATCGCATGAATCAGGTTGACGCTCACCGCTTCGGTTGATCGAGCCACACCGACGAGGCGCGCCCCGGCGTTGCTACTGTGTGACATTGCGATGCTCATGGCTCGCACTCCGTATTGACGTGAAATACCACCGCTCGCGGGGAGCTCCTGCGGCTGAGCTCTGCCCGGACGGAATCAGGATATCGACCATTGAAGACTACCACCCGTTCGGCAGACCAGGCTGAATACAACGAATTGATTGTGCTTATTGCTCACCTTCCGCCCCGCCCTGCTCGCTCAGCATCTTCTTCAGGTAGTCAGGCAGGCCGGACAGGACCAGGGTGTCCGAGGTGCGGTCGTAGTGCACTGCGCCCGATTGCAGGCTGCTGCGGTCGAATTCCAGCTTCCATTGCTCGCTGCTGGCCGAAAAGCGCACCAGCGGGCGCAGGGCGCGGCGGTTGGGCACGAAGCCACTGGCCAGGGGCACGGCCTGGTTGTGCAGGGCGGTGTCCAGCCGCTCGGGCTGCTCGGGCCACACCTGCCGGGCCATTTCGTCCAGCGCAAGCGGCTCGCCGCTCTCGCCCAGTTCGTCGAGATACACATGGGCCCGCTCCAGCAGCGCATCGCGCACCGGCGGATCGAGACGCTCGCGGTCCACAAAGTCGTTCAGTGCCTGCACCAGACGCTTGGTTTCCTTCAGGGCCACGACCACATCGCTGCAGCCCAGAAAACGGCGGAACCAGGCCGCATCGCCACGGCCCTTCAGAAAGCTGATGTAGCGGGCCTCGCCACGCTGCCAGCCACTCAGGTCAATGCGACCGGCAGCGTGCAGCTTGCCCAGGTCGAGGCAGGCCACATCGCTCAGCTCCAGCGCGCCGTTGAGCGCACTGCCCACCGCCTCGCCCAGCAACGCAAACCACAGGCTGTCGGTGTCACCCTCGCGGATACGGGCAAACAGCATGGCGCCGCCACACTCCAGCTCGGCTTCGTCCGCACAGACCTGCAGCAGCGCCATCATGCGCCCGGACACCTCCAGCAGGTCGCAGCTGCGCGCCTGCACATACTCGCGCACCAGCCCGGGCATCGGATACGTCGCCTCGTCCTCCTCGAAACGACCAAAACCCTTGCTGGAGCGGCTCGCATAGGTTTCGCTCAAGCGTGCCAGCAGGCGCAATGCGGCATCATCCACAGGATTGGCCACCCGCCTGAGTTCGATGTTTGCGGCACGCTCGGCCAGCTTGTCGAGACGATGGATGACGAGTTCACTGACCGTGTGTTCGGTAACCGACATGCGCAGGACTCCGCAGCAAATTGAAGAGGGCGGCATTGTCGCACGGTGGCTGCAGGCCCGACCGGCGGGGCCGCCGGGCGAACACCGCCATCGCCTCCGCATGTCGTGTCGCGATTGCATTTCCCGGGCATCGCGGGACAATGAACGTCCGCCGCCTCCACCGCCCTTCACGGGCAAGGGCATGACCACGTCAGAACCCCAGAGATGACTCCGCCTTCCAGACTGCATCCTGCGATTTCCGTGCTCCGCGCCCTGTGCACCGGGCTGCTGTGCCTGCTGGCCAGCTTCCCGGGGCTGGCAGACGACGGAACGCTGAGCATCGAGACTCTGGACATCGAGGGGGGCAAGCGGCTGGTGGCCATCAACCACAGCCTCGCACCGCAGACCCTGCGCATGGAGATCAGCGGGCAGAACATCCAGACCACGCCACGCGGCCCGATCCTGACGGTGGTGCCGGCCGGCGGACAGAAGACGATCGCCGACATCCGGCCGGCACGGCGCAACGACGGTTACAGCTATCGCTATCGCTACCTTTTCCTGACCGGCACGCTCAACGCCGGGCATGATGCCGGGGCCAGCTACCGCCTGCCGTATCCGGACGGGCTGGGGTTCTTCATCAGCCAGGCGTTTGGGGGCGAAATGTTCACCCACCACGGGCCGGACAGTGCCCACGCCATCGACTTCGTGATGCCCGAAGGCACGCTGGTGCTGGCCGCACGCGGCGGACGGGTGATCAAGGTGGTGCAGCACTTCACCACCGGCGGACAGGATGCCTGGCACATGGACAAGGCCAACCAGGTGCAGGTATTGCATGACGACGGCACCATCGCCCTGTACGTGCATCTGGCCCCGTATTCCGCGCTGGTGCAGGTGGGTGACCGGGTGCAGACCGGCAGCCTGCTGGCCCGCTCGGGCAATACGGGATACTCTTCCGGCCCGCATCTGCACTTTGCCGTCACCCGCGTGGTGCAGGAGCGCAACGGCACGCTGGGCACCGAATCGCTGCCCGTGGTGTTTCACACCACCCACCCGCCGGACCGCTTCACGGCACGCCAGGGCATGTTTGCACAGGCGCAGTATGGTCAGGCGCCGCTGGCGCTGCACGACACGCCCCACCCCGCGTCCCGTCCCGCGCCCCCCACCACCGCGCTGGCGCACGTGCCGGACACGGTTGCGCCAACGGCGGCGTTCCTGCCTGCCGAACCCGCAGGCCGCCCCGACAGCCCCCACCTGCCCGAGCTGGCGCCCGACAGTCCGCCCAACCGCCTGCCCTGGCTGAGCCTGGGCATCCTGTTGCTGGCCTGGCTCCTGATTCGTCGCAGTCGCTGAGCCGTGTGGCTTGCGTCACACTGCCCTGTGGCGAACCCGCTTACAATCGGGGGGTTTTCATGACATTGCCGCCTGTCCGGCCGATTGCACGATGCCTGTCCCCGCCCCCCGCAGCCTGTCTGCACACCGAGCCTTCCCGGCATGACCGGCCTGTTTGCTGCCCTGCTCGCCCGGCTGAAGCACCCCGTCGACACCAACCCGGAAACCGAACGGGCGCTGGAACGGGCGATCAAGTGGATCGGGCCTCAGCTGTACTCCGCGTCGTCGCTGTACACCCGGCTGGAGACGCCGCTGCGCATTGCGCTCGATCATTGCGAATCGCTGGTCGACGCGCTGCCGCCGGAAACCGAACTCACGCCGGCGGCGGTGGCCTCCGACCCCTTGGTGCATGCGCTGTTTCCAAGCACGGACATGCTCACCGAAGTGATCGGCAGCAGCCGGCATGTACGCAACTTCGTGAAGGCGCCCGTCGACACGGCGACAGGCCGGGTTCCGGAGGAGTTGCGTGCGCTGCTCGCCGTGCGCCTGCGTCGGAAGAATGTGTTCGGCGTAGCCCTCAGCGGCAACATGCTGCAGCACGACGTGGCGCAGTCCCTGCTCAACTTCAGTGGCCACCTGATCGCCCAACTGGCCACCAGCGAGGTGCAGGCCCGTGTGCGCATGCGCGACGCCGCCATCGACAGCCTGCTGGCCAGCTTCGCCGGGCATGTGCACAGCCTGCGCGATGAACTGGGCAGCCTGCAGGTGGAGCGCGGCATGGAGCACACCCATGTGGCCCTGCTGCGCCAGCAGCAGCATGACGACCGCCTGCCCCCGCACGCCCGGCGCATCGAGGAACTGAACCAGCGGCTCGCCCAGGACATTGCCGAGTTGCAGCCCGACCATCTGGTCGATACCCTGGCCGATCACCTGTCCCACCCCGAGCGGGCTTTGCGCCTGAACCCGGTGCACCTGCGCACCCTGCGCAACGGGGTGATCCTGCCCGAGCACGCGCCGCACGATGAGGACGAGATCGTGCTGGACCTCACCGAGCTGGCCTCCCGCGACCGGCGCAGACATGTGGTGCTGCCGGTACGCTTTCCGCTGGAGTTCGCCCGCGAGGCCGTCGCCCGTACCGATCACCTGAACTCGCGCTACATGCTGCTGTGAAGTGTGCGGTGGCCCCAGGATTGCAAAAAAGCGCAAAAAGACACGAAAAAGGCTCCTGAAAACCGTCCTGCTGCCGTTAATGGAGTCAACAGCCGAGCGCTTCGGCAGACTTCACGGAGGCGATCATGGACACCAGGCATCTTGATTCCGTGGCAGGCGAACGCCGCGATGAAACCTCGCCCAGGACAGGCAGTCGAAGGGGCATGTGGTGAGCCGTGCGGTTCGACAGGCTCACTGCTGGGCGATGCGTGACAGCTCTTCCTCACTCAGTGCAATCTCGCCCGCCAGGCTACCGTCGAAGGCTTCTTCCGGCATCAGCGCCCGGGCCGCACTGATCAGGTTCTCGCTCATCGCCAGGGCATAGGACTGATCGTTCATGATGGACGTGGCCACTGTCGGAGCAATCCGGCGATGACGGATCATCTCGTCCAGATCGTCGAGAATCTGCCGGTTCGATTTTTCTGCGGCCACCTGCAGGGCGTCCAGTGACAGATTGCCGTCGAGCCTGCCCTCCTCCTCGCTGAGATGACGCAACTCACGCAGCAAAGTGGCCAACTGCAGGCGGATCGCATCGTAGCGTTCGCGCACGGCCGGGTTGGACGACAACGCATGGGCGGACAGGTTGGAATGCAGGTGCTTCATGCCCTTCACCGCCTCGACAATGTCACGCCCGGCCTGACGCAGGGCGTAAATGCGCTCGCGCGAGGCGTCGTCGGCTTCCACGGTGCGGGCCTCGGCTATGAACTCGACAATCCGGCTGTACAAGCCCTTGATCTTCTCCTCGTAGGCCACCTCGACATCGATCGGAAACACCTTGCGGGTGTATTTGATCGCCTCGGACAACGATTCTCCCGACACGATCGCATCGCGGCGCAGGCTCAGTCCGTGCGCAAAAATGCCGTAGGCGTTGTCGAGCAGGTGTCGGGTTTCCTTGTGCACCGCCGCCACCGCCGTGGCCGGCGTCTCCAGCGCATCGCGATACAGGTAACGGGGCGAAGCGGCCGTCTGCCGGCTAACGGTGAAAAAGCCCGTGAGGAAGCTTTCCAACTGCTTCACGAAGGGTGCGAACATTGCCACCCCCATCACGTTGTACAAGGTGTGGAACAGAGCCAGCTTGAGCAGGTAATCGTTTTCGGCAATGCCGAGCAGGGCAGCCACATGATCGACCAGCCAGGCAATCTGCACGATGGTGGCCATGCCCACAATGGCGATCACCACATTGAAAACCACATGCGCAGCCGCCAACCGCTTTCCGCCCAGGTTAGCTGCAAGGCCACCGATGCCGGTAGTGATGGCGCTGCCCAGGTTGGCCCCGATGGCCAGCGCCAGCGCGTTCTCGTAGGTCACCTGACCGGCCGACAGCGCGGTAATGATGATCAGCAGCGTGGCATGGCTGGACTGCATGATCACCGTCATGACCACCCCGATCAGGGTAAACAGCAGCACGCCGAGCACCCCCGACATGGCATGGACCGACAGATCGAAACTGCCCTGGAAGGCTTCGAACCCCTCCTTCATGAAGTGGATGCCGAGGAACAGGAACCCCGCGCCCAGGACCAACCAGCCCACCCCCTTGACCACGCGATCCCGGTTGAGCACGAACACCACCCCGAACACCAGCATCGGCAGGGCATAGGCGGAGATGTTGACCTTCAGCCCGAGTCCGGCAATCAGCCACGCACCGGTGGTGGTGCCGATGTTGGCCCCCAGAATCACCGCGATGCCCGCCGCCAGCGAGATCATTTCCGCGCTCACGAAGGAGATCGTCACCAGCGACACCAAGGTGCTCGACTGCATCAGCGTGGTGCTGACCACACCAAAGGTGATGCCCTTCCACAACCGGTTGGTGAAGCGGCGCAGCATGGATTCGAGCGTACCGCCGGTGAAGGCCTTGAAGCCATCTTCCAGGCACACCATGCCAAACATGAACAGGGCCACCCCGGCCGCAATTTCCTTGAAATTGGCACTGGCCCACAGGCCATAGCCCAACACCAGCACCACGGCTGGCAGCGTGAATTTTCTTATCATGAAATCAACCCTCCAACGTGACACTTTATCGCACACTGGCCGGATTGCGTGCGTCCGTCATGCCGCACCGGTGCCCAAGTCTCGTGGCTGGGGCATAATCGGTTCTCCCTCACCCCCTGCACCCCGGCATTGAGCACTCCGACACGCCGCCTCCCAATCCGCACGCTCGCGCCCCTGCTCGCGACCCTGTTCGCCGCCCTGCTCTCGGCCCTGGGCCTGACCGCCTGCCAGCACGCGACACGCCCGGACAATCCGCACACACCCGCCCGGGTGCTGCAGGAAGCCGAAGCCCGGCTCGCGCGACAGGCCGCCCCCGGCAGTCCCGCGCCTGCGGGCGTCCTGCCACTGTTCACAGCCTTGCAGGCACAACCCCTGCAGGCGGCGTATCGGGTCGGTCTGGTCGAAGACGCCTTGCGCCGGCAGCGGGAGGATACTCACGCCCTGATGCGCACCGCCTTCAACCTGGGGGGCGTCGCCCTGCATCGCCCGGCCTCGGCCATCGATGCCCTCGCCAGCCAGATCCTGAGCACCCCCAACCCACTGGCCAGCGGGTTCGAGCACCTTGCCATGGCGGCGGGCGCGCCCATACAAGGTACCGTTCCACCCGGACTGCCTGATCCCTTGCGCAACGAACTGGCCGTGCTGCTTGCCAGTCTGGCCCGCGCGGAAGGCTACCGCCAGCGGGCCTTGCAGGCGCTGCCCGATACCCTGGACCCCGCCACGCTGATTCGCCAGGCCCTTGACGGAGAAATGGAAACGTTCGAGTCGCCGGACTTTCGCCTTCAAGTGTCACGCATCGAATATCCTGCGCTGGCCGCCGGCATGCTCGACCTCGTGGCCGCCGCACAGCGCATCGCCAACGTCCTGCGCCACACCCCCGACCTGCCCGCGCTGCGCTGGGAAGCCCCCAGCCCGCTCGGCCGCATCCTGATCGACACCACCGGCAAGGACAACCCGCACCGCCTGGCCGACACCCTCCTGCTCATCGACACCGCCGGCAACGACCACTATCTCGCCCCGGACGTCCCGCAGCCCGGCATCACCCTGCTCATCGACCTGGCCGGGGACGACTGCTACCAGGGCGCAACCGGGGCACTGCTGGGCTACAGCCTGATACTGGACCTGGCCGGCAACGACCACCACGGACGCTGCCCCGAAGCGACAACCGGCACCACGGCAACAGACGCAGTAACGGACGCAGCCCTGCCACGCCTCACACAGGCCGCAGCCCTGTTCGGCGCGGCCCTGCTGATCGACGAGCAGGGGGATGACCACTACCACGCCCGCAGCCACGCACAGGCCTGGGCGCTGGGTGGCGTGGCCCTGCTGCTGGACCAGGCGGGCCATGACCGCCATCGCGCACTGGCCTTCGCCCAGGGTTCGGCCGGCCCCTATGGCGTGGCCCTGCTGTTCGATACCGACGGCGACGACCATTACACCCTGGCAGCCACCCCGCCGGTGCATCCATCGTCCCAACTGCCCGACCGGAACGTCTCCATGGGTCAGGGCGCCGGCATGGGGTTGCGCGCAGAATTCAGCGATGGCCGCTCGCTGCCGGGCGGGCTGGGCATGCTGCTGGACCTGGCCGGCAACGATCACTACGAGGCACAAGTGTTTGCGCAGGGGGCCGGCTATTACCAGGGCACCGGCCTGCTGATCGACGGCGGCGGGCAGGACACACTACGCGCCGCCTGGTACGGCATGGCCGCCGCCGCGCATCAGGGCGTGGGCATACTGCTCAAGCGAGGGGCGGGCAACGACCGCTACCATGCGAGCCATGCCACCTCGCTGGCCGCCGCGCATGACCGCTCGCTCGCCCTATTGATCGACGAAGGGGGCGACGACCACTACCACCTGGGGCACCTCGGACTCGGCACGGCGCACGACAACGGCGTGGCCCTGTTTGCCGATCTCGACGGACAGGACCACTACCACACCGACTCGGCCACCTGCCTGGCCTTCGGCGCCAGTCACCTGAACGACTGGGGCAGCCTGCGCGAAGCCTTGCCGAACATCGGGCTGTTTTTCGATCTGGGCGGCACGGACCACTACCCCGCGCACTGCGCTCACCCCGGCAATGATCGACCGTGGACCTGGCCATTCCCCGGGGGCGCCGACGACCTCCCGTCCGCCTACGGCCGGGGCCTGGACGGCACGCATCCGCCGCCCTACCCGCTCCCGTTGCACACCCGGCCACGCACCCACCCCGTCGCACCCGCCCACTGAGTTCCGCCCGAAGCGGCCTCGAAAGTTGACTTGAAGCACGGCCCGGACACAAACCGGACTGTGCAGAACCCCCTGAGCGTGGCACGATAGCCCCTCGACGAATCTCGCACACCGCCTATCACGCATGAATCTGGACCGCAGTGCTCTTCTGCAGAAGCGCATCCAGCTCTTCGCCATCGCGGGCATCCTGCTGACCGGCCTGCTCGTCGGGCTGAGCACGGCCGTGCCGCTGTATCGTCACGCCTACGAGATTGCCGCCACCGCCCTGCAGGACACCGCACGCAGCCAGTCGCGCAGCGCCGCCCAGTACCTTGCCTCCAACCTGGAAGTCGCCCGCCAGATCGCCAGCCGCAGCGTGGTGCGCGACAGCCTGGAAGCCTACAACCGGGGCGAGATCGATCTCGATGCGCTGACCCGCGCATCGGCCTCGCGCATCCTCGAAGCGCTGGAACAGGCAGGCACCATTTCCAGCTTCGTCCGCTTTGCCCTGGATGGCGAAGCGGTGCTCCCCCTGCTCCAGTCCGAACCAACCGCCGCAGCAGTGCTGGCCCGCCACCTGAGCGACGGGACCCGGCTGTTCGGCCCGTTCGAGGACGACAAGCGCCGTTATCTGCTGGTCGCCTCGCCGGTGCTGTCTCGCGAAGGGGCGCGGGTGGGCACCGACGTGCTGGCCTTCGATTTTCACCCCATCGAGCAGGCCCTGCGCAGCGACATCCCCGGCTCCGGCTTCACCCGGCAACGGCTGTTCAACCAGGCCACCCTGAGCCTTGCGGACATTCATCCGGACGGCACCCAGCTGCAGCAACTGAACACCCGGGAGCAGGTCCCCGCCTACCTGCTGGCCGCCAGTCAGGGCGAGGGCGGCCTACGCGACCAGCCCGACGACAATGCGCCACATCTGCACGACACCATCTTCTACCTGCCCCTGGAGGGCGCCCCGGGCTGGGCGTATGCCCTGCTCACGCCCACCGAGAGCTTCAAGGCTCCGATCTGGTCGAGCCTGAGGCTGCCGCTGCTGATCACTGCGCTGCTGGTGCTCGGCGGCATGCTCGTGACCACCCGTGCGATGCGCCCGTTGTCCAGACAACTGCTGGAGCAGACGCGCCAACTCACCGCCTTCAGCCAGCGCCAGAAGCTGGCCGCGAGCGTGTTCGAGGGCAGCCCGCAGGCGGTGCTGATCATGAATACCGGACAGCATATCGTCGAAGCCAACCGGGCCTGCACGGACATCACCGGCCACACCCTGGACGCGCTGCAGGGCCGAACCTTCTGCGAGGTGTTTGCCCCTCGGCTCAACGACCCCACCTGCAGCGGCTGGTGGGAATCGGTTCATCGGGAAGGCGGCTGGCAAGGCGAGGCTGAGCTGTTGCGCCGCGACGGCGAACACTTTCCGGCCTGGCAAACCCTCTCCCTGGTGCATGACGAGCACGGCGCCGTAAGCCATTTCATTGCGATGTTTGCCGACATCAGCGAACGCAAGCAGGCCGAGGCACGCATTCGCCACATGGCGCACCATGACCCACTGACCAACCTGCCCAACCGGGTCTTGCTCACCGCCCGGCTCGACAAGGCCCTCGGCCACGTCAGCCAGACCGACACCCGGCTGGCCGTGCTGTTCATCGATCTGGACCGCTTCAAGCATGTAAACGACACGCTGGGCCACTCAGTGGGCGACCGGCTGCTGCGGGTGGTGGCACGCCGGCTGCAATCGGTGCTGCGCGAGGAGGACACGCTCGCCCGCCTGGGAGGCGATGAATTCGTGGTGATGATCGAAGCCCTGCACGACGCCAGCCATGCCGCAACCGTGGCCCGCAAGCTGCTCTCTGCGCTGGACGCTCCGGTGCAAATCGACCACCATGAGCTGTTCATCGGTGCGAGCATCGGCATCAGCCTCGCGCCGGATGACGGCAACGACACCGAAACCCTGCTGCGCTGTGCCGACTCCGCGATGTACCGGGCCAAGGATGCGGGCCGCAACACCTTCGAGTTCTACACCGCCGAGCAGGGCAGCCTGAGCCGCGAACGCTTCGAGCTGGAACATGCCCTGCGCCACGCGGTGCAGCGCGGCGAACTGCGGCTGCACTACCAGCCACAAGCCGAATGCAGCAGTGGCCGCATCGTCGGCGTCGAAGCGCTGGTGCGCTGGCAGCACCCGGAACGGGGCCTGGTGCCCCCGGACCGCTTCATCCCGCTGGCAGAGGAAACCGGCCTCATCGAGCAGATCGGCGAATGGGTGCTGGAAACCGCCTGTCGGCAGGCCCAGGCCTGGGCCGCTGCCGGCCACCCGCTCAGGATGGCGGTCAACCTGTCCGGCCGGCAGGTTTCCGACGCTGCGCTGGTCGATACCGTGTCGCACGTGCTGCAGCGCACCGGACTCGATCCCCGACTGCTGGAGCTGGAAATCACCGAAGGGCACATCATGCGCCGGGTCGAGCACTGCATCGCCACGCTGCAGCAGCTCAAGCAGCTGGGCGTCACGCTGGCAATCGACGATTTCGGCACCGGCTATTCGTCGCTGAGCTACCTGAAACGCCTGCCGCTGGACCGGCTGAAGATCGATCGCAGCTTCGTGCAGGGCATCCCGGAAGACCGCGACGACATCGCCATCGTCGCCACCATCCTGTCGATGGCCCACAACCTCGGCCTGTCGGTGATTGCCGAAGGGGTGGAAACCCCCACCCAGCTCGCCCATCTGCAGGATGCCCACTGCACCGAATACCAGGGCTACCTGCTCGGCCGCCCGCTGCCCGCCGAAACGCTCACCGAGTGGGTGCAGAACCCACCCGTCGATTCAGCTCCCGGCCCGGTCGCCGACTCAGAGTCTGAGAATTATTTGATCGCCACGAGCCGAGTAACCGGCGTGCGATGAGAAGCAGCCGCCTGCCCTGCGCAGGCGCTGCGGGGCGATCGAAGCCCAACCAAGCGCCTGTGAGGGCC
>JBAYOV010000059.1:0-21603 GCA_041678045.1 Rhodocyclaceae bacterium
CACCAGGGGTGGTGCTTGACTAAGGCAGCCGAGCTCGCCGCGCATCGCTCTTTTCCTCCACATCGCAACGTCACCGTTGGCGATGCTTTTTTGCGCCTGAAATTCGTGCTGTTTCACGTTAACTCAAACCGAAACAGATCGCAGACTTGCACAAACGCTGTGCCCAGTTGCGGTGCGTCGCCGGCTCGCACATCGAATCGTGCATCCGGAATACAGCGGGCGCGTCCTCGCACAGAATACGCTCGGCCATTTCAAGGTCCGCAGCATGAACCCTGTAACACGCATGTATCCAGGGCACCTGATCGGGGTGAATTGCGGTTTTGCCAATCAAGCCATGCGCCAGATCCTCTTCCACCTCTCGCTGCAGGGTCTCCAGATCGTTCAGATACTCGAATACCGGGGCGCTCAGGTTGAAGCCACTCGGCTTGAAGGTGGTCACCAGCCGGGCAATCACCTGCCCCAGTGAAGTTTGATAGAGGGTGCGTCCGCGTGGGCGGCGCATGCCCAGCAGCGACAGCAAGTCATTGCCGCCAATGCGCAACGCAAGAACGCGCTCGCGCAGCCCATCCTTGTCCAGCACCCGGCGCAGGCCAATCATCTCCCGCTCATCGAACACTTCCTTTGTTTCGAGGGTGGGCATGAGCAGGTGTGCCGTACCGCGCAACAAGCGCAGATACTCAGGAAATTCGCTGCGGGTCACTTTGGGCAACACGAAACCATCCAGTTGCTCAACCCCCGGCAGGGCGAGCACCTGGCGGAGGACCGCAGGATTGCGCACACGCACGAAGCGCATTTGCTGGGCCGGATGCAACGCGGCCAGCGGCGCACGCAGATTTTCCACGGCCTGTGCCACATCGCGGGCATGAACCGAATCTTCCGTGCAGAAAATCACCGAGCGAACGGCCGAAAGTTTTTCCCCGCGCACGATCTGCAGCAGGTCGGTGCGCGTGGCAGGCAGGTACAGACTCGCCCCCAGTTCCGTGGCGTCACGCATCGCGGGCACTCCTGATAATCGAAACAGCGTTGTAGGGCAGCGCCGCATCCGTTTCCACCGGCACCTGTTTTTCTGTGGCAAGTTCCAGCAAATGGGCAACCCGCCCGCTGCCCGGATCACGCACGATGACCCGCTCGGGCGCCCTGCGCAAAAGCACGCGGGTGGCTTCGCCAATGCCGGGTTTGATCAGGTTTTCGTCGTTGATGCCATACCTGTCCAGGGTGGCTTCCATGTAAGCACGCGAGATCGCCGCCTGCTCGGCACGCCCCGGCCCACTGGCTGCGGGGATGCCCTCAGCTTCATGAAGCGCGCAGGCGGCCGCCACCACGTCATCGACAAACCACTTTGACAGATCGTGCGCCAGGAATGCCTCGAAAAACACACAGCCATGATAATCGCCCGGTCCGATGGCTTCATTCAGGATCGAGCGACTCACCAGCCCGCTGATGGTTGCATTGAGAATGCTGGAAGCGATCAGGTAATCCTCGCCGGAAGCCGCTTGCGCAGCCGTTCCGGCCAGATCGGTGATCACGTTCAGCCCCCCGTCCAGATGCACGCCATGCCGAAGGTTGTAGCGGTCGACCGCACCGGCCAGCTCGCGGCTGATCACGCCCTTGCCTGTCCAGCCATCGACAAAGGCAATGCTTTCCGGACGGTGCCCCCGGGCCAGAATGTCATCGAGCGCAACCGTGTCAATTCCCCGGTCGCGGATGATCGACACCGAATAGTGGGTCGCAGGTCCGTCATACAGCCTTCGGACCAGGTGCGCCACGATGGCGCCGATGGGCGTTCCGGCCCGTGCCAGCGACACAATCGTCAGATCCGCTCCATGCCGGGCGTACAGCAAGGACGTCAAACGCAGGCAGTCACGGGCAAGTTGTGTGCGGTTGGCCAGATGCGCCTGATGAAAAAACGCCAGATAGCGCTCCGACGGCAACCGCTCGGGGGACAGCATTTCGCTGTAATGGCGCTGACCGGACTGTATCAAGGTTTCCTTGAGTTGCAGATCCTCCATGAATTCGATGCTGATCGGTTTGAGCAGGAATTCAACGTCTGCGGGCCGATAAGAGCCATGAAACATCACAGCCCCCCCATGCCCCGGTTGATCTGGCTGGCACGCGGCACGAGTGCGTAGTCGCATACCGACATGAATCCGATGTCGGACAGGCTGTCACCCATGCCAAACGTGATGATCTCGCCATGAACATCGCGCAATTGCGTCATCAGGTGCTCGACGGCATGACGCTTGTCGAGCCAGTGCGGGAGCACCGAGAGGTTGTTGCCATTGCGATGTACCAACAGAGGCAAAGCGGCCTGCTCGCAATGCGCGCGCAGCAAAGGTTCAACTTTGTCCAGATCGCCCTCGTCCCCCTCCTCGCTCTTTGCGCAGAGGTAAAAAGGCACCCCGAAATCCTCGATGATCCGCACGCGCAACGCCGCCCCTGTGGCAGCCGCATGCTCGGCGAGGACCTCGCGTATCGCCTCCAGCAGCACCAGGCTCTTGCTGGCGTGGCTGCGGCTGTGCTCAAGCCAGTGCGCATCCGGGGAGCCATCCGGCCCCAGGATCACGCCACCGTAGTTCACAACGGCTTTGTCCCCAAAGGGCCAGCGCACGCGCCCAAAGGCATCTGCATTGCGGGCCGTCACCGGAATCACCGTCATCTCACGCTGCACGAAGTTGAGAAAACTGTGCTGCGCAACGGTGGCATAAGAGTGCGCGGTGCCGTCCCTGAGGTAGGCCATCGGAGTGAGCGGCACATCGTCGGGGCATTTGCGGCGCGATTGGAACAGCGTGTCGTCCAGATCAACAAACAGGAATTTCTTCAGCATGATCGCATGGCTTGAAATGAATCAGGCGCCCCCCCAGGATGCGCGCCATCTCCCTGAGCCGCGCCCCGGGCCCGGTCTCATGGCAGATCAGCACCCGCGCATACTGACCGGGTTGCACGTTGTAAAGGTAATTCGCGATGTCCTCGCCGTAAGGGTCGGGCAACTGCACCACATGCCCCACCGCTCCCCAGCACAGAATCGGAGAGCGGGTACTGGCCTGAACCCGCACATCCACACCTGCCTGCTCAAGGGCCTGCGCAAGGACGAACGCTGCGTGCATGAACTCTCCCGTACCCAGCACGAGGGTCGGTCCATCCGGAGATTCGGCCACAAGCCTTTCAAGCAAGGCTGCGGGCAACGCCACAGGGGTGCTGCGCCCCAGCCGGCCATAACCGGTATCTGGCAGACACACCTCCTCGCCCTCGGCACACTGCGCCTGGCGGGTCGGGGACAGGGTCGCCGTCGCGCGAGGCTCGAACTGCCAGCAACCGCGCAGCATCGCACCGATGGAGCAGGCCACGCCCATGCGCAGGCCCAGGGCGCTACGCCCCTGAGCACCGATGAAGTCCGAAATCGTTGCCAGATG
Organism: Rhodocyclaceae bacterium; assembly: GCA_041678045.1. Lineage (GTDB taxonomy): Bacteria > Pseudomonadota > Gammaproteobacteria > Burkholderiales > Rhodocyclaceae > UBA2357. The sequence continues at coordinate 3,411 of JBAYOV010000059.1, forward strand.
CACTGCTGCCAGCGCCGGCATGAGCGGACGCAGCACGGCAACCAGATTGACGAAGGTGTTGCCTGTACTCAGTTCGTCATCCACCAGGACAAGCTGTCGCGCACCGCGCAACACAGCGTCCCCGGCTCCGCCCGGAAGATGCAGAAACACCCGGGGTGCATGGCTGTGGGACTCTTCGAAGGTCAGGCACGCGGCCGACTCCGCACGATAGCGGGTGGTCTGCAGATACAGGGCCTGTCGTCCGGGGTTTGCCCTCAGCCAGGCTTCGAACACGCCCTGACCCAACCCGGTCGCGGTTTCGGCCATGCCGACAAAAACCACCGGCCCGCCCTCATCGGCCACGCTGTTCGCCAGTGCCTGATGCACTGCGAGCATGGCCGAAGGACGTGCCGGGTGATGCTTGCCCAGCACTTTGCTGAGAAACAGAAAAGCCCGGCGGGGGTTGTCACGGGCCGCAAAACCCAGCAGGTCGGACAAGACGCCCTGGCAGGCCTCGACCTCCAGCGTCAAAGTGCCCGCAGGCAACTCAACCTGCACGGACGACTGGCCCGGCAGAACGGTCGGATCAGTCGCAGGAATCATGACAACCGCACGGCCTGATTCAGTTCGCCGACATGCAGGTTCTCCTCGACCGGAGGAATACTCACCGCGCCCACACCCCGGTCGAAGGTGACCAGCCCGATGTAGGGGAGATTGGGGCCAGCAAGGCAGGCCATCCCAATGCCCCCGGACATGCGGGGGTTGATTTCCAGCACCCGCAGGCCCTCATCGCCCTCACGGAACTGGATGTTGACATTGCCATTAAGCCTGAAGCGGGCAATCAGACGGGCACAGGCGGCATCAATATCCGCGCGCACCACAATCTGCTGTCCGCCCCCCGCAACCAGCGACTTGCGACGAGCCACGGCACACACCAGCGCCCCCTCGGCGGCCACGCAGTCCACACTGAATTCGTGGCCGGCCAGAAACGGCATCAACAGCATGGGACGGAAGGTGCCTGCACGCTGCAGCATCTCACGCAGGGAGCGCAGATCGATGCGATACGGGTTGCCATCCAGCAGCAGATCAAAAGCACTTTTCTGCTCGGTGACCTGCCGGAAACCAATGCCATACACAGACACTGAAGGCTTGATGCACAGCACCTCGTGCTGCGCGCGCATCCGGGCGTATGCCGCTTCGAATGAATCGGCACACTCGAACACTGCACACTCCGGTGACAGGCCGGGGTCATCAGCCACCGTGGCATAAAAGCGCGCCTTGTCATGGAGCAGTTCGAGCGTTTCGGGGGTCGCGGCACTCATCAGCCTGACCCCCTGTTCAAGAAACAGGTCCTGGTGGCGCGCCATCAGGGTCGCCTCCTTGCCCGGCACAAAGATGCCGATACGCTGCGCCTTGCAAAATGCAAGACACCAATCGACATACTCTTGCCCCTTCACGCCAGCCGGCTCGGCAGCCGCCTCATCGGCGACCAACAACCCCAGTGCCTTTGGTTGCGGATGGGAGCAGCACACCTGATACTCGCCCTTGATATCTCCCTTGCGAATGAGCGTCAGTGCGGAATGAACGGAAGAAAAAGTCTTGTTGTACCAGACCCGGACCATCTTGCACTCACAAATGGGGGGTGATCTGCGGCATCAGATCGGCAAAGGTGCGTCCTCTGCCGTTCTCGCCAATCGCATGCATCTTCCACTCACCGTTGTGGCGGTAGACTTTGGCCATGATTTGCGCGGTATGCCCACCCTGCACGGACAGATCATAGCGGGCAATCTCGTTACCCTTGGCCTGGTCCACGATACGGCAATACGCATTGGCGACCTGCTCGAAGGTTTGCCCGGTAAACGAGTTCACGGTAAACATCAACGATTTCACATTGGCCGGCACGGCAGCAAGATCCACAACGATCTGCTCATCGTCGCCGTCGCCGTCACCGGTCCGGTTGTCGCCCGTGTGCACAATGCTGCCATCCTTGCTTCTGAGCTGGCGGAACCACACGGTATCCGTCAGTTGTCCTTGCTCATCGAACATCAGGCAGGAGGCATCGAGATCAATATCCGTACTCCCGCCACCGAAACCAAAGAGCCCCTTCTTTTTTACCGCATCCCAGCCCAGCCCCATGATGACCTTGGTCAGCGAGCCCCCCGCCTCCTTGCTGAGCGAGATTTTTTGTCCCTTTTGCAGACTGATAGCCATGTTTATCACACTCCTGAAAAGCTGTTTTCCGAAAGACCCGTCATCCGGTAAGTATCACAGGTCGAAGATTGCATTGACCGAGGTCTGCCGGCGATCGATGAGCATCAGCGGCGCGCACTGATCTTGTCGGCCAGCCACGCAAGAAACCCTTGCCGGTTGCGGGAACAGACAATCACCTGACCGCTCCCGGAAAAGCGCAGCACCACCCCCTCGCCACTGGCGACGCTGTTGACCAGGCTTCTGAGCATCCCCTGACTGGCCGAGGTGGACGTCGATATTTCATATTTGAGCTGACTGTCCCAGGCCACAACATGGCCATTGTCGATCACCACATCCTTGCCAGGCGCGACATCGATGATGAACAGGGCGCCGAACCCGCATACCGCCAATTGCCCCTCGCCACTGGTCTGCCCGATGAAAAACCCGCCAGTATTGCCAAAAATGGCATTGCCGAGGCTTTGCATGCGCGCATCCACCTGCACACCATCGCTGGCCGCCACATAGGCACCATCGTTGAGCAAGTATTGCCGGCGCCCCACATCCAGCACCTGCATGCCTCCGGGCAGGTTCGGTGCCAGCAAGCAGTCCCCGTCACCACGCTTGGCTTCGATGCGCTGCTGAAAGAACGACTCCCCATTGGTCAGCTGCCGCATTGCAGCCCTGACCAGCCCTCCCTGCATGACGCCCGTCAGGTCCAGCGCCGCCTCCATCATCACCATGGCATCGGACTCACAGAAAATGCTTTCTCCCTTCTTCAGGGATACATGCAAAAAGGGATCGATCTCGCCGGTAATGGTAAAGGTAGGCATACGAGGGGGACGGCCAGCGTCTCGCAAGAAGCGTGAAGGGAAACAGGTGTCAGCGCGCAACGGCCCGGCGCATCGGCCGGGCCGGCATCAAGCACAAACCACCTGTGCGCAGACGTTGAATGCGGTTTACACGTTGACGCCAAAGTTCTTGGCAAGCGGTCCCAGCCCGCCATTGAAGCCTTGGCCAATCGCCTTGAACTTCCACTCGCCATTATGGCGATAGATTTCACCGAAGATCATCGCGGTTTCGACCGAAGCATCCTCGGACAGATCGTAGCGGGCAACTTCAGTGTTGTTGTCGGCATTGACGCAGCGCACATACGCACTCGACACCATGCCGAAGTTCTGACGACGTGCTTCCGCCTCGTGGATGGTCACGCACACTGAAATCTTTTCCACATCCGCCGGCACCTTGTCGAGTTCGATAACCACCGACTCATCGTCGCCCTCGCCCTCACCGGTACGATTGTCTCCTGCGTGCTGAACGCTGCCGTCGGCCGACTTGGACTGGTTGTAGAAAATGAAGTCGGCATCCGATCGCACCTTGCCTGCACTGTTGAGCATGAACGCGCTCGCATCCAGATCGAAGTCCGCGCCATCGGTCGCCCGGGCATCCCAGCCGAGACCGACGATCATCTTCGTCATCGTCGGAGCTTCTTTGGAGAGACTGATATTGCCACCCTTTTGCAAACTGATTGCCATGTGTCGTTTCCTTTCAGGTTGAGTGTGAGGAGGGGTTACCGAAGAACATTACCTGGCAGCTTACTGGACACTGATGCCATGCGCCACCGCCAGCGCACGCAGGCCGCCAGAATACCCCTGACCGACGGCCCGAAACTTCCACTCGCCATTATGACGATAGACCTCGCCAAAAATCATGGCGGTTTCGACCGATGCATCCTCGGTCAGGTCGAAGCGCACGATTTCCGTGTCATCTTCAATATTCACCAGCCGAATGTAGGCACCCCGCACCATGCCGAAATTCTGCCTCCGTGCATCGGCATCGTGGATGGTCACCGCAACGACGAGCCGCTCGATCTCAGAAGGCACCTGTGCGAGCACCACCTTGATCGACTCATCGTCACCGTCGCCCGCGCCTGTGCGGTTATCGCCGGTATGCTCCACCGATCCACAGGTACTGCGCAACTGGTTGTAAAAAATGAAATCAGCGTCGGAGCGCACCTTGCCATTGCTGCCCACCATGAACACGCTGGCATCGAGATCGAAGTCATCCCCCGAAGTCGAGCGCGCATCCCAGCCCAGGCCAATGAGAACCTTCCTGAGATTGGGGGAGGCCTTGGACAGGCTGACGTTTCCACCCTTCTGCAAACTGATGGCCATCTACAGTACTCCTTGCTTAAGTCAGTTCATCCATCAACACCGCACACAGTCTGGTCGCAGCCGCCCCGATGCGCCCCGCACGCGGACTGCCTGCCGCCATCCCAAGGGTATTGAATGTAATCCGAGCGAATTGACGATGCAACCCAAAACCGGCCACCATGGTGCAGCATTTTACCGCGTCAAGGGTTATGCCTTATGATCGTAGCCCGATCAAAGCCCTGCATGGCTCCGGACTTGTCAAATGAAAAACTCGCCCATCCCGAAAGGGTTCATGCTCAGCAGTCCGTGGCACTTCATTGCGCTCGGATTTGGGACAGGCCTGAGCCCGCGGGCGCCAGGCACCGTAGGCACCCTTGTCGGTCTCCCGCTGTTCCTGCTGCTCGACAGGCTCCCCCTGCCGTATCAAATCGCCCTGATCGCGGGATTGTTTGTGGCAGGCTGCCATATCTGCGACGTCACAGGCAAGGCCCTGAACGTCCCGGATCATGGCGGGATTGTCTGGGATGAAATCGTTGCCTTCTGCATGGTCCTGATGACCGTGCCCGCACACTGGGCCTGGTGGCTGGCGGCCTTCGTCGCGTTCCGTTTCTTCGACATCGTCAAACCGCCCCCCATCCACTGGTTCGACCGCCGCTTCAAAAATGGCTTTGGCGTCATGTTTGACGACCTGCTGGCCGCAATCTACGCCATTGCAAGCCTGGCACTGCTCCAGGTCCTGTACTGAGCATGCCTCTCTTCGCCCCCCTCACCAGGAGTTTTTCCCATGCGCCGTCTTCCGGTCTATCTGCTCATTGACACCTCCGGGAGCATGTTCGGAGAGCCTATCGAAGCAGTGAAAGTCGGGCTCCAGACCATGGTCTCTGCCTTGCGCACCGATCCATACGCACTGGAAACCGTCCATATGTCGGTGATCACTTTTGCCGAGAAGGCTGCCCAGATCGTGCCACTGACCGAGCTTGTCCAGTTTCAGGCGCCAGACTTGCAGGCCGGAGGCACCACCGCGCTGGGCGAGGCACTGAGCCTGCTTGCACAGTGCATCGAGCGCGACGTGAAAAGAACCACCGCCGACAGCAAGGGGGACTGGAAACCCGCGTGCTTCCTGCTCACCGACGGCCAGGCCACCGATGACCTCGAACGTGGCATCGCAGCCCTGCGCACGGCCAGGATAGGCACACTGGTTGCGTGCGCAGCCGGCCCAATGGCAAACACGGCCGAATTGCGCAAGATCACCGAATCGGTGATTTCGCTCGACACAGCCGATTCAAACACCCTGAAGGCATTTTTCCAGTGGGTCAGCGCATCCGTGTCCGTATCGAGTCAGAAAATCGAACGGACAACCCGGGAAGTGGACGGCCTGTCCGAACTGCCGCCCCTGCCCCCCGAAATCAACCCTGCCCTGTGATCATGACGAGCCACCGATGAGCGCATCCCGACGCCTACCCGTATATTTGCTGATCGACACCTCGGGCAGCATGCGAGGAGAGCCGATTGAATCGGTCAACGTAGGGCTGCGTGCCATGCAGACCTCCCTGCGTCAAAATCCGTACGCAATCGAAACGGTCCATCTGTCCATCACCACCTTTGACTCAGAGGTGAAGGATGTGCTGCCGCTCACACCGCTTGAAGACGCCATGGTGCCGGAAATCGTCTGCCCAAAATCTGGCGCAACCCTTCTTGGCGAAGCCCTTGAGCACATCCTGCAACGCGTACAGCGCGAAGTGCGGCAATCCAGCCTTGAGCAAAAAGGCGACTGGGCCCCCTTGCTCTTCATCATGACGGACGGAAAGCCGACCGACACCTATGTGTTCAACCAGGCCATACCGGCCATCAAGGGGTTCAGGTTCGGTTCGATCATTGCCTGCGCGGCCGGCCCCAAGGCCGACCCGGCGAGCCTTCACCGCCTCACTGACCATGTCGTGAGCCTGGACACGATGGACAGCGCGGCCTTCACGGCCTTTTTCCAGTGGGTGTCGGCCACCGTCAGCAGTGGCAGCATGAGCGTGGGCACCACCCAGGCCATCAGCCTGCCCCCCACGCCGCCCGAAGTGAATGTGGTGATCTGACCCGGAGCCCCTTGATGCGACGACTCCCGATCTTTCTGCTGGTCGATGTCTCCGAATCCATGGTCGGAGAAAATCTGCGCCAGATGCAGGAGGGGCTTGAACGCCTTGTGCGCTCACTGCGCACCGACCCTTACGCGCTCGAAACCGTTTTCATATCCGTGATTGCCTTTGCCGGCAAGAGCAGGACACTGACCCCACTGGTCGAACTTCACCAGTTCTACCCCCCGCGCCTGCCTTTGGGCTCCGGCACCTCGCTGGGGGGCGCGATGGAACATCTCATGGACGAAATGGAGCGCTCCGTGCAACGCTCGACGGCAGACAGGAAAGGCGACTGGCGCCCGGTCGCCTACCTGCTCACGGACGGCAAGCCAACCGACGACATCGCCCCTGCCATCAAACGCTGGAAACGGGACTTCGAACACCGCAGCAGCCTGGTGGCCATCGGCATTGGTCAGCATGCCTCCCTGTCAGCCCTGCAAAGGCTCACCGACAACGTCCTGAGCCTCGATGCCAGTACGGAAGAAGACTTCCGGCGCTTCATCGACTGGATCAGCCAGTCCGTCGCCAGCCAGAGCCGCAGTGTGAGCATGAACCAGGAAAGCAGGATCAGCCTGGCCAAGGTTGACCCTGCGATCATGGCAAAGATTGACGACATCGCGCACGCCACCACCATCGACGAAGATTTCGTGATCCTCGCCGGCAAGTGCCAGACAACCCGACTGCCCTATCTGATGAAATTCGAGCGGATGGCCCAACAGTTCACGGCCAGCGACTGGACAGTGTCTGCCGACCGCTACATCCTGGTCGGCGTGCATGCCGCAGAGAAGGATTACTACGAACTGTCCGATGCCCGCGCCATGCTGCGAACGGTCAACACCGACGCACTGGTCGGCGCGCCAGCCTGCCCGCACTGCGCCAACCGCTTCGGACTGGCACTGTGCAGTTGCGGGCAGATTTTCTGTGTCAACGGGCCAGGCGACGCCACCTGCCCCGGCTGCAACAGCACGGTCACCCTGTCGGACAGTGACGGGGAGGGCTTCGACGTCACCCGGGCACGGGGTTAAGCGATGAATGTCGAACAGAAGGCGTACCTCAAATCAGTGCTGCACACCGACGACCCGCGTTTCAAGGCGTTCGCCGACTCGGCCGCACTGCAGGCCATGGTGCTGGCGTTCGAACGCCAGCTGACCGAAGCCTGGGCAACCTTCATCGCTGGCACACCGCCCCCTCGGCCCGAGCTTCCTGCGCTCCCTGCACCCTATGAAAAAATGGCATGGCCGGATTTCGGCGCCCCTCCGGACATGACCGGGCCTCCTGCAGCCCAGCCTATCGAGCCACCATCCAGTGTTGCCAGTGCGATGAAACCTCCATCGCCGCCAGAGCGCAGCCCCGCCCCCCACCATCAGAGCAACGACACCGTGCCCTCTCGCCCCCCCGCGCCCTCAACGCCTTCGCCCCCTCAGGGGCTCCGCTTCATGGTGCGCAACGCGCGCCAGGGCGAACCTTATGAAGGGACGATCGTCAGCGAACCCAACGTGCCGGGGCTGCGACTCCTGGATATCCTCCTGCCGGAGGACGCCGGACTCACGCTTGACCTCGAAAACCTGCGCATCAGCGGCACGCCCGCCATTGCTGGCGAATTCCAGCTCCCGTTGCGCTATGCCCTGCCCCATGACCCGGACACGGTCTCATACACCGCCAGCCTTCCGTTCGTCATCAATGCCGACCCGAAGACCCTCTGGAAAAACATTCCATCCGACCCTGCAACCCCCTTCTGGAAGGAAGACTCGACGGCCGCGCTCCATTCGGGCAAACAGGCTTCGATCATTGCCGCACGCAGGCGAGGACGTTCTCATGCGCACAAGGGCACCTGCTGCGACGACGATTTCGCCATTGTGTGCGACGACGCCCATGGCTGGCACCTTGCCGTCCTGGCAGACGGCGCTGGCAGTGCCCGTTTTTCCCGGCATGGCTCGCACATCGCCACCCATGCGGTGAGCAGCTTCATGCAGGAAATCTTTGCCGACCAGCGCGGCGCCGCGCTGGCCAATGCCATTGAGGCACTCGCGGGCACGCAGGCCCCCGGCACGCCCGACAGTGAATTGACGCTCACGCAGCAAAAGGTCCGCAACGAACTCTTCACCACCCTCGGCTACGCGGCGCACCATGCCATGCGCACGCTGACCGAGGCAACAAGGGCGCACGCGGACGTCATTGCATCGCTCAAGGAGCTGTCCACCACCCTGCTCATCGGGCTCGCCCGCAAGGTCGGCACACAGTGGTTCTGCGCCGCCTATTGGGTGGGGGACGGCGCAATCGCAGTGTATCGGCGCAACCAGTCCGTACTGCTGCTCGGCACGCCGGACTCCGGCGAGTTCTCGGGACAGACGCACTTCCTCGACGCCAGCCAGGTCACCCAGGAAGCCTTGCTGCGACGACTGCGCTTTGAACTCGTCGATGACATGACGGCCTTCCTGCTGATGACCGACGGGGTGTCCGATCCGAAATTCCGCAGCGAGGCCGCCATGTCGCAGGTCGAGGAATGGGACCGACTGTGGGATGAACTGTCCCCCGTGCTCGACCGCTCGAACGATCATCGGCAAAGCCACGCCCATCTGCTCGAATGGCTGGACTTCTGGGCACCGGGCGAATATGACGATCGTACGATGGCCATCATTTACTGAGCCCCTCTCATGAGCACGATCATCACACTGACCGCCAGCGATGGCTCCACAGTCCAGTTCGTCAACGAGCGCAAGGCCTCCGGAGGGCTGAAGGATGTATTCTTCGCCCCTGACAAGCGCTATGTCGTGGCGTTCTATCGTGACAAGCTCGACCACGTCGCCCGCGAGCGCCTGGCCCTCATTACCGGCACTTACCGGGAGCGCATCTTCAACCAGGAGGGTGGGGACTACCTCAGGAACCTGCTGTGCTGGCCCACCGCCACCGTGGAGCACGAAGGCCGGGTGGGCGTTGTCGTGCCCTTCTTCGCCGACCACTTCTTTTTCAAGTACGGCTCGCGCAACGATGACCAAATGCTGGGCATCCGCAACCGGGAAAAGGAAGGAAAGTGGTTTGCGTCGGCCAAGAACCGCTCGCGCTTTCTTGACACGCGCGAACTGGGCGATGGCCTCACCCAGCTCAAGACCTGCATCATGATGGCGCGTGCGGTCAGGCGGCTACACTCTGCGGGGCTGGCACACTCCGACCTGAGCTACAAGAACGTGCTGGTTGATCCGTCTTCCGGTCGCGCCTGCCTGATTGATCTCGACGGCTTGGTGGTGCCCAACAAGTTCCCTCCCGAGGTGGCCGGCACCCCCGACTTCTTTGCCCCCGAAGTCGTGGCGACCTCCCGGCTGGATCGTCATGACCCCAATCGTCGCCTGCCCTCACGCCTGACCGATCAACACGCCCTGGCCGTGCTGATCTACATGAACCTGCTGTTCCGCCATCCTTTGCGGGGCGACAAGGTGCATGACCTGAACGACACCCAGCGTGACGAAGAGTTGGCCATGGGCGAAAAAGCACTCTTCATAGAACACCCCACCGATACGAGCAACCGGGTGAAACTGGCCAACGTCCCGCAATCGGAGCTGCCCTGGAAAGACACGGAGAGCCTGCCGTACACCCTCACCGGCCCCTATCTCTCCGAGCTGATACAACGTGCCTTCATGGACGGATTGCACATTCCCAATGCCCGCCCGACGGCCGACGAATGGGAGACGGCGCTGGTCAAGACCGCAGATTTGCTGCAACCCTGCCAGAACCCGCAATGCACCCAGAAATGGTTCGTGTTCGACAACACCACAAAACCCTGCTGCCCTTACTGCGGCACCCCATTTCGCGGCAAACTCCCGGTGCTCAACCTTTATTCATCGCACAAGGAAGGCAGCTTCCGCACGGATAACCACAGACTGATGGTCTACTCCGGCCAGTCCGTATTTCGCTGGCATGCCAGTCGCCTGGTGTTTCCGAACGAGCGCCTGAGCGCTGAGCAGGCCAGACGCGTCGGGTATTTCGTGCTCCACAACAACGACTGGTATTTTGTCAATGAAGCCCTCACCTCGATGCGTGACGTGACCGGTCAGCAAGACATTCCGATTGGCAAGGAAGTGAAGCTTGAAGACGGCCATCAGATATTGTTTTCCCGCGAGACAGGCGGTCGGCTCGCGGTCATCCAGATGGTCTGTCAATGACGCGGCACGGCGGGCGCATTGAGATGAACCGGTACAGGCACTACAAACAGTACACATCGCAATAACAAGGAACATTGCACATGGAACATTCCCACAAGGGTTTGACCGATCAGCAGGTAAGCGAATCGCGCGCGCGCCACGGAAGCAACGCCATCACCCCGCAGGCGCAGGAAACCTTCTTCGACAAACTGGTCGAGAACTTCAAGGACCCGACCATCGTGATCCTGATGGTCGCACTGGTGATCATCACGGTGATGGCCTTCTTCGGCTACGCCGAATGGTACGAGGGGGTCGGGATTGCTGCGGCCGTGCTGATTGCCACCGGCGTGGCCACCTTCTCCGAATACAAGAACGAAAACGCCTTCCAGAAGCTGCTCGAAGAGGCCTCTCAGATCAAGGTCAAGACCTTTCGCAATGAGGGCACCGCCGTCATCGGCATCGACGAACTGGTGGTGGGCGACGTCGTTCTGCTTCAGCCTGGCGACAAGGTGCCGGCAGACGGCATCGTGCTGCAAGGCCACCTTGATGCGGACCAGTCCTCCCTGACCGGCGAATCGGAGGCCATGCGCAAGACGGTCGGCAACAGCGACGCAGCGGACGACCTGCACAGCCCCCATCATGTTTTCCGTGGCTCCGTGGTGGTCGATGGCGAGGCGGTGATCAGAATCACGGCCGTGGGTGACCGCTCCTTCTACGGTCGTCTGATCGGCGAAATGCAATCGGAAGACCGTGACTCTCCGCTGAAGGTGAAACTGGCCGCCCTGGCCGACGCCATTGGCAAGTTCGGCACCATTGCAGCCGTTTTCATTGCCCTTGCGTTCATGACCCAGAAGCTTTTCATGCAACGTGAGCTGACCCTTGGCACGGTGCTGCCGTATCTGCTCGACACGGCCAACTTCCCGATGCTGCTCAGCGACCTGGTGACAGCGGTGATTCTTGCCGTGGTCATCGTGGTGGTGGCCGTACCGGAAGGCCTGCCGATGATGATTGCCATCGTGCTCTCCCTCAACATGAAGAAACTGCTCGCCAGCAAGGTGCTGGTGCGCAAGCTGCTTGGCATCGAATCAGCGGGTTCGATGAACATCCTGTTTTCCGACAAAACGGGCACCCTCACCGTAGGCAAGCTGCAGGTCTCCACCGTGCTTGCCGGGGATGGCCGCCAGCATGCCGCTTACCATCAACTGCCGGCCACGCTGCAGAAGCTGGTAGGCCTGTCCATCGCCGAAAACACCTCTGCGGTCGTCGATGTGCAGCCTGACGGCAAGCTCAACATTGTCGGCGCCGACCGCACCGAACTGGCCCTGCTGCAATTCGCAGAAGACGCCCTGCGGGCACCGGCCACTCACCATCTGGTGGAAGCCATCCCGTTCAACTCCGAGCGCAAGTTCTCGGCAGCCCAGCTGAACGGCGAGTCTGCCATCACCCTCGTCAAGGGCGCGCCGGAACTGGTGCTGGCGCGCTGCACCCACTATTACGACGAGACGGGCGCCCGTCAGCCCATCGCCTCGCTGGAGCCGCTGGATGCGGAAATGAGCGCACTGGCCAGTCGCTCCATGCGCCTGCTGGCCCTGGCCACCTCCGAACAGCCCATCGCGGGCGCCAACGACATGCCCGGCGAGCTGACCCTGGTGGCCGTGCTGGGTTTGCGTGACGAACTGCGCGCCGAATCGAAGCAGGCCGTGCTCACCGCCCAGCAGGCCGGCATTCAAGTGGTCATGGTCACCGGCGACCGCAAGGAGACCGCCGAGGCCATTGCCCGCGATGTGGGGCTGCTCGACATTGCCGACCCGGTGATCCTCACCTCCAGCGAGCTGGAAGAGATGAGCGACGAGGCTCTGCGCACGGTCATGCCGCGCCTGCGCGTGGTGGCCCGCGCCTATCCTCACCAGAAGAGCCGCCTGGTGAAGGTTGCCCAGGACATGGGCATGGTGTGCGGAATGACCGGCGACGGGGTCAATGATGCCGCAGCCCTGAAACGCGCCGACGTCGGCTTTGCCATGGGCAGTGGCACAGAAGTGGCCAAGGAGGCCGGCGACATCATCGTGCTCGATGACAACTTTGCCTCGATCACCCGGGCTGCGCTGTATGGCCGAACCCTGTTCAAGTCGATCCGCAAGTTCCTGGTCTTCCAGCTCACGGTCAATATCTCAGCCATTCTGGTGGCCTTCCTCGGCCCCATTTTCGGGTTCGACCTGCCGCTGACCATGATCCAGCTGCTGTGGATCAACCTGATCATGGATACGCTCGCCGCCCTGGCCTTCTCGGGTGAAGCCGCGCTCGAACGCTACATGCGGGAAAAGCCCGTGGAGCGCGAAGCGGCGCTCATCAGCAGCGACATGTGGTCTTCCATCCTGTGGAACGGTGTGGCCATTGCCCTCCTGAGCATCACCTTCCTCACCTGGGAGCCCGTACGCAGCCTGTTCAGGGATCAGGCCACGTTCCTCACCGGTTTCTTTGCCTTCTTCGTGTTCGTGAATAACTTCAACAAGTTCAATGCGCGCACGTCCGGCCTGAACCTGTGGGAAAACGTGATCGACAACAAGGGCTTCCTGCCCATTATCGGGCTGATCTTCGCGGTACAGGTGATCTTCACCTATCTGGGCGGAGAAGTCCTGCGCACGGTGGGCCTGACCCTTGAAGAGTGGTTCTATGTGACGCTCTTCGCCGCTGTGATCATTCCTGTCGATCTGCTGCGCAAGGCCATCAGAAATGCCCGGGGCAAGGATCCCGAGGCAAACCTGGCGCCCGCACGATAGACCCTTTCGGGGAATTCCAGATAGCCACGACTGTCGGGACAGGGGGTGCATCATGCCCCCTGCTGCAGTCACCGCATGACCATCATCACAAAGGGAGAAACACATGTCGTTTACCAACTGGCTCAAGCGGAACGTGACCGAAGCGCGCGATGCCCTCAACGCCGAAATCACGAAGTTCAAGTCCAAGGACTTGCTGGAAGCCATTGTCGCCTCCAGCGCCATGGTCGCCTACGCAGACGGGCACGTTTCGTCCGACGAGAAGCAGAAACTCATGGGCTACCTGCGCTCCTCCGACCAGCTGAAATTCTTTGACCAGAACGATGTCATCAAGACTTTCCAGAAATACGTGGAGAAGTTCGAGTTCGATGCAACCATCGCGACCGGCGAAGTCATGAGCGCCGTCACCAAGTTCAAGGGCAAGCCGGAAGCTCAGTTGGTCATCCGCGTCTGCTGCGCAATCGGCTCTTCCGACGGCGACTTCGATGAAGGAGAACGCGCCGTGGTAAGCCGCATGTGCTCCGAACTCGATCTCAACCCGAAAGACTTCGGTTTGTAAGCCACCGCACCCCGAAACCGGCCCGGCCATGGCGACCCGTTTCGCGATGGCCGGCCGGCGACACCTCAACTACAACCTGCACGCAAGGGACCGAAACTGTGATCACACTACAGGCCGGCGCAAACATTACCCTCACAGGCAATGAGCTGCTCGTTACCGTGGAATGGCGGGCGCCCTCCGTGCCGGCCGATCAGATCGATGTATCCGCCTTCTTGCTGGGCACGGATGAACGGGTCCGCTCCGATGCGGATTTCATCTTCTACAACCAGCCGGCCACGCCTGACAGCAGCCTCTGCCTGCAGGACCAACAGCGCAGCAGCGACGGGGGATGCCGACAGGCTTTCCGCCTGCGACTCGATCAGCTGCCTGCCGACGTCGGCAAGATCGCCTTTACCGTGGTGATCCATTCCGCCCATGATTTCAGCGCTGCCGAGCATCTGAAGCTCGGCGTGGAGGGTCAGGCCGAATTCTTCCCCCTGACCCGCGACATGACGGAAAAGGCATTGATCCTGGGGCACCTGTACCGTCATCAGGGCAACTGGAAATTCCGCGCACTGGGCCAGGGTTTCAATGGAGGCCTGGCCCCCCTTGCGACCCATTTCGGCGTGGACGTTGCCGACCAGCCAACCCCACAGGCGCCTCCACCTCCGCCGCCCAAGGCTTCCGCCAGCCCTTCCAGTGCCCCCACGTCCCCGGCACGCACCGTCGATCTGGAAAAGCGCCTCGCCGCGCAAGCGCCCCGCCTCATCAGCCTGGCCAAACCGATCCGGCTCTCCCTGGAAAAGAAGCAACTCACCCAGACCCGTGCCCGCGTTGCGTTTGTACTCGACGCCTCGGGTTCGATGATGGGACAGTTCCGCTCAGGCAACGTACAGGCGGTACTGGACCGGATTGCGCCGCTCGCAGTCCAGTTCGATGACGATGAATCCATGGAACTGTGGGCCTTTGCCGACAAATGCGCAAAATATGACGATGTCTCGCTTGCAAACCTCGACGGTTACGTCGAAAGGCTGACCAAAAAGGAGAAACGGGGATTTTTCAGTGGCATCAGCCTGAGCATCGTGCAGGGGCTGGGGTGTGGCAACAACGAGCCGCCCGTGATGCGTGACATCATCCAGACCTACAAGGACAGCGACCTTCCGGCCTATGTGGTCTTCATTACCGATGGCGGCATATACAAGAATGATGAAATCAAGGCCCTGCTGAAAGAAGCCTCCGACTATCCGATTTTCTGGCAATACGTGGGACTGGGTGGGCAGCGGTACGGCATTCTGGAAGCACTGGACACCCTGCCGGGCCGCACGGTGGACAATGCAAACTTCTTTGCGATCGATGACTTCAGGAACATTCAGGACCAGGCGCTGTACGACCGGCTGCTTGACGAGTTTCCCGCGTGGCTGAACGCCGCCAGACAGGCCGGCATCCTGCGCGCCTGACCTGCCCTCAGGCCAGACGCAGAATGGCCTGAGGAATGTCGTCCAGCGGCAACACCTGATCGACCCCGCCCAGGCGAATCGCCTCCTTGGGCATGCCGAACACCACGCAGGTGGATTCGTCTTCGGCCAGGGTGCGCGCGCCTGCGTCGTGCATTTCCTTCAGGCCGCGTGCGCCATCGTCGCCCATGCCGGTCATGATCACGCCCAGTGCATTGCGCCCGGCAAACTTCGCGCATGAGCGAAACAGCACATCCACCGACGGGCGATGGCGGTTTACCAGCGGACCATCGACCACCTCCACCACATACTGGGCGCCGCTGCGCCCCAGCATCATGTGGCGCCCCCCCGGGGCGATGAGCGCCAGTCCGGGGCGCACGCGGTCGCCATGCGCAGCCTCGCGCACCTCCATCTCGCACAGTCCATTGAGGCGCGCGGCAAACATTGCGGTGAAGCGCTCCGGCATGTGCTGCACGATGACAATGCCGGGAGCGGTGCGTGGCAGGGCCGTGAGCACCGCCTCCAGGGCCTGGGTGCCGCCGGTCGAGGTGCCGATGGCCACCACCCGGTCGGTGGTGCGCACCATGCCGGCGCCACTGCCCAGCCCCCCTTCGGGCGCCGCCTTCAGGATCGCATCGGCACTCAGTTTCGGTTTCACACCGGGAGCCGCATGCCGTACAGTCTGTCGCAGCCGGGCCCGCGCCGCCGCCCTGACGGCCTGCACCACATCGTTGGCGCTGTCCTCGAGAAACTGCTTGAGGCCCATCTTGGGTTTGGTGATGATCGAAACCGCGCCGGCAGACAGGGCATTCATGGCCGCCTCGCCGCCCTTTTCGGCCAGAGAGGAGCAGATCACCACCGGCGTGGGACGCTCGGCCATCAGCTTGCGCAGGAAGGTGAGGCCGTCCATGCGCGGCATCTCGATGTCCAGCACCACCACATCCGGCCATTGCGCCTGCATCCGGCTCATGGCAAACAGCGGATCGGACACCGCGCCGATCACCTCGATGCCCGGGTCGCGCTCCAGCGTCTGGCGCACCACCTGACGCACCACCGCCGAATCATCGACGATCAATACCTTGATGCGCTCGCTCATGCGACCCCCGGACGCCGGTAAATGGTCGGCCTCAGCGCCACCACTTCATCGGTGATGCGGTTCAGCGTTTCCGAATGACCGATCACGAAATAGCCCTCGTGGCGCAGGAATGGCAGCATGTTGGCCACCACTCTGGCCTTCGTCTCGTTGTCGAAGTAGATCATCACGTTACGCAGGAAAATGACGTCGAACAGCCCCATGTCGCCAGTGCTGTCCGGAGCGATCAGGTTGAACTGCCTGAAACGCACGCGCTCGCGCAGCGGCCGGTCGATCAGCAGGGTGCCGGCCTGCTCGCGCACCCCCTTCAGGCAGTATTTCTTCAGCAGCGGCAGCGGGACGCCTTCGGCGCGCTCCATCGGATACTGGCCCCGCTCCGCTTTCGCAAGCACGGTCAGGCTGATATCGGTGGCCACCACCTCCCAGGCGGCGTTCAGCCCGAGCGTCTCGGCCAGCACCATGGCCATGGTGTAGGGCTCCTCCCCCGACGAGCAGGCGCCGCTCCACACCCGGAACATGCGCCCGCGTGCCTGCTCCGCAAGTTGCCGCAGAAACTCGAAGTGCTGGGGCTCCCGGAAGAAATAGGTTTCGTTGGTGGTGAGCAGGTCCACCATCAACTGCACCTCGTCCGGATGCTCGCCACTGGCGAGCAGGCGATAGTAATCGCCAAAGGTGCTCAGTTGGTAATGCCGCAGGCGGCGCGACAGACGCCCGACCATCAGCACCTTCTTGGAGTCTGCCATGCTGATGCCGGCCAGCCGGTAGATGAGCCGCTGGAACAGCGCGAACTCGCGATCGCTGATCGGCTCGATTTCCAGCGGTGGCTGCAATGCTTGCTGCACATCCTCGACCATTCAGAACAGCTCCACATTGTTGGCCGGCGGCTTGCGCTGCAGGGATTCGGCGTACAGCGCCTCCTCGCGGGCAATCTCCTGCGCGGTGGCCAGGGTGGTCGGCATGCGCCGGCACCACACGACCCCGGTGGCCGGCACGAACAGCACCTTGCGCGACCAGGGGCCAAGAAAGTCCGAGGCCATCAGCGGAATGCCCTCGCGCGACAGCCATTCCTGGGCAAACTCGGCGTTGCGGGCTCCGATGCCGGTGGCCGCCAGACTGCTGATGATGGTGCCAGCGCCAAACGCCTTGGCACGAATCCGGCCGCGCACCGCCCCCCGGCCGATCAGACCGTTGAGCAGCACTTCCATCGCGTAGTCACCCGACAGCACGCTGTCCACATCCGCCCCGCTGCCCCGGCGCATGTTAGGCAGCATGAAGTGGTTCATGCCGCCCAGCCCGGCCTGGGGGTCGAACATGCACACCGCCACGCAGGAGCCGAGCAGGGTAGACATGGGCTTGTCCCGGTCCACCAGCCAACCTCCCGGCGAAATGTTGCTCGACATACGCTCGATTTCCTGGGGCGAGAGCGCATCCCAATCCACGCTCATGCTGTCGCTCCGCCGGCCTGTGTGGCCTGCAGCCGGTTGCAGCCAGTGCTCATCGCGCCCCCTCGAGACGGAAAAACTCCATCAGTTCGAGCAACTGCCCGGCCTGTCCGCCCAGCTCTTCGGCCGTTGCGGCCAGCTCTTCCGAGGCCGAGGCGTTTTGCTGCGTCGCCTTGTTCAGTTGGCCCATTGCGTTGTTGATCTGGCCCACCCCGCTGCTCTGCTCCTGACTCGCAGAGGCGATCTCCTGCACCAGGTCCGAGGTCTTGCGGATCACCGGCACCATCTCGTCGAGCAGCTTGCCCGCCCGCTCG
>JBAYOV010000060.1:0-21582 GCA_041678045.1 Rhodocyclaceae bacterium
ACGCGGGCCGGCTGGACATGGCGGTGCGTTTCAACGGCAACGTGTATCTGTTCGAGTTCAAGGTGGTGGAACTCGAACCGGAAGGCGCGGCGCTGGCCCAGATCAAGGCGCGGGGTTATGCGGACAAGTACCGCGACCGCAACGAGCCGGTCCACCTGATCGGGGTGGAATTCAGCCGCGAGCAGAGAAAGGTGGTGGGCTTTGCAGTGGAGACCCAGGCATGAATACGCTACCCCGCAAGAAACTGCCCATCGGCATCCAGACCTTTCGCGAGATACGCGAGGAGGACTTTTACTATGTCGACAAAACCCCCCATGCGCTGCGCCTGATCGGCGAGGGCAAGTATTACTTCCTGTCGCGTCCGCGCCGCTTCGGCAAGAGCCTGCTGGTCGACACGCTGGCGGAGTTGTTCGCGGGCAACGAGGCGCTGTTTCGCGGGCTGTACTGCCACGACAAGTGGGACTGGTCGGTACGCTATCCAGTGATCCGCATCAGCTTTGCCGAAGGGGTGATGGAAAGTCGGGCAGACCTTGACCGGCGCATTGACGAGATCCTTCGCGAGAATGAGGCGACGCTCGGAGTCGGAGGGGAAGAGGCCAGTGTACCCGGCCGCTTCGGCGCCCTGGTCCGGGCTGCCGAGCGCACGTTTGGCCAGCGTGTGGTGGTGCTGGTCGACGAGTACGACAAACCCATCCTCGACAACCTGACCCGTCCGGAGCTGGCCCGGCAGATGCGCGACGGCTTGCGCGACCTGTATTCGGTCATCAAGGGCCAGGACGCGCACATCAAGTTCGCGATGCTCACCGGGGTGTCGAAATTCAGCAAGGTGAGCCTGTTCTCGGGGCTGAACAACCTCAACGACATCACGGTGGAGGCGGCGTATTCGGCGATCTGCGGCTACACCGATGCGGACGTCGACACCGTGTTCGCGCCCGAACTGCCCGGTCTGGACCGTGAGCTGATCCGCGAGTGGTACAACGGCTACAACTGGACGGGCGAGGCGGTGTATAACCCGTTCGACCTGTTGCTGCTGTTTTCCAAGCGCGAGTTCCGCCCCTATTGGTTCGAGACGGGCACGCCGACCTTTCTGATCGACGTGCTCACCGAACGGAAGACCTTTTTGCCCGATCTGGAGCGCCTGCAGGCGAGTGACGCCTTGTTGTCGGCCTTCGAGGTGGGGGACATTTCCACCGAGGCACTGCTGTTCCAGACCGGTTACCTCACCATCGGCGCGGTGCAGCGCATCGGCGTGATGCCGCGTTACCGGCTGCGTTACCCCAATCTGGAAGTGCGTGCCAGCCTCAACGAGGCGCTGCTGCGCCGGCTGTCACCGGAACCGGGGCCTGTGCTGGATCGCTCCGGGCGCTTGTATGAACTGCTGCTGGCCAACGACTTCGCTGGGATGGAAAGCCTCTTCACCGCCTTTTTTGCCAGCATTCCGCACGACTGGTTCCGCAACAACCCGATTGCGCAATACGAAGGCTATTACGCCAGCGTGTTCTACGCCTACTTCGCATCGCTGGGACTGGACATCGTGCCGGAGGAATCGAGCAACGCCGGGCGGCTGGACATGGCGGTGCGTTTCAACGGCAACGTGTATCTGTTCGAATTCAAGGTGGTGGAACTGGAGCCGGAAGGCGCGGCGCTGGCGCAGATCAAGCAGAGGGGCTATGCGGACAAGTACCGCGACCGTAACGAACCCATCCACCTGATCGGGGTGGAGTTCAGCCGCGAGCAGCGGCGGGTGGTGGGGTTTGCGGTGGAGGCGCTGTAGTGCTCAGGGGGTGCGGACCCAGTTGGCGTGAACCACGCCCCCGATCACCAGATATTCGTCCTCCCCTTTCAGGCGACCGGGCAGCAGGCTGGAGAACACCAGCACCTTGGCGTGCGGGATGGTGCAGTCGAGGATGCGGTCGCCGAATTCGTCGGCGCGCTCGCGTGAAGACGAAAAAGCACTGAGGTTGTTCAGCCTCAGGATCGGCTCGCCGTTGTCCAGCGTTGTCATGATCTGGACTGCCTGACGGCCGGATATGCCCCGGTACAGCCGGATGTGGCTGTGCTGCGGATGTCTTCGCTGCAGCTCGTACTGGGCAAAGGCATACAGCAGATCGAGCTGGGCTTCCAGTGCGCTGGTGCCGTACAGGGCGGCCGCGCGGATGCGCTCGAATTGCTGGCGCTGCGGGTTGTCCTGCGGACTGTGGGCAATCGGCTGCCTGTGGAAGTCGGTGAGCAGGCCGAAGCGGGACTCCACCCAGCCTTTCAGCACTGCGGCCTCGCGTCCGTCGGGGTCGAACAGCCAACCGCGCAACACCCGCAGGTAGTCGAGCCGGCTGCGGTCGAGTCGCGCCCTTTCCGTCAATCCTTGAGCGTGCGGTGAGTCGAGCAGGAAGTGCGCGCGCATGTAGTCCTGGAACAGGCCGGCGCGCTCGTCCGGAGCCGCGAGCCCATCGAGATGTACGAACAAGGGTTGGTGCAGCGGCCGAACGCCGTCCAGTTCCAGTGCCACGGGCTGAAGCTGGAAGGCCAGGCTGGCCAGGGCCTCGGTCGACAGGTTGCAGCGATTCAGTGTCAGTCTGGCTTCGGCTGGCACGGTGAGGCGGATCAGGGCGTCGGGAACCGTGGGCATGGCGCGAATGTTGTCGCCCCTACAAATTGTAGGGCTTTTGTCGCATTGTGAGGGATGGTGCAAATCGGTTTTCAGTTTTAAAGTTGTTTTAAATCAATGTGATGGTGTATTTCTGAGTGGTTGGCACGCTGTTTGCGAAAGAAGGATCGTGGTCCAGCGCATCACATCCGATTCATGACACAACCGTTCCGACAAGGAGAAATGCATCATGGCTAAACTGCGTCAATGCGCCATCTATGGCAAGGGTGGCATCGGCAAGTCTACCACCACCCAGAATCTGGTTGCGGCGCTTGCCGAATCCGGCAAGAAGGTGATGATCGTCGGCTGCGATCCGAAAGCCGACTCCACCCGTCTGATCCTGCACTCCAAGGCCCAGACCACCGTCATGCACCTGGCCGCCGAAGCCGGTTCGGTCGAGGATCTCGAGCTCGAGGACGTCCTCTCCGTCGGTTACGGCGATGTCAAGTGTGTCGAGTCCGGTGGTCCGGAGCCCGGCGTCGGGTGTGCAGGCCGTGGCGTGATCACCGCGATCAACTTCCTGGAAGAGGAAGGCGCCTACGACGAAGACCTCGACTTTGTGTTCTACGACGTTCTGGGTGACGTGGTGTGCGGTGGCTTCGCGATGCCCATTCGCGAAAACAAGGCCCAGGAAATCTACATCGTCTGCTCCGGCGAAATGATGGCCATGTATGCCGCCAACAACATCGCCAAGGGTATCGTGAAGTACGCCAACTCCGGTGGCGTGCGTCTGGCCGGCCTGATCTGCAACAGCCGCAACACCGACCGCGAAGACGAGCTGATCATGGCTCTGGCCGCCAAGCTGGGTACCACCATGATCCACTTCGTGCCGCGCGACAACGTTGTGCAGCACGCCGAGATCCGCCGCATGACCGTGATCGAGTACGACCCGAAGGCCAAGCAGGCCGACGAGTACCGCGCACTGGCACGCAAGATCGTCGAGAACACCAACTTCGTCATCCCGACCCCGATCGAGATGGAAGTCCTCGAAGAGTTGCTGATGGAGTTCGGCATCATGGAGCAGGAAGACGAGTCCATCGTCGGCAAGACCGCCGCCGAGCTGGCTGCTGAGGCCGCTGCCGCTGCCTGATGATCGTTGCGGGGGACAACACCCTCGCGTTTGATTCCCGGCAGCGCGTGCGCACGGCGCCTGCCTTGCCGGGGCATGAGCAAACCTACCCACGACGTGCACGGATTGGTGCCGCGTGAACAGGAGAAGCACAATGACAGCGCTCACCCGTGAAGAAACCGAAGGCCTCATCCAGGAAGTGCTTGAGGTTTATCCCGCGAAAGCGAAGAAAGATCGCGCCAAGCACCTTGCGGTCAATGATCAGTCCGTCGAGCAATCGAAGAAATGCATCACCTCCAACCGCAAGTCGCTGCCGGGTGTGATGACCATCCGCGGCTGTGCCTATGCAGGTTCGCGGGGTGTGGTGTGGGGTCCGATCAAGGACATGATCCACATCTCGCACGGTCCGGTCGGTTGCGGCCAGTATTCGCGCGCCGGTCGCCGTAACTACTATGTGGGCACCACTGGTGTGAACACCTTTGCCGAGATGAACTTCACCTCCGACTTTCAGGAGAAGGACATCGTCTTTGGCGGCGACAAGAAGCTCACCAAGATCATGCAGGAGATCGAGCAACTGTTCCCGCTGCACAAGGGGATTTCGGTGCAGTCCGAGTGCCCGATCGGCCTGATCGGCGACGACATCGAAGCGGTGTCGAAGAAGGCGTCCAAGGAACTCAACAAGGTCGTCGTGCCGGTGCGCTGCGAAGGCTTCCGTGGCGTGTCGCAGTCGCTTGGCCACCACATCGCCAACGATGCGATCCGTGACTGGGTGCTGTCGAACCGCGACGGCAAGGAGTTCGAGTCCACCCCCTACGATGTCACCATCATCGGCGACTACAACATCGGCGGCGACGCCTGGGCTTCCCGGATCTTCCTCGAAGAGATGGGTCTTCGCGTGATTGCCCAGTGGTCGGGCGACGGCACCATCGCCGAGATGGAGAACACCCCGAAGGCGAAGCTGAACCTGCTGCACTGCTACCGCTCGATGAACTACATCAGCCGGCACATGGAAGAGAAGTACGGCATCCCCTGGATGGAGTACAACTTCTTCGGTCCGACCAAGATCGAGGAGTCCATCCGCCGCATCGCCGCGTTCTTCGACGACACCATCAAGGAAAACGCCGAGAAAGTGATCGCCAAGTACAAGCCGATGATGCAGGCCGTCATCGACAAGTACAAGCCGCGCCTGCAGGGCAAGAAGGTCATGCTCTACGTCGGCGGTCTGCGTCCGCGTCACGTCATCGGCGCCTACGAGGATCTCGGCATGGAAGTGGTCGGCACGGGCTACGAGTTTGCCCACAACGACGACTATGACCGCACGATCAAGGAAATGGGCGACGCCACCCTGCTGTATGACGACGTCACTGGCTTCGAGCTGGAAGAGTTCGTCAAGCGCATCAAGCCCGACCTGGTCGGTTCCGGCATCAAGGAAAAGTACATCTACCAGAAGATGGGCATTCCCTTCCGTCAGATGCACAGCTGGGACTACTCCGGCCCCTACCACGGCTACGACGGTTTCGCGATCTTCGCCCGTGACATGGACATGACGCTCAACAACCCGTGCTGGGGCAAGCAGACCCCGCCGTGGAAGAAGAGTGCTGAAGCCGAAGACGTGAAGGCGGCAGCCTGATCGCTCACGCTGTTCAGCCCCGGCTTCGGGCCGGGGCGGTCGAATCCGAATTTAACCTGATGCCCGTGTCCACGGATGGGTGGCCGGGTCAAGGAGATGGAAATGCAAGTCGTTGATGACATCAAGCCGTGCTACCCGCTGTTCCGCGAGGAAGACTACAAGGCCAACCTGAAGAACAAGCAGGCGCTGTACGAAGAGCGTGTGTCCGATGAGGTGATCGAACAGACCTTCGAATGGACCACCACCAAGGAATACCAGGAGCTGAACTTCGCCCGCGAAGCGCTCACCATCAACCCCGCCAAGGCTTGCCAGCCGCTGGGCGCGGTGCTGTGCGCGCTGGGTTTCGAGAAGACCCTGCCCTATGTGCATGGTTCGCAGGGCTGTGTGGCCTACTTCCGCACCTACTTCAATCGTCACTTCAAGGAGCCGGTGGCCTGCGTGTCCGACTCCATGACCGAAGATGCAGCCGTGTTCGGTGGTCAGAAGAACATGTTCGATGGTCTGGAGAACGCCAAGGCGCTCTACAAGCCGGACATGATCGCCGTGTCGACCACCTGCATGGCCGAAGTCATCGGCGACGATCTCAACGCCTTCATCAACAACTCGAAGAAGGAAGGTCACATCGCCCAGGACTACCCGGTGCCGTTCGCGCACACCCCGTCCTTCGTCGGCAGCCACACCACCGGCTGGGACAACATGTTCGAGGGCATCGCGCGCTACTTCACCCTCAACACCATGGAAGGCAAGGCGCCGGGGCAGAACGGCAAGCTCAACTTCGTGCCGGGCTTCGAGACTTATCTGGGCAACTACCGCGTCATCGACCGGATGATGAAGGAGATGGGCGTCGAGGCGACCCTCCTCTCCAACCCCACCGAGGTGCTCGACACCCCGTCCGACGGTGAATTCCGCATGTATGCGGGCGGCACCACGATGGACGAGATGAAGGACGCGCCCAACGCGTACAGCACCATCATGCTGCAGCCGTGGCAGCTCGAGAAGTCCAAGAAATACATCGAGAACACCTGGAAGCACGATGTACCCAAGCTCAACATTCCGATGGGGCTGGAGTGGACCGACGAGTTCCTGATGAAGGTCTCCGAGATCACCGGCAAGGAGATTCCCGAGTCGCTCGCCACCGAGCGCGGTCGTTTGCTCGACATGATGCAGGACAGCCACACCTGGCTGCACGGCAAGAAGTTCGCGCTGTTCGGTGACCCCGACTTCGTGATGGGGCTGACCAAGTTCCTGCTTGAGCTCGGCGCCGAGCCGATCCACATCCTGTCGAACAACGCCAACAAGCGCTGGGGCAAGGCGATGCAGAAACTGCTCGACGGCTACCCGCAGGGCGGCGCCTGCAAGGTGTACGTCGGCAACGACCTGTGGCATCTGCGCAGCCTGTGCTTTACCGAGAAGCCCGATTTCCTGATCGGCAACTCCTACGGCAAGTACATCCAGCGCGACACGCTGTACAAGGGCAAGGCGTTCGAGGTGCCGCTGATCCGCCTCGGTTTCCCGATCTTCGACCGTCATCACCTGCATCGGATGACCACCCTGGGTTACGAAGGCGGCATGTATGTGCTGACCACCCTGGTGAATGCCGTGCTCGAACGGCTTGACGACGAGACCCGTGGCATGGGGACGACCGACTTCAACTACGACCTGGTGCGTTAAGCACGGGTTGCACACACGGACGCCCCCGAAAGGGGGTGTTCGTGCGCAAGGAGCTCACATGGCCAACATCATGATCCGCAAGACCGCCGAGGGCGGACTGTCGTTCTATCTGCCCAAGCGCGACTTGGAAGACGGCATCGTCTCGATCGAATTCGACCAGGCCGACAAGTGGGGAGGCGAGCTGAAGCTGGCCAACGGCGGCGCCTATTACGTCGACCCGCTCGATGCGCCACCCAAACTGCCGATCTCGCTGCGCGCAAAACGGGTCGACGCCCCAGAATGACAAGCTAGGAGAACAACATGGCACTCAAAATCCTGCAATCCGAATGCACCTCCTGTGGAGACTGCAAGCCGGTGTGTCCGACCAAGTCCATCACGGACAAGGGCGGCATCTTCAAGATCAATCCCGATTCCTGTACCGAGTGCGAGGGGGAGTTCGACGAGCCGCAATGCGTGGCAGTCTGCCCTGGCACCGACAGTACCATCGTACCGCTCGTGGCCTGATCCCGCGCCGGTGTGCCGATCGGGGGGGCCGGCCAGGGCTGGCTTCCGGCAAGGCATGCCGGCCAACGGATCGGGTTGCCCATCATGCCGAGAAGAGGTGCCCCATGAGTCATGCCTCCACTGCTGCCCCTGCCCCCCTGCCTAGCGGCAGTCCAATCACCCGTGAAGCGGCCCTGCGCATTGCCATGAGCGTGCGTTGTCTGCCCGGCATCGAAACAGCCGCCTTCGTGCATGCGCTGGGCGAGCGCATGGGGCTGCCGGTGACCGAAGACAAGCTTGCCCGCGTCACCGTTGCCGACCTGAAAGCCCTGCTGCAGGGCGACGAAATCATCGAACCCGACATTGAGGCCGCAGCCCTGAAGTCTGCTGTGCGCTTTCTGTGGGGCGAGGGGCTGGATGACGGGGCACCCAGCCCCGATAGCGTCCTGCCCGATGCCAGCGGCCTGCTGAAGGTGGCGGTGGCCTCCAACAACAATGAGCAACTCGACGGTCACTTCGGTTCCTGTACCCGTTTTCTGGTGTACCTGGTGTCCGAGGAAGCGGTCGCCCTGGCGGAAGTGCGTTCCGCGCACGAGGCCGATCAGGCCGAAGACCGCAATGCGGCCCGTGCCAGCCTGATTGCAGACTGCCATTTGGCCTACATGCAGTCGATTGGCGGTCCTGCCGCAGCGAAGCTGGTGCGGGCCGGTGTGCATCCGGTGAAGTACCCGTCGGGCGGTGCCGCGCGCGATGTGCTGGCGCAGCTCAAGGGTACCTTGCGTCATCCGCCCCCTTGGCTGGCCAAGGTGCTGGGCCGGGGGGACGGGGGGCTTGGACGCTTTGTATGCGATGAGGAGGATGAAGCATGATTGCCCCGGACATGTTGTGCGAAGTGGCCGGCAAAGTGCAGGCCGTGGGAAGCGCAGAGCAGGGCCTCGCAGCCCTGCGTGCCGAATGGCCTGGGTTGCGCTTTGTGGCCTGCTCCGACGACGACATCCCGCCGCGTTGCCGGCCGGCATTTGAGGGCGAGGGTTTCAACCTGTATCTGGTGGGCGGCGGCGAGCATTGCCTGGCCCTGACCCAGGATGCCGAGTTGGCCATTGGCGTGGTTGTGGCTAGTGTGAGCGGCGAAGACTGAGCGGCGCTTCTGCAGTTTTGCAGCGCCAGTCCTGCAGCCCCGGTTCCGGGGCCTGTTTTTCTGTTTTCTGTTCGGTTTCTCTGTCTCTGTTCGACTTCAGTGGGCCGGTTGCCCCTTCAGGAGCCGGCCATCAGCAGGCGCAGCCAGCGCTTGCAATGCCGGCGTGCGCGTTCTGCGCTCAGCCGTTCCCGAAGGGCCTGTTCCACTTCTTCAAAGGTGCGCAGCCGGGCGACCTCGATGGCATCGCAGCGCAGCAGATGCAGGCCCAACTCGCTGCGCACCGGGGCAGACAGTGCGCCTTCGTCCAGTTCGAACAGCACCTTGTCCAGCTCCGGGTAGAGCTGCCCGCGCGTAACCTTGCCCAGCAGGCCGCCGTTGAGTGCCGTCGGGCATTCGGAATGCTTCATGGCCTGTTCTTCAAAGCGCTCGGGTCTGCTGGCGAGCCGTGCAGCGATTTCCGTCACGCGCTGGGAGGCACGCTGCAGGGTGTTGTCGGAGAACGCATCGTTGACCGTGATGAGGATGTGACGGGCCGTGCGCTGTTCCTCCGTTCGAAAGCGGTCGACATGGGTGTAGTAGAATATCTCGGCCTCGGTGGTGCCCACCTCGCCAGCGCGGGTACCAACGCGTTCCATGATCGCGTCGACCAGCAGATCGCGCTGCAGCGCTTCCATGAAGTGCTCTTCGTCCATGCCTGCGTTGGCCAGACCGGAGTGGAACGCCGCTTCATCCTCGAAGCGGGCCTTGACCTCGGCAAGGGCGCTGTCGACGGCTCCCGGACTCAGGCACACGCCACGTGCGTCGGCACTGGACAGGACGGCTGCCTCGATGTCGGCATGGCGCCGGGCCACCCGGGTGGCCTCGACGCGCTCTTCGCTGCTGAGCGTCATGCAGTCCTTGCCGTACAGGGTCAGCGCAGCCTTGAGGGCGTGGTAGGGGTGGATCGGGGTCATGCGCTGAGGGCCTCCTGAAGGTGCTGCATGTGCTGTGGCAGCGGGTCGAGGGAAGCCTCGGGGATCATCAGCATGCGCCCGGGGAAATTGACGTGATAGTGCACGCCTTCAGCCATGTCGCGTACCACGCGAATCACTTCGCCGGTGCTGCCACGAGGCACCACCACCTCGCCATTGACCGTGAAGCTGCGACCTGCAAGCACCTTTTCGCGGGCTTCGAAGCGACTTGGCGTCCAGGGGGCGTCGGCGGCAATCAGTTCCTCTTCACGGCAGCCGACAATGCGGTCAAGGTCGAAGAAGCGCACGCTGTAAATGATCTGGTCCTGCAGGAAGGTGCCGATGTCGACCACCGTGCCCACACTGCCCCGGCGCACCAGCAGGTCGCCCATGACCAGGCCGGGATAGGTTCCATCGTTGCGCACGTTGCGCACTACCCGCACGTTGTCGCCGTAGTCGAATTCGGTTCTCATGACGTTTCTCCCGGTCAGCGCTGGACAGCGCCCAGCGGTACAAAGGCGGTGCCGCTGGCCTTGCGGAAAACCGCGAAAACCTTCTCGGTCTGCGCATCGGAGGTGGTGAAGTCTTGGTAGGCCAGTTCGAGGAAGCGGCGCATGTGCTTGTGCCGCGTCTCGTCGTCCCCCGCACAGGGGTTGTGGGCCAGATAGTCGTGAAAGCGCTGCAGGATATGCAACCGGTTCACCTGCACCGTGGCGGGGTCGTAAGGCACGGCAAAATACTCGAGAAAGTCCTCTGCGGAGGAGAGTTCTTCCATCGCTTCGTCAAGGGTCAGTTCGTCCATGATGGCTCCTGGTCGGTGGGGGGGATCAGTGGGGTGCGCGAACGGGCTGCGGGCAAGCGGAGGGCGGGGCGCACGCTGGCAGCGTGTCGACCGCATCAGCCCCCGTCTCCTCTGCCTGACAGGCACACTGCACACAGGCTGCGTCGGTGTTGGCCTGGCAGTCGATGGCGGGTGTCAGGGAGTACGTCGTGCTGCTGGGCGCGGTGGTACTGGACGCTGTGTTGTTGGGGTGGCTGATCAGTGCAGCCTCAAGCGTCTTGATACGGTCCAGCAGGCAGTTCAGGGTGTGCCCGACCGGGTCGGGCAGCAGGTGATGATCGAGGTTGAGCTCATCGTTGGCGTCGAGGATGGGGGCATCGCGCCGCACCACCCTGGCAGGAATGCCCACCACGGTGCGGTCGGCCGGTACATTCTTGACCACCACCGAGTTGGCGCCGACCCGTACCCTGTGGCCGACGGTGATGGCACCGAGGATCTTGGCGCCCGCACCCACCACCACATGGTCGCCCAGGGTGGGGTGGCGCTTGCCGGCGTTCCAGGTGGTCCCGCCCAGAGTGACTCCGTGGTAGAGGGTGACGTCATGGCCGATTTCGGCGGTTTCACCGATCACCACCCCCGCGCCGTGGTCGATGAAGAAGCGCCGTCCGATGCGGGCGCCAGGGTGAATGTCGACATTGGTCAACACCCGCGCGAGGAAACTGAGCAGCCGGGCTGCATAGCGCCAGCCGCGACGCCACAGGGCGTGGGCCACGCGGTGTGCAATCAGGGCATGAATGCCCGGGTAGGTGGTGAGCACCTCCCAGGTGCTGCGGGCGGCCGGGTCACGTGCGAAGACGCAGCGCACGTCTTCACGCAGCAGGCCGAAGAGGCTGGGGGTCTGGGCTGGAATGTTGCTCATCGTGGTGTCGCCTGCGCTCATGATCGGGCTCCTTCGGTCGCGGTCACGGCGTTTGTCCCGGTGGTGGCCGGTTCCGGACCCAGCATGTCCTGCAGCAGGGCGCTGCAATGCGCACGTGCCTGTAACAGGGCTTCGTGGAAACGTTTCAGATCGTTGTTGTCGGGCGGGCGCTTGTTGGCCGTGGCAAAGCTGCGTACCCGTGCCAGCAGAAAACTGGCATCGTCGGTGCCGAGCGTGATGCCCAGTGCGGCATAGGCGGCAATCACGCCATGCGCACCGGAGTGTTTGCCCAGCAGCAGGCGGTGGCTGCGCCCGAACAGCGCGGGGTCCACCGACTGGTAGTTGGCCGGATCCTTCAGCAGGCCATCCACATGGATGCCTGCCTCATGGGTGAACACCCCTTCGCCCACCACGCTCTTGTGCCAGCCCACCGGCCGGCCCGAGGCCCGTGCAACGGCTTCCGAGGCTTCCAGCAGGCGGGAGAAATCGAGCACCTGTTCCATGCCGTGAAACTGGCGCAGCCCCAGCGCCACCTCTTCCAGTGCGGCATTGCCGGCGCGCTCGCCCAGGCCGTTGACCGTGGTGTTGACATGGCTGGTGCCTGCCCGCACGGCTGCCAGAGTGTTGGCGGTGGCCAGCCCGAGATCGTCATGGGCGTGCATCTCGATTTCCAGCGAGGTTGTGGCACGCAGGCGGGCGATGGCCTGGAAGGTGCTGAACGGGTCGAGCACCCCCAGGGTGTCGGCAAAGCGAAAGCGCCTGGCGCCGGCCTTTAGGGCGACCTCGGTCACCTCTTCCAGAAAGGCCGGGTCGGCGCGCGAGGCGTCTTCACCCCCAAGCCCCACATCGAAGCCCGCCTCGCGCGCCACCGGCACCCATTGCGCGATGCGTGCAAGCACCGCGTCCCTGTTGCTGCCCAGCTTGTGCCGGATCTGCTGGTCGGAGACCGGCACCGACAATTCCAGCATGTCCACCGGCAGACCACGACAGGCATCGATGTCCTGAGCGGTCAGACGTCCCCACACGATCAACCGTGTCCGGGCACGATGTGCCCCCAGGGCGTCGTCAATCGCCCTGATGTCGTCGCACTCCTCGTGGCCCATCGCAGGAATGCCGATCTCCAGTTCGCGTACCCCGATTTGCGCGAGTACGGCTGCAATGTGCCGCTTCTCGTCCCGGGTGAAGGCCACGCCGGCAGACTGCTCGCCGTCGCGCAGCGTGGTGTCGTCGATGGTGATGGGTGCGCTCATGATGAAACTCGCTCAACGTCCGTGCGGGCATGCAGGGGAAAAACTGTTTCTGCCTGTCGATCAGTGCTCAGGCATAGGTTGGGGCAAAGGCCTTTTCCGGATCGGTCACCGGGCCGTTTTCACCCCAATACGGTGACAGCTTGCGCAACTGGGCAATGATCTGCGGGACGGCCGCAATCACCCGTTCGATTTCGGCCTCGGTGTTCTCACGCGACAGCGAGAAGCGAATGGTGCCGTGCGCGGCCGTGTAGGGAATGCCCATTGCACGCATGACGTGCGAGGGTTCGAGCGAACCCGAGGTACAGGCTGAGCCGCTGGAGGCGGCAATGCCCTGCTTGTTGAGCAGCATCAGGATGGCTTCCCCTTCCACATACTCAAAGGCGATGTTGAGCGTGTTGGGCAGTCGGTTGTCGACATCGCCGGTCGCGAAGGCGTGCGGCACGGCAGCCAGGATGCCGGCCTGCAGGCGGTCACGCAGTGCCCGGACACGGGTGTTTTCTTCGTACATGTGCTCGAGCGCAAGCTCGGCGGCCACGCCCAGGCCGATGATGCCCGGCACATTCTCGGTGCCGGCACGGCGGCCGCGCTCCTGGCCGCCGCCGCGCAGCAGCGGACGAAAACGCGCGCCACGGCGCAGGTAGAGGGCGCCGATGCCCTTCGGGCCGTGCAGCTTGTGGCCGGACAGCGACAGCATGTCGATGGCGGAGTCCTTCAGCCCGAGGGGAATCTTGCCCACCGCCTGTACGGCATCGGTATGGAACAGCACCCCGGCAGCCCGGGCCATTTCGGCCATGCGCTCCACCGGGAAATAGGTGCCGGTTTCGTTGTTTGCCCACATCACCGAGACCACGGCCACCTTGTCGGAAAGCAGTGACTGGTACTCGTCCAGGTTGAGCCGGCCCTGGCCATCCACCTTCAGGCGATGGATCTTGTAGCCTTCCTTCTCGAGCTGGTCGCACAGGTGCAGTACGGCGTGGTGTTCGACAGTGGTGGTGATGATTTCCTTGCGCTCGGGGTTGGCTTTCAGCGCAGACAGGATGGCGGTGTTGTCGGCTTCGGTGCCACCGGCGGTATAGATGATTTCGGAGTCAAACTCGGCACCGAGCAGTTTTTGCAGCGAGCTGCGTGCTGCCTTCACCGCATGGCCGACCTTGGCGCCAAAGCCGTGCATGGAGGAGGGGTTGCCGAACTGCTCGGTGAAATAGGGCAGCATCGCCGCGACCGCTTCGGGCGCACAGCGCGTGGTGGCATTGTTGTCGAGATAGATCGGGGTGCTCATGGGGGTGCTCTCCGCAGATCGGCGTGGGGGGCCGTGTGTTGGGGTCGGGATCGAGGTCGGCTTGCGCGCTCAGGCCGGATGGGTGATGCGCACGGGAACCAGCTTCACGATTTCACCCAGCGCATCGACCATCTGTTGCTGAATGCCACCCAGGGTCAGGGCTTCCATCTGGCAGCCGGAGCAGGCGCCCTTCATGGCCACGTAAATGATCTTGCCGTCCACGTCAACCAATTCGATGTCGCCGTGGTCGCGCTGCAGGTTGGGGCGGGCCTTCTCGATGACCTGTTCGATGCGGCGAATGCGTTCGAGCGTGGTGAGCTTGCCGGATTTCTTCTTCTCGGGGGCTGCGGCCGGAGAGAAGCTTTCACCCCGTTCGGCCATTACCTTGGCCAGGATTTCCTCGATGCCCTCGTGACAGGACGAACATCCGCCGCCCGCTTTGGTGTAGTTGGTGACCTGCTCGACCGAGCACAGGTTGTTGGCGCGAATGGTGTCTTCGATCAGCACTGCGTCGATGGCAAAGCACTTGCAGATCAGCGCGCCTTCTTCGTGATCGTCTTTCCACTCTTCGCCACGATAGTTGGCGACCGCCGATTGCAGGGCCTCGCGGCCCATCACCGAGCAGTGCATCTTTTCGGGCGGAAGGCCGCCGAGAAAGTCGGCGATGTCCTGGTTGCTGACCGTGAGGGCTTCGTCCAGCGTCTTGCCCTTGATGATTTCGGTGAGTGCCGAGCTCGACGCGATGGCCGAGCCACAGCCAAAGGTCTGGAAGGTGGCGTCGAGAATTGTCTCGGACTCGGGGTCGACCTTGAGCATCAGGCGCAGCGCGTCACCACAGGAAATCGAACCGACTTCTCCGACCGCATTGGCGTCGCTCAACGGTCCGGCGTTGCGCGGGTTGTAGAAGTGTTCCTTGACGGTGTCTGAATAATCCCACATGACGATCTCCTCGTTTTCAGGCAGCAAACGACTGGCCGCAGGCGCAGCCACCGGAAGCATTCGGATTCTCGAACTTGAAACCGGAGCCGGACAGGGAGTCGACAAAGTCCACCGTGACCCCATTGAGCAGGGGGGCGGAGAACGGATCGATGAGGAGGGTCACGCCGTCGATTTCGACCACGGTATCGTCGTCGGCCTTTTCCGACTCCAGCTTCATGCCGTACTGAAGGCCGGAGCAGCCGCCGCCCTGCACATGGATGCGCAGCCCGGCAACCGGCTCGGAAGACGTGGTGATGAAGCGGTTGACCGCCTTCAGGGCGCTGGGGGTGATGTTCAACATGTTGGCTTCTCCGTTGTGGAAGGGGGTTCAAACGTAAAGTTTGCAAACCCTGTGCCAGCCTGTTGATGTTGGGTAAATCCTTTTAAATCATCGTGTTGGGGTTTTCTTCAGATGTCGCGAAAAATACCTGGGGGTGGGTTTGTTGGTTTTGCGACAAACACGGGTGCAGCGGATCAGCCAATCATGTGCTCATACACCAGGCGCAACACATCGCGCTCGGTGTCCGGGATGCCGCGAATCTCGGTCAAACCGACAAAACGGCCGTCGACTGCGGCGAGGGCCTCGAAGGGGGGGTCTATCGTGGTCAGCTCTCCCAGGCGCACCGTGAGGGCGCCTTCGGGGGCCAGCAGGGTGGCTTCGAACTCGGGGTCGAGGCGGATGTCGCCGGGAGACAGACCAGTGCGCTTGACGGTGGCGGGAATGAGGCCCCCCGGGTGAGGCACGGTGCCTGCTTCGTCATGTGTCAGGTGTGCGGCAATCACGCTGTCGCCGAAGCGGACAAAACGCAGGCGGGCGCTGGTGGCCTGTTTATGGCAGAGAATCAGAGCGAGGTCACTCATGGATGGACCCTGTGGCTGGGTTGGGTTGAGGGGGCGGGGCGCGTACGGGTAGTGGGGGGACGCGCCCCGCAGGAGGGGCGTGCGATGGCACTCTGCTCAGGCCATGACGGGCGAGGCGCCGTGGGTATGGCAGCTCTTCGGGCACACCCGGGCACAGGCGCCACAGCCGATACAGTCCAGTGCATCGGCCAGCGTCATCACCATCATGTTGTCGTCGTCCAGGTCTTCGTCCAGATCGTCTTCCTCGCGTTCGATCAGGTCGAACACCTTGCGCGGACAGACCTTGTAGCAGCGGCCACAGCCGATGCACTTTTTCTCGTCCAGCGAGAGAACGAACTGTGGGGTCCATGTGGCCCCGCCTCGGGTGAGGCCGGTGATGTCACTCATCATGTTTCCTTCAGGAGTTGGCGGTGGAGCTTGTGGCCTGGGCCAGCCGGGCACTGGCGTCGGCCCAGGCCTTGCAGGCGTCGTAGGTCGATTGGGCGATGCCGGGGATCTCCTCGTAGCCGGCGGGCAGGCGATCTTCGACCAGGTCGTGCAGCTGCGACGCCCATTCGCTGGAGATGCGCTTGAGTTTCTTCACTTCCTTTTCCAGCGCCTTGAGTTCTTCTTCGGTCATGGCACACCCCTTTCTCACAGGCCGGCAACGTCCGGATACCGGCCGATGATCTCGAGCGCGACCGACAGGTGCTTGTCGCAGTCGTCCTTCATCTTCGAGTAGCTGTCGAAGCCGAAGCGGTGCACGTCGCGCAGCGTGCGGTCCATGACGACGAGCTTGCCGACGGTGATCAGCGCGCGGCCGAAGCCCTCGTGGGTGATGTTGATCAATGGCAC
Source organism: Rhodocyclaceae bacterium (assembly GCA_041678045.1). Lineage (GTDB taxonomy): Bacteria > Pseudomonadota > Gammaproteobacteria > Burkholderiales > Rhodocyclaceae > UBA2357. The sequence continues at coordinate 16,488 of JBAYOV010000060.1, forward strand.
CGCCATCAGCTTGCATTCCTTTTCGATCAGTGCGGCGATGGCGTTGTGGTAGGCCTTGACGCGGGCCAGCAGCACGTCGTCCGGATCGCCGATCACCGGAATCTCGCGACGCTGTTCCTTGGTGACGATGTAGGGGGCGAGCAGGCGGTCGGTGGGCCAGCCGTCGTAGGTGCCATAGGTGTCGACGGCGCGGGTCTGGCGGGACATCTCCTTGATGAAGTCGGTTTCGGCCAGATCGGCGCTGATTTCGGGTACGACCGAGGCAGTGGTGCTCATGCGTGGTTCTCCTTGGAGTCGGGGTGGCTGTTCGGGTTGTCGCTGCCGGAATCGAGCAGCACGGGGGCGATGCGGTTGAGCGGATGGCGGGCGAGGCGGCGCATGCCGGCCACTCCCGCCGCGAGTCCGGCGAGGCTGGCGAGGACGACGACCGGTTCGCGCTGTCCGGTCAGGCTGGCCAGGGCCATGCCGGTGACGAGGCCGAGCAGGGGCACGACGTAGGCGATCAGGGTGGCGCGCAAGGCGCTGGCCTCGGCGACGCCGACGCGCACCGAATCGCCTGCGGACAGGTGGTGGCCGGCCGGCAGCGCCACGTCGAGATCACTCGTGGGTGCGTTGCCGGCACACACCTTGGCCGCACGGCAGGCGCCGCAGGCGGATTCGCGCTCGAAGCGCACCCGCGCGTGGCCGCCTTCGATGGCGATCACGCGGCCATCACGGGTGACCATCGGGGTGTGGCCGGCGGTGGCGCAAACACCCGCTGCCTTCTCTGCCGCTGGCGCAACGGCTGCGAGCGTGACGTGGTGGTCCCGCTTCCCGAAGGACAGTTCTGGCGGGACATCAACGCCAACGGGGGTTGCGTGTGGCTCCAGGGTCGGCTTCATTCGCTCCACCCTTCCTCTTCCATCGCGTCGAAGCGTTTGGTGTCGGTGGGCGCGCGGGCCTTCAGCGCCTTGGCCAGCCAGCCGCCGGGGCCACTGCTCAGTTCGTGCTGGAGGTCGGCGATCAGGCGCTCGATGGGTGAGTCTTCCTCGACGCGCACCGGCTGGATGCCGGCGGCGAGCAACTGCTTCACCGCCGAGGCGCCGACGGCCAGGCAGTACACCGCGGCACAGCCCTCCAGCGTGGCGATCTTGGCGGGCAGCTTGTTCTCGTTACCGTCCTGCGCGGTGTCGATGAACTCGGCCACTTCGATGAGCTGCTGGCCGTTGGCGCTGACCTCGAAGATGGCAAAGGCCTCGGTGGCACCGAAGTGCTGGTCCACGCGCGTACGGTCGGTGGTGGCGAACGCAATCCGCACGCTGGATTCGGGCGCGCCCATGTCGTCAGTGACCAGTCGCAAATGCCGGCGCCGCTGCGGCGTCGCGGGGGCGGACGGCGAATCTTGAGGGTCTTGGCGTGATGTGTTCATGGTTTTGCAGCACCAGGTTGGCCAGGTCGAACAGGGCTTGCCGGGTTCCCCGGTAGCCCACCCAGGTCTTGCAGTAACCGCCGACGAGGTCGTATTGCGGCATGCCCGCGCGCAGCAGCGGCACACCGAGACGTTCGGCGGTGGCCAGCGCGTGGGAGTTGGAGATGACGAGCTCGGCCCCAGCCTCGCGGGCCAGGGTTTCGAAGTCGTCGAGATCACCGACCCGCACCGCAGCGGCCGGCACGTCGGCCAGCAGCGGCGCCTTGACCGGCGTCACCGCGGCCACGACCTCGCTGCCCATGCCGCTGACCAGTGTGGCGATCTGGTGCAGCAGGTCGGGGTCGGCGGCGATGCCGATGCGGCGCAGGCCGGTCATGAAATGGGTGTCGACCATGGTGTCCTGCAGCTGCGCGCGTTGGCGCTCGATGCGCTCGGGCACCTTGATGCCGGCCAGCTCGGACAGCTGCACGGTGAAGCGGTCGCAGGCGTCCAGCCCCATCAGGCCGTCGAAACGGTAGTCCGGCACGCCGGTGCGCGCCTTGAGCACATCGGCCGCGCCCTTCAACGAGCGGCCGATGACGAGGGTGGCGGCGGCTTCGCCCAGCGTGGCGAGCTCGGAAACCGGCGTGCCGCCCAAGGTCACCGGGATGAAGTCTTCGGCGATCAGGTGGCCGTCCAGTGAGTCGGCCAGATCGGGGACCGCGACCGGGCGCAGGCCGAAGGCCTCGACCCAGTCCTTGATGGCCTCGACGTCGCCCGGTGTGAGGTGCGCGCCGAGCAACAGATTGACCTGCTTCTTGCGCTTGCCGACCAGACCCGCGTCGGCGGTGTCGGGGACGGCCGCCTCGAGGATCCCCTTCAGCGCGGCGGCGTAGCCGGTTTCGAGGCAGCCCGAAAAGTCCGGCGTGTTCACCGCCGCCACCGGAATGTGGTCGAACTGCGGATACTGTGCGCGAAACTCGCGTACCAGCCGGGCGATGTCGGTACCCTGGGTCTCGGCCAGGCCGGTGGTGGCCAGACCGACCAGCGCCGGTTTGCTCTTGCCGCACACGGTGGCCAGGGCCTGCACGACGTTGTCGTCGGCGCTCATCACCGTGGCGACCTGGTCCATGGCGGTGGTCTGCAGCGGGATCGGCTCGCGAAAGTGGCGCACGAAAAACACCTTGGCAAACGCGGTGCAGCCTTGCGAGCCGTGGAAAATCGGCGTGCCGCGGTTGATGCCGAGAAAGGCCAGTGCGGCACCGGCCGGGGCGGACGCCTTGAGCGGATTCACCGACAAGGCCTTGGGGTGGCGGATGATTTCGGCCATGGTGTGCTCCCTCAGGCGGCGTGAGCGGGGTCGAAGTCGGCCGAGCCGACGGTGGCCGTGCCCTGTCCGGGCTGTTCGTCCTCTGCGTCTTCGGCGTCGGGGCTGTCGCCCATTTCCGGGCCGGCCTTGACCATTGCGCGACTGGCCCACGGCGCGGGCCGGCGCACGGCCTCCCATACCGGGCTTTCCAGGGTCAGCGCGAGCTGGCGCACGAGTTCCTTCATGCCGTCGTAGCCGGCGTAGCCGAATTCACGCTCCTGGTTGATGTCGAGAAAGGGCAGGCGCGCCTTGAGCGCGGTATACAGATTGCGACCGCCGGCGATCAGGATGTCGGCCTTCAGCTCATACACCGCGTTGAGCAGGTCGCGTGCGCCCTCGCTGTTGAGCATGATGGTGTTGTCGCCCATCAGCTCGAGGATGCGTGCCTTGTCTTCCTCGGTGGATTTCTTGGTGCCGGAGGCGACCACGTTCATGCCCAGGTCCTGTAGCGCGGAGACCACCGACCAGGACTTGACGCCGCCGGTAAACAGCAACACCCGCTTGCCTTCCAGGCGTGGTCGCCAGGCCTCCAGCTCTCCGCGCACGCGCGCTTCTTCACGGGCGATCACGGCCTCGGTGCGGGCGCTCAGGTCGGCGTCGCCGATGATGCGCGCGATCTCGCGCAGCGCCTGGCTGGTGTCGGTGATGCCGTAGAAGCTGCCCTCGAACCAGGGGATGCCGTAGCGCTCCTCCATCTTGCGCGCGACATTGATCATTGCCTTGGCGCACACCAGCATGTTCACCTCGGCGCGGTGCATGGTCTGCACCTCGTGAAAGCGCGCATCGCCGGACAGCGTACAGAGGATGCGGATGCCGAGTTCGTCGAACAACGGAGTCAGGTACCATAGCTCGCCCGCGATGTTGTACTCGCCGATGAGGTTGATGTTGTGCACCGTGATGCCGGGCGGCACGACCTCCGGCGGCAGCGGCTCGGGCTCGCGGGTGCCGATCACATGCTTGACCATGGCCTCGCCGGCGATGCGGTTACCGAGGTTCTTGGTGCCGTAGAAGCCAGCACAGTCGATCGGCACCACCGGCACGCCCCAGCGCTCGGCTGCGGCCTTGCACACCGCGTCGATGTCGTCGCCGATCAGCGCCGGCACACAGGTGTTGTAGACGAACACCGCCGCCGGGGCGTATTGCTCGACGGCCTGCTTGATGCCGTGGAACAGCCGCTTCTCCGCCCGCCCCATGATCACGTCCTGTTCGGACAGGTCGGTGGTCATGCCGATCCGGTAGAGCGTTGGTCCCGAGGAACGTGTGCCGCGGTTGTCCCACGAGTTGCCGGCACAGGCGATGGGGCCGTGTACGATATGGGCGACGTCGGCGATCGGTAGCAAGGCGATTTGCGCGCCATCGAAGGCACACCCACCGGCAGAGGCGCCGGGCTTGGGCCGCGCACAACCGGATTTCTCCTTCTTGTTGTGCGCACAGGCGGGCTCGTCCAGCAGGGTGGCGATGTCGGAGGCTTTCACGGCGGAACTCCCGAATGAATACGTCCATTCCGGTGCAAGCCCTGTGCCATCTTCCAAGTTGCTGAAATTTCGATGGTTTGGAGTGTGGCTCTGTGTCGTGAAGGTGACAATGTCGGGGGTGTGACACGACGCTGGGGAAGGGGTGTTGCGCGGATGCCAACGCATGAAAGGGTGCGCGGTCGTCGCAGTCCGGAAGTGGTGTCGCCGGACGCGGGCGGGCAAAGGTCGTAGAATCGGCCTGAGCCCGCCCGCGTCGTTTCAGGAGCCGCCATGCCCGCCGTTTTGCCCCGCAAGAAACTGCCGATCGGTATCCAGACCTTCGCCAAGATTCGTGAGGAGGATTACTACTATGTCGACAAGACCGCCCATGCGCTGAACCTGATCGAGCAGGGCACGCACTACTTCCTGTCGCGCCCCCGCCGCTTCGGCAAGAGTCTGTTCATCGACACGCTGGCGGAGCTGTTTGCGGGCAATGAAGCGCTGTTTCGCGGGCTGTATTGCCACGACAAGTGGGACTGGTCGGTCAAGTATCCGGTGATCCGCATCGGCTTTGCCGAAGGGGTGATGGAAAGTCGTGCGGACCTTGACCGGCGCATCGATGAAATCCTGTGTGAGAACGAGGCCTCGCTCGGGGTCGAAGGCAAAGAGGCCAGTGTCCCCGGCCGTTTCGGCGCGCTGATCCGTGCCGCCGAAAAGAAATTCGGTCAACGCGTGGTGGTGCTGGTCGACGAGTACGACAAGCCGATTCTCGACAACCTCACCCGTCCTGAACTGGCTCGCCAGATGCGCGACGGCCTGCGCGACCTGTATTCGGTCATCAAAGGCCAGGACGCGCACATCAAGTTTGCGATGCTCACCGGGGTG
>JBAYOV010000061.1:0-20820 GCA_041678045.1 Rhodocyclaceae bacterium
ACAGCCGCCCCCAGCGCCAGGCGAAGTAGAGGAAGAGGGCGGCGCCGAGCAGCAGGGGCAGGAACAGGCGCAGCATCAGCCGTCCGGCCATGTCGAGTGAGCCGATCTGTCCGGCCAGATAATCATCGAAGCCCAGTTGCCAGGGCTGGCCAAGCAACCAGGCATGACCGGCCTGCAGGTCGTAGCGGAACAGGTCGAAAACCGGGGCGAGCAGGAACAGGGTGAAGAAACCGAGCTGGGCGAGGAGGCGCTGTTGCTGGCGGTGCGTGTTGCGTGCCATGGTGCCGGCCGGAGGGCTTGAGCACCCGTCCCTGGGGGCGCAGCCGCTGCAGTCGGGGCGCTCGGTGCCGCTCATCCGTGGTGCTCCCGGTCGGGGCCAAGCACCGGGAAGCGCCAGGGTTTGCGCAGGATGGCACGGTTCAGGCCGATGACGCCGCCAATGATCAGGCTGGCGTGAAAGCACACGAAGAACAGGATGGTCACCACCCAGGTGGTGGGATCCTTCACATCGCCGATCAGAAAACCGGCCAGTGGCACGCCGATCAGGATCGCTCCTCCCCAGAGACTGGCGAACAGGGCCTGCTCGAGATGATTGCGCACGATGGGCGAGGGGTGGTTACGGTGACGATGCCGCAGGAGGGCGATCGCCAGAAAGGCCACGCCGGGCAAGATCATCAGGTTGGCGAGGAACAAGGCTTCGGCAAGCACCGCGAGGCGGGGGCCGGGCATGTTCTCGCGCAACAGGTTGGGGTGTTCAGTGTCCGAAGGTGGCATGGACAACCTCCATCAGGGCTTCGGCCACTTCGGCATCGTCGGTGAGGCTTTCGACAATCGCGACCCGGCAGGCGGCAAGCACCGGCATGCCGCTGCGCGCCAGGGTGGCTGCATACACCAGCAGGCGGGTGCTGACGGCTTCTTCCAGGTCCTGATCGCGCAGCGTGCGCAAGGCGCTGGCAAGGCTGGCAAGCCGCTGTGCCAGCGTGGCATCGCAGGCGCTCTCGGTGCGCACGATGGCGGCTTCCTGCGCTTCTGCCGGAAAGTCGAAGCGCAGGCTCACAAAACGTTGCCGGGTGGAGGGTTTCAGGCCCTTGAGCAGGTTTTGGTAGCCCGGGTTGTAGGACACCACGAGCATGAAGGCGGGGGGCGCCTGAAGCAGTTCGCCGGTGCGGTCAATCGGCAGGATGCGCCGGTCGTCGGCGAGCGGATGCAGCACCACGGTGGTGTCCTTGCGTGCCTCGACCACTTCGTCCAGGTAGCAGATGCCGCCTTCGCGCACGGCCCGGGTGAGGGGGCCGTCCGTCCACACCGTCTGGCCGTCGCCGATCAGGTGCCGGCCCACCAGGTCGGCAGCGGTGAGATCGTCATGGCAGGCCACGGTGTACAGGGGCAGTCCCAGCCGGGCGGCCATATGCACCACAAAGCGCGTCTTGCCGCAGCCCGTGGGGCCCTTGATGAGCAGCGGCAGGCGGTTGCGCCAGGCGTGCTCGAAGACTTCGATCTCGTCGCCGGCTGGCTGGTAGTTCGGAATCGTGACCTGTGCAGTGTCCATCTTCATGCTGAGCGTCCTTTCCAGTAAGCCATCAAAATCAGGGCACACACCCCGATCAGCCAGCCGAGGAGCAGGATGCGCCAGGGCCAGGGGGCATGGCGGATGGCCATGTATTCGAGAATGATCAGGCTGCCCTTGAACAGGGCAGCCGCGATGAGCAGGACGGCCATGTGCGGGCCGCCGGCCCCGTGCTCTCCGAGCTGCCATGCAAGCACGGTGGCCAGCATCAGCAGCAGCCACACCAGCAGGGCCTGGCCCGGGCTGCCGTGAGCGTGGGGCGGGTGGTGTCGTTCGGCGGGCGGGAGTGAAACGGGGCTGTGCATGGACACTCCTTCAGTGCATCAGATACACCAGTGGAAACAGCACCAGCCACACCAGGTCCACCATGTGCCAGTAGGCTGCGCCACTTTCCAGACCATTCATCGCGTCGGGGCTCCACACTCCGGTGTGTGCCTTCATCCACAGAACGGCCAGAATCACCAGACCGAGCAGGACATGCATGAAATGAAAGAAGGTGAGCGACAGGTAGAACATGTGGAAGGTGTCCGACGACAGGCTGATGCCCTGGTCGTACTTGGCCAGGAATTCCAGCGACTTCATGAAGACGAAGCCGGCACCGCAGGCCATGGCTGCCAGCAGCCAGCGGGCACACGCCGCGTCGTCTGCGCGGGCGGCCTGCTGCACTGCGCGTACCACGAAGTAGCTGGAGGTGAGCAGCAGGGCCGTGTTGATTGCGCCGCTGTCCCGGTCGAGCGTCTGCTGGGCCAGGGTGAAGGCTTCGACGTCGCCCGCGCGCGCAAACGCATAGGCACCGAAGAAAACGGCAAACACCAGCAATTCGGCGAGGATGAAGATCCAGATGGCCAGGTCGCCATGCAGGCGCACTGCGTCATGGCGCAGCGTCGGGCGGGACTGGAGCGGGAGCAGTGGAGGGCTTGCGCTGTTCATGGGGGCAGTCTAGTGGAGCCCGGCAGGCGGGAACTTGATGCGGAACAATTCGCGCCACACACAGAAAAACGCTCGGTCTGCCATCGACAGACCGAGCGTGATGAAGACGCACCCGGCAAGACACCCCCGGCGCGGTGATGCCGTGCTCAGGCGGCGTTGATGAGCGGGCGACTCTGCCCCTTCACAAAGAAGCTCATCACATACAGCACCAGCCCGACGGCGAAGCCGACGCCGGCCCACACACGCATCCAGTAGAACAGCGCAACCTGGTCCTGCACCATCATGAAGGGCATCGGCGTGTCGGACACCCTTTGCAACCACACCTGGAGAATGCCGGCGGCCGTGAGGAACAGGGTAATGAAGACCATCGAGATGGTCATGATCCAGAAGCTCCACATTTCCAGCACCTGCGCGCGCTGATCGTTGGCGACCCGGCCGCGCATGATCGGCATGGCGTAGCTGATGATGGTGATGACCACCATCACATACGCACCGTAAAAGGCCATGTGACCATGGGCGGCAGTGATCTGGCTGCCGTGGGTGTAGTAGTTCACCGGTGCGAGCGTGTGCAGGAAGCCCCACACGCCCGCCCCCAGAAACGCCATCACGCCGGTGCCCAGTGCCCACAGCACCGCTGCCTTGTTGGGGTGTTCGCGCCGTCTGCGGTTCACCATGTTGAAGGCGAAGACCGTCATTGCGAAAAACGGAATCGGCTCAAGGGCGGAAAACACCGAGCCCCACCACTGCCAGTAGGACGGCGTGCCGATCCAGAAGTAATGGTGTCCGGTGCCGATGATGCCGGTGACCAGAGCCAGCGTAATGATCACGTACAGCCATTTCTCGATCACCTCGCGATCCACGCCGGTGACCTTGATCAGCACGAAGGCCAGCAGGGCGGCCATGATCAGCTCCCAAACGCCTTCCACCCACAGGTGCACCACCCACCACCAGTAGAACTTGTCCATCACCAGATTGGACGGGTTGTAGAAGGAGAACAGGAAGAACACCGCCAGCCCCCACAGCCCGAGCAGCAGGACGATGTTGATCACCGTCTTGCGCCCCTTCAGCGTGGTCATGCTGATGTTGTAGAGAAAGGCCAGGGCGACCACCACGATACCGATCTTGGTGAGCAGGGGCTGTTCGAGGAACTCGCGCCCCATGGTGGCCAGAATGTTGTTGCCGGTGGCCGAGGCCAGGGTGTTGTAGTCGACCAGCAGGTAGCCAAGAATGGTCAGCGCCCCGGCCACGAGGAAGATCCAGAACATGGCCATGGCCAGGCGCGGGCTGTGCAACTCGGTTTCCGCCTCTTCCGGCACGAGATAGTAGGCCGCGCCCATGAAGCCGAACAGCAGCCACACGATGAGCAGGTTGGTGTGCACCATGCGGGCCACGTTGAACGGAATTTCGGGGAACAGAAAATCCCCGACGACGTACTGCAGGCCGATGATCAGGCCGAAAACGATTTGCCCGACGAACAGGCCGATGGCTGCGATGAAGTAGGGCATCGCAACCGCTTGAGATGAATATTTCATGATGATCCCCTTTGACGGTGTCGAACGATGCGCCTGATCAGCCTTCGATGTTGGGCGGCCAGTTCTGGGTGTTGATGCCCGAGGTGTAGCGCAGGAACTCGACCAGGTTGTCCAGTTCTTCCTCGCTCAAATGAAACTGCGGCATCTGACGCCGTCCGGGGGCGTTGGTGGGCATCGCCTGCATCCAGGCCTTGATGAACTCGGGGCCGCGCCGCTCATACACATTGCCCAGTTCCGGCGCATAGTAGGCGCCCTCCCCGAGCAGGGTGTGGCAGCCCAGGCAGTTGCGGGTTTCCCAGATGTGTTTGCCGGCGATCGCTCCGGGGGTGAGCTCCCCGCGATTGTCCGTCTTGGGCAGCACCTTCATGGTGTCGAAGGTGAGTGCGAGAAACAGCAGAAAGAAGAAGACTGTGCCCCCGTAAAAGATGTTGCGGGCCATCGCCTTGGTGAAGGTACCGCTCATGGGTGTGTGCTCCCTGGTGATTGTCGTGTTGGCTGGGCGGACGGGTGATGAGGCCTGCGCACGGCGTGTTGTTATGGGAATGGGTGCACATGCAGGACTGAGCGGATTGTGTTGGTGCGGGAGAGTGCACACCATGATCTGAATCAATTTTGCAGGGTCGGCCCTGAAGGCGTGGCGCCGGGGCGGCTTGTCCTGCATCAAGGGCGGGGAGGTCGGGACATGGTTGGATAGCCCTTTCCATCATTCATTTCAGGCTGAAGCGATGACCAACATTCCCTTGCCCATTTACATTGCAGTGTTCTTTTTTCTGGGGGGCACCATCGTCCTGGATGTGCACCGGCGTTATCAGAATCGCCTGCGCAACCTGCCCGCGCTTGAGGACTATCTGCGCCAGCATGCGCAGCAACAGGCATGCTGCCACGCGTGTTCAGGCAGCGAGCTGAAGGAATGGGGGCTGACGCATGGCACGGACCGGCAGCGCGTTGTCGTCTGCGCGCGCTGCAGCACCTTGCTGTACCGGTATCGCAATGACGACCTGCCCGACGAGGATGCGGACTGGTCTGAATCGCAATGAGCCGGTCTTGTACTGCGGCGCTGTAAAAGTCTCTGAGGCGTTGCTGGGTTGGATTGGCGCGTTTGGCCCGTTTGGCCCGGTGCACATGAGTGCGGCTTGCGACGGACTTCGGCTATGTCCTGCCGTCTCCGCATGGCTGTTCAGCACACGGGGACGGCAGTGTCCGGGGCAGGGTCAGTGCCCCATCAGGGCTCGTTCCTGTGCCCGGCGCTTTTCCGCACGTGCCATCAGCCACCAGCCGATGAAGGTGATGATGGAGACGATCAGGATGATGATGGCGGCCAGGGCGTTGATCTTGGGGCTGACGCCCAGGCGGACGCTGGAGAACACCACCATCGGCAGGGTGGTGGCGTTGGGGCCGGACACGAAACTGGCGATCACCAGGTCGTCCAGCGACAGGGTGAAGGCGAGCAGCCAGCCGGCGACGATGGCCGGGGCGATCAACGGCAGGGTGATCACGAAGAACACCTTCAGCGGTCGTGCGCCCAGGTCCATGGCCGCTTCCTCAATGGATTTTTCCATTTCGCGCAGACGCGAACCGACCACCACCGCGACGTAGGCGGTGCAGAAGGTGGTGTGGGCGATCCAGATGGTGCTCATGCCACGCTGACCGGGCCAGCCAAGCAGGTCGGCCATGGCAACGAATAGCAGCAGCAGTGACAGCCCGGTGATGACTTCGGGCATCACCAGCGGGGCGGTGATCATGAAGGCGAAGCCGCTTTCACCGCGAAAACGCCCCATGCGGTTGAGCACGAAGGCCGAAATCGTTCCCAGCACCACCGCCGCCGTGGCGGCCATGAAGGCGATGCTCAGGCTGAGCAGCACCGCCTTGATGATGGCTTCGTCGCGGAACAGTTCGCCGTACCAGTGGGTTGACCAGCCTGCCCACACGGTGACCAGTCGTGAGCTGTTGAAGGAATAGATGATCAGGATGATCATCGGGATGTACAGGAACCCGAAGCCCAGCAGCAGCACGATGCGCCGCGTCCAGGAGCGGCTGACCGGAATGTTGTGCATGATCAGTTCTCCATTTCCTTGCGCTGGTAGCGGTAGAACCACATGATCGGCGCCATCAGCAACAGCAGCATGGTCGAGGCGAGCGCTGCCGCCACCGGCCAGTCACGGTTGTTGAAGAACTCCTGCCACAGGACCCGGCCGATGAGCAGGGTGTCGGGGCCGCCGAGCAGTTCCGGAATCACGAATTCGCCCACGGCTGGAATGAACACCAGCATGGAGCCGGCGATGATGCCGCCCTTGGTGAGTGGAATGACCACGGTAAACAGGGTCTTCCAGGGGCGGGAGCCGAGGTCGGCTGCCGCTTCGAGCAGCGAATAGTCGAGCCGCATCAGCGCGGTGTAGAGCGGCAACACCATGAACGGCAGATAGGCATACACGATGCCGATGTACACCGCGAAATTGGTGTTGAGCATCTGGATCGGCGCATCGATCAGCCCCATGTTCATGAGGCCGTTGTTGATGATGCCGGTGTTGGAGAGCAGGCCCATCCAGGCGTACACGCGGATCAGGAAGGAGGTCCACGACGGCAGGATCACCAGCATCAGCAACACGTTGCGGGTGGAGGGGGGCGAATGCACGATGGCCCAGGCCAGCGGAAAACCGATCAGCAGCGCGATCAGGGTGGCGATGGAGGCTACCTTGAGCGACGACAGATAGGCGTGCATGTACAGGCTGTCGCTCATCAGCATCATGTAGTTGCCCAGGTTCAGCACCATGCGCAACTGGTCGTCGGCCCAGTGGAACAGTGCGGAATAGGGCGGCATGGCCATTTCCGACTCGGCCAGGCTGATCTTGAAGACGATGAGGAAGGGAATCAGGAAGAACAGCGCGAGCCACGCGTAGGGCACGGCAATCACCAGACTGCGCCCACGAATCCGGGGTTTGAACATGATCATCCGGCTCCGCTCAGGTGAGAAGGACGGCACAGCTGTCCGGGTCCCAGCCCAGATGCACGGTGTCGCCCCAGGTGGGCGAGCCCTTGTGCGCCCGGCTGGTGTTGGGCAGGGTGGCCAGCACCTTGCGCCCCGAGGGCAGGCGTACATGGTAGATGGAGACATCGCCCAGATAGGCAATTTCATCGACCACGCCACTCAGGCAGTTGAGCCGCTCTTGCGGGTTCTCCGGCGTCAGGTGCAGCTTTTCCGGGCGTACCGCGATGGTCACCGGCAGGCCTTCGGCCACCGACAGGCCGTGGTCGACCTGAATCGGGTTTTCCAGGTCGGGGCAGGCAATGACCGTGTAGTCGCTTTCCATCGACTCGACGATGCCGTCGAACAGATTCACCGAGCCGATGAAGCTGGCGCTGTAGCGGCAGTTCGGATACTCGTAGATTTCCAGCGGTTCGCCCACCTGTACCAGACGCCCCTTGTCCATGATGGCGATGCGGTTGGCCATGGTCATGGCCTCTTCCTGGTCGTGGGTGACCATCACGCAGGTCACGCCCACCTGCTCGATGATGTTGACCAGTTCCAGCTGCATTTCTTCGCGCAGCTTCTTGTCGAGCGCGCCCATCGGCTCGTCGAGCAACAGCAGCTTGGGCCGCTTGGCCAGGCTGCGTGCCAGCGCCACCCGCTGGCGCTGGCCACCGGAGAGTTGATGCGGCTTGCGCCGGGCGTACTGGGTCATGTGTACCAACTCCAGCATGCGCTGCACGCGCTCGGCGATTTCGTCCCTGGGCACGTGGTCCTGCTTGAGTCCGAAGGCGATGTTGTCGAACACCGTCATGTGCGGAAACAGCGCGTAGGACTGGAACATCATGTTGATCGGTCGATCGTAGGGCGGCACCTCGACGATGTTTGCCCCGTCGAGCAGGATTTGCCCGCTGGATGGGCGTTCAAAGCCCGCGAGCATGCGCAGCAGGGTGGATTTGCCGCAACCCGAGGCGCCCAGCAAGGCGAAGATTTCCCCGCGGTTGATGGTCAGCGAAATCTCGTCGACCGCCGGGTGGCCATCGAAGAGTTTGGTGATCTGCCGGATCTCGAGAAATGCCTCGTCCTTGCGGACTCCGGCTGACTGCGGATTGGCCGCGGCCTTGGGTTGGTTCATGAACGCCCGATCTCTTGGTGGATGCCTGAAAGGATGAACAGGGGACGTCGGCTGCCCGATCCTGCCACACGTCTTGTGCGGCAGGGGTGTAAAGAATCACCCCCGAGCCTTTCGGGACGGGGGTGAGGGACGCAGCCAGACGGGGCTCGTAGCCTGTCCGGTGAAAAGACGGTGAGGAGTGCCGGGTCAGCGGCCGGTGCGCACCCGTGTCCAGGAGCGGGTCATCGCACGATGCACCGACTGGGGCAGGTCCTTCACCATGAACAGCTTGTCCTCGATTTCTTCGCTCGGATAGATGCCGGGGTTGCCGACAATCTCTTCGTCGATGAACGCCTTGGAGGCCGGTACCGGGTTGGCATAGGACACGAAGTTGCTGATGCCGGCCATCACCTGCGGTTCCAGCAGGTGGTTGATCAGGGCGTAGGCATTGTCGACGTTTTTGGCGTCACGCGGCATGGCCATGATGTCCACCCACAACATCGCCCCTTCCTTGGGGATGTAGTAGTTGATGTTGATGTTGTTGTTGGCCTCGATGGCACGATCGCGTGCCTGCAGGATGTCGCCGGACCAGGCTACTGCCACGCAGATGTCGCCATTGGCCAGGTCGGTGATGAACTTGGACGAATGGAAGTAGGTGATGTGCGGACGCAGCTTCATCAGATGCTCGGTGGCCGCGCCGGAGTAGTCTTCCGGGTGGGTGCTGGCCGGGTCCTTGCCGATGTAGTTCAGTACGGTCGGGAAGATGTCCGACGGTGCATCCAGGAAGCCCACGCCGCAGGTGGAAACCTTGGCGAGGTTTTCAGGATTGAGCACCAGGTCCCAGGAGTCGGTCGGGGCATCGTCGCCGAAAATGGCTTTGATCTTGTCCACGTTGTAGCCGATGCCGGTGGTGCCCCACATGTAGGGCACACCGAACTTGTTGCCCGGATCGATGCTTTCGAGCAGTTTCATCATGTCGGGGTCGAGGTTGGCGTAGTTCGGGATCTTCGAGCGGTCGATCTCCATGAACACGCCAGCCTTGATCTGGCGCAGCAGATAGGTGTTGGTGGGCACCACGATGTCGAAGCCGGTGCTGCCCGCAAGCAGCTTGGCTTCCAGTACCTCGTTGCTGTCATAAACGTCGTAGGTCACCTGGATGCCGGTTTTTTCGGTGAAGCCCGGCAGGGTGTCTTCCGCGATGTAGTCCGACCAGTTGTAGAAATTCACCCGGTTGGTGTCCTGGGCGTGTACACCTGCAGCCAGGCTGATGCCGGCGGCCAGCAGGGAAAGGCGGAAGAGCGTCTTAACTTTCGTCATGTCAGCAATGCTCCACGAGGGTCTGAGGTGGAAAATCGAATGGGAAAATGGATAAGCCGCAGGCGTCCACCTGCGGTGACGTCCGGTAAAGCCAAGCCCGGAAAACGCAGCGATTGCCGACAAGCGGAAGACCTTGGATATTGCGTTTTCAGGGCGCAAATGTCGCACAGACCCGCTTTCGATTCAAGATTTTGAACGCATTTTTTGGCGTTTTTCACGTACGCCGGCCAGAATGTTGCTGCTGTGCAGCAGGCAGGGGGGCGGCAGCAAGGCTCCGGGCGCGGGGAGGGCGGTGTGGTGGCGTCTGGCCAGCGAGCTGCTATTCTCGATGACTGGGACGTATTGCAAGGAGTGAATGTCAGGCATGTTGAGGCTTGAACGACAATGGGATGAACTGGAGCGTGGCTCCTGGTACAGGGCGACGGCCCATGCCGCGCTGCAGGCGCCGCCGCTTGAGGACACACTGCACGCGGATGTGTGCGTGGTGGGCGGCGGTCTGGCCGGGCTGTCGGCGGCGCTGGAACTCGCCCGGGCCGGGCAGTCGGTGGTGTTGCTCGAAGCACGCGAGGTGGGCTGGGGGGCGTCGGGACGCAATGGCGGTCAGGTGCTCAACGGTTTTGCGTCCGAGCAGAGCGTGTATGAACGGCAGTTTGGCATGGAGGCTGCGAAGGCGGCCTTTGGAATCAGTGTCGAGGGGGTGAGCCTGCTGCGCGAGCGGGTGCGCGAGTACGGCATTGACTGCGATTTGCGCGATGGTGCGCTGACCTGCTCGATCGGGAGTTCGAAGGCTGCTGCGCTGCGTGAGTGGATGGAGCACATGCGCGCGCACTATGCCTGCGAGCGCCTGGAGTGGCTGGAGGGGGCCGCGTTGCGCGAGGCGCTGGAGAGCGAACGTTACTCGGCGGCCGTGCGCGACCCCGGCGGTTGTCATGTGCACACGCTCAACTACACCCTGGGGCTGGCGCGTGCGGCGCAGGGCGCCGGGGCCAGGCTGTGCGAGCACAGCGAGGTGCTGCGCGTGAGCGCGCGCAGTGTGGCGGGAAAGGTGGAGGTGGTCACCGCACGGGGCCGGGTGCTGGCTGAAAACGTGGTGCTTGCGGGCAATTGCAGTCTGGTGTCGAAGATCGTCGAGGCCGACAGCGCGCTGGCTGGCGGAGCGCTGGGCAGGCGCATCATGCCGGTCGGGACCTGGATCGTGGCAACGGCACCCTTGGGCGAGGAGCGGGCCAAGCGCCTGATTCCCGGTGGGGAGTGCGTGTGCGACACGCAGTTCGTACTGGATTACTACCGCCTGAGTGCCGATCATCGCATGCTGTTCGGTGGTCGGGTGAGTTACACCCAGCGCACGCCACGTGACCTGCAGGGGGCGCTGCGCGGCTGCATGGAACGGGTGTTTCCGCAGCTGCGCGGCGTGCCGATCGAATACAGCTGGGGCGGGTATGTGGATATTTCCATGAACCGCGCGCCGGATTTTGGCCGGATCGGTTCGCGCATCTATTATCTGCAGGGTTTTTCAGGGCATGGCGTGGCGCTTGCCGGCATGGCAGGACGCCTGGCCGCCGAGGCGATTCGGGGGCAGTGCGAGCGTTTCGATCTGATGGCGCGCCTTGAGCACCGCAGTTTTCCGGGCGGTGACCTGCTGGCCACGCCCGCCCTGGTGCTGGGCATGGCGTGGTACCGGTTGCGTGAACTGCTGGGGGTCTGAATCAGCCTGAATCAGCGCCGGGCGCCCGGGGTCATCAACTGCATGAAGGCTTCCATCTGCTTTTTCATGATCTCGTTCATCGGGTTGCTGCTCATGTCGAAAGCGACCGGCGTGGCGCTGCCCTGCATTGCGGCCGAGGCGCTCGCCTGCCACTGGCTGACGGCCTGCTGGGCCTGACTGCTGACCTGCTTGTGCAGGTCCATGCTGCACTCGGCCATGTGCTGCAGTGCGCGCATCTGTTGCTGCATGAGCGTCCAGGGCAGGGTTGCGGGCTGACCGAGATCGGCGTCCTTGGGCAGCTTCAGCGACTCCATGGATTCCAGCCCGACACGGACGAAGTTCGTTTCGGCGTCGACCATCATCTTGCAGCAGGCCAGATAGAAGTCGAGATTGGCCTGCTGCATGGACATCAGCGGGGTGGTGTTCGGCTTGGTCATGGTGTTCTCCTCTCGGTCAGTCATTTTTCAAGTACATAGCGTCCCGGAGCATCGTCCAGCACCGGATAGCCTGCGTCTGGCGCGCCCGGCTGTGCGGGGAGGGCCGGAGCGCCGGAGCGTTGCTTGAGCCATTCGACCCAGGCCGGCCACCAGGAGCCCTCGACCCGGGGAGCCACTTCCAGCCAGTCGTCCGGGGCGACATAGTTGCCGCCCGCGGGCCGCTGCATCATCTGGTAGAAGCGGTTGCGCTTGCCCGGTTCATTCACGATGCCCGCGTTGTGTCCGCCCTTGGTGAGCACGAAGGTGATTTCGGCCGGGGTCATGTAGTGCAGTTTATACACTGATCGCCAGGGGGCAACGTGATCGCTGAAGGTCGCCACCGAAAAGATCGGGGTGCCGATGTCGGACAGCACAATGGGTTTGCCACGCACCGGATAGCGGCCTTCGGACAGGTCGTCGTTGAGGAACAGGCGCCGCAGGTATTGGGCGTGCATCAGCGCCGGCATCCGGGTGGCGTCCGCGTTCCAGGCCATCAGGTCGTTCATGCGGCCACGTTCGCCCAGCAGGTATTCGTTTACCATGCGCGACCACAGCAGGTCGTAAGAGCGCAGCATCTGGAACGCACCGGCCATCTGGCCGGCGGTGAGATAGCCGGTGTCGCGCATCTGGGCTTCGAGCAGCGCCAGTTCGCTGTCGTCGATGAACAGGGCCAGTTCGCCCGGTTCGGTGAAGTCGGTCTGGGCAGTGAATAGCGTCATCGAGGCCAGCCGGTCGTCACCGTCGCGGGCCATGGCGGCATTGGCGATCGACAGCAGGGTGCCGCCCAGGCAGTAGCCGGCGGCATGGATCTTTTGGCCCGGCACGATGGCGTTGATGGCATCGAGCGATGCATCGAAGCCGAGTTCGAGATAGTCGTCCATGCCCAGTGCGGCTTCCTCGACGCCGGGGTTTTTCCACGAGATGCAGAACACCTGGTGGCCTTGATCGACCAGATACTTGATGAGGGAGTTGTTCGGCGACAGGTCGAGGATGTAGTACTTCATGATCCACGCCGGCACGATCAGGATCGGC
Source organism: Rhodocyclaceae bacterium (assembly GCA_041678045.1). Classification (GTDB taxonomy): domain Bacteria; phylum Pseudomonadota; class Gammaproteobacteria; order Burkholderiales; family Rhodocyclaceae; genus UBA2357. Next base: position 12,639 of record JBAYOV010000061.1, read on the forward strand.
TCGGGATGCACCTTGTCGGTGCTCGGGCTGTACTGGATCAGTTCGATCAGGCGGTTGCGCAATACCACCTTGCCCGGCGTGACGGCCACCTCGTGGCCGACCCGATAGGCTTCCGCACCGGCCGGCGGGCTGCCGCTGATGCTGCGTTCGATGTCTTCCACTGCATTCTGGAAGCCCTGCAGCAGGTTGGCCCCGCTGGTGCTGAGCGTGCGTTCGAGCACCACAGGGTTGGTCATCGGGTAGTTGCCCGGGGAGAACAGGTCGAGCAACTGGCGGGCGAAAAACGACACCATGTGTTCATGGTGTTTCGACACGCCGGGCACGCCGGTGGTGGCGGCCGTCCACCAACGTTCGGCAGCCAGAAAGGCTTCGCTGCTCAGATTGAAAGGCCATTTCTGCCAGGCCGGATCGGCAAAGCGCCGGTCCGGCGCACCGTCGTCATTCTGCTCCATGCCGGGCAGGGCGTAGGGGCCGAGTGCCTGCATCGACTCCAGGGCCTGAACCATCAGGTCCACACGCTTGCCCGGGGCGAAGCTCAGGTGACCCGCCCAGTCCATGACGGCCATCATCACCGACATGGGCGAGACCGAGCCGGTCATGCGGGCGACCGAGGCGAGGACCTTGATGTCGAGCGGGCTCTTGCGAATGGCCGGCGTACGGGTTTCGGTGGCCGGATCGGGGCGGTTGCGGTCGGGAGACTGCACCGGCCGGCCGGCGGGCTTGCCGGCCTGCGCGGCGGGCGCTGTGGTTGGAGGAGGCTCCGGGGGCGCATCGGGTGCAGCGGCGACGGTCTCCTCAGGCTTGCTGCCTGCGATCTGTGCGCCAGCCACGGGGCGAGTGGAGGCCCTGGGCTGACGCGGAGTTCGGGGGGTGGGACGCTTGGGGGTGGGAGACATGTCGGAACTCCTGTCCTGGTTTCAGGCGGGGGGGCGGGCAGGGGCTGCGCCCTGCGCAGAAACGCTGTTCAGGCGTCAGTCTGCCTGAGGGGTGTGAGAGGAATGTGACTGCGTCCATGATACCTCGTATCCCCCTTTTGTCGAAGGGGGCGAAGCCGTCGGGGTGTGCCCGGCTGGGTCTGGAAAAGCTGCAGGAAAGGGCTTGAAGTAGAATGTCCGGATGTTCAACATGGTGGATCGGGCTGATCCGCCTTCCCCATGAGCCGCGTTTACATGTCCTCGTCCTGCACACCCGCTCCCCGGCGCCCGGTGGTGATCGTCACCTCCGACAGTGGCGTCCTGGGAGGACACCCCAGCTATCATCTGACCCGCAAGTATGTGACTCCGGTGGCGGAGGTGATGGATTGTCTGCCGCTGATCCTGCCGCCCCTGGGGGCTGCGCTGGATGTGGACAGTCTGCTTGATGTGGCCGACGGCATTCTGTTGACCGGATCGCCTTCGAATGTCGAACCGCATCACTATGGTCAGCCCCTGCACGATCCGGATAGCCCGGCCGATCCCGCGCGCGACGCCACCACCTTGCCGCTGTTGCGCCGTGCGCTGGGCTGCGGTGTGCCGGTGATGGCGATATGCCGTGGATTTCAGGAAACCAATGTGGCCCTTGGGGGCACGCTGCATCAGGCAGTGCATGCTGTGCCCGGGCTGCATGACCATCGTGAGGACCGGCAGGCGAGCATCGAGCAGCAGTACGGTCCGGCCCACATCGTGCGGGCCGTACCCGGAAGTTGGCTGGAAACGGTGGTGGGGCAGTCCGAATGGCAGGTCAACAGCGTGCACGGTCAGGGCATCGAGCGGCTTGCCGAACCCTTGCAGGCGCAGGCACATGCACCGGATGGCCTGATCGAGGCGTTCAGCCTGCGCGGACCCGGCAGCTTTCTGCTGGGGGTGCAGTGGCATCCGGAGTGGGAGGCGGCCGACAATCCGGTCTCGGTCAGGTTGTTTACTGCTTTTGCGCAGGCCTGCCGGGCGCATGCGGCCCACCGTTGTGCGGCCGCATGAACGACCGCCCGCATCAATATCAAGACATCAAGACATCAAGACCGGAACCCGTCGGTTCCGCATGAGGAGGGAGGCAGAGGATGACTGTACAGAATGACCGGAACATGAAGTGGCACCAGGCGGCTGCGACCCTGCAGGTGGATGGCCGTGCCTTCATCGGGGGCGAGCGCGTGGCAGCCTGCTCGGCCGAGGTGTTCGACATCGTGTCGCCCATCGACGGGCGGGTGCTCGGCCAGGCCGCCCGGGGGCAGGCGGCGGATGTGGATGCGGCCGTGGCCTCGGCACGCAAGGCGTTCGACGACGGGCGTTGGTCGAGAATGTCGCCGGCTGCGCGCAAGCGGGTGCTGTCGCGTTTTGCCGAGGGCATCATGGCTGCGCGTGACGAACTGGCGCTGCTGGAAACCCTGGATATGGGCAAGCCGATCAAATACAGCCTGAGCGTGGATGTGCCTTCCGCTGCGCGCTGCATTCAGTGGTATGCAGAAGCGATCGACAAGGTATACGACGAAATCGCGCCGACCGCGCATCACTCGCTGGCCACCATCACCCGCGAGCCGATGGGCGTGATCGGTTGCATCGTGCCCTGGAATTATCCGATGATCATGGCTGCCTGGAAGCTGGGGCCGGCGCTGGCCACCGGCAACAGCGTGGTGCTCAAACCTTCGGAAAAGTCTCCGCTGAGCGCAATGCGCCTGGCCGAGATCGCCCTTCAGGCCGGATTGCCCCCCGGCGTGTTCAATGTGGTGCCCGGTCATGGTCATGAGGCGGGCGAGGCGCTGGCGCTGCATATGGATGTGGATGCCATCGGTTTTACCGGCTCCACCCGGGTGGGCCGCAAGATGCTGGAGTATGCCTCGCGCTCGAACCTGAAGCGGGTGTACAACGAATTGGGAGGCAAGTCGGCGAACATCGTGTTCGAAGACTTCAACGATCTGGATCGTGCTGCAGCCACGGCGGCCGGCTCGATGTTCTTCAATCAGGGGGAAAGCTGCAACGCACCTTCGCGGCTGTTCGTGCAGGCCTCGATTGCCGACGCCTTCGTCGAGCGCCTGCTGGCCCTTGCGCCGCGCTACATGCCGGGGGATCCGCTCGATGAGCGCACGGTCATGGGGGCGGTGGTCGATGATGCCCAGCTTGCCACCGTAATGGGTTACATCGAGGCGGGCATCGGCGAGGGCGCGCAATGCCTGGTCGGGGGCAGTCGTGCCCGGGCGGGCACGGGCGGCTTTTATGTGGAGCCTACGCTGTTCGACCGGGTGGATAACCGGATGAAGATCGCCCGGGAGGAAATCTTTGGCCCGGTGCTGTCGGTGATCCGCTTCGAGACGGAGGAACAGGCAGTGGCCATGGCCAACGACAGCCATTATGGGTTGCAGGCTGCGGTGTGGAGCAGCAGCCTCGACCGGGCGCATCGGGTGGCACGGGCGCTGCGCGCCGGCACGGTGCATGTCAATCAGTATGACGACGATGACATGACGGTGCCGTTCGGAGGCTACAAGCAGAGCGGAAACGGTCGCGACAAGTCGCTGCACGCGCTGGAAAAATACACCGAACTGAAGACGACCTGGATCAGGCTGTCGATGTAGGTTCCGTTGCGCATGCGGGTTCAGGTCGCGCCGTCCTGTGCCAGCATGCGCTCGGCGAGGGTGCGGATGCCCGTATCTGACAGGTCGTCGCTGCACAGGCGACGGGCCTCGGTGAAGCGGGTGTAGTTGCGGTTCTGGGAGCGCCGGTACAGCGGGTCGTAGTGGTGGTCGATGAACTCGGTGAACAAGGTCGCCAGATCCCCGGTTGCGGCCAGTGTGCGCCAATGTTGCAGCCGTTCATTGCTTTGCAGGCCCTTCAGATAGCCAATGCGGGTCTGCAGGTCGATGCGGTCATCGCCCAGGTAGGCATAGTCGCGCAACAGGTAGTCGATGCGTGCCTCGCGGCTGGCGTCGATTTCGACGCAGTCACTGGCGCGCATCCGGTTGATCATGGCCTCGGGGACATGGATTTGCCCAATCTTGCGACTTTCGGCCTCCACATATACCGGGCGCGCCGGGTCCAGGCCTTGCAGGACACGGTACAGGTGGCTTTCAAACATCTTCTGGCTGGGTTGGCTGCGGTCAGGCAGGCTGCCCAGCACCGAGCCCTTGTGCGCTGCCAGATACTCAAGGTCGACCACTTGTGCCCCGAGTTCGGCCAGCGCATGCAGCACACGGGTCTTGGCGCTGCCGGTGGCACCGCATACTACACGGAAGCTGAGGCGCTCGGGCAGGCTGTCCAGTTCGGCCACGACATGGCGGCGCCAGAGCTTGTAGCCCCCTTCGAGCTGGCAGGCATCCCAGCCGATCATGCGCAGCCAGTTGACGAACGCGCCGCTGCGCTGCCCGCCACGCCAGCAATACACCAGCGGTCGCCAGTTGCGGGGCTTGTCCTGGAAGTGCTGGAACAGATGCCGTGCAATGTTTTCGGCGACCATGGCCGCGCCGATGCGGCGTGCCTCGAACGCAGAGCGCTGCTTGTAGATGGTGCCTACCTCGGCGCGCTGGGCGTTGTCCAGCACGGGGCAGGAGCAGGCTCCCGGAAGGTGGTCCTCGGCGTATTCGGCAGGGCTGCGCGCATCGATGATCTCGTCAAACTCGGCTAGCTGTGCTACGGTCGCGAGGCCTTTTTTCATAATGATCATGTACGCCGTGCCTTGGGGCACGGCGTGTTGCTCCGGCAGGTTATGGACAATACAGAATTGAAAAACATCAAACTGACGCAATTCTCCCACGGTGGTGGCTGCGGCTGCAAAATTGCACCTTCGGTGCTGCAGCGGCTGCTCGCCAGTGCACCACCGGGCGTGCTGCCGGCTGACCTGCTGGTGGGCAGCGACAAGGCGGACGATGCGGCGGTGTATCGCCTCAATGAGCGCCAGGCGGTGGTCGCCACCACCGACTTCTTCACGCCGATTGTCGATGATCCCTACGACTTCGGCCGTATTGCGGCGACCAATGCGCTGTCCGACGTATACGCGATGGGCGCCACACCCATCATGGCGCTGGCCGTGGTGGGGATGCCGCTGGACAAGCTGCCTGCAGAGGTCATCGGACGGATTCTCGAAGGCGGCGCGTCGGTTTGCCGGGAGGCCGGCATTCCGATTGCCGGCGGGCACTCCATCGATGTGCTCGAACCCATCTACGGCCTGGTCGGGCTGGGTGTGGTCGATCCGGCACAGGTGAAGACCAATGCCGGGGCCCGGGCCGGGGATGTGCTGGTGCTCACCAAGCCGATCGGCGTGGGCATCCTGTCTGCCGGGCTGAAGAAGGGGCTGCTGGGTGAAAGCGATTACGCCGAGATGGTGCGTTGGACCACGCTGCTCAACAGGGTGGGCACCAAGGTTGCAACACTCGATACGGTGCATGCGATCACCGATGTGACCGGTTTCGGGCTGGCCGGCCATCTGCTGGAGGTGTGCCGGGCTTCGGGCCTGCGTGCCCGGTTGCGCCGCGATGCGCTGCCGGTTATCGAACGTGCCCTGGCGCTGGTGCAACAAGGCGTGGCCACCGGCGCATCCGGGCGCAACTGGGCGAGTTACGGCGATGACGTGCAACTGCCTGCGAATGCCCCCGAGTGGCTGTCCCGGCTGCTCACCGACCCACAGACCAGCGGGGGCCTGCTGATTGCGTGCGCGCCCGAGTCGCTGGAGCAAGTGCTTGCCCTGGTGCGCGATGCCCAGGGCAGCGAAGGTCATGTCATCGGCGAACTGTGTGCGGGTGCCCCGGCTGTGGTCGTTGAGTAATTCAGCAATGGCCGTCAGGGTGTGCCGGCCTGCTGTGCGCCGGCCAGCAGGGGTTCGAGAACGGTCCACACATTGTCGAGAATCAGGTGCTGGGCCTCGGCCGTGGGGTGAATGCCGTCGTCGAGAAACATTTCCCGCTGGTCGGCAAACCCTTCCATCAGGAAGGGCAGCAGGTCGGCTCCGGTCTGTTCGGCCACTTCATGAAAGCTCGCGGCGAAGCGACGCGTATAGCCCGGGCCGTAGTTCGGGGGCATCTGCATGCCCAGCAGCAGCACCCGAGCGCCCCTGGCCTGGGCGGTTTCGATCATTGCGGCCAGGTTGTCTGCCATGAGCTGCGGGCGCAGGCCACGCAGGCCATCGTTGGCGCCGAGCTCAAGAATCAGCAGCGTGGGCTGGTGCTGTTCGAGTGCGGCGGGCAGGCGGCTGCGACCACCGGAGGTGGTTTCACCGCTCACACTGGCGTTGATCACGGCATGGGGGAACCCGCGCTCGGTGAGCCGCGTCTGCAACAGGGTGGGCCAGGCTTGCTCCGGTTGCAGACCATAGCCGGCAGACAGGCTGTCGCCCCACACCAGGATCGTTGACGCATGTGCGCCGGCGCAGAAAATGAACAGAAAGAAGGTCGCAATGGATCGAAATAGCATCGAATGCTCCGTGCCGGTGATGGAAGTAAGCGGATTGAGCAAGAGTGTGCCCACAAGTGACGGCGATGGCACGCTGCATATTTTGCGGGATGTTACATTCAGCGTTCAGGCAGGGGAGTCGGTGGCCATCGTTGGTGCCTCGGGTTCGGGAAAATCGACCCTGCTTGGCTTGCTTGCCGGGCTCGATGTGGCCAGCTCGGGTTCGGTCAGCATCGAGGGGCAGTCCTTGTTTGCACTGGACGAGGACGCCCGGGCCGCGCTGCGGGGGGCCCGGATCGGCTTCGTGTTTCAGTCCTTTCAGTTGCTGCCTGCGCTCACTGCGCTGGAAAATGTAATGCTGCCACTGGAACTGGCCGGTGTGGACGATGCCGCGAGCCAGGCCGGAGCCTGGTTGGAGCGGGTCGGGCTGGGGGCGCGCAAGCACCACTACCCCAAGCATCTGTCGGGGGGGGAGCAGCAGCGAGTGGCACTCGCCCGCGCCTTTGCCCCAGGCCCCCGGTTGCTGCTTGCTGACGAGCCGACCGGCAATCTCGACATGGCCACAGGTGCCGCCGTGATTGACCTGATGTTCTCGCTCAACCGTGAGGTCGGTACCACGCTCATTCTCGTCACCCATGACGATGCCTTGGCTGCGCGCTGCCATCGTACACTCAGGATGAATGCGGGCCGTCTGGAGTTGTCTGCGCTCGTGCCTGCGCTTGAATAGCAGTCTTGCAATGCCCGGCATGGAGTGCGCCTTGCGTATCATGCACTTGGACAGGATTGGACAGGACATGTCTGCCATGACGACCCGCAGAAAATTACCTATCGGCATCCAGACCTTCGCCAAGATTCGCGAGGACGACTACTACTATGTGGACAAGACTGCCCATGCGCTGAACCTGATCGAGCAGGGCACGCACTACTTTCTGTCGCGCCCGCGCAGCTTTGGCAAGAGCCTGTTCATCGACACGCTGGCGGAGTTGTTTGCGGGCAACGAGGCGCTGTTTCGGGGGCTGTACTGTCACGACAAGTGGGACTGGTCGGTCAAGTATCCGGTGATCCGCATCAGCTTTGCCGAAGGGGTGATGGAGCGCCGGGCAGAGCTGGATGCCCGCATTCGTGGCAACCTGCGCATCAACGCTGCACAACTGGGCGTTGCCGACGAGGTCGGGCTTCCTGTACCGGATGCCTTCATCGCCCTGATACACGCCGCCGAAAAGAAGTACGGCCAGCGGGTGGTGGTGCTGGTCGATGAGTACGACAAGCCCATCCTTGACAACCTCACCCGCCCGGAGCTGGCCCGCCAGATGCGCGACGGGCTGCGCGACCTGTATTCGGTGATCAAGGGCCAGGATGCGCACATCAAGTTCGCAATGCTCACCGGGGTGTCGAAGTTCAGCAAGGTGAGCCTGTTCTCGGGGCTGAACAACCTGAACGACATCACGGTGGAGGCGGCGTATTCGGCGATCTGCGGCTACACCGACGCCGATGTCGACAGCGTGTTCGCCCCGGAACTACCCGGTCTGGACCGGGAACTGATCCGCGCGTGGTACAACGGCTACAACTGGGCGGGCGAGGCGGTGTACAACCCCTTCGACCTGTTGTTGCTGTTCCAGAAACGGGATTTCCGCCCCTACTGGTTCGAGACCGGCACGCCGACCTTCCTCATCGATGTGCTCACCGAGCGCAAGACCTTTTTGCCCGATCTGGAACGCCTGCAGGCCACCGAGGCGCTGCTGTCCGCGTTCGAGGTGGGCGATATCGCCATCGAGGCGCTGTTGTTCCAGACCGGTTACCTGACCATAGCCGCTGTTGAAGAACAGTTTGGCGAG
>JBAYOV010000062.1:0-20137 GCA_041678045.1 Rhodocyclaceae bacterium
GGCGGACGCACTCAGCTTCGTGGTCAGCGATGCGCTGGTGGCGAAGGTGGCGGCCGAGGGCGAGCCCTACACCGAGGGAAGCTGTTCGCCCCGCAGCGAGGGGCGCTTCCAGGTGACGTTCGAGAACCTGTTCAACGAGCCGGTTACGATGCAATGGATCGACTTTGACTGCAATCCGAAGGTGCTGCGCCAGATTCCGGCCCACGGACGCACCGAGGAACTCACCTACCCCGGTCACATCTTCCGCTTTGTGGACAAAAACGGGGCCCATCTGCGCACGCTGGATGTGGCGCCCACCGACGAGCAGCCTTACTGGATCGCCTACCATTGATCGCGCGCGGCGCCTGACCACGCACCATGATCAAGGGTCGGGTGCACGCTGCTACCGCCGCTCGGAAAGAGCTTCCGTCAGGCTTGACAGCCCCCCGAGGCTCAGAGACACTGAGGCGTAGGCGGTTGAATTTCCTAGGAATTTCTTCGTCAGCTTTCCAATCAACGCAAGTCAAGATCACAGGATCAATCCCAACATGAAGTACGCAATCGTGGTTCCGCTTCTGATCGCTGCCGCTCACGCACCGACGGCTGCGGCAAAGTCGGGCGTCATTGAATCGGATCAGTTTTCCATCCAGATCATCAACGATTTCGACAACGTCTGGGATGACCGGGGGTCGGGTGCCAAGCGCGATGTGACCATCCTTCGCCCCAGAGCGCCTGCCGGCTACTACACCTTGGGGCATCTCGCCGTACCGCGATATCAGATCGACGGACGGCGTACGCCGTATACCATCGTGATCAAGCCAAAGCCAGGATCCGAGCACATGCTGGCTGCGCCCAACCGCTTTGAATGGCTCTACGACGACGCGGGTACCGGCGCTGATCGTGACCTCGCGATCTATGCCGCCGAGTGTCCCAGCGGCTTCGTCGCCTTGGGTGCGATCGCCACGCCTGGCGGTACGGACACTCCCTCCGATCCGTCCTTTCGATGCATCAGTCGTTCGGTGGTGGTGCGCGCGCAGTGGGACCAGAAATCGATCTGGGATGACGCCGAGTCCGGTGGCAAACATGGCGTCGGGCTGTGGCGAACCACGTACAGGGGGCCGCGCACGCCCAACGCCTTCGTGATGCTCAGCAACGTGTTTTGGCCGACCAAGGATGCATCGACTCCGGATACCGAGGATGCGTGGGCCCTGTCGTTCTCGTTCAACAACCTGAGCAATCCATTCGGTGAGCTGCCCCGTGATGTGGCCTCCCAGATCGAAAGGCCAAAGTTGACGGGTCCGAAATGGGAGGGCGGGTCCGACAAGCACACGATCTCACGGAAGTACGAGGTGCCGTTCTTCGTTGTGGACGACCCCATGTACGACTATGTCGAGCAATGGCTGCACTCGCCGACCTACACGATCAATCGGACGGTTTCGTATGTCCTCGTTGACGACTACGACAATACCGGCTGCGCCGTGCGCGGAACGGAAGCGGATGAGTTCAGCGTCAGCATGGAGGTTGGCCTGGAAACGGAAAACAATTGGTCAACATCCTTCGGGTACAGCATATCGTCGACCGTCGGCGCTGAGCTGTCCCTGGAGCCTGTCGGCATCGGCGGTTCGGTGAATACATCGGTTACTGCCGAGTTCAACAGTTCGATCGCCTTTGGTGGGTCGAACACGATCACCAACGCCCGGACGATCACGAAATTGCATAAGGTCCCCAAGGGAACCTACGCTGCACTGTTCCAGCGCAAGAGCACGTATGAGGTGTTCCGCGAAGACGGGAGCCGGGTCGAGGGCAGTGCCACGGCCTATAGCGACGAGAACCATGTGTTCGAGGGCTGGGCGCCGCTAGGCTGGAATGCCAGCAATCCCTGCGGCACCGCGTTCGCAGGCGGATTTCCGATTCAAGGCGGCACGACCCTGGTTCGCGGCCAGCGCTATACCTCGAACAGTGGCGCTCACTACATGGAGTTCCAGCACGATGGCAATCTGGTTGTCTACAACGCCGCCGGAAGCTATGTCTGGGCACTCAACACCCTGATTGGCGACAGCTATAGGAATGTCGAGACGATCGTCATGCAGAGTGACGGCAACCTGGTCGCCCGCGGCGCTGGCGATGCTTACATCTGGTCCGCATTTTCGGTTGTGCAGCCCTCCGGGACTACGCTCGATCTCGCGCCAAACGGCGCACTGCAGATTGTTCATCCGAACGGCAATATCGCCTGGTCGTCCTTCCAGTAAAGGGCCTCGGAACAGTCTGCGACTTCCGTGTCTGAGCAAGTCCAGGACGGGCTTGCTCAGACCGGGTGGCCAGGTGTCCGGGGTGCGCCAAATATGAGGTGCCCTACGTTTTTCGCTTTCCAAGCGGTCGTCCTCATGCTGCCATTTCTTGGTGATCCTGTCGTTCGATCCAGTTCTGCAGGAACGTGGTCGGGGACAGATATCCCAAGGTGGAGTGGCGGCGGCTCCGGTTGTAGAACACGGCGATGTACTGGAACAGATCGCTCGCGGCCTGGCTGCGGGTCGCATAGCTTACGCCATGAACCCGCTCGTTCTTGAGGCTGTTGAAGAAGCTCTCGGTCGGGGCATTGTCCCAGCAGTTGCCCTTTCGCGACATCGAACCGCACATGCCGTATGCGGCCAGGCATGACTGGCGTATTGGCTTCCGCGGTCCGAATGGAACAGCACCCCAGGCTCCGGCCGACGGCGGAACCACGCCATCGACAGCGCGTCCAGCACCAAGTCGGTCGTCATCCGCGGCTTGATCGACCAGCCGATCACCTCGCGGTTGAACAGGTCGATCACGACTGCCAGATACAGCCAGCCCTCGGCGGTGGCGATGTAGGTGATGTCGCCGGTCCAGACCCGATTCGGGGCTTCAGGCATAAAGTCGCGATCCAGCACATTCGCTGCCACCGGAAGGCTGTGCCTGGAGTCCGTCGTTGCCTTGTAACGCCGCTTGTGCCGAGCCCGGATGCCGTTCTCACGCATCAGGCGCTCGATGCGCGGCAGGCCGATCCGGTGACCGCGCCCACGCAGCTCGGCGTGAATGCGTCGAGCGCCGTAGGCCTGCCGAACCTCCTGATGGATCGTGCGGATCAGCACCAGCGCCTGCGTGTCGGTCAGTCGCTTGCGGTGCGGCGTCCCACCCCCCCTGCCAGGCCCGAAAGCCGCTCTGGCTCACCGACAGGGCGTCGCACAGGACGGGCAACGGGAAGGCTCTACGCTGCTTCTCGATCCAGGCATATTTCACAGCAGCTCCTTCGCGAAATATGCCGTCGCTTTTTTTAGAATTTCATTTTCCATCTCGAGGCGCGCGACCTGGGCGCGCAACCGGGACAACTCCATCTGCTCGGCGGTGATCTGCTTCGCCCCAGCCGGATTGAGCTTGCCCGCCTTGGCCGCCTTGACCCAGTTGCGCAGTGTCTGCTCTACCAGCCCCAGCTCTTCAGCCACGCGGGCAATGCTACCCACCTCACCGGCGCGTTTGACGGCCTGCTCCTTGAACTCGGCCGTGTATTCCTGTTTCGGGATGCGTTTCACGTCGTTCTTCCTCTCGTTGCGTCGATCGTACGACAACTACGTTGGAAGACGAAATTCGGGGGGCAGCTCACTCCCCCTCACACATCAATATTCTGCGCATACAGCGCATTGCCTTCGATGAAGGCGCGTCTTGGTTCGACGTTGTCGCCCATCAGGGTGGTGAAGATTTCGTCGGCGGCGATGGCGTCGTCGATCTGGACGCGCAGCAGGCGGCGGACGGCGGGGTCCATGGTGGTTTCCCACAGTTGCTCGGGGTTCATTTCGCCCAGGCCCTTGTAGCGCTGCTTGTTGAGGTTGCGCTCGACTTCGGACAGCAGCCAGCGGATGGCTTCGGCGAAGCTCGTGACGGACTGGTGCTTGTCGCCCCGGCGCACTTCGGCCCCTTCGCCGATCAGGCCCGAGATGGCGGCGGCGGCCGTGCGGATGCTGCGGTAGTCGCCGGACAGCAGGAAGTCTTCCTCGACAGCGCCCAGGCGGCGGTTGCCGTGGTGCATGCGCTCGATGCCGAGGCGCCAGGCTTCGCTTTCGTCGTGATATTCGGCGTAGATCGCGACATCTTCAGGCAGATGAGGCTGCACGCGTGCGGCGGAGGCGCGGGCGGCGGCTTCGTCTTCGAGGCTCAGTTCCAGGTCGTGCGCGAGCATGGCATGGGTGACGGCGGGGTCGATGTAGCTGGCCAGACGGTTGATGACCGCTTCGGCGAGCAGATAGCTGCGCGCCAGCCCGGCCAGGGTTTCGTCGGCAATCGTGGTGCCCCCTTCGCGCGGCAGCAGCACGGCGCCGTCGAGCGCGAGCTTGAGCAGGTGGGCATTGAGCTCGGAGTCGTCCTTGATGTACATCTCGCTCTTGCCGTGCTTGATCTTGTACAGCGGCGGCTGGGCGATGTAGATGTGGCCGCGCTCGACCAACTCGGGCATCTGGCGGTAGAAGAAGGTGAGCAGCAGGGTGCGGATGTGAGCGCCGTCGACGTCCGCGTCGGTCATGATGATGATGCGGTGGTAGCGCAGTTTCTCGGGCTTGTAGTCGTCCTTGCCGATGCCGGTGCCGAGCGCGGTGATCATGGTGGCGATCTCCTGGCTTTGCAGCAGCTTGTCGAAGCGGGCCTTTTCGACGTTGAGGATCTTGCCCTTGAGCGGCAGGATGGCCTGGAACTTGCGGTCGCGGCCCTGCTTGGCGGAGCCACCGGCGGAGTCCCCCTCGACGAGGTAGATTTCGCACAGGGCGGGGTCTTTCTCCTGGCAGTCGGCGAGCTTGCCGGGCAGGCCGACGCCGTCGAGCAGGCCCTTGCGGCGGGTCATTTCGCGGGCTTTGCGGGCGGCATCGCGGGCGCGGGCGGCTTCGACGATCTTGCCGCAGATGGTTTTGGCGTCGATCGGGTTTTCCTGCAGGAAGTCGGTGAGCTTGTTGGCCACCACTTCCTCCACCGCCGGGCGGGCCTCGGAGGACACCAGCTTCATTTTGGTCTGGCTGGCGAACTTGGGATCGGGCATCTTCACCGACAGCACGCAGGCCAGGCCTTCGCGCATGTCGTCGCCGGTGATGTCGACCTTGGCTTTCTTGGCGATCTCGTGTTCGTCGATGTATTTGTTGATGACACGGGTCATCGCGGTACGCAGGCCGGTCAGGTGGGTGCCGCCGTCCGCCTGCGGGATGTTGTTGGTGTAGCACAGCACCTGCTCGGCGTAGGAGTCGTTCCACTGCATGGCGACCTCGACGCTGAGTTCGGCCTCATGGCCCGCGCCGGTGGGGATGCGGGTGCTGCCGGCGGCGTAGAACACATTGGGGTGCAGCACGCTCTTGGTGCGGTTGATGTACTCGACGAAGCCTTTGACCCCGCCGGCGAAGGCGAAGTCCTCTTCCTTGCCGGTGCGCTGGTCGACCAGGCGGATCTTCACGCCGTTGTTGAGGAACGACAGTTCCCTGAGCCGCTTGGCGAGAATGTCGTAGTGATATTCGATGGTGCCGAAGATTTCCTCGTCGGCGAGGTAGTGCACTTCGGTGCCTGTCTTGCTGCTCTCGCCCATGCTGCGCATCGGGCTGACTTCCACGCCGTCGATCACCTCGATGACGCGATCCTGCGGGGTGCCCCGGTGGAACTCCAGAAAATGCTTGCGTCCGTCGCGGCGCACGGTGAGGCGCAGCCACTTGGACAGCGCATTCACGCAGGACACCCCCACGCCGTGCAGGCCACCGGACACCTTGTAGCTGTTCTGGTTGAATTTGCCACCGGCATGGAGCACGCACATCACGATCTCGGCCGCCGAGCGCCGGGGTTCGTGCTTGTCGTCCATCTTGATGCCAACGGGAATGCCCCGGCCGTTGTCGGTGACCGAAATCGAGTTGTCGGCATGAATCGTGATGACGATGTCGTCGCAGTGACCGGCCAGCGCCTCATCGATGGCGTTGTCCACCACCTCGAACACCATGTGGTGCAGACCGGTGCCGTCGGACGTGTCGCCGATGTACATGCCCGGACGCTTCCTGACCGCTTCCAGGCCTTCGAGTTGCTGGATGCTGGATTCGTCGTAGGCGCTGTTGCCCTGGACGGGCTCCGGAGTGGGGACTTGCTGGGGGTTCTGCGATTCGGACATCTTCATCTCGGGTAATTCGGAAAGAACGCACCGCTCCGGACACTGCGCGGAGCGGCCTCGGGGACGGCCGGGGCGCTCAGATGCGCATCGGCATCACGACATACTTGAAGCGGTCATTGCCGGGCACGGTGATCAGTGCGCTGGAATTGCTGTCGTTGAAACGCCATTCGATCAGATCGTCGGCCACGTTGTTGAGCACGTCGAGCAGGTAGGTGACGTTGAAGCCGATGTCGAGCGGCACGTCGTGGTAATCGACCTCCAGCTCTTCCTGCGCCTCTTCCTGCTCGCTGTTGGTGCTCACCACGCGCAGCAGGCCGTCGTCGAGCACCAGGCGCACGCCCCGGAACTTGTCATTGGTGAGGATCGCGACCCGGTTGAGCGAGGCCAGCAGGGGCTGGCGCTCGAAGGTGATCATCCGGGGGTGGCCTTGCGGAATCACCCGCTCGTAGTCCGGGAAACGCCCGTCGATGAGCTTGGTGATCATCTCGATTGCGCCAAAGCGGAACACCGCCTGGCTGCCGGCCAGCACCACTTCGAGCATGTCCTCGGTGTCGGCCAGTTGCCGGCTGAGCTCCAGCACGGTCTTGCGCGGCAGAATCACTTCGGCACGCCGCTCCACCGGCGCTTCCAGCACGGCTGCGGCGAAGGCCAGGCGGTGCCCGTCGGTGGCCACCATGCGCAGTTCGGCGCCTTCGGCGACCAGCAGCAGACCGTTGAGGTAGTAGCGGATATCCTGCTGGGCCATCGCATACGACACCTGCGCCAGCAGTCGCTTGAAGGTGCGCTGGGGCACCTGGAAGCGGGTGCCCTCCCCTTCCGGCAAGGTCATGCGCGGATAATCTTCCGCAGGCAGCGTCTGCAGCGCAAAGCGGCTCTTGCCCGCCTTCACCGTCAGCCGCCGGTCGTTGAGCGTGAGATTGATCTCGGTGCTGTCCGGCAACGCGCGCAGGATGTCGTGAAATTTCTTTGCCGCCACGGTGATCGCGGCATCGTCGCCCCCCAGATCGCCCGCCGTGGTGGTGCGCACCTGGATCTCGACATCGGTGGCCAGCATGGTGAGCTGGTCGCCGTGCTTTTCGATCAGCACGTTCGAGAGGATCGGCAGGGTGTGACGCTTCTCGACGATGCCGGCTACCGACTGGAGCGGGGCAAGGAGTGCATCGCGGGTGGTGGTAAGCAAATGCATGGCGAAAGACTCAGCAGTGAATGGTTGTAAATACGCTTGGGCACAGTGGAACGGGTGGGTACCCGTCAGCCGCGCAGCACCTGGGTGAGCACGTGCACATCGTGATTGAGCTGGTGATCGGTCAGGCGCAGCTCGGCGATCGTCCGGTAAGCATGCAGCACGGTGGTGTGGTCGCGCCCGCCGAAGGCCTCGCCGATGGCCGGCAGCGACATCGGGGTGAGCTCCTTGGACAACCACATCGCCACCTGGCGCGGCCGGGCAATCACCCGGGTGCGCTTCTTGGAGTGCATGTCGGCGACCTTGATCTTGTAGTAGTCGGCCACGGTCTTCTGGATGTGCTCGATGGTGAGCTGCCGGTTGTGCGCGTTGAGCAGATCCTTGAGCGCCTCCTTGGCCACCTCCAGACAGATCGGCCGGCCATGAAAGCGGGCGTAGGCCACCACCTTGTTCAGGGCACCTTCGAGCTCGCGCACGTTCGAGCGCAGGTTCTTGGCGATCAGGAAGGCCACATCCTCGTCCAGATCGACGGCCAGCACCTCGGCCTTCTTCTTCAGGATCGCCACCCGCATTTCCAGCTCGGGCGGTTCGATCTGCACGGTCAACCCCCAGTCGAAGCGCGAAATCAGGCGATCTTCCAGCCCCTGGATGTCCTTGGGATAGGTGTCGCAGGTGATGATGATCTGCTTCTTGGCCTCGGTGAGGGCGTTGAAGGCGTGAAAGAACTCTTCCTGCGTGCGGTTCTTGTTGTTGAAGAACTGAATGTCGTCAATGATCAGCAGATCGAGCGAGCGGTAATAACGCTTGAAGGCATCGAAGCTCTTCTGCTGATAGGCGCGCACCACGTCGGCGTAATAGTCCTCGACGTGCACATAGCGAATCACCATGCGCTGGTTGGCGCGATACACCGCATTGCCGATGGCATGCACCAGGTGGGTCTTGCCCAGGCCCACGCCACCGTAGATGAACAGCGGGTTGTAGGACGTGCCCGGATTCTGCGCGACCTGCATCGCCGCCGCGCGCGCCAGGTCGTTGGCCCGGCCGGTGACCAGGGTGTCGAAGGTGAAATCCGGGTTCAGCCGCGTCTTTTCATAGGCGATGTCACTGCCGCTGCTCTCCTGCACCGGGGCATGTGCCGGGGCAGGCGCGGACGCAGCAGCCGGCGCCACGCGCGGTGTGGCGGCGTGTTGCCGGGGCGCAGGGGAGGTGTCAACCGGGGCAGGTGCCGCACCGGTTGCGCGCGCACCTGCGGCCGACGTCCCGCCCGATGAGGCCGGAGCGCGGGCAGGCGTTGCACGCGGTGCGCCTGCCGCCCCTGCCGCCGGCAGGGACAGCTCGATCTTGAACGGTCCGCCGCTGAATTCCTCGCCCAGCTCGACAATCCGCTTCAGATAGCGGTCGCGCACCCACTGCAGCACGAAGCGGCTGGGGGCACACAGGCGCAGCCCCACGGCCCCGTCATCCTCGACGATTTCGGGACTCAGCGCCTTGATCCAGGTATTGAACTGCTGAGGCGGCAACTCACTTTCGAGGCGGGACAGGCAGTAGGACCAGATATCTTGTGTCACTCGTTTCTGTGGTCTTGAGAATCGCGTCGACTACATGGGAAGACGCTTGTGGGAGGGAACCAGCACCCCGGGCAAGCACGTCAGCTGGCGTTTTGCCGGAGCAGAGCCGGATTTTACCCCGCAAAGCGCGAGTTATCCACAGGATTGGTCAAAATTTATTCTTGACAAACAGTGGATTATGGAATTTAATGCCGCGTTTGACTCACATTGGCAAAACCAAATGAAACGCACATATCAGCCTTCCGTCGTCCGCCGCAAGCGCACCCACGGCTTCCTGGTCCGCATGAAGACCCGTGGCGGTCGTGCCGTCATCCGCGCACGCCGTGCCAAGGGCCGTCATCGCCTCGCCGTCTGAGGTGACCGACCCCACAGGCGTTGATCAGCGATTCATCAACGCCTACAGATTACGAAAAACGGATGAGTTCTCATCCGTTTTTGCTTTCCGGCGTGTGATGCGGGGCCGTTATTTCATGATTCATTACCGCCCCAATGAACTGCCGTCAGCCCGCATGGGGGTCGTGGTTGCCAAGAAGCTGGCCAAGCGTGCCAACGTCCGCAATCTGGTCAAGCGCATCGCGCGTGAGCAGTTTCGCAGGCGCCGGGCTGCGCTGCCGGCCGTCGACATGATCGTCCGGCTCAATGCGCCTGTTGCCCGGGCCAGTCGTGCCATGATCAACCAGGACCTCACCCAGCTGTTCGACCGCCTGCGATGATTTTCAAGAAGCTGCTCCTCGGGCTGATCGGATTTTATCGCTACGGCATCAGTCCGATGCTGGGGCGCAACTGCCGCTTTCATCCCACCTGCTCGGAATACGCCATGGAAGCAGTCGAGCGCCACGGTGCCCTGAAGGGCGCCTGGCTCGCCCTCCGGCGCGTCGGCCGCTGCCATCCCTTCCATCCCGGCGGGTATGATCCCGTTCCCGAACCTTCACAGAAAGACAAATAGTCCGATGGATCAGCGTCGCATCATCTTATTCCTGATTTTCTCCTTTGCCGTTGTGATGCTGTGGGATGGCTGGATGGCACACAACCGTCCCCCCGCAGCGATTGCCGGCACCCAGCAATCCGCTGAAACGGCCGACGGCTCCGCCCTGGCACCGACCCCCACGCCCGGCGCACGCCTGAGCGCGCCCACCAGCGGCGATCCGGCCAGCGGTTCGGTCAACACCACGGCCGAGCGCCTCGTGGTGCGCACCGACCTGATGGTGGCCGAGATTTCCGCGCAGGGTGGCGACATCGTTCGCCTGGAGTTGACCGACCACAAATCGAACGAGAACCGCGAACGCAACTTCGTGCTGTTCGACGACGGCGGACGGCACATCTACGCAGCCCAGTCCGGCCTGATCGGCCAGGACCTGCCCAACCATCGCAGCCTGTACCGCCTGCCAGCCGGCGAGCTCAGCATGACGGGGGGCCAGGACACGCTGACCGTTCGCCTCGAAGCCGAAAGCAACGACGAAGCCGGCGTCAAAGTGGCCAAGCTGCTGACCTTCATCCGTGGCAGCTACCTCATCGACGTTGCCTACGAGATCACCAACGAACGCGACAGCGCGCTGCAGACCCACACTTATCACCAGTTCACCCGCGACGGCCAGCCCGCCGAAGCGGTCGAGGTGTTCGGGGTCAACACCTTCACCGGCCCGGCTGTCTATACCGAAGAAAACAAGTACCAGAAGATCAGCTTCGAGGACATCGAGAAGGACAAGGCCAAATTCACCCGCTACGCCAGCGACGGCTGGCTCGCCATGGTGCAGCACTACTTCGTCGGCGCCTGGCTGCCGCACGAGGGCATGCAGCGCGAGTTCTTCGTTCGCAAGACCGGCGCCGACCTCTACGCCTCCGGCCTGATTCTGCCGGTCGAGCAGATCGAACCCGGCCAAAGCCGCTCGGTTTCGGTGCGCCTGTACGCCGGCCCGCAAGACCAGAGCAAGCTCGAAGATATCGCCAAGGGCCTGGACCTGGTGGTCGACTATGGCTGGCTCACCGTCATTGCCGCCCCGCTGTTCTGGGTGCTCGCATGGTTCCATAGCCTCACCGGCAACTGGGGCTGGGCCATCATCCTGGTGACCGTCGCAATCAAGCTCGCCTTCTTCCCGCTGTCGGCCGCCAGCTACAAGTCGATGGCCAAGATGCGCGTGCTCGGTCCGCGCATGCAGCGCCTGAAGGAGCTGTACGGTCACGACAAGCAGCGCATGCAGCAGGAAATGATGGAGATGTACCGCAAGGAGAAGATCAACCCGCTCGGCGGTTGCCTCCCCATCCTGGTGCAGATTCCGGTGTTCATCGCGCTGTACTGGGTGCTGCTTGGCAGCGTCGAGATGCGTCACGCCCCCTGGCTGGGCTGGATTCAGGATCTGTCCGCGAAAGACCCCTACTTCATCCTGCCGGTGATCATGGGTGCCTCCATGATGGTGCAGATGAAGCTCAACCCCACCCCGCCCGATCCGATCCAGGCCAAGATCATGATGATCTTGCCGATCGTGTTCACCTTCATGTTCATGTGGTTCCCCTCCGGGCTGGTGCTGTACTGGGTGGTCAACAACCTGTTGTCCATCGCCCAGCAGTGGCAGATCACGCGCATGATCGAAGGCGGAAAGAAAGCCGGTGGCAAGACAGCCTGACATCATCGCGGCGGTTGCCACCGCCCCCGGTCGTGGCGGCATTGGCGTGGTCCGGGTCTCCGGCCCGCACCTCGCCGGCTTCGCCACCGCCCTGACCGGCCAGACCGTCAAACCCCGCCATGCGGGGTTTGTGCGTTTTCGGGATTCCCACGGCCAGGCGCTCGACGAGGGCCTGCTGCTGTACTTCCCCGCACCGCGTTCGTTCACCGGCGAAGACGTGCTCGAACTGCAGGGCCACGGTGGGCCGGTGGTGATGCGCCTGCTGTTGCAGCGCTGCGTGGAACTCGGCGCCCGCCTGGCCGAACCTGGCGAATTCTCGAAACGGGCCTTCCTCAACGGCAAGCTCGATCTGGCCCAGGCCGAAGCCATCGCCGACCTGATCGAAGCCTCCACTGCCTCGGCCGCCCGCTCGGCGGTGCGCTCGCTCAGCGGCGAATTCTCGCAACGGGTGAATGCCCTGCGCGATGAGCTGATCGACCTGCGCATGCTGGTCGAGGCCACGCTGGATTTTCCCGAAGAAGAACTCGACTTCCTGCACAGCGCCCGGGCCTTCGAACGGCTCGCCACCCTGCGCGCCCATCTGGCCGACCTGCTGGAGCGCGCCACTCAGGGCGCTCTGCTACGCGACGGCATGCGCGTGGTGCTGGTCGGGCAGCCGAACGTCGGCAAGTCCAGCCTGCTCAACGCCCTGGCCGGAGACGAGCGGGCCATCGTCACCGACATCGCCGGGACCACCCGCGATGCGCTGCGCGAAACCATCGAGCTTGAAGGCGTGGCGGTGCACATCATCGACACCGCCGGTCTGCGCGACACCGACGATCCGGTCGAGCGCATCGGCGTGGCACGCACCTGGCAGGAAATCGAACGCGCCGACCTGATCGTGCGTCTGGTCGACGCGCGCATCGGCATCACACCGGACGACCAATCCATCGACGCCCGCCTGCCGGCAAAGCTGCCCCGCCTCACCGTCCTCAACAAGATCGACCTCGCCGGGCAGCCTGCCGGTCTGGAAAGCACCGACCTCGGCCCCCGCATCCGCCTGTCGGTGAAAACCGGCGACGGCCTGCCCCTGCTCCGCCAGGCCCTGCTCGACACCGTAGGCTGGCACGGCGACCAGGAAGACACCCTCCTCGCCCGCGAGCGCCACGTCATCGCCCTGCGCGCCGCAGCCGAACACCTCACCCACGCCACCGACCTCACCCACGCCCTCGAACTGTTCGCCGAAGAGCTCCGCCTCGCCCAGGAACAGGTCTGCGAAATCACCGGCGAATTCTCCTCCGACGACTTGCTGGGGGTGATCTTCTCGCGGTTTTGTATTGGAAAATAGCGAGACTTCCGCACCGGGTACTCGATGCCACCTTCCGCGAAGATGGACTCACGCCACGAGGGCTGAATGGATACTGTCCACTGCCCCAAAAGATACGGAACGAAGGGAATGAACACAGAGACCCACCGTCAGCTTGCCAATGACATCTGGAGCATCTGCAACCTGTTGCGCGGGCCGTACAAGCGTAATGAATACCGCAAGGTCATTTTGCCGCTCACCGTGTTGCGCCGCTTCGATTGCCTGCTGGCCCCCACCAAGACTCAAGCGCTGGAAACCTTCAACCAGTACAAAGGCAAGCCGGAAAGCATTGTCCGCAGCGTGATGCAGTCGGCCACGGGGTATCCGTTCTACAACCTTTCCAGGCTGGAATTGGCGCCGTCACAGAAGGGGCGAAATTCCCTGCTGGACGACCCCGGCAACCTTGCGCCGAACCTCAACAGCTACATCAACGCCTACTCGCCCAACGTCCGCGCCATTTTCGATCACTTCAAGTTCGGTGAGCAGATCACCAAAATGGCCGAGAAGAACCTGCTGTTTCAGGTCATCCAGAAGTTCGCTACCTTCGATCTGAGCTTTTCCGGCTTGTCTGTCGACCAGGCGGCCATGCAAATGGGTTATGTGTTCGAAGAGCTCATCCGGATCGGCGCGGAACAATCTAACGAAGAAGCGGGGGAGCACTTCACGCCGCGCGAAGTCATCAAGTTGATGGTCAACCTGCTGCTGACGCCGGAACAAGACCTGCGCCGCAGCCACGTGGTCAAAACCATCTACGACCCAGCCTGTGGTACGGGCGGGATGCTATCGGTGGCCGAAAAATACATCCGCGACCTGAACAGCGAAGCCAACCCCTTGCTCTACGGGCAGGACTGGAATGACGAAGCCTGGGCCGTCTGCCGCTCCGACATGCTCATCAAAGGTGAGGATGCCGACAACATCGCGCTGGGCGATACCTTCACGAAAGATTTTCACAAGTACGACGATCAAGGCCAGAAGCGCAGCTTCGATTACATGCTGGCCAATCCGCCCTTCGGTGTGGAGTGGAAGCAGCAGCAACGCACCATCGAGGACGAGCGCGACACCCTGGGGTATCAGGGCCGCTTCGGTGCAGGCACGCCGCGCATCAACGACGGCGCGCTGCTGTTCCTGCAACACATGATCGACAAGATGCGCCCGGCCTCCGAAGGCGGCAGCCGCATCGGTATCGTATTCAACGGTTCGCCCTTGTTCACCGGCGACGCCGGCGGAGGTGAATCCGAAATCCGTCGCTGGATCATCGAAAACGACTGGCTGGAAGCCGTGGTCGCGCTGCCCGACCAACTCTTCTACAACACCGGCATCAGCACCTATATCTGGGTACTGAGCAATCGCAAGGAAGCGCACCGCAAGGGCAAGGTGCAGCTCATCGACGCCCGCAATCATTGGGTGCCGATGGAAAAAAGCCTGGGCAACAAGCGCCGCCGCATTGGTGACCCATCCGACAAACCCAAAGACCCCGACTACATCGGCGACATCACCGCCCTGCACGGCCAGTTTCAGGAAGGCGCCAGCCGCTGGGTGCTGTTCGATAAGGATGGCAAGGTCGTCACCGTCGCCAGCGCGGCCCCCACGGACGATGCCCCCGAAGGCCAGCAGTGGAAGCAACTCGTGGTCAGCAAGGTGTTCGACAACGAGGATTTTGGCTACCACAAGATCACCGTCGAACGCCCCTTGCGCCTGAACTTCCACGCCACACCAGAACGGCTGGCCCGCCTGAAAGATGAAACCGCGTTCAAGAATCTGACCAGCAGTCACAAGAAGGACGAAGCCGCCCGCCTGGCCGATATCGCCATTGGCGAGAAACGCCAGCAGCAAATCCGCGACCTGCTGGCCGAATTTGCCAAGCGCCACCCCGAGAGAATCAACGACCGCAAGGTGTTTCTGGATCGCCTCAAGCCCGTAGACCGCGAACTGAACGTGCGCCTGTCCGCGCCAGAACTCAAGGCTGTGGTCAGTGCCCTTTCCGAGCGCGACGAAAACGCCGAAATCTGCCGGAACCGCGAGGGTCTGCCCGAGCCCGATGCCGAACTGCGCGATACCGAAAACGTACCGTTGAAGGAGAGTATTCAGGCCTATTTCGAGCGTGAGGTGTTGCCCCACGTGCCGGATGCGTGGATCGACCACAGCAAGACCAGGATCGGCTATGAGATACCGCTCAACCGGCATTTCTACCGCTACGAGCCTCCCCGCGAACTGGCCGTGATCGAGAGCGAAATCAAAGCGCTGGAAGCCGACATCGTGCGCCTTCTGGGGGAGGTCACCACATGAGCGGGCTCATCCTCTATCGCACGCCAGATGGACAGGCCGAGTTCAGTCTTCGCGTGCTGGATGGCAGCGTCTGGCTCACCCAGGCTGAGATTGCCGAACTCTTCCAGATCAGTCCGCAGGCGGTGACCCAGCACATCCGTGCCATTTATGCCGAGACCGAACTTGAACCCGACGCAACCTGTAAGGAAGACTTACAGGTTCGGTCCGAAGGTGCGCGGCAGGTCAAGCGCAAACTCCTCACCTATCGCCTGGAAATCATCCTGGCAGTGGGCTACCGCGTGCGCTCCCCACGCGGCACCCAGTTCCGCCAGTGGGCCACCCGCCATCTGGCCGAATACCTTGTCAAAGGCTTCGTCATGGATGACGAGCGCCTCAAGAACCCCGGCGGCTGGGACTACTTCGATGAGCTGCTGGCACGTATCCGCGAGATACGTGCCTCGGAAAAGCGTTTTTACCAGAAAGTGCGCGATCTCTTCGCGCTGAGCGTGGATTACAAGGATAACGAACAGCAGGCCCAGTTGTTCTTTGCCGAAGTCCAGAACAAGCTGCTCTATGCCGTCACCGGCAAAACGGCCGCCGAACTGGTTGTCTCGCGTGCGGATACCAGCCAGCCCAACATGGCCTTGCAGAGCTTCAGTGGCAGTCGCGTCCGCAAATCCGATGTCATCGTCGCCAAAAATTACCTCAATGCTGATGAGATCGATACGCTCAACCGCCTCGTCGTGGTTTTTCTCGAGCAGGCTGAGCTGCGCGTGAAGGACCGTCAGCAACTCAGCCTGGACTATTGGCGTAGCAACGTTGACCGGCTGCTCGCCTTCAACGACCGCCCTGTCCTGAAAGGACCCGGCAGCATGAGCCATGCCGCCATGAAAACCATCGTGCACGAACGTTATGACCTCTTTGATGCCCAACGACGAGCGGAAGAAGCACGGTTGGCCGATGCACAGGACTTGCAGGAACTGGATGCCTTGGAACGACAGCTGAAAAGCAGCCCATCCAAAGGACGAAAAACATGAACCATCAGGAGTTTCTGCGCCCACGCCTCGTGGGGCATCGCTTTGATAAGCACACCCTGCCGCTGGATATCCTCAAGGATTTTTCTGCGCTGGAAGAAATGCTGATCGAAGTGGCCAAGCGCCAGTACCTTGCCGCCCACCCCGACCGCCAGCGCACGCCGAAGGGCTTCACTAAAGGACTGGAGCTGCACCTGACAGCGGTGGAAGAAGGCAGCGCCATTCCAGTGATTGCCCTGGCCTTCGCCACTTTGTTTCCATCGGCGGATGCCGACTACTTTGACCAAGCCAAAGATCAGATCGTTGAAGCCATTGCCGCCGCTGAACACGGGCAGCAGCCTGCTTTGCCGCCAGAGCTGCTGCGCTACTTCGACCGTTTCGGCCGTGGCCTGCACGAAGGCGAAGCCATGGAGTTTGCTCGCAGCAACGGTCAGACCGCTTCGCTGACACCTGCAACGCGGGAGCGCTTGCTCCGCGCCTCGCAGGCGGAAAGCTGGACCGAGGAAGTCACCCTCAAAGGTCGAATCCCAGAGGTCGATCAGGCCGATCACAGCTTTGAACTGGAGTTGCGCAGCGGCACCAAGCTCAAAGCGCCCTTACTTGAAGCCCACCGCAAGACCGTTCTCGAAGCCGCTGTCGGTTACCGAACTGGCGTCACCGTCGCCATCAAGGGCGTCATTGAACGGGATCGCGCCGATCGCCCCAAGCGTTTCGAGTTGGTTGAGCACGTCACATCATTGGACCCGCTGGACATCGAAACCCGCCTTGAAGAACTGGCGCAACTGCAAGACGGCTGGCTGGATGGCAAAGGACGGGCACTGGATCGCGCCTCCCTCATCCGTCTGGCACAGGCCTTCGACGAACGTTTCGGCACGGATCTGCCTTTGCCGCACCTGTACCCAACGCCAGAAGGCGGGGTGCAGGCCGAATGGACGTTAGGTCACTGGGAGGTTTCGCTGGAGATTGCCCTGCCAGGCTTGGCTGCTGACTATCAGGCCGTCCACACAGTCTCTGGTGAAACCCGCGAGCAAGCGCTGTTGCTTGCTGCGGAAGACGGTTCGGATTGGACGACGCTGAATGAGGCGTTGACCCAGTTGCAGGAGGCCAAGGCATGACGCCAGATACCTTGCTGCTGCGCCAGATTCACCCCAGTTTTATTCAGGATGGCCGCGTCACCTCGCAAGCCTTCCGCCCCACGCCCAAGGACGAATGTTTGCTGTCGGTGGAGAACGGCGACCACGTAACCGCCGAAGCATCCTGGCAGCGTTTCATCACCAACCCGTTCTGTAAGTCCGTCGGTGTGCAAGCCGTGTCACTGGCGGAATGCATGGCGGAGGAACTGCCCGTGATCGAAGATGGCAATCCTCACCCGGAACATTGTTCCATTGATTTCACGGCATTCGACAAAAAAGCGATTGAGAAGAAATCCAAGCTGCTGCGTGCGCAGGCAGAAACACGCGGCTGGCTGTTCCGGGAGGCTGGGGTATGAAATACGCCGCGTATCAACAATACAAGCCAAGTCAGATTGAATGGATTGATTCTGTCCCTGATCACTGGGAAATTTGGAAGATTGCGCATGGCTTCCAAATGACAGGTAGTGGCACAACGCCTTCGCCAGACAATCCAGATTGGTATGTCGGCGATGTATGCTGGGTTACCACAAGTGAGTTACGGGAAACTGTAATTACCGATACTGAGAAGAAAATCAGTCAGGAGGCACTAGAGAATTTTAGTGCCCTTAAAGTCTTTCCAGAAGGAGCACTGGCTATTGCCATGTATGGCGCAACCATTGGCAGGTTGGGAATTTTTGGTGTTGCCGCAGCAACAAATCAAGCATGTGGTGTTCTATTTGGTCAAAAAGCTTTCGACACGAAATTTGTGTTTTATTGGCTACAAGCGTTTCGCGAGCAAATCATTCTCTTGGCTTCTGGTGGTAGTCAACCAAATATCAGTCAAGAAAAAGTGCGCTCCATTCGTATTGCCTGCCCATCAATTGACGAACAACACACCATCGCCCGTTTCCTCGATGCCAAGACCGCGCAGATCGATGCGCTGCTGGCGCAAAAGCGTCAGCTCATCGACAAGCTCAAGGAAAAGCGGCAGGCGCTCATTGCCCGCACCGTCACCCGTGGCCTGCCCTCCGAAGCTGCCAAGGCAGCGGGACTGGAGCCGAATCCGGAGATGAAGGATTCGGGGGTGGATTGGTTGGGCAGAATTCCTCATCTCTGGGCGTCAGTGCCGCTGAGCTATCTCGTTAAAATGCGAGGCGGTGCAACACCGGATAAAGGCAAAACTGAATATTGGGATGGCGAAATTCCTTGGGTTTCACCAAAAGATATGAAGGTTCCTCGTATCTTCGATGCGGAGGATCACATATCCGAAAAAGGACTTCGCAATAGTCCGCTTTCCTTGATTCCGAACGAGTCACTCTTGATCGTGGTGCGAGGAATGATCTTGGCGCATTCGTTTCCTGTTGCTTTGTCGATGCGCGAGCTGACGATTAACCAGGACATGAAAGCGCTGGTTTGTTCTAGGAAAATCCGGCCAGAATATTTGTATTGGGCGCTCTGCGGATTTTCTGCGGCGCTAGTGGCATTGGCAGACGAATCCGCGCACGGGACAAAAAAAATCGAAGCAACAATATTGGAAAAATTTCCTATATTGGTTCCACCTATTACCGAACAACAAGCCATCACGGCCTACCTCGATCACGAAACCGCGAGCATCGACCAACTCACTGCCAAGGTCGAATCCGCCATCACCCGCCTCACCGAATACCGCCAAGCCCTCATCACCTCCGCCGTTACCGGCAAAATCGACGTGCGGGGGCTGGCATGAACCGCGACGCCATTATTCAAACCCTGCAAACCCGGCTGCCCCATCTGCTGGCCATCTACGCCTTTGGCAGCCGCATCGCCGGCACGGCCGGGCCAGACAGCGATCTTGATCTGGCGGTGCTGGTGGCGGGGTATGCCGAACCGCTGGCGCTGTTCGATCTGGCAAGTGAATTGGCCGACGTGGCGGGCTGTGCGGTCGATCTGCTCGACCTGCGTGCCGCCTCCACCGTGATGCAGTACCAGATCATCACCACCGGCCAGCGCTGGTGGCATAAAGACAGTCAGGCCGCGCTGTTCGAGGCGGCCATGTTGAGCGAGAAAACCGCGCTGGACACCGCCCGCGCCGGGTTGCTGGCCGACATTCAACAAAGGGGGACGGTGTATGGCCGATGATGTGCTGATCAACAAGGCGGCGACCATCGAGCGTTGCGTGGCACGGGCGCGCGAGGAGTACGCCGCCAATCCCGCTGGGTTTGCCACCGATTTCACCCGCCAGGACGCGGCCATTTTGAACATTCAACGCGCCTGCGAGGCGGCGCTGGACATGGGCCAGCACCTGATCCGCCGGGAAAAGCTCGGGGTGCCGCAAAGCGCCCGCGATGTGTTCACGCTGTTGGCCCAGGGCGGCTGGATCGATGTCACGCTAGCCGATGGTCTCAAACGCATGGTGGGCTTTCGCAACATTGCCGTGCACGACTACCAGGCGCTGCAACTGTCCATCACGGTGAGCATCATTGAAAAGCACCTGGACGAGTTTTTGCAGTACAGCCAGGCGGTTCTGCTGCGTGACGCGGCGCAGCCGGGCGTTTGAACATGGCGCAAACGAACGAAAAGGCTTTTGAGGCCTATCTGGTGCACATGCTCACCGAAGGCGGCTGGCTGCCCGGCACCCATGCCGAATGGGACAAGGCGCGGGCGCTGTTCCCTGCGCGGGTGTTCGCTTTCATCGAAACCACCCAGCCCAAGCTGTGGGCCGAGATGACCGCGCAGCACGGCAGCAATCTGCAGCCCATGTTGATCGATGCGCTGGTCAAGGAGCTGGACATCAAGGGCAGCCTGCATGTGCTGCGCCACGGCTTCAAGTTCTACGGCAAGCTGTTCCGGTTGGCCTATTTCAAACCGGCGCATACGCTGTCACCCGATGTGCTGGCGCTGTATGCGCA
>JBAYOV010000063.1:0-19390 GCA_041678045.1 Rhodocyclaceae bacterium
ACATGTATGTGATCGACGCGGACGGGCTGCTGGTCTACATGGGCGGAATCGACAGCGTCGCCTCGGCGCGCGACGCGGACATCGAGAAGGCCACCAACCATGTGCTGCAGGCGCTCGAAGCCGTGCAGGCCGGCGAGCCGGTCCCCAACCCGGTGACCCGCGCGTATGGCTGCACGATCAAGTACGCCGACTGAGCCAGCCCGAGACGACGCACCGCGCCGCGCCGCATGCCGCGTTTGCGGCCGGAGCGGTTAAACTGGCGCCCTTCCCCACAACCCCCTCGACCGGCTCCCGACCCCATGCCCATTTTCTGGCGCCCCCAGCTCAAGATTGGCCATCCCGACATCGACGCGGACCATCGCTATCTGATCCTGCTCATCAACACTGTCGAACTCGTGCTGCGTTTTCCGGAAAAGCCGGAGCACATCCAGATGGCCCTGCAGGAATTGCGTCATTACGCAGTAACCCATTTCGACCGTGAAGAGCGCATCCAGATCGCGTGGGGTTACCCGCACCTGGACCTGCACAAGGTGGAACATCGCAATCTGATGGAAGCGCTGGACGCACTGATTGCCCGGCTGGACAAACTGCTCACAAGGCCCGGGGCGGACCTGAGCGAAATCAGCGCGCAGGGGCAGGAAATCACGACCTTCCTGCGCAGCTGGCTGGTGGATCATGTGCTGAAGGCGGACATGCACATGGCAGAGATGTTCAAGAAACCCAAGCTCGTGTAGCGCACGACGGCGGGCACACGCGCCGCCGGGCCGCTTCAGCCAGCCATCGCGGCATGGATCGCGTTGCGGCCTTCGGTGGCTGCGAGCTTGATCGCATCCAGCCTTTCGATCGGCATGCTGCTCTCCAGCAGGCTCTCCCAGCGGCCACGCCGCCCCCCCAGCACGGTATCGAAGGGGTTGGGGGTTTCGCTGGCCAGGGTGGCGGTAAACACCACGTCCGACAGGCTGCGCGGCGGCCACTCGCCGCCATAGGGGTCTTCGTAGTTGTAGGCATCGAGCACCAGGTCCGGCAGCCCGAAAGATTCCAGGATGGCGCGACCGACCGGCTCGCTCCAGATGGACACGAACTCCCCGAAGCGATCGACATCGCTCGCCATCGCCGGAAATTCGGATGCCCGCGCCACCAGGAAGAACTGCCCGATATCCACCATCATGCCGGCAAACAGGGCGGTGTCGGGCTGCACGCCACCCACCTCGCGGGCAATCGCATGCGCCCAGCTGGCCACATCCACCGAATGCCGCCACAGCCCCGCTGCAATCTCGCGCATGGCCAGCGAGCGGTCATCGCTGGCCAGCTGTTCGGCGGCAACCGACAGGGCCAGCGTGCGCACCAGCGACAGGCCCACCCGCTGCAGGGCGGCAGACACGCTGGTGATCTCGCGGCCGTACGGGTTGAGCAGCGCCGAATTGGCCATCTTCACCAGCCGCGCGCTGAGCACCGGTTCGGCCGACACCAGCGTGGCAATCTGGTTGAGCGATACATCGGGATCGTCCGCCATGCGCTTGATGCGCAGGGTGACATCCAGCGAAGTCGGAAAATTCAGCGAAGCTGACTTGAGTTCCTTTTCGATACGGGCCCCAAAGGCCCCGGCCTGTGCGTCGAAATCCTGCATGTCATTTCCCCCAGAGGAAAGCGCAGTTTAGCGCGCCAGGGGGCGTGGGTGTGAGGATCGCAACGAAAAAGCCACGCCCGGAGCCACGCAGCCAAGCCATACCTCAGCGGAACACGACGGTCTTGTTGCCGTTCAGGAACACCCGGTGCTCGACGTGGTAGCGCACTGCGCGGGCAAGCGCCAGGCATTCGGTGTCGCGCCCGACTGCCACCAGTTGCTCCGGGCGGTAGGTGTGGTCCACACGCTCCACCACCTGTTCGATGATCGGCCCTTCGTCCAGGTCGGAGGTCACGTAGTGCGCGGTCGCGCCGATCAGTTTCACACCGCGCTCATGCGCCTGGTGATAGGGTTTGGCGCCCTTGAAGCCGGGCAGGAAGGAATGGTGGATGTTGATCGCACGCCCCGCCAGGCTCTCGCACAGTGACTCGGACAGGATCTGCATGTAGCGGGCCAGCACCACCAGTTCGGTGCCGGTCTCCTCGACCAGTTCCAGCAGGCGGGCCTCCTGCTCGGCCTTGTTGTCCGGGGTCACCGGCAGCAGGTGATAGGGTACGCGATGCCACTCGGCCAGCGGACGCAGGTCCGGGTGGTTGGACACGATGGCGGTGATGTCCATCTTCAGCTCGCCGGTGCGGTGGCGATACAGCAGATCGTTCAGGCAGTGGTCGAACTTCGACACCATCAGCAGCACACGCGGCCGGATGGTGGTGTCGTGCATGTCCCACTGCATGTTCTCCTCGGCAGCGGTGACGGCAAATTCCGCCTTCAACTGCTCGAAGGACGGCGTCTCGCCCGGTGTGGTGGAAAACACGGTACGCGCATAGAAGCGGTCGGTGAGCACATCGTCGAACTGCGACATTTCCATGATGTAGCAACGCCGCTGCGCAAGAAAACCGGAAATTCGGGCAACCGTGCCGATGGCCCCGCCACAGGTTGCCCTGAGCACATAAATGTTCTTCCCTTCGGTCATGGCCGACATGGGCACTTCTCCTGATCTGCATGGCTAAGAAGTGCAGGATTGTACCGCCGGGCAGCGCGCCGGAGCAGGAGGACTGCGCCCGGTGGCCCTCAGTGTCCATACCCCCATGCGGCAGCCCAGTTGCAGGCGGGCAGGCGGGGCAGGTCGTCGTGCGCATAGGCCAGGATGCGGCAGTCGCGCGGGCCGATCTTGCGCATACGCGGCTGCGCATGCGGCTTGCCGGTCGCGTCGAGAAAGGCCAGCACTTCGGCAGGCATTTCGCCCGGTGGCGTGGTACGGCGACTGACGACGGCCAACTCGCCGGTGTTCAGGCGCACGATGCTGCCCGGCGGGAAGCTGCCCAGGCGCACCATCAACAAGCGCGCCAGCGTATGATCGATCCGCGACAGATCGGCTGCAAACACATGCGCCATCAGCTTGTACGGATCGCGTGCGTGCTGCAGGCTCCAGTACTGCGGCCTGCGCGCGCGACGGCCATGCAGTCGCGCGGCGAGCATGTCCGCAATGCGCAGGATGCGTGCGCCAAGGCAGATTTCCACCCGCTGCAGCCCCTGCGGATAGCCGCTGCCATCGACGCATTCATGATGCTGGGCCACGGCCTCGATCCAGTCTTCGGGGAACCCGCCAATCCGCTCCAGCAGATTGGCCGCCAGGGTTGGGTGGTTTTCCAGTTGCTGGCGGGTGGTGGTGTCCGGCGCGCCGACCCGGGCGTGCATGTCGTCGTGCAGTCGCAGGCTGCCCAGGTTCATGGTGAGCGCCGCGCCCATGGTGATCAGCTGCTCGCGCGGCGGCAGGCCGTTCGCGCTGGCCAGTTCGGCCGCCAGCAGCGCAGCGAGCAAGGCATGGCACACGCTGGGCCGGTCGAAGCTGGCCAGCCGTACATAGCCGATGCAGGCGTCCGCATCGAGACGCCAGTTCTGGTGGAGCACCTCGGTCAGCTCAAAAAATTCGTCGCGCCCGAGCAGGTGCGGGGTGTGACTGAGCTCGTCGAGCATGGACAGGGCTTCGCCCACATGACGCAATGCGTTGATCGGATCGGCTGGCGAGATGCGTGCAGCCTGCTCCGCATGGCAGTACAGGCGACGCCCCCCCGGTTGCATCGCGTTGCCGCCCGCATTCGGCAGGATGGGCATGCCGGCCCGCAGCAGCAGCGTGCCGCGTGCATCGAAGAAGTCGCAGGGGGCCGGACGGCCCATCAGGGCGGGTGGCAGGGCGACCGGGCGCAGGACATTGGCAAGCATGGCGTGATCCTTTGAAAAAGCGTTCTCTGAGCAGACAGACGCGAGATTCGTGCCACCCCCTGCCGGTGTGCCCCCGCGCCGCCCGGCCGGCAAGCCCGTGCCGCCGGATGCGGCAAAGCCGCCTGCCCCGGCGGCAGTTTCTGCCGCCCGTCATGCCCGAACGGCCACATCGCACACACCGATGCGGTATCGTTCAGGCTGCAACGGAGGACTCAAGATGGATGCATGGCAGGTATGGCTGGTGATCGCACTGTTCGCGCTTCTTGCGGGCTGGGCGCTGTTCTCGTTCAACACGCTGGTGCGGCTGCGCAATCAGGTGCGCAACGCATGGGCCGACATCGATGTCCAGCTCAGCCGCCGGCACGATCTGGTGCCGCAACTGGTGGCTGCGGTGCAGGGCTACGCCCGTCACGAAAAGGCCGTGCTCAGTGCGGTCACCGAACTGCGCAGCCAGGCCCTGGCGCAATCCCACCCGTCGCGCCTGTACGAGATCGAGACGGCGCTCGAACACTCGCTGACACAGGTGTTCGCACTGCAGGAAGCCTACCCCGACCTCAAGGCCAGCGAGCAGTTTCTGAAGCTCCAGCAGCAGCTGGTGGAGGTCGAGGATCACCTGCAATACGCACGCCGCTTCTACAACGGTGCGGTACGTGACCACAACGACGCCGTGCAGCACTTCCCCACTCTCCTGATTGCCCGCCAGTTCGGCTTTGCCGAGCAGGCCTTCTACCAGGCCCGGGACGCCGCCCGCCAAGCCCCCGCAGTGGAGACCTGAACGATGCCCAAAGCCCTCAACGCATTCCTGTTGAGCCTCGTCCTGATGGCACTGATGTTCGGGTTCGGTCCGCACGCGCAGGCGGCCGAGCACATTCTCGCCTATGACGTGGAAATCGACATCCAGACCGATGGCAGTCTCGAGGTGACCGAGCACATCACGGTCCGCGCCGAGGGTTCGCAGATCCGGCGCGGCATCTACCGCGACTTCCCGACCCGCTATCGCGACCGCTACAACAACCACGTGGTGGTGGACTTCCAGGTGCTGGAAGTATTGCGCGACGACCAACCCGAGCCCTGGTTCACCGAGCGCCTGTCCAACGGCGTACGCATCAACACCGGCAATGACGACCTGCTGCCCCGTCGCCCCGGCGAGTACCGCTACACGCTGCGTTACCGCACCACCCGGCAGCTGGGTTTTTTCGAATCGCATGACGAACTGTACTGGAATGCCATCGGCACCGGCTGGGTGTTTCCCATTGCCACCGGCAAGGTCACCGCCCGCCTGCCCGTGGCCATCGCGGCCGACCGGCTTGCAGTGGAAGCCTACACGGGGCCGCAAGGCGCCCGGGGACAGCACTACACTGCCGGCATCGTCGAACCCGGGGTGGCCCAGTGGACGCTGACCCGGGGGCTGGGTCCGCGTGAAGGGCTGACCATCGTCTTCAGCTTTCCGAAAGGCCTGATTGCTGCGCCGGACGCCACGCAAAAAGCGATCTGGTTCTTCAAGGACAACCTTGGCATCCTGGTGGCGCTGTGTGGTCTGGTCGCCCTGCTGGCATTTTGCATCGTGCAGTGGCGCAAGGTGGGACGCGACCCGAGGGCGGGCATTCTCATTGCTCGCTACGAACCGCCCCCCCACCGCTCCCCGGCCGAACTGCGCTACCTGCTGCGCGGTCGTTACGACATGCGCTGCCTGACCGGCGACCTGCTGCAGGCGGCAGTGGCCGGACAGGTCACGCTGTCACGCGAGGCGCGTCTGCTGCGCCAGGATCGCTGGGCCATCGAGCACCACCCGACACCGGAGGCGCGCGCGCTGCCCGACACCTGCCGTGCCCTGGTCGGCGCGCTGTTCAAGGGCGGAACGCGCACGCTGGCGCTCGACAACAAGCAGGCCCACACCTTTCAGGCTGCACGCAGCGCCCATGTCCAGGCGCTCGATGCCCGCCTCAAGGGCAGCCACTTCAACCGCAACAACACGCAGTTCCTGATCGCCCTGGCCATCGCAGCGCTGACCTTCGTTCCAGCCCTCGCGCTGTCCGACGGACAAGTGCTGGTGATGCTGCCCGGCGCAGCCATGGTACTGGTTCTCATCGTGTTCAAGCGCCTGATACCGGCGCCCACGCAACAAGGCCGCAAGCTGATGGACGAGGCGGAAGGCTTCAAGCTCTACCTGACGGTGGCGGAGCGCGAGGAGTTGCAACGACTGGGCGGGCCGGGTGAAGCCCCGCTGCTCGATGCCCGGCGCTATGAACAACTCCTGCCCTATGCGGTGGCGCTGGGCGTGGAGGAAGCCTGGACCAAGAAATTCACGCTGGCCGTGGGAGCAGCCGCTGCGGCGGCGGCCGGTGCGGGCATTGCGTGGTATCGGGGAGGCGGCATGTCGGACCTGGGCAGTCTGGCCGGTTCACTGGGCAGTGGCCTGAGCAGTTCGGTGGCGTCGGCCTCCTCCCCTCCGGGCAGCAGCTCCGGGGGCGGAGGCGGTGGTGGCTCAGGCGGCGGGGGCGGAGGGGGGGGCGGCGGCGGGCGCTGAACGCCCTCCCCCACCCGCTGCGTTCAGCGCAGGAAGGGGTCGGTGCGCAGGGCGTCGTCCAGCCCCTCGATACGCTGTGTCTGGCCCGGCTCCTGCAGGGGGTCGGTGCGCAAATTGCGCAGCCCATCGCCCAGCAGCGAGGTCGGGCGCACACGCACCTGCACCTGCTGGGTGCCGGCGTGCTCGAACTGCAGCGTCAGGGTGTAAGTGGCGCGGGCGCGCATCGGTGCCTGCAGGCCTTCGAGCATCAGCCAGGCGCCACCAGCTTCCAGCGGCAGGGCCACGCCAGCAGGCAGTTCGATGGCCTTCAGCGTGTGGCCGCGCAATTCATCGTCACTCATCGCAAGGGTCTGCAGGCTGACTGAAGCGACGCCCTGCGCGCTGGCGGACAGCAAACGGTCGGGACGCTCTCCGGTGTTGACCAGGGTCATGAACACCGGCGCGCGTGCCGGCGCTTCGGAATACGCCGGAATCCAGGCATCGCGGACATGAACGGTCTGGGCGGACACCGGCATGGAAATGGCTGCGGCTGCGGCCGCGCAGGCCAGACCGGTCAGCGTGGTACGAATGAGGGTGCGTGTGTTCTTCATGGCTGTCTCCCTGCCATCCGGCAGGCTGTGCGGGATGGCGAACTCAGCAAAAGGCCGGTGCCTGAGCACCGGCCCGGTTATGGCCCTGTCAGCGCTTACTGGCTTTTGGCCGGCACGGCATCTTCAGGGTCCGGCTCATGCGGCATGTTGTCTTCCACATGAATCGGCTCGTCGGCCGGGGCGTTCTTGCTGCGGCGCTCGATCAGCAGCCACATCACCAGACCGGCCCCCAGGCCCCAGGCTGCGCCGTGGGTGGCGAGCACCACGCCCATCACGCCGGCCACACCCATCGAGGTGGCATTGTCGATCTGCTCCACTGCCACCGCGATACACAGGTAGCCGGTGATCAGCAGGGTGATGGACAGCGCAATCGGCAGCACCGGCTTGAACAGCGTGATCAGCGGCAGCAGGAACAGCGCGATGAAGCCGACAATCCAGAACACGCCGGCACCGGAATAAATGGTGTCCATGGCGCTGCGACCATATCGGTAGCGTTCAGCGATGGTGGCCATGGCGCCGGTAAACAGCGGACCGGCCAGACCGGGATAAGGCGCGAACAGCGAATGGATCGCGTTGCGGATGCCGGTGACCAGGTGCACCCGGTCCACGTCCACTTCGATTTTTTCGTCCGGACGCAGGTGGTCCACACGAGCAATCAGGCTCTGACCGACGATGATGTCGCCGAAGGCGATGATGTAGGCGATGATCGCGGTCGGAATGGCGGCCATCAGTAGGTCCATGCCGGGGAAGCCGATGGTGAAGGGCAGGTAATTCCAGATTTCGCCGAAGGCCGGCGTGGCAATGCCCCACTCGATGGCCGGCAGCGGATATTCGCCCACCGCCCAGCCGATGCCCATGGCGATGAGCATGCCCGGCACCATGCCGTAACCGGCCACGATCTTGGCCCAGCGGTGTTTTTCGGTCCAGTCGCGGAAGGACAGCGAGAACAGCACGTAGGCGGTGACCAGACCGCCGATGCCGAGCGAGATCGGCGTGTTGTAGGCGCGGCCGCCCTGGCTGATCTCACCGGACAGCGCGGCAATGCCCGCGCCCAGCAGGATGCCGGCGCTGATCGACTTGGGGATGTTGTTCACCAGCTTCGAGCCCAGGCGGGTAATCGCCATGAACAGGAAGATGAAGGTGACCATCAGCTGCAGCGCGACCAGCGCGCGGATGGCGTCCGGACCCGGTTCGAACTGCCCGACAAAGAGCAGCACCACTGGAATCGCCGGTGTGATCCAGCCCGGCACAAATGGCACACCGAGCAGGTTGGGCAGCATGAAACCAATACCACACACCACCACATAGGCCAGCGCCACGTCATAGGGCAGGCCGAGGTACTTCTGCAGCAACGGGATCATGCCCATGGCGACGACGAACATCACCAGAGCCTGGATGGTTTCAGCCACTTCCCAGCGGTAGTGGATGAAGGGCAGGCGGATCTTGAACGGTCCGGCCGGCCAGTAAGGATGTTCCTCACCGTGTTTACGCTTGAGCAGCACTTGCTCTCTCCCTTTTCATGTGAAAAACCTGTGCCAGTCGCAGGACAAGCCCCGCTGCACGACCGTCACCGGACGGCGCGCAGGCAGGACTTGCAGACTGGATGAACCGTATGAGGTCAATGACCGCGCACAAGGCGCAGGTCAGCCGATGGCGGAGGCGGACTTCGCCTGCTCGCGCAGCACGAACTTCTGGATCTTCCCGGTGGACGTCTTGGGCAGTTCGCAGAACTCGATGTACTTCGGCACCTTGTAACGGGCCATGTGTGCCCGGCAGTGCTCGACGATGTCCTCGGCGGTCACCTTCACGCCGCTCTTGATCTCGATGTACGCGGCCGGCACCTCGCCCCACTTCTCGTCGGGCTTGGCCACCACGGCGGCGGTCATCACAGCGGGGTGGCGGTACAACACCTCTTCCACTTCCAGCGACGAAATGTTTTCACCGCCGGAGATGATCACGTCCTTGGAGCGGTCCTTGATCTTCACGTAGCCATCCGGGTGCATCACGGCCAGGTCGCCGGTGTGGAACCAGCCACCGGAGAACGCTTCCGCAGTGGCCTTGCCGTTTTTCAGGTAACCCTTCATCACCAGGTTGCCACGGAACATGATCTCGCCCATGGTTTCACCGTCCCAGGGCACCGGTTGCAGCGTGTCCGGGTCCATCACCGAAATGGCATCCTGCATGTGGTAGCGCACGCCCTGCCGGCCATTGCGTTCGGCACGACGGTCGATGGGCAGCTCATCCCACTCCGGATGCTTGGCGCACACCGAGGCCGGGCCATAGGTTTCGGTGAGTCCATATACATGGGTGATGTCGAAGCCGATTTTCTCGGCCCCCTCGATGATCGCCGCCGGAGGCGCCGCCCCGGCAATCAGGCCGGCCACGCTGTGTTCGATGCCGGCACGCAGACCGTCCGGCGCATTGATCAACATGCCGTACACAATCGGCGCACCGCACATGTGGGTCACCTTGTGGGCACGGATCAGCTCAAAGATCAGCGCCGGGTCCACCTTGCGCAGGCACACGTTCACACCGGCGTTGGCCGCCATCGTCCAGGGGAAGCACCAGCCGTTGCAGTGGAACATCGGCAGGGTCCACAGATACACCGCATGCGGCGGCATGCCCCAGCTGATGATGTTGGAGGCGGCGTTCAGATAGGCCCCACGATGGTGATACACCACACCCTTCGGGTTTCCGGTGGTGCCGGAGGTGTAATTGAGGGTGATCGCGTCCCACTCGTCCGGCGGCAAGGTCCACGCGAACTCAGGATCGCCCCCGGCGATAAAGTCTTCATAGTCGACCGTGCCGACACGGTCCTGCCCCGGAAACTCCTCGTCCAGCGCATCGACCACCAGCGGCCGGGGCCCTTCGAGCAGATCGAGGGCCGCAGAAATGGTTTTCGCAAACTCGGGGTCGGTGATCAGCACCTTGGCTTCACCATGCGTGAGCATGAAGGCAATCGCTTCCGGGTCGAGACGGGTATTGAGGGTGTTGAGCACGGCCCCGGTCATCGGCACGCCGAAATGGGCCTCGAACATGGCCGGCACATTGGGCAGCATCACCGCCACCGTGTCACCGCGCCGCACGCCGGCCTGCACCAGCGCACTCGCAAGACGGCGGCTGCGCTGGTAGGATTCGGCCCAGGTGTAGCTGCGGGCACCGTGAATCACCGCAGTGCGGTTGGGATACACATACGCCGAGCGCTCGATGAAGCTCAGCGGCGATAGCGGCACATGGTTGGCCGCATTCTTGTCCAAACCAATTTCGTACGGGTTGCTCGACATTCTCTCCCCCAGTTTGTATGGCTTCACTTCGGGCGCGCAACGGCGCGGGCGAAGTGTCGCACCGAAATTTGTCTGAATTTGCGCCACAATGTACGGAAACTTGTCTTCACCCAAACTGCAACAGGCACTGGAGCGCTGCCAGCAGAACATCGCTGCGCTGGAGCACAGCGAGTCGCGCCTGCGCGAAATCACCGATGCGATTCCCGCGCACATCGCCTACTTCGACCACACCTGGACCTATCGCTATGTGAACCGCGCCTACGCCCGCTGGTTCGGACACGACGAAGCGGCGAAGATGATCGACCGCAGGATCATCGAAGTCGTGCCGCTCGAAGTCTTCGACGCCGTACGCGCCGACATGGCCCGCGCCCTGGAAGGCGAAAACCTGACCTACGAATACACGATGAGCGCCCCCGGCGGTGTCACCCTGCATGCGCGCAGCACGCTGGTGCCCGACATCGGTCCGGATGGCGAGGTGTTCGGTGTCTATATTCACGCGGTCGACATCACCGAACAGCGCCGCACCCAGGAGGCCCTGATCCGCGCCCAGAAACTGGAAACCATCGGCCAGCTCACCGGGGGACTGGCCCACGACTTCAACAACATGCTCACGGTGGTGATGGGCAATCTGGCCAGTCTGCGCGAGGTCCGGCCAAACGACACGGTGGCCGCCGAGTTCATCGACCCGGCCCTGCAGGCGGCCAGCCGGGGGGCCGAGCTGATTCGCCGCCTGCTCACCCTGTCGCGCCAGCACCCCCTTTCCCCCCGGGTGCTCGACCTCAACCATCTGGTGCAGGACATGTCGCGCCTCATCCGGCGCTCGGTACCGGAGTCCATCGCCATCCGGATCGACTGCTGTGAGTCCGGCCCATGCACACGGGTCGACCCGCATCAGCTCGAGAATGCGCTGCTCAATCTGGTACTCAATGCACGCGATGCCATGCCCGAAGGCGGCACCCTGCAGATCAGCACCCGCCACGAGTGGCTGGATGCGACACAGGCCGCACGGCTGGATGTTTCCCCCGGCCCTTATGTCAGGCTCAGCGTCGAGGACAACGGCAGCGGCATGGATGCCGACACCCTCGAACGGGTCTTCGAACCGTTCTTCACCACCAAGGGCATCGGTTTCGGCAGCGGCCTGGGGCTGGCCATGGTGCAGGGCTTCCTGCGCCAGTCAGGCGGTGCGATCCACATGGAAAGCCAACCCGGTCACGGCACGCGTGCCAGCCTGTACCTTCCCGGCAGTGCCCAGATGTGCGCCGATGCAGCCCCATCGACAACGGCAACACCGCCACACTCGCGCCCCGGTCTGGCGGGTCATCTGGTACTGCTGGTGGAGGACGACGCGGAGGTCCGCAAGATCGTGCGCATGCAACTGGCGTCCTTCGGTGCGGCGGTGATCGAAGCCGAGAGCGGTGACGAGGCGGCTGACCTGGTGGAAAACATCGACCGCATTTCACTCGTCATTTCCGACATCGTGATGCCCGGCAGTCTGGATGGCGTGCGCCTGGCACGCTTCATCGAAGGGTTTCGCCCCGGCCTGCCCGTGGTGCTGATGACTGGCTACGCAGATCAGGGCGGTACGCCACTGGAGGCCGGCCGCTGCCCGCTGCTTGAAAAACCCTTTACCCGCGAACACCTCGCCAGCCTGATCGCCACCCTCGGGTTGCCCGAAGCGGTTCACCCAGCCTCGTCCTTCATGGAGCCTCACCTTGTCCACGTCCCACAAAGCCCTGATTCACGTCGTTGAGGACGACAGCCAGGTTGCCCGCCTGATCACCGGCACGCTGGACCGCTACGGCTTCAGCCATGAACACTTCACCACCGGCGGCGCCTTTCTGCAACGGCTGCGTCGCCATGCCCCAACCCTGTGCATCCTCGATCTCGGCCTGCCCGACATGGATGGCATGGACCTGCTGCGCGAGTTGCGCGACAGCCACAGCTTCGGCCTGCTGGTGGTCACCGGCCGGACCGACACCCACGACCGGGTCACCGGGCTGGAACTCGGCGCCGACGACTATGTGATGAAGCCCTTTGAACCACGCGAGCTGATCGCCCGCGTGCGCAGCGTGCTGCGCCGCTACCAAAGCCCGGTCACCCCGGCGACCAGCGAACGGCCACGTCTGGCACATTTTGCTGACTGGGTGTTCGAGCCTGCCACACACACCCTCATCCACCCGGATGGCCAGCAGGAACAGATCAGCGCCGCCGAAGCACAACTGCTCATCGTATTGCTGGAGCATCCCAACCAGATTCTGAGCCGTGAGCAACTGCTGGGGGATCGCAACCTTGACGCGCTTGATCGCAGCATCGACCTGCGCATCTCGCGGCTGCGCAAACGCCTGGAAGAAAACCCGCAGCGCGCCCGGCTGATCAAGACCGTGTATGGCGCAGGCTACCTGCTGTCCTGCCAGGTCAGCTGGCGCTGAAGTCCGCGCCGTCCTCATCGAGGCGCCCACGAAGACAGGCGAGAACGGACACGGTAAAGACGGCAAAACGGTAAACGCAGCAAGGCCCGCTTGCGCGGGCCTTGCTTGTCAGACCGTCAAGCCAATGCAGACTTACTCGAACTCGACGATGATCTCGTCCACCGACAGGCTGGCACCCGGCTTGGCGACGACCTTCTTCACCTTGCCGTCCTGCTCGGCCTTGAGCACGTTTTCCATCTTCATGGCTTCGATCACCGCCAGTTTTTCGCCGGCCTTCACTTCCTGACCTTCCGCCACAGCCACTTCGCGCAGCAGACCGGGCATCGGCGAGAGCAGGAACTTCGACATGTCCGGCGGCAGCTTCACCGGCATCAGCGCCTGCAACTCGGCCCAGCGGGCGCTCATCACCATCAGCGTGGCTTCGGTACCGTTGTGATTGATGCGGTACTTGAGGCCGTTGCGCTCCATCTGCAGGGTGAAGGGGCGGCCGTTGATCGTGCCATTCACCAGGATCTCGCCGAACTGCCAGCCGGTATGGACAGCGAAACACTCGCTGCCAACCCGTACTTCGTACCCCCCCTCGACCGGCAGCACGTTGACCAGGGTGCGCTCCTCGCCACGAATCACGGTGTAGTCGTCACCGACCAGGCGCTCGTGGCCAGGCATCTGGCCGGAAATCTCGGCGTCGCGGTCCTCGAAGGCGCGATGCAGGGCAGCGGCCACGGTGACGAAGACCATCGGGTCATCGTGCGGCACCAGCGAAGCGTCGAAGCCCTGCGGGTACTCCTTGGCGATGAAGCTGGTGTCGAAGATCCCCGACATGAAGCGCGGATGCTGCATGAGCGCGGCCTGGAAGGGGATGTTGGAGCTGATGCCGCGGATCACGAAGGCGTTGAGCGCCTCGCGCATGCGCTCGATGGCCTGGTCGCGGTTGGCGCCGTGGGTGATCAGCTTGGCGATCATCGAGTCATAGTACATCGAGATCTCGCCGCCATCATACACGCCGGTATCGACACGCACCTGGCCGTCGACTTCCGCCGGCGGCTGGAACTTCACCAGGCGGCCAGTGGAAGGCAGGAAACCACGGAAGGGGTCTTCCGCGTTGATGCGGCATTCCATCGCCCAACCATTGATCTTCACATCAGCCTGGGTGATCGGCAGCTTCTCGCCGGCGGCCACGCGGATCATCTGCTCGACCAGATCGAGCCCGGTGATCAGTTCGGTGACCGGGTGCTCCACCTGCAGGCGGGTGTTCATCTCCAGGAAGTAGAACTCCTTGGTCGCGCCGGAGACGACGAACTCGACCGTACCGGCCGACTCGTAGTTCACCGCGCGCGCCAGGGCCACCGCCTGTTCGCCCATGGCCTTGCGCATTTCCGCATCGACGAACGGGGACGGCGCCTCTTCGATGACCTTCTGGTGGCGGCGCTGGATCGAGCAGTCGCGCTCGTTCAGATACACGTAGTTGCCGTGGCTGTCGCCCAGCACCTGGATCTCGATGTGGCGCGGCTCGAGCACGTACTTCTCGATGAACACGCGATCGTCGCCGAAGGAGTTGCGCGCTTCATTGACGCAGGAGGAGAAGCCCTCGAAGGCTTCCTGGTCGTTGTAGGCCACGCGCAGGCCCTTGCCTCCGCCGCCGGCGGAGGCCTTGATCATCACCGGATAGCCGATGCCCTTGGCGATCTCCACCGCCTGCTCGGGGCCGGCGATGGGGTCGTTGTAGCCGGGGATGGTGTTGACCTGGGCTTCGATAGCGAGCTTCTTGGACTCGATCTTGTCGCCCATCTTGGCGATCGAGTAGTGCTTGGGACCGATGAACTTGATGCCCTGCTCTTCCAGACGGCGCGAGAACTCGGCGTTCTCGGACAGGAAGCCGTAACCCGGGTGCACCGCTTCGGCGCCGGTCTGCTTGCAGGCGGCAATGATCTTGTCCGCAACCAGGTAGGATTCCTTGGATGCGGCCGGGCCGATGCAGACGGACTCGTCGGCCATATCGACGAACAACGCGTCCTTGTCGGCCTCGGAATACACCGCGACCGTGGCGATGCCCATCTTGCGGGCGGTCTTGATCACACGGCAGGCGATTTCACCGCGGTTTGCGATCAGAATCTTCTTGAACATGTTCGGGATTTCCTCCGTCCGTTCGTCCTGAGCTTGTCGAAGGACGAACGGACACATAGCTATGGGCTTCGACAGGCTCAGCCCGAACGGGTTAAAGGGGGATGTTGCCGTGCTTGCGCCACGGGTTGTCGAGTTGCTTGTCGCGCAGCATCGCCAGCGAGCGGCAGATGCGCTTGCGGGTGGCGTGCGGCATGATCACGTCGTCGATGAAGCCACGGTGCGCCGCCACGAAGGGGTTGGCGAACTTTTCCTTGTATTCCTTCTCGCGCGCGGCGATCTTCTCGGGATCGTTCTTTTCCTCGCGGAAAATGATCTCCACCGCGCCCTTCGGACCCATCACGGCAATTTCCGCACTCGGCCAGGCCAGGTTCACGTCGCCACGCAGGTGCTTGGAGCTCATCACGTCATACGCGCCGCCATAGGCCTTGCGGGTGATGACGGTGATCTTCGGCACGGTGCACTCGGCGTAGGCGTAGAGCAGCTTGGCGCCGTGCTTGATGATGCCGCCGTATTCCTGACTGGTGCCGGGCATGAAGCCGGGCACATCCACGAAGGTCACCACCGGAATGTTGAACGCATCGCAGAAGCGCACGAAGCGCGCCGCCTTGATCGAGCTCTTGATGTCCAGGCAACCGGCCAGCACCAGCGGCTGGTTGGCGACAAAGCCGACGGTCTGGCCTTCCATGCGGCCGAAACCGATGAGGATGTTCTTGGCGTAGTCGGGCTGCAACTCGAAGAAATCGCCCTCGTCCACCACCTTGGCAATCAGCTCCTTCATGTCGTAGGGCTGGTTGGGGTTGGACGGCACCAGGGTGTCGAGCGACTCGTCGAAACGGTCGGCCGGGTCGGCCGTGGGACGCACCGGCGGTTTCTCGCGGTTGGACAGCGGCAGGAAGTCGATGAAGCGGCGCAGTTGGGCGAGCGCTTCGACATCGTTCTCGAAGGCCAGGTCGGCCACGCCGGACTTGGTGGTGTGGGTCACCGCGCCGCCCAGTTCCTCGGCGGTCACTTCCTCGTGGGTCACGGTCTTCACCACTTCCGGACCGGTGACGAACATGTAGGAGGAATCCTTCACCATAAAGATGAAGTCGGTCATCGACGGCGAATACACCGCGCCGCCGGCACACGGCCCCATGATCATGGAAATCTGCGGAATCACGCCGGAGGCCAGCACGTTGCGCTGGAACACGTCG
This sequence comes from Rhodocyclaceae bacterium, assembly GCA_041678045.1. Taxonomy (GTDB): domain Bacteria; phylum Pseudomonadota; class Gammaproteobacteria; order Burkholderiales; family Rhodocyclaceae; genus UBA2357. The sequence goes on from JBAYOV010000063.1 coordinate 15,995, forward strand.
GCGTAGCCGCCGAGCGAATCCACGCCTTCCTGGATGCGCGCGCCGCCCGAGTCGTTGAGCCCGATCACCGGAGCGCCGACCTTCATCGCATGATCCATGATCTTGCAGATCTTTTCGGCATGCGTTTCCGACAGCGAACCGCCGAATACGGTGAAATCCTGGCTGAACACGAACACCAGACGGCCGTTGACCGTACCGTAGCCGGTCACCACGCCGTCGCCGGGGATCGCTTCCGCGCCCATGCCGAAGTCGGTGCAGCGGTGCTCCTTGAACATGTCCCATTCTTCGAAGCTGCCTTCGTCGAGCAGCAGTTCGATGCGCTCGCGCGCGGTCAGCTTGCCCTTGGCATGCTGGGAATCGATGCGCTTCTGACCGCCGCCGAGGCGGGCCTTCTGGCGCTTCTCATCCAGTTGGCGGATGATTTCGTGCATTGATGACCTCCTTACAGTTTTCCGTTCGTCCGGCTCCGCTGTCACCGCCGGACGGGTTTCTTCAATTCAGGTGCTGCAGCAGCCGCTGCGCGGCCGCCGACGGGGTGGTTTCACCCCGCTCCACGGCCGCAGTGAGCGCCCCCAGTTCCGCACGCACCTGCGGATGGCGACGGAAACGGCTACGCAGCTCCGCATCGATCAGGTCCCACATCCAGGACTGGGCCTGGTGGCGGCGTTTGGCGTCGAACTCGCCGCTCTTGCTCAGGGTGGCGCGATAGTCGCACACGGTGCGCCAGAACTCCGCCACGCCTTCCTTCTTCAGTGCCGACAGGGCCAGCACCGGAACAGTCCAGTTCGGGCTGGCCGGGCGCAGCATGTGCAGCGCGGTCTTCAGCTGCGCCTGCGCCCGGGTGGTGGCGGCCAGATCGATGTCGGCCTTGTTCACCACAATCAGGTCGGCCAGTTCCATGATGCCTTTCTTGATGCCCTGCAGGTCGTCGCCCGCATTGGGCAGTTGCAGCAGGCAGAAGATGTCGGTCATGTTGGCGACCGCCGTCTCCGACTGTCCGACGCCCACGGTCTCGACGATGACCACGTCAAAACCGGCCGCCTCGCACACCAGCATGGTTTCGCGTGTCTTCTCCGCCACACCGCCCAGCGAGCAGCCGGACGGGCTGGGGCGGATGAAGGCCGCCGGATTCTGGCTGAGCAACTCCATGCGGGTCTTGTCCCCGAGAATGGAGCCACCGCTTACCGACGATGACGGGTCCACCGCCAGCACGGCCACCCGCAGCCCCTGCTCGATGAGATGCAGCCCGAGCGCCTCGATGAAGGTGGACTTGCCCACCCCCGGCACCCCGGAAATCCCCACCCGCATGGCCTTGCCGGTATGCGGCAGCAATGCCTCCAGCACTCCGCGCGCACGCTGCCTGTGCTCGTCGCGCTGGGACTCGATCAGCGTGATGCTCTTGGCCAGCGGCCGCAACTGCCCCGCCAGCACACCCTCCACCAGGGCACGGTCGGCAGCCGGGAGAAGTTCATGCTCTTCGCACATCACTCTGCATCTCCGGCGTTATCAACCCGGCCCTTTAATTTACTGACGCCCGTTCGCCCTGAGCTTGTCGAAGGGCCTTGGGCTTCGACAAGCTCAGCCCGAACGGAAAGAGGGTATTTGGAAGCCAGGTCAATAGCTGCGAGCCCATCCCCGCCGTTCGCCCTGAGCCCATCCCCACCATTCGCCCTGAGCCCATCCGCACCATTCGCCCTGAGCCCATCCCCACCATTCGCCCTGAGCCCATCCCCACCATTCGCCCTGAGCCCATCCCCACCATTCGCCCTGAGCCTGTCACCACCGTTCGCCCTGAGCCTGTCGAAGGGCGTTTGTCGGCACCGCGCCAGTTCGCTCACCTTGTTCCAATCCCCCGCGATCAACGCTTCCTTCTTCGCGCGCGACCAACCTTTGATCTGCCGCTCCATGGAGATCGCTTCGTCCCGCCGTTCAAACTCGCCTTTCCAAACCAGCGTCACCGGCTTGCGCGTAGCGGTATAGCCCACAGAACTGCGCTCGTGCTGCAGCATGCGGTTATCCAGGTCGTCAGTGTGGCCACAGTAATATGAGCCGTCGCTACAGCGCAGGAGGTAAACGTAAAAAGGTTTCATATGCTCTGCCAAAAACGCCCTTCGACAAGCTCAGGGCGAACGGCTGCGAAGCGACCTGCACCACCCAAAACACGGCGCAAATGCGCCGTTCGCAACGACATGAATGCAAGGCAGCCAGAAATATCCTCACGATCAAGCTCGGGATAGTCTGCAAGAATCTCGGCTTCGCTCATGCCGGCAGCCAGCCACCCAAGCACGTCATACACCGTGATGCGCATCCCACGAATACATGGACGCCCGCCGCGCTTGCCGGGCTCCAGCGTGATCCTGCCGATCAGGTCGTTCATGCTCCTTTCTCCGAATCGAGACGGACGGCTGACGAATCCGGTCACACCCCCTTGGCGGCGCGGATCTGCTTCAGCACTTCGCGGGCGGCCTTCGGAATCGGCGTACCGGGACCGAAGATGCCCTTCGCACCGGCCGCATACAGCGCATCATAGTCCTGCGCCGGGATCACACCGCCGACGAAGACGATGATGTCGTCCGCACCCAGTTTCTTCAGCTCATTGACGATCTGCGGCACCAGGGTCTTGTGGCCGGCGGCGAGGCTGGAGCAGCCCACCGCGTGTACGTCGTTCTCCACCGCGTGGCGGGCGGCCTCTTCCGGGGTCTGGAAAAGCGGGCCGATGTCGATGTCGAAGCCGAGGTCGGCGAAGGCCGAAGCCACCACCTTGGCGCCGCGGTCGTGGCCGTCCTGACCGAGCTTGGCGATCATGATGCGCGGGCGGCGGCCCTCTTCGGCGACGAAGGCTTCGATCTCGGCCTTCAGTTCCTTCCAGTCGGCGTCGTTTTCCACCACGGCACCATACACGCCGGACACGGCTTGCGGGTTGGCACGGTAACGGCCGAAGACCTTCTCCAGCGCGTCGGACACTTCGCCCACGGTGGCGCGCAGGCGGATGGCCTTCACCGACAGGTCGAGCAGGTTGCCTTGACCGGACTCGGCACATTGGGTCAGCGCATCGAGCGCGGCCTGCACTGCGGCCGCATCACGACTGGCGCGCACCTGCGCCAGGCGGGCGATCTGCGACTCGCGCACGGCGTGGTTGTCGATGTCGAGGATCTCGATCGGGTCTTCCTTCGCCAGCTTGTACTTGTTCACCCCGACGATGACATCCTTGCCGGAGTCGATGCGCGCCTGCTTGTCGGCGGCGCATTCTTCCACCTTCATCTTGGCCCAGCCAGACTCCACCGCCTTGGTCATGCCGCCCATGGCCTCGATCTCTTCGATCAGCGCCCAGGCCTTGTCGGCCATGTCCTGGGTGAGCTTCTCCATCATGTAGGAACCGGCCCACGGGTCGACGAC
>JBAYOV010000064.1:0-18742 GCA_041678045.1 Rhodocyclaceae bacterium
CGCGCATTGCCCACCGCAAGCACCGTTGAACACTTCGAAGCCCTCCTTCCCTGGAATCTCAACGCCGAGAATTTGATCACAGCGTAGCGAAACCAGGAAGAATGGGGTTTGTGGAGCGCTTACTCTGAATCTTGAAAATCTGCTTGTAGCGGTTTTCCGGGTCAACAATATTGTTCTGTGACAAGCGGATGTTGTCGGTCGGAATATTGCGTGTGTCGCAGTACAGCTTCACAAAATACGCCGCGCACAACGCCGATGAAGCCAGAAAATAATCAAAAGGCCCGGGGGCCGAACCATCGCCCTTGTAGCGAACCGGTTGGTCGGCAATCACCGTGAAGTCATCGAATTTGGCCTCGAGACGAAGCTTGTCAAGAAAATTGACCTTGATTTCCATGGGGGAATCCTGAAATGGCGTGCAAAATGAATTTGGGCGCCATTATCGCCGTTTTCCGGGGGGGCGTATGATTTCCCGGGTGCGACAACGTGGGGACGGGTCGTTTTCGAGACTGCCAAAATATCCGAATTGAGTTTATCCCGTGCTGACCGCTGCAACCAAGGCATCAAGCAGCGGAAACGTGCTCCGCGCTTGTTCAAGCACTGCAAGCGGGAAGTGCCTTGCGTAGTAGCGTGCGTCTGTCGGGTCTCCAGGTGCATGCTTTTGTAGCGTGCTCTTGCATGCATGCGTGACGTTCGGTGGATGGCGACCGAGAATCGTCAGCAAGCTTGCTTCGATTGCGGGTATGGAAATGAGCGTTTCGACTTTTTCCTTCCGCAGCCACTTTTCTTCTGTTGCCTTGAGCGGAATGTCGGCATCCAGCACGGCGATTCGGCGGTCGAAATCAGCCGTCTTGGCGACAGACTTCAGTTTTTCGATGACGCCTTGCGGGCCGTGCCCATGCGCGTTCTTGATGCTGACAATCAGGTGCGTGCCCCTGCGGTAATAGAGGCGTTTGATGTGTTCGAGGAAAGCCTCCTCCGTTTCGCCCTCAACCACGACCAACACTGTCCGGTTGGTTTTGCGCAGCGAACGCTTCGCCATGTGCGCACCTCACAGCATGGGCACGGCGCCATAGGCACCGGCCATGTACTTGGCGTAAAAATTATCGTCCGAACGTACGCCCTCCATGTCTGACAGGCGCCAGGCGTCACTGCGGCAGCGTTCATTCTTCTCTACCAGCATGATTTGGCCCTTCCTGAGCAGGTTCAGGATTTCCACCGAATGGCAGGTAAAGATCAACTGTGCGTTGTGCGGATTGGTCTTGGGGTTGATGAAGAGGTTCAGGACCGGCTCCAGCATCAGCGGATGAAGGTCGGACTCCAACTCGTCAAAAATCACCGTGCCACCGACAGCGAGGATGGGCAGCAGGTCGGCAAGCAGTACAAACGCGGCCTGCGTACCGCTGGATTCGGCAAACATCGGCAATTTGACCTCACGCGTGCCATCGCTGTGGATGCCAAAAGGTACAAGAATGCCTTCTTCCTTGCCCTCTCTGATGCTTTGCAGTGTTTCGAGTCGTACGTCTTGCAGTCCGAAGTCCCATTGCTTCAGCAAACCAGCCATCCGAGCCCGGTGTGATTCGTTGTCGGCAAAGAACTGTGCTGCGCCGAGCACACCGGGGGCACCACGAAACGCCTGTCGGCCAATTGCGCCCACATTGCTCTGACGACGACCCAGCACCTCGATGATGTCCGCTGCTGTTTCCACGCCAAATTGCTCGGCTGTGGAAATCAGGGACGCGAGCGGCTTGACCTTCTCTGCCTGCTTCTGCGGAAGGCCGAAACCGCGCTGCTGGATCGATTCGGCACCCGTCGCTTCGTTCCACTGTCGTCTGAACAAGGTGCTGAACGTACGGCTGGTCTTGCGCTGCAAGGACTCGGACAGCACGCGTTCCCGGTTCAGGGTCAGTCTATGGCGGTAGAGTTGGCCGTGGGCTTCGAACTCCAGTTCGAAGCGGCTTACGCTACTGGTTTCAAACATGTGCGGCTGCAGCGCAAGGCTTTGACCGGGCTCCAGGAAAAACGACTTGGTCACGAACCAGCAGACAAAATCCAGTGCTTTGATTACGTTTGTCTTGCCCGCGCCATTGGCTCCGACGACCGCGAGCAGCTTGCTCAGGCGCCGGTTGGTGGCGATAGACGTGAAGCTGCTGTCCGTGCTGTTCGAGCGTGCGTCGAGGATGAAAGAGACTTCGGTTTCGTCTGAAAACGAAAAGAAGTTCGAGAAGCGAAGAGTGTGTAGCATTTTATTTACTCAGAAAATTTCTACATTTTTTTGTAGATTATCCTTTAGCGAGTTGATTTTTGCACAATTCAGGGTTCTGAAAGAGCTCAGACTGCTGCCCCAGGCGCCGGTTCCCCCCGAAAAACACTCGCCTCCGGCATAATGGGCCGTGCCCCGTTGCTACCCGGCAGTGGGGCGTTTTGATTGATCGCGGGAGATACGAGGTGAATGAAATGGGCGTGGGTTGGTTGGCTGCCATCATCATTGGGGGGCTTGCGGGCTGGATTGCGTCGGGGTTGATGAAGACCAATACCGGGGTGTTGCTGAACATTGTGCTGGGCATCATCGGGGCCGGGGTGGCGAGCTTCCTGTTCGGCATTGTCGGCATTTCTTTCGGGGGCTGGATGGGGTATCTGATCTCCGGCGTTCTTGGCGCCTGCATTCTGGTGGGGCTGGTGCGGGCGATACGAAAATGAGCGTGCCTGTCTGAACGTGCCCGCAGTGGCACGATACCGTCAGGTCGAGCCTGGCAGTCTTCAACACCCCAGACAGTGGATGGAAATTGGCACGTCGAATCTTTTTCCTGGTCGCCATGGCCCTGGCTGCAGTGGCAATTTTCGGACAGTCTGCGCAGGCCGCCGACAAGGTGGTGCTGCAGCTCAAATGGACGCACGCGTTCCAGTTCGCAGGCTATTACGCTGCGCTGGAGAAAGGCTTTTATCGCGAGGTCGGGCTGGATGTCGAGATACGCGAGGCACAGCCGGGCCTCGATCCGCTGAGCGAAGTGCTTGCGGGGCGGGCCGAATATGGCGTGGGCACCAGCAGCCTGCTGCTGGCCCGCAGCGCGGGACAGCCGGTGGTCGCGCTGGCGGTGATCTTCCAGCATTCGCCGCAGGTTGTGCTGGCGCGTGAGCAGACGGCGACGCAGGGCATTCACAGCCTGATCGGCAAGCGGTTGATGATCGAACCGCAGTCGGATGAATTGCTGGCATACCTCGACCAGGCCGGGGTGCCGCTCGGGCGCATCGAGCAGGTGCCGCACAGTTTCGATCCGCAGGACCTGATCGAGGGCAGGGTGGATGCGATCACCGCCTACGTTACCAATGAGCCGTATCACCTGGAGCGGGCAGGGGTGCCGTTTCATGTGTATACCCCCCGTTCGGTGGGCATCGATTTCTACGGCGACAACCTGTTTACCACCGAGCGCGAACTGAAGGCTCACCCCGGGCGGGTGCGTGCCATGCGCGAGGCCAGCCTGCGTGGCTGGCGCTATGCGATGGACAACCCCGAAGAGGTCATCGACCTGATCATGGAGAAGTATTCACGGGACCACCCGCGCGACTTCTACCGGTTCGAGTGGCGCCACATGCAGCCGCTGCTGCTGCCCGATCTGATCGAGATTGGCTACATGAACCCCGGGCGCTGGCGCCATATTGCCGACACCTATGCCCGCATGGGGCTGATGCCGGAAGATTTTTCACTCAAGGGCTTTCTGTATGCGGTCGATCACAAAGCCGACCTGAAGGGGGTGTATGCCGTTCTGGCGTTGCTGGGGTTGGTGAGTGTGGTTGCGCTCTACATTCATCGGGTGAATCGGCAGCTCAGGCTGGCGTTGGTGGAAAGCCGCGAGGTGCATGAGGCGCTGAAGTTGTCCGAGGAGCGCCACAGGCTGCTGGCGGATCATGCGTCGGATGTGATCTGGATGATGGATCTGGAAGGGCATTTCATCTATGTCAGCCCCTCGGTGGAGAAGCTGCGTGGCTACACCGTGGCCGAGGTGATGCAGCAGTCGATTCACGAAGCGCTGACGCCCGAGTCGGCCCCGATTGCCATCGACGGCCTGAGCCGGGCGATTGCAGCGGTCAGTGCGGGGCAGGCGGTACCCGATTTTCGGGCCGAGCTTGAGCAGCCCTGCAAGGATGGCAGCACGGTGTGGACCGAGGTGACGGTAACCGGCATCCGCAATGAAAGCGGTGCCTTTGTCGGCCTGCTGGGCGTGACCCGCAACATCAGCGAGCGCAAACAGGCCGAGGCGCAGATGCTGCATCTGGCCCGGCACGACCCGCTCACCGGGCTGCCCAACCGTGCGCTGCTGTCCGACCGTTTGCAGCAGGCCATGGCCGCATCCCGGCGTGATGGTCATTCGCTGGCGCTGATGTTCATTGATCTCGACCGGTTCAAGCCGATCAATGACAGCCTTGGGCACGCGGTGGGCGACGTGCTGCTGAGCGAGATGGCCAGACGCATCCGGGCCTGCGTGCGCGAGTCCGACACTGTGGCCCGCATTGGCGGCGATGAGTTCGTGGTTCTGCTGCGCACAGTCACCGGAGAGGACGCCGCCGTGTCGGTGGCGGACAAGATACGGTGTGTGCTCGCAGAGCCGGTGCATGCCGGTGAGCATCGCCTTGAGGTCAGCGCCAGCATTGGCGTGGCCCTGTATCCCGAGCATGGCGACGATGACCTCTCTTTGACGCAGCATGCCGACATCGCCATGTACCAGGCCAAGGCCGTGGGCGGCGGTGCGGTGCGGATGTATTGTGCCGGGGGCGGAAACGACAGACCCGCCGTCCCCGCAGCATTGCGCGATCAATGCCCGACCGGCCGACGCTGCGCCCCTGGATCGTCCTGAGCAGGGTTGGCGGCATACGGCTCGAACCGCCTTCTGTCGGGGTCCGCCTGCAGGGGCGTGGCGATTGAGGGGAAGGCGCGTTGCGGGCAGGCGGGCCGGTCGCAGATCTTGCAGCCGGCACCAATCGGGGTGCGCGCGTCCGGGTCGTCGAGCGGCAGGCCGCGCGAGTAGATCAGGCGACCGGCATGGCGCAGGTCGCAGCCCAGGCCGATGGCGAAGGTCTTGGCCGGGGTACCCCAGCCGCTGCGCCGGTGGGTGACGCTGCGGGCGATCCACAGGTAGGCGCGGCCGTCGGGCATGGCCGCGAGCTGGGTGTGAATCTGGCCAGGGTGGGCGAATGCTTCATACACGTTCCATAGCGGACAGGTGCCGCCGATGCGTGAGAAGTGAAAGTCGGTGGCCGACTGGCGTTTGGAGATGTTACCGGCGCGGTCCACACGCACAAAGATGAAGGGCACGCCACGCGCCTGTGGACGCTGCAGCGTGGACAGGCGGTGGCAGACGGTCTCGAAGCCGACGCCGAAGCTGCGCGCAAGGCGGTCGATATCGTAGGCGAGCGCTTCGGCTGAGGCGAGAAATTGCCCGTAGGGCAGGATCAGTGCGCCGGCGAAGTAGTTGGCCAGGCCGATGCGCGCCAGCACCCGGGCCTCCTCGCCGAGGAAGGCGCCTTCGGCGACCAGTTGCTCGATGGCTTCGCCGGCCTCCAGCAAGGCCAGTTGGGTGGCCATCTGGAAGGCGCGCTGGCCGGCGTCGAGCAGCGGCGACAGGTAGAGGATGCGCCGCTGTGTGTCGAACTCGCGCAAGGGTGCGAACTCGGCCTCCGCCGACCAGGCGTCGCCACCGGCGGCGCCGCGCACCACGATACCGTGTTCGGCGGAGAGCCGCTCCGTCAGCCCTTCATCGACTCGCCCTTCAGCCAGCGACCAGTCGGCAAAGCAGCGTTCGGCCAGGGCATCCAGGTTGGCAATGTGGTTGTGGCGGGCGTAGAAGAAATCGCGCACTTCCTCGTAGGGCATCGGTGCGGTGGGCTGCGCCGCACCGCGTGCCTCGCCGAGACGCAGGGCATAGGTGGCGAGGCGATCGTTGGCCTCGCGGCAACGGCGGTCAAGTGCCAGCAGCGCGCGCGCGACGGCCGGCATCTGGCTGGCGAGCTCGCGGATCTCGGCCAGCGAGACATTCTCGCCGCCCGGTGCGGCGCGACCGGCGTCGCCGAGCACCTCGCGCAGTTCGGCCACCAACCGGCCTTCGTCGTCGTCCGAGAAACGTTGCACATCTACGCCCAGCGTGGCGCTGATGCGCAACAACACCGGTACGGTCAGCGGGCGCTGGTTCTTTTCGATCTGGTTGAGGTAACTGGGAGAGATTTCCAGCAGGCGAGCGAGAGCGGCCTGGGTCAGGCCGCGTTCCTCTCGCAGGCGTCGCAGGCGCACGCCGGTAAATACCTTTTTCATCGCAGCTCCGGAAGGTGGGGTTTTGAAATCTTCGCAAACTTCGCAAAAAACACTGAACGTATTCGCAAAATAACGCCAATTCAGTGGTTTAAGTATTTTCTGGGGTGCGTATATTGCGAACAAATGAAGGTGAATGCAAACCCCTCATCCCTGTTCGTCTGGAGCGCAGCATGAGTAGTACACAAACCACTGAAACCCCATTCAAACCGAAGAAATCCGTCTCGCTGTCGGGGGTCACCGCCGGAAACACCGCCTTGTGCACCGTCGGCAAGACCGGCAACGACCTGCACTACCGCGGCTACGACATCCTCGACCTGGCCGAGCGTTGCGAATTCGAGGAGGTGGCCCATCTGCTGGTGCATGGCAAGCTACCCAACAAGGCCGAGCTGCGCGCCTACAAGACCCGTCTGAAGTCGATGCGCGGCCTGCCCGCCAGCGTCAAGGAGGCGCTGGAGCGCCTGCCGGCTTCCGCGCATCCGATGGACGTGATGCGTACCGGTGTGTCGGCGCTGGGCTGTGTGCTGCCGGAAAAGGATGATCACAACATCCCTGGTGCGCGCGACATCGCCGACCGCCTGATGGCCTCGCTCGGCTCGATGCTGCTGTACTGGTATCACTGGTCCACCAAGGGCCAGCGCATCGAGGTGGAAACGGACGACGACTCCATCGGCGGCCACTTCCTGCACCTGCTGCACGGCGAAAAACCCGCCGAAACCTGGGTGCGGGCGATGCATACCTCGCTCAACCTGTACGCCGAGCACGAGTTCAACGCCTCCACCTTTACCGCGCGGGTGATCGCCGGCACCGGCAGCGATGTGTATTCGGCCATCGCCGGCGCCATTGGCGCCCTGCGCGGACCCAAGCATGGCGGTGCCAATGAGGTCGCCTTCGAGATCCAGAAGCGCTACGACACTCCGGACGAGGCGGAAGCCGACATCCGCCGCCGCGTTGAGGCCAAGGAGGTGGTGATCGGCTTCGGGCATCCGGTGTATACGGTGAGCGACCCGCGCAACGTGGTCATCAAGGATGTCGCCAGGCGCCTGTCCGACGAAGCGGGTTCGACCAAGATGTACGACATCGCCGAGCGCCTGGAGAAGGTCATGTGGGAGGTCAAGAAGATGTTCCCCAACCTCGACTGGTTCAGCGCAGTGAGTTATCACATGATGGGCGTGCCCACCGCGATGTTCACCCCGCTATTCGTCATTGCGCGCACCAGCGGTTGGGCGGCGCACATCATCGAGCAGCGCATCGACAACAAGATCATCCGTCCGAGCGCCAATTACGTTGGTCCGGACGATCTGGCCTTCGTGCCGATCGACGAGCGCCATTGAGCGCCGGGGCGGCCGTGGGCGCCTCCCCCCGGAACCACGGCCGCCGCGTCTCTCAGGCCCATTTTTTCTGCTACCCATTGTCTGTCATCCCATGAATACAGCTTATCGCAAACCCCTGCCCGGTACTGCCCTCGATTACTTCGATGCGCGTGAAGCAGTCGACGCAATCCAGTCCGGCGCTTGGGAAGGGCTGCCCTATACCGCACGCATCCACGCCGAGAACATCGTTCGAAAGGCTGATCCGGCCATCATCGAAACCTGTCTTTTGCAACTGATCGAGCGCAAGCGCGAGATTGACTTTCCTTGGTTCCCGGTGCGCGTGGTCTGCCATGACATTCTCGGCCAGACCGCACTGGTGGACCTGGCGGGTTTGCGCGATGCCATTGCTTCGGCGGGCGGTGACCCGGCGGCGGTCAACCCGGTCGTGCCGGTACAACTGATTGTGGACCACTCACTGGCTGTGGAGTGTGGGGGCTATGATCCCGATGCCTTGCGCAAGAACCGCGAGATCGAGGAACGCCGTAACGAAGACCGCTTCCACTTCATCGAGTGGTCGAAGAAGGCTTTTGCCAATGTGGATGTGATTCCGGCAGGCAACGGCATCATGCATCAGATCAATCTGGAGAAAATGTCGCCCGTGGTGTACGTGCAAGACGGTGTGGCCTTTCCCGATACCTGTGTGGGCACTGACAGCCATACACCGCACGTCGATGCATTGGGTGTGATCGCCGTCGGCGTCGGCGGGCTGGAAGCCGAGAATGTGATGCTGGGTCGTGCGTCGTGGATGCGCTTGCCCGACATCGTCGGTGTCAGGCTGACCGGCAAGCGCCAGCCCGGCATCACCGCCACCGACATTGCGCTGGCGCTGACCGAATTCCTGCGCAAGGCGAAAGTCGTGGGCGCGTACATCGAATTCTTTGGGGAAGGTGCAGACAGCCTGTCGATCGGCGACCGGGCCACCGTTTCCAACATGTGCCCTGAATACGGCGCCACGGCTGCGCTGTTTTTTATCGACGAGCAGACGATCGACTATCTCAAGCTGACCGGCCGCAGCCCTGAGCAGGTCGCCCTGGTGGAAACCTATGCCAGGCAGGCGGGCATCTGGAGCAGCAGCTTGCAGACTGCGCAGTACCAGCGTGTCCTGACGTTCGACCTGTCTACGGTGGTGCGCAACATGGCGGGTCCGTCGAACCCGCACCGCCGCCTGCCGGTGGTGGCGCTGCAGGAGTGCGGCATTGCCGACCCCGTCAAGCTGGCTGCTGGCAAGGAGGAGGAGACCAGGGGATTGATGCCTGACGGCGCCGTAATCATCGCCGCCATTACCTCCTGCACCAACACCAGCAACCCGCGCAACGTGATTGCCGCCGCGTTATTGGCGCGCAATGCCAACACGCTGGGTCTCGTGCGCAAACCCTGGGTCAAGTCTTCGCTCGCTCCCGGCTCGAAGGTCGTCGAACTGTATCTGAAGGAGGCCGGGCTGCTGGGCGAACTGGAGAAGCTTGGCTTTGGCATCGTCGCCTTTGCCTGCACCACCTGTAACGGCATGAGCGGTGCGCTGGACCCGAAGATCCAGCAGGAGATCATCGATCGCGACCTCTACACCACTGCGGTGCTGTCTGGCAACCGCAACTTCGACGGCCGCATTCATCCGTATGCCAAGCAGGCTTTCCTCGCCAGTCCGCCGCTGGTGGTGGCCTACGCCATCGCCGGCACCATCCGCTTCGACATTGAGCAGGACGTGCTTGGGGTGGTTGATGGAAAAGAAATCCGTCTGAAGGATATCTGGCCGAGTGACGCTGAAATCGATGCGATTGTCGCTCAGGCCGTCAAACCCGAGCAGTTCCGTGCCGTGTATGAGCCGATGTTTGCAATTCGTAGCGACGACGGCGAGCAGGTTTCGCCTCAGTATGACTGGCGTCCACTGTCAACCTACATCCGCCGCCCGCCCTACTGGGATACCGAGGGTGTTGGTGCGCTGGCGGCCAATCCGCGTACGCTGAAGGGCATGCGTCCGCTCGCCATCCTGCCGGACAACATCACCACCGACCACCTGTCGCCGTCCAACGCCATCCTGCCGGATTCGGCAGCGGGCGAGTATCTGGCAAAGATGGGCCTGCCCGAGGAAGACTTCAACGCCTACGCCACCCACCGGGGCGACCACCTCACCGCAATGCGTGCCACCTTCGCCAATCCGCAGTTGATCAATGAAATGGTCGTGGTCGACGGGCAACTCAAGCGCGGCTCGCTGGCCCGCGTCGAACCGGAAGGCCAGGTCATGCGCATGTGGGAGGCGATCGAGACCTACCTGAACCGTCGCCAGCCACTGATCATCATCGCCGGCGCCGACTACGGCCAGGGCTCCAGCCGTGACTGGGCCGCCAAGGGCGTGCGCCTGGCCGGTGTGGAGACAGTGGTGGTCGAAGGCTTCGAACGCATCCATCGCACCAACCTGATCGGCATGGGCGTGCTGCCGCTGGAGTTCAAGCCCGGCACCACGCGCAAGACGCTGGGGCTCGACGGTACCGAAACCTATGACGTGACCGGCCAGCGCCGGCCGCGTGCCGACCTCACGCTGATCATCCACCGCCGCAACGGTGAGACCATCGAGGTGCCGGTGACCAGCCGCCTGGACTCTGACGAGGACGTGCTGGTGTACGAGGCCGGTGGCGTGCTGCAGCGCTTTGCCATGGATTTTTTGGAAGAAAAGGCTTGAGGCCGGATACCGCAACCACAGGACGACACTTCGATGACGCATCCCCCACAAACCAGAATCCCCGCCACCTACATGCGTGGCGGCACCAGCAAGGGCGTGTTCTTCCGCCTCGAAGACCTGCCCGAGCGCTGCCGGGTGCCCGGTGAGGCGCGCGACCGCTTGTTCCAGCGCGTCATCGGCAGCCCGGACCCCTATGCCGCGCATATCGACGGCATGGGCGGGGCGACCTCGAGCACCAGCAAATGCGTGATCCTGTCGAAGAGCTGCCGGCCGGACCATGATGTGGATTATCTCTACGGTCAGGTGTCCATCGACAAGCCTTTCGTCGACTGGTCGGGCAACTGCGGCAACCTGTCGACCGCCGCGGGTGCTTTCGCCATCCATGCGGGGCTGGTCGATCCATCGCGGGTGCCGGAAAACGGCGTGTGTGCAGTGCGTATCTGGCAGGCCAACATCGGCAAGACCATCGTCGCGCACGTGCCCGTCACCCACGGCCAGGTGCAGGAGACCGGCGACTTCGAGCTCGACGGCGTGACCTTTCCGGCGGCCGAGATCGTGCTCGAGTTTCTCGACCCGTCCGACGAGGGGGAGGCGGGCAGTGCGCTGTTCCCCACTGGCAATCTGGTCGACGACCTCGCCGTGCCGGAAGGCGTGGTCAAGGGCGGGGTGCTCAAGGCCACGATGATCAGCGCCGGCATCCCGACGGTGTTCGTCAACGCTGCAGACATCGGCTACACCGGCACCGAGTTGCGCGAGCACATCAACGGCGACGCACAGGCGCTGGCACGCTTTGAACAGATCCGCGTCGCCGCCGCGCTGCGCATGGGCCTGATCGCCAAACCCGAGGACGCCGCCACCCGCCAGCACACCCCCAAGATCGCCTTCGTCGCTCCGCCCAGGGCTTACGCGGCGTCCAGCGGCAGGATGGTCGCCGCCGGCGACATCGATCTGCTGGTGCGTGCGTTGTCGATGGGCAAGTTGCATCACGCCATGATGGGCACTGCGGCAGTCGCCATCGGCACCGCCGCAGCCATTCCCGGCACGCTGGTCAACCTCGCAGCAGGGGGCGGCGAGCGCAACGCGGTGCGCTTCGGTCACCCCTCCGGCACCCTGCGCGTCGGCGCCGAGGCACGGCGGGTCGACGGTCGATGGGTGGTTACCAAGGCCATCATGTCGCGCTCGGCCCGCATCCTCATGGAAGGCTGGGTACGCGTGCCCGGCGACGCCTTTTGATTTCTGGTCGACCGTTCGGACTCAAGCTGTCTGCCGACTCAGGGTGAACTGACCCGAACCAACTCGAACAAATTTTCCCCAGGAGACCCCATGTCCACTCGCAAGCAACTGAAAACCCTCGTCGAAGCCCGTCGCGGCGTGATCGTCCCGGGCGCCTTCAACGCGCTGTCGGCCAAGGTCGTGGCCGACCTCGGCTTCGAGGCGCTCTATGTCACCGGCGCTGGCGTCACCAACATGTGGTTCGGCATGCCTGACCAGGGCTTCATGGGTCTGGCCGAGATTGCCGACCACACCGCGCGCATCCGCGACGCAGTGGAGGTGCCGCTGATCGTCGATGCCGACACCGGCTTCGGTAACGCGGTGAACGTCCATCACACCGTGCGCACGCTCGAGCGCGCCGGTGCCGACTGCATCCAGCTCGAAGACCAGGTCATGCCCAAGCGCTGCGGCCACTTCAGCGGCAAGGACGTGATCGGCACCGAAGAGGCGGTCGCCAAGATCAAGGCCGCCGCCGACGCCCGCCGCGACCCCGACCTGCTCATCATGGCCCGCACCGACGCCGCCGCCGTGCACGGCTTCGAGGCGGCTGTCGAGCGTGCGCAGAAGTTTGCCGAAGCCGGCGCCGACATTCTGTTCGTCGAAGCCGTGACCAGGGAAGAGGAGGTTCGCGCGTTGCCGCAACGCCTCGCCAAGCCGCAGCTGATGAACATGGTCATCGGTGGCAAGACGCCGATCTTCAACGCCACCGAACTGGGCGAGCTCGGCTTCGGCATCGTGCTGTACGCCAACGCCGCGCTGCAGGGCGCGGTGATGGGCATGCAGAAGGCGCTCACGGTGCTGCGTGACCAAAAGGAGGTCAAGGAGTCCAGCGGCCTGGTCACCCCCTTCGCCGAACGCCAGCGCCTGGTCGGCAAGGACCACTGGGATGCGCTGGAGCAGCGCTACCGCTGAGAACGCAGGGCGCGAGGATCCGATGCGCCCTGGTCTGGTCATCGAGATTTGACCCCCTTTCCCTGCCGCCATTGGGCGGCGGGTGGGCGCGTTTGCGCCGCTACAGGCCCGAGATATGAGCAAGATAAGAAAACTGCTGGTTGCCAACCGCAGCGAGATTGCCATCCGTGTGATGCGCGCCGCTGCTGAGCTGGGTATCCCAACGGTTGCCATCTACGCACGCGAAGACCGCTTTGCGCTGCACCGCTTCAAGGCCGATGAGAGCTACCTCGTCGGCGCCGGCAAGACACCGATCCAGGCCTATCTGGACATCGACGACATCCTGCGCATCGCGCTTGCGGCGGGCGTCGATGCCATCCACCCAGGCTACGGTTTTCTCTCCGAGAACCCCGACTTCGCCGAGGCCTGCGTCGCGGCAGGCATTGCCTTCATCGGCCCCTCGCCTGCGGTCATGCGCACGCTGGGCAACAAGGTGGCAGCCCGCACTGCCGCCATTGCCGCCGACGTGCCGGTGATTCCGGCCACCGGCGCGCTGCCCGATGACATCGATGCGGTGAAGGCGCAAGCCGCCGCAATCGGCTATCCGCTGATGCTCAAGGCGAGCTGGGGTGGGGGCGGGCGCGGCATGCGTGCCATCGACCACGAAGACGAGCTGGCCGCTGCGGTTGCCGCCGCGCGACGTGAAGCGAAAGCTGCCTTCGGCAATGACGAGGTCTATCTCGAAAAGCGTATCGTGCGCGCCCGCCACGTCGAAGTACAGGTGCTGGGCGACACCCACGGCGAGCTCGTGCACCTGTTCGAGCGCGACTGCTCGGTGCAGCGGCGCAACCAGAAGGTGGTCGAGCGTGCGCCTGCGCCTTATCTGGATGATGCCCGGCGTGCCGAGCTGTGTGAGGCCGCGCTGCGCCTGTGCCGTTCGGTGGGCTACACCCACGCGGGGACGGTGGAGTTCCTGTTCGATGCGGACAGCGGGCGCTTCTATTTCATCGAGGTCAACCCGCGCATTCAGGTCGAGCACACCGTCACCGAGGAAGTCACCGGCATCGATATCGTCAAGGCACAGATCCGCATCCAGGAAGGCGAGCGCATTGGCGATGCGGCCTCCGGCGTGCCGGCGCAGGGCGACATCCGCCTCAACGGCCATGCGCTGCAATGCCGCGTCACCACCGAGGACCCTGACAAGGGCTTCGCGCCCGACTATGGCAAGCTCGCAGCCTATCGCAGCGCAGCAGGCTTCGGTATCCGCCTCGATGCCGGTACTGCGTATACCGGCGCGGTGATCACGCCTTACTACGACTCGCTGCTGGTCAAGGTCACCGCCTGGGGGCGCGACCCCGACGAGGCGGCTCAGCGCATGGATCGCGCGCTGCGCGAATTCCGCATCCGCGGGGTAAGCACCAACCTGGCGTTCCTGGAGAACGTGGTCGGCCATCCCGCTTTCCGCGACGGGTCGTGTACCACCCGTTTCATCGATGACACGCCGGAGCTCTTTGCCACCGTGCCACGTCAGGACCGCGCCAGCCGCCTGCTCGAGTTCCTTGGCGAGGTGGCGGTCAACGGCAACCCGGAAATGAAAGGCCGTATTCCGGCCCCGAGTGCCGGCCACGTCGTGCATGGCGACACCCGCACCCTCTGGCCCGCTGTCAGCCCGGATGCGCCCGTTCCCGTCGGCAGTCGTGATCGGCTGCGCGAGCTCGGCCCCAGGGGCTTCGCCGCGTGGATGCGCGCGCAGCAGGGGGTGCTGCTCACCGATACCACGATGCGTGACGCCCATCAATCGCTGTTCGCCACCCGTATGCGCACCGCCGACATGCTGCCGGTGGCGACACACTATGCGCGCGAGCTTCCCGGCCTGCTGTCGCTCGAATGCTGGGGCGGGGCGACCTTCGACGTGGCGATGCGCTTTCTCAAGGAAGACCCCTGGCAGCGTCTGGCGCAGCTGCGCGAGCGCGTGCCCAACATTCTCTTCCAGATGCTGCTGCGCGCCTCCAACGCGGTGGGCTACACGAACTACCCCGACAACGTGGTGCGCTTCTTCGTGCAGCGTGCCGCAGCGGGGGGTATCGACCTGTTCCGCGTCTTCGATTCGCTCAACAACCCGGGCAACATGCGCGTGGCGATGGACGCGGTCAACGAGGCCGGCGCGTTGTGCGAAGCCGCGCTGTGCTACACCGGCGACGTATTCGATGCCCGGCGCGACAAGTATTCGCTGAAGTACTACGTCGATCTGGCCAGGCAGTTCGAGCGCGCCGGAGCCCACATCCTCGCCATCAAGGACATGGCCGGCATCTGCCGCCCGCGTGCGGTGCGCGCGCTGGTCAAGGCACTGCGCGAAGAGACTGGCCTGCCGGTGCATTTCCACACCCATGACACCAGCGGGGCGTCGGCCGCCAGTGTGCTGGCTGCCATCGAGGCGGGTGTGGATGCGGTGGACGGTGCCATGGACGCGATGAGCGGACTCACCTCCCAGCCCTCGCTGGGTGCCATTGTCGCCGCCCTGGAGGGGAGCGAACGCGCACCCGCGCTTACTCTCGATGCGCTGCGCCCGTTCTCCCACTACTGGGAAGGCGTGCGCCGCCACTATGCGCCCTTCGAGGCCGACATGTGCGCCGGCACGGCAGACGTCTATCGCCACGAGATGCCCGGCGGGCAATACACCAACCTGCGGGAGCAGGCCCGCGCGATGGGGCTGGAGCACCGCTGGGAGGCCATCGCCCAGGCTTATGCCGACGTGAACCGGCTGTTCGGCGACATCGTCAAGGTCACCCCGACCTCCAAGGTTGTCGGCGATATGGCGATCTTCATGGTCGCCAACGAACTCACCCCGGCCGACGTGCTCGACCCCGCGCACGAGATCGCCTTTCCCGAATCGGTGGTGCAACTGATGCGCGGCGAGCTCGGTCTGCCGCCGGACGGCTTTCCCGCCGACTTGCAGCGCAAGGTGCTCAAGGGCCAGCCGCCGCTCACCGAGCGACCCGGTGCGGTCCTGCCGCCGGCCGACTTCGAGGCCGAGCGCCAGCGCGCAGGCGAGGCCTGCGGGCGCGACATCGACGACAACGATCTCGCCTCCTGGCTGATGTATACCAAGGTGTTTGCCGACTTCGCCCGGCACCAGAGCCAATATGGCGACGTCTCGGTGCTGCCTACGCCGGTGTTCTTCAACGGCCTGCCCGAGCGCGAGGAAGTGGCGGTGACCATCGATGCCGGCAAGACACTGTTGCTGCGCCAGATGGGCCGCTCGGGGCCCGACGACGAAGGCATGGTCAAGCTCTTCTTCGAACTCAACGGCCAGCCGCGTCCGCTCAAGGTGGCGATGGCCGGCCAGGGTATGCCACAGCGCAAGCACCCCAAGGCGACCGAGGGCAACCTCGCCCATTTGCCGGCGCCGATGCCCGGCGCAGTAGCCATGGTCGCGGTATCGGCCGGGCAGAAGGTCGGCAAGGGCATGCCATTGCTGTCGATCGAGGCGATGAAGATGGAAAGCGTGCTCAGCGCCGAGCGCGACGCCACCGTCGCCCGGGTCTGGGTGGCGCCGGGCGATCAGGTCGAGGCCAAGGACTTGCTGATCGAGTTCGAAGCGGATGCATGACGGCAGGAGCGAAAAAGACATGAATAGCGAAAACCAGGACTGGATGCGCCCACGTGCGCTCTATGAAGGTGTGGCCGAATCTGTGCGCGCGCGTATCTTTTCGCACGAGTTTGCGCCGGGCTGCCCGCTGGACGAAGCGGAACTCGCGCGCAGCTACGGCGTGAGCCGTACCCCGGTGCGCGAGGCCTTGAAGGTGCTGGGGCGGGAGGGGCTGGTGGAGCTCGAGCCCCGCCGCGGCTGCTGCGTCGCCGAACTGTCCGCCCACGATGTCGACTCGCTGCTCGGCCTGATCGAAATGCTCGGTCAGCATACCGTGCGCGAGGCCGCGCGCAATGGCGTTGCGCCGGCCGAACCGGCGGGCTTCGCCCAACTGTTCGACTGCGCCAGCAACCGCCATCTGACCGGCGCGGTGCTGCGCCTCAACGACAAGGTCAGGCTCGCTTGCGGGCCGCAGTTCGACGCCGCCGACGTCGCATTGCTGGCCGCTGCAATGCCTGCACTTGCCGCCTCCCTGTCGGCACGGCAGCAAGTCCACGCGGAACAGCTGTGGACCGCGTTCGCGCAAGCCCGACGTCAGTTGGCAGCTGGCTACGTCGCATTGCACGCCACACCACAGGTCGGCAGCGGGACTGGTCCGTACAAGCCGGGGATGGGTATTTCTCGAAGCCGATGAAGGATTTCCCCGTAGCATCCGGAACGTTCGAACGTCGTGGAGACCGTGCGGCCTCAGCGGTCATCCGCCAGCGGCCCCCTGTGCGGCCGCAATCTGCCGGTTACCCGTCGTTCACGCGCTCGGGTGAGGCGTGCGTCAGCTTCCCCGTCGCGCGAACGAGAACTTCCGACCCACAGCCGCCTCATGACATTCCCAAGCCTACGACAGCATGCAGATCATCAAGCTGCCACCCGTATCGAGGTTTGTAATTATCCGACAGGCATTGAGCTAAACGCGCAATTTTTGCAAGACCTCGGGGTGAGCTACGGCAACACGGAGCAGCGTCTTGGCAGCACCCGTGGGCGAGCGACGACCTTGCTCCCACTCCTGTAACGTTCGGGCGGACACGCCCAGAAGGTCCGCAAAGGCTTGTTGAGACAAGCCCATCTTTGCGCGAGCCTCAGCAGCTTCGGACAACTCGACACGCGTGGCGTGCGCGGCCTCGCCGCGTTTCATTTGCTTGACGGATTCAAGCAGGTCCTGCTGGAACTTTTCGATCTCAGAGGGCATCTTCGACTCCTTGTTTCAACTCTGCCAAGAAGGCCGTGGGGAGATTGTCGAACTTGGCCTTCTTGTAGATGATCAAGAGCCAAATTGTTTCGGTGTTCGCGTTGAAGTAGATGACCCTGGCGCCGCCGCGTTTTCCTTGCCCGGCAGATGACCAGCGGACCTTACGGCAGCCACCACTTCCCCGGATGACGTCACCGGCCTCTGGATTGGCAGCGATCCAGTTGATGAACTCGACGCGCTCGACTTCCGACCAGACTTCGCTGGCATAACGTCGAAAGATAGCGGTTTCAGCAACTGTCCTCACCCGCTCAATATACGGCATTGACGGAGTTTTCACAAGGACCGGACGTGGATTCCCAGGTAGGTAGGAAGCAGCAGCCGTGCAAACGGACCATCGGCGCAGACCAAGTACTTGTCCATGGCCGATGACAGTTAAACGGTCAGTCCTGAGCGGTTACATGTCGTTCGCGTTGGAGGAAACATCGCGTCCGCAACGTCTTCTGATGGCCGATACGACCCTTCCAGCATCGCGCCGGAAAGCAGCCGCCCGTCGCGTCGAAGGCTTTCGGCGGGCGGCCGTCGGGGCACTGTCAGATTTCGATCTGCTCAGAGATCTCCAAGGCATCGTCGACCTCGATGCCGAGGTACCGGACTGTCGATTCCAGCTTGGAATGACCAAGCAAGAGCTGGACGGCTCTCAGATTCTTTGTCCGCTTGTAGATCAGTGTCGCCTTCGTGCGGCGCATCGAATGCGTACCGTAGGCTGCGGGATCGCCACCCATTGCTCGACGATCCTCGCGTACTGCCGGGTGGATACGTGCGGCGATTCGTGCAGCCGACTTGGAAATAGAAAGTCTTCCGGCCTCAGCTTTGCCTTCTCGATCCACGCCGCCACCGTCGTTCGCGTCGGCTCGGTCAGTTCGAACTGAACCGGCCGCTGCGTCTTCCGCTGGATGACCATAGCCCGCGACAGCACTTGGTTGCCGTGGGTTACGTCGCGAACGCGCAGGCTGACGAGATCGCACCCGCGCAGCTTACTGTCGATGGCGAGGTTGAACATCGCCAGATCGCGCACGTGGTGAGCGTTCTGAAGGTGGATGCGGATCGCCCAGATGTCCTTGGGCTTCAGCGGCGCCTTCTGGCCCACCAACTTTCCCTTGTTCCAGGGTTCCCTATGCTCGTAGGATTCCATGCCAGACTCCTTGGCTGTTGATCGGAGTCTGATTATTCGCCAGGAACCGTCCGGCAGCTTTACGGAAGGCAGATGAAATCGTGCTATCGGCCAAGAACGGACGTCGCAGGCGCAAGAATTGAACCGTATCGAACGGCAGGTAACTGATCTTGAATCGGACACCAAAGTGTCTTCGGGCTCAAATCGTAAAGGATGTAATACTGCGCCCCA
>JBAYOV010000065.1:0-18447 GCA_041678045.1 Rhodocyclaceae bacterium
CCCACCTGCCATGCAGACCTCCCCTCAGCGCAGCCTGAAGCGCCGTCTGGTGCTGCAGGTTTCCGCCTTTGTTGCCGCTGCCATGCTGCTGGTCACGGCGATGGTTGCGGTGCTGCTCGACAATCACCTCAACCGCCAATTGCAGCAGGCCATCGCCGATGTCGGCAATTCATCCCTCGCCCTGCTCGAACAGCGCATGGCCTTTCTGAACGACAACATCGAGCGGCTCGCGGAAAACCCCCTGGTCATCAACGGCTTGATCGACGCCCAGGGGCGGCAGGCTTATCTGCCGCAGCTGGCTGAAAACTTCGCCGAAGGCCGCGACGTGCTGCACTTCAGCCTGGTCGATTTCGACGGTCGGCCGGTGTATCAGAACCACCCTGGCATGATCGACTACAACCGCTCCCCCGCCCTGCGTAGCGCGCTGTCGCTGGGCAGGCGTGCCCTGTTCATTGCCCCAGGCGGAGAGTCACTGGTGATTGCGCATCCGATCGTGTTCTACAACACCGTTCAGGGCGCCGTGGTGGTGGCCTTCGACCTGCCCGCCATCGCCCGCCAGCAGCAGGACCGCCTGTCCAAGCTGATGTTCAGGCTGTACAGCCCGCAGCGCGAACTGGTCGCCCTCAACCATGACCCGCTGGCGCGCTATGTGAGCCAGACCCTGGCGGCCGATGCGCAGCTGCCCCTGCTGCACGCGCTCGACCTGAGCATTGAAATCGGCGTCTCCGAAGCCGTGCATCGTGAGGCCGTCTGGCAGGTCGTGCGCCACTTCCTGCTGCTCGGCGTAGCCTTGTGTCTCGCAGCCGTGATCGTCTCCACCTGGATCGGCCGTTCGATTGCCAACCCCATCCTCACCCTCTACCAACGGGTGCACGGCAACGAACCGCCCGAAGCGCTGGCCGCCCCGCTGGGCACCGGTGACGAGCTCGAAGCGCTGGCGCAGGGCTTTGCCCAGCGTACGGCAGAACTCAACGCCATCCAGAGCGAGCTTGAAAGCCGGGTACAGCAACGCACCGCCGAGCTGACCAGCACCGCCGCCCAACTGGTCGAGGCGAATCAGGCCAAATCCGAATTTCTGGCCAACATGAGCCATGAAATACGCACACCGCTGAACGTCATCATCGGCATGGTGCAACTCACCCTGCGCAGCGAACTGAACGACCAGCAGCGCAACTACCTGGTCAAGGTACACCGCTCGGCCGAATCCCTGCTCGGGCTGATCAACGACATTCTCGACTTCTCCAAGATCGAAGCGCGCAGGCTCAAGCTCGAACAGGTCGAATTCTCGCTGCTCGACCTGCTCGCCGACTTCAGCAGCGTGGTCGGACTGAAGGCCGAGGAGAAAGGCCTGGAATTGCTCTTCGACATTCCCCCCGACTTCCCCGAGCTGATCCTGGGCGACCCCTTGCGGCTCGGACAGGTGCTCACCAACCTGGGGTATAACGCGGTGAAATTCACCGAGCATGGCGAAGTGGTGGTGCAGGTCCGACTGCTCGAAGAAGCCCCGGCCGCCGCCGCAGGCCAGCAGGCGGGCGACAGCACACCGGAACCACCGCTTCAGCATGTCCTGCAGTTCACCGTGCGCGACACCGGCATCGGCATCTCACCCGAACAGCAGGCACGGCTGTTCCAGCACTTCACCCAGGCCGACGCCTCGACCACCCGGCGCTACGGTGGAACCGGGCTGGGGCTGGCGATCTCGCGCAATCTGGTGGAAATGATGGGGGGGCGCATCTGGGTGGACAGCCATGAAGGCGTGGGCAGCGCCTTTCACTTCACCCTGCCCACCCGCTGCCGCCCGGACATCGACCAGCCCCCGGCGAGCGCCCCCACCGACCTGTACGACCTGCCGGTGCTGGTGGTCGATGACAACCCGAGCGCGCTCGAAATTCTCTCCCGCATGCTCGACACCATGCACTTCAAGGTCAGCACCGCCGCCAGCGCCCTGCAGGCCCTGGCGCTGGCCGAGTCCGCCCGGCGCGACGGCATGCCGTTCCGTCTGGTGCTGATGGACTGGATGATGCCCGACATGGACGGGCTGGAATGCGCACGACGCCTGAACGCCGACACAGACCCGGACAGCCGCAGCCGCGTCGTCATGGTCACCGCCCGCGACCCGGGCGACCTGCCCGAGAACAGAGTCACCGACGGCGTGCTGGGCAAGCCGGTGACCCCCTCGGCACTGCTCGAAGCCATCCTGTCGGCCTTTGGCCGGCCCTGCCCGGTGCGGCCACATCGGGCCATCCGCGAAAAAGACTTGCACGACGTCACCCACCGCCTGCAGGGCGCCCACTTGCTGCTGGTGGAAGACAATGAACTCAATCAGGAACTGGCCGTCGACCTGCTGGCCTGCGCCGGCATCACCTGCCGGCTGGCCCGCAACGGCCAGGAAGCGCTCGACTGGCTCGCCCGCGAAGCCTTCGACGGCGTGCTGATGGACCTGCAGATGCCGGTGATGGACGGCTACAGCGCCACGCGGGCCATCCGCCGCAATCCACGCTGGCAAGCCCTGCCGGTGATCGCGATGACCGCAAACGTGATGGCCGGGGATCGTGAAAAGGCCATTGCCGCCGGCATGAACGACCAGATCGGCAAGCCGCTCGATGTGGCGCAGATGTTCCAGACCATTGCCCGCTGGGTGAAGCCGCTGGTGCGCAAGGGCAAGGCCGCAGCCGACAACGTGGCTCCCGGCGGGCTTCTGGACTGGCCGGACAGCCCCCCGCCACCGCACCTGCCCGACCGGCTGGCCGGCATCGATCTGGCCACCGGCCTGAAGCACACCAACCAGCGCAGCGACAGTTATCGGAAGTTGCTGCGCCTCTTCCTGGACGAACAGCAAAGTGCCGTCGCGCGCTTCCAGCAGGCCCTTGCCGGACGCGACCATGACGGCAGCACCCGCATCGCGCACACGCTGAAGAGCGTGTCGGCCACCATCGGCGCCCTGTCCCTTTCCGATGCGGCGCGTGCGCTGGAAGAAGCCTGCCGCCAGCACGCCCCGGAGGCCGGTCTGCGCGTCAGGCTGGAGGGTGTGGCGCAGGAATTATCCATCGTGCTCGCAGGCTTGCAGGCGCTGTTCGCAGCGGAGGCGCCAGCCCCGTCCGCCCGGCTTCTGGATCGTGCCGTCGCCCCAGCCGACGATGCCCCGGCACGCGAGCGGCTCCTGCAGGCCCTTGCCAGGCTCAAGGCCGTGCTGCGCCAGAACGACACCGATGCCGTCGACCTGCTCGACAGCCTGCGCGACGAGCTGGCCGCCTGCCCCGGCTTTGCCGAGCTTGAGCATGCGGTTTCACGCTTCGATTTCGACACCGCACTTGCCAGACTCGATGGACTCATTGTTTCATTACAGCCGCCGCCCACCTCCCGAACACCGAACCAGGCCAGCAAACAATGACGCCCTCCGAAAGACGACAGACGGTCCTCATCATCGACGACACGCCGGACAACATCGAAGTGCTGCGCCAGCTGCTGCGCGACGCCTACGGCGTGCGTGCCGCGCTCTCGGGTGAAAAGGGCCTGGAGCTGGCGCAGACCGCCCCGCCCGACATCATCCTGCTCGACATCATGATGCCCGGTCTGGACGGCTACGAGGTGTGCCGCAGGCTGAAGACCAGCCCGGTGACCGCAAGCATTCCGGTGGTCTTCATCAGCGCGCTGGACCAGACCCAGGACGAAGCGTATGGCCTGGAGCTGGGCGCGGTGGATTACATCCGCAAGCCGTTCGAACCCACGGTGGTGAAGGCACGGGTACGCAACCACCTGGCGCTGAAGCGTTACGAAACCGGGCTGGAGGAGCTGGTGCGCGAGCGCACTGCCGAACTCGCCCTGACCCAGCAGGTCACCATCGAAGCACTCGCCACCCTGGCCGAATATCGCGACTCCGAAACCGGCGGGCACATCAAGCGCACCCAGCACTATGTGCTGGCACTGGCACGTTACCTGAGCCGCGAAGGCCCTTATCAGGCAGAACTCGACCCGGCCACGGTCGAGTTGCTGTACCGCTGCGCGCCGCTGCACGACATCGGCAAGGTCGCGGTGCGCGACTGCGTGCTGCTCAAGCCCGGCAAGCTCACCGCCGAAGAATTCGAGGAAATGAAGCAGCATGTCCTCTTTGGCAGCCAGGCACTCGCCGTGGCCGAAGCCGACGCCGGCAACAGCTCCTTTCTCAGCTTCGCCCGCGACCTGATTCTCGGGCATCACGAGCACTGGAACGGACAGGGCTACCCGAATGGCTGGGCGGGCGAGGACATCCCGCTTTCCGGTCGCCTCATGGCGCTGGCCGACGTGTACGACGCCCTCATCAGCAAACGGGTGTACAAACCCGCATTCAGCCACGAAACCGCCATGGACATCATTCAGGAAGGCCGGGGCAGCCACTTCGACCCGGTGGTGGTGGATGCCTTTCTGGCGATTGCCGAAGAATTCCGGCACATCGCCCAGGCGTATGCGGACGAGTCCGCAGAAAAGGCAGCGGCCGGCTGAAAGCGGCGTGCCGAAGCGTCAGCCGGCCTGACCGCCCACCCCGGCCCCACTACTGGCCTCGTCACTGTCCACAGCGGCCTCATCGATCTCGCAGATGCACTCCAGCAGGCTGCGCACCTGCCCCATCGCCACCGACAGCACATGCTCGATGTCCTCGAAGGCGATGGCCCGGGCGCTGCTGCCCCGCCCGGCCGCATGGTTGGACACCACGTTGATCGCCGCATACGGCAGGTCCAGCTCACGGGCCAGCGCGGCTTCCGGCATGCCGGTCATGCCCACCAGATCGGCGCCATCGCGCTCCAGCCGGCCGATCTCCGCCGCCGTCTCCAGGCGCGGCCCCTGGGTACAGCCATACGTGCCGCCATCGTGCAGCGTCAGCCCGGCCCGCCGGCCTGCGGAGAGGATCAGGCGCCGCACCGCATCATCATACGGCTGGGTGAAATCCACATGACGCACCTGCGCATCGCCGCCCTCGAAATAGGTGCTCGCCCGCCCCCAGGTGTAATCGATGATCTGGTCGGGCACCACCAGCTGCCCGGGACCGAAACTGTCGCGAATGCCGCCCACCGTCGCCACCGCCACCACCGAACGGGCGCCCGCGTTTTTCAGCGCCCACAGGTTGGCTCGGTAGTTGATCATGTGCGGTGGAATCGTGTGGCCATAACCGTGACGCGCCAGAAACACCACCGGCTGATCGCACAGGCGGCCAAAGGTCAGCGCCCCGGACGGTTCGCCATACGGCGTGCGGGCCACCTCGCGGCGCACGATTTCGAGGTTGGACAATTGCGTCAGGCCACTGCCGCCAATGATTGCAAGCATCAGACATGCTCCAGATAAGGTTTGCGATGTGCGGATTCTACCCTTCATCGCCCGCGCACCGAGTCCGCAGCACAAGGCCGGCCCGCGCTCGCCCGCATTGCACAAAATTCGGAAAAAGGCAATGCTGCGTTGCGGCATGCAATGCTATACTAGCGGACTTATCTCAAGAAACCGGCAGAATCCATGTCCCGCGCAATCCGCAATATCGCCATCATCGCCCACGTTGACCACGGCAAAACCACTCTGGTTGACCAACTGCTCCGCCAATCCGGCACCTTCGCCGCCCACCAGGCCGTGGACGAACGGGTCATGGACTCGAACGACATCGAACGCGAGCGCGGCATCACCATTCTCGCCAAGAACTGCGCCATCGAATATGGCGACACCCACATCAATATCGTCGACACCCCGGGGCACGCCGACTTTGGCGGCGAGGTCGAGCGCGTGCTGTCGATGGTCGACGGCGTGCTGCTGCTGGTCGACGCCCAGGAAGGGCCGATGCCGCAAACCCGCTTCGTGACCCGCAAGGCGCTGGCCGCCGGGCTCAAGCCCATCGTCGTGATCAACAAGATCGACCGCCCGGGCGCCCGTCCGGACTGGGTCATCAACCATACCTTCGACCTGTTCGACAAGCTTGGCGCCACCGAAGAGCAGCTCGACTTTCCGGTGATCTACGCCTCCGGCCTGAACGGCTTTGCGGTGGAAACCCTGGAAGACGAGCGCAAGGACATGCGCCCGCTGTTCGAGGCCATCCTCAAGCATGTGCCGCCGCCCGAAGTGGACGCCGACGGCCCGCTGCAGATGCAGGTCTGTTCGCTCGACTACTCCACCTACATGGGCCAGCTCGGCATTGGCCGGATCAAGCGTGGCCGCGTGCGCACCAACCAGGAAGTGGTGGTGATGTACGGCGACGAAAACCGTGGCAAGGGCAAGATCAGCCAGATCCTCGGCTTCAAGGGCCTGGAGCGCACCGCCACCGATCAGGCCGAAGCAGGCGACATCGTGCTGATTGCCGGCATCCAGCAGGTCAACATCGGCGTGACGCTGTGCGACTCCGAGAACCTCGACGCGCTGCCCCCGATTGCCGTGGATGAGCCCACGCTGACCATGAACTTCATGGTCAACGCCTCGCCGCTGGCCGGCCGTGAAGGCAAGTTCGTGACCAGCCGCCAGATTCGCGAGCGTCTGGAAAAGGAACTGCTGAAGAACGTCGCCCTGCGGGTGAACTTCACCCAGGATGCCGATGTGTTCGAAGTGTCCGGGCGGGGCGAACTGCACCTCACCATCCTGCTGGAAAACATGCGTCGCGAGGGCTATGAACTGGCCGTCGGCCGTCCGCGCGTGGTGTTCAAGGACATCGATGGCGTCAAGTGCGAGCCTTACGAAATGCTCACGGTCGACATCGAGGAAGACCACCAGGGCGGCGTGATGGAAGAGCTGGGCCGCCGTCGTGGCGAAATGCTCGACATGCAGCCGGACGGCAAGGGCCGGGTGCGCATGGAGTACCGCATTCCGGCGCGTGGCCTGATCGGCTTCCAGGGCGAATTCCTCACCCTGACCCGTGGCACCGGGCTGATCAGCCATGTGTTCGACGACTATGGTCCGATGGCCGGCAACATGGGCGAACGGCGCAATGGCGTGCTGATCTCGCAGAACGACGGCGACGCCGTGGCCTATGCGCTGTGGAACCTGCAGGATCGTGGCCGCATGTTCGTCAGCCCCGGCGACAAGCTGTATGAAGGCATGATCATCGGTATCCACACCCGCGACAACGATCTGGTGGTCAACCCGATCAAGGGCAAGCAGCTCACCAACGTGCGCGCCTCGGGCAAGGATGAAGCGATCAACCTCACCCCGCCCATCCAGCTCACGCTGGAATCGGCCATCGAGTTCATCTCCGACGACGAACTGGTGGAGATCACCCCCCAGTCCATCCGCCTGCGCAAGCGCTACCTGAAAGAGCACGAGCGCAAGCGTGCCGCCAAGGCCGAAGCGGCCTGAGTGTCCTTGCGTTCAGCCCGCTTCCTCGCGGGCGCCTGCGCGCCTCTCGGCCCCGGCCGGGAGGGCCAGCACCGGACGCACACTGTCTGCCGGCCAGGTGCGCCAGTCCGGATCGGGCAAATCGCTGAACACCTTGCGCAGGCTCGCCCCCCATTCGTTGTGAATCATCTGAAAGTACGGGTTGTCGCCGTCGATGCTGACGTGACACGCCACCTTCAGGCTGTCGCGCCGGTATAGCAGCAGGTCCAGCGGCAGGCCCACCGACAGGTTGGAGCGTATCGTCGAATCCATCGAGATCAGCGCGCACTTGGCCGCCTCGTCGAGCGAGGTGCTGCGGTTGATGACCCGGTCGATGATCGGCTTGCCGTACTTGGACTCTCCGATCTGGAAGTACGGCGTATCTTCC
Organism: Rhodocyclaceae bacterium; assembly: GCA_041678045.1. GTDB lineage: Bacteria > Pseudomonadota > Gammaproteobacteria > Burkholderiales > Rhodocyclaceae > UBA2357. The sequence goes on from JBAYOV010000065.1 coordinate 7,706, forward strand.
GAAGCTTCGATGAAATTGCCCGCGCTGTAGATGTTGAACAGTCGCGGCGCCTCTTCCCCGATCTGCCCGCACAGGATGAAGGAAGCGTTGAAATCGACGCCAAACGCCTTCAATGCGGCATCGTCGCGATGATGCACCTTGCGCAGGGTATCGCCCACCACCCGCGCGCACTCGAACAGGGTGGGTGCATGCCACAGGCTGTCGCGATCCTGCGCCGTGGCGTGTTCGCGCAACATGCTGATCACCGCCTGGGTGATCGCGAGGTTGCCGGCGCTCATCAGCACCAGCACCCGGTCACCCGTCCGCTCGAACACGGTCATCTTGCGGAAGGTGTTGATATGATCGACGCCCGCATTGGTGCGCGAATCCGACAGGCACACCAGCCCTTCATCCAGGCACATGGCCACACAATACGTCATGCATTCTCCCCCAGGGATTGATTCGTCCGTAACGACTGACTACTGACCGGCGCCTGTGCCCTGCCCCGCCCTGCCTGCGTCAGGCTCAGGCTGCGACCGGAACCAGAAAGGTGTCGCTGATGCAGTCTCCAAGCCGATTGATGCGCTCCAGAAAACGCTCCAGATAGTCGTGCAGGCCAAGCGCAAAGATGTCCTCCATGCGCCCGTAGCGCAGACTGGCATGCAACTCTCCGGCCTGGCGCACCACCTCGGTGGCGTGGCGGTTGGCGATCTGCTCCAGAATGCCATGCACCTCGGTCACGCAGGCATGCAGCGAACGTGGCATCGCGGCGTTGAGGATCAGCAACTCGGCGACCCGGTGCGGCGAGATCACGTCGCGATACACATGACGGTAGGTCTCGAACGCAGACACCGAGCGCAACAGCGCCCCCCACTGGTAATAGTCGGTGCTGCCCCCCGGGCGCTCGGAGTGGGGCAGCAGGGTGTGGTACTTCACATCGAGCAGGCGCGCGGTGTTGTCCGCCCGCTCCAGAAAGGAGCCCAGGCGCACGAACTGGAACGCGTCATCGTGCAGCATGGTGCCAAAGGTCACGCCACGCAGCAGATGCGAGCGGAACTTCACCCACTCGAAGAACTCGCCCAGATCGGTGTTTTGCAGGCTGTCCGCCGACATGTCGCGGATTTCCAGCCAGGTTGCGTTGGTGGTCTCCCACATGTCGTCGGTCAGGGTGCCGCGCACCGCATGGGCATTCTCGCGCGCGGCGCGCAGGCAGTTCCACACGCTGGACGGGTTGTCGCGGTCGAGCACCACAAACTCGATCACGTCACGCGGGGTCAGCGGCCGGCCCGTACGGGCGAAGGCGTCCGACAGTTCGCTGATCGCGAGAATCGCCCCCCACCCGTCATCATGACCGTTCGTGCGGGGCAGCAGCGACATGCGGTAATACACATCCAGCATGCGCACGGTGTTTTCGGCGCGCTCGGTGTAGCGGGCCATCCAGTAGAGTTGATCGGCAGTCCGACTGAGCATGATTCCTTCTCCGTTTGCAATGCAGGCCGCGATTGTTCAGCCCACCACCCAGGTGTCCTTGGTGCCCCCGCCCTGCGACGAATTCACCACCAGCGAGCCTTCCTGCATCGCCACGCGGGTCAGCCCGCCCGGCACCATGCGGATTTCCTGTCCCCCCGAAAGCACGAAGGGGCGCAAGTCGATATGGCGCGGTGCGATCCCCGCTTCCACAAAGGTCGGGCAGGTGGACAGCGACAGGGTGGGCTGGGCGATGTACTTCTCGGGCGCGGCCAGAATGCGCTGGCGAAAGTCTTCCACTTCGGCCTTGCTCGCTGCCGGCCCCACCAGCATGCCGTAGCCTCCGGCGCCGTGCACCTCCTTCACCACCAACTCCGGCAGGTGGTCGAGCACATAGGCCAGGTCTTCCGGCTTGCGCAGCATCCAGGTGGGCACGTTGTTCAGGATCGGCTCCTCCCCCAGATAAAAGCGCACCATCTCGGGCACATACGGATACACCGACTTGTCGTCGGCCACACCGGTGCCGACCGCATTGGCCAGCGTCACCCGGCCCGCACGGTAGGCCGACATCAGGCCGGGCACGCCCAGCATGGAGTCCGGACGGAACACCCGGGGGTCGAGAAAGTCGTCGTCGATGCGGCGGTAGATCACATCCACCTGCCGGGGTCCCTGGGTGGTGCGCATGTACACCGTGTCGTTATCGACGAACAGGTCCTGCCCTTCGACCAGCTCGATGCCCATCTGCTGGGCAAGAAAGCTGTGCTCGAAATAGGCGCTGTTGTAGGCGCCCGGCGTGAGCAGCACGGCGGTCGGATCGCGCACGCCTTCGGGAGCCACCGCACGCAGGGTCTCAAGCAGGATGTCGGGATAATGCTCCACCGGCTGCACGTGATAGCGCGAGAACAGGTCCGGAAACAGGCGCATCATCATCTTGCGGTTTTCGAGCAGGTAGCTCACGCCGGAGGGCACCCGCAGGTTGTCTTCCAGCACATAGTATTCGCCCCGCCCATCCGCCCCGGCCGCGCGCACCAGATCGATGCCGGCGATCATCGCGTACAGTCCGCCGGGCACCTTCACCCCCTTCATCTCGGGGCGGAACTGCACATTCTCGAGCACCTGCCGGGCCGGGATCCTGCCCGCGCGCAGGATCTCCTGCTCGTGATAGATGTCGGCCAGGAACGCATTCAGGGCGCGCACCCGCTGGCGCAGGCCGTTTTCCAGCAGACGCCACTCATCGCCCGGGATGATGCGGGGCAGCAGGTCGAACGGAATCAAGCGTTCCTTGCCCCCTTCGGCACCATACACATTGAAGGTGATGCCCACCCGGTGAAAGGCAATGTCGGCTTCCCGTCGCTTGCGGTCGATGCGCTCGCGCGGCATGTCTTCCAGCCACTGCGCATAAGGCCGGTAATGCTGGCGGACCTCATCGGGCGTGGCGTACATCTCGTCATAGGGCGTGGCCCCCGGTGCCTTGCTGTGCTTCATGCGAAATTCCTCCCGCAGGAGATTTAGCAGAAAGCATGCCAGTCACGGGCGCAGCGCAGAGGGCCATGGTTCGGCCCAATTCGACCCGATTCGACCCGATCAGGCCCGGTCTGACCTGAAAAAACCCTTGGCTGCTGCGGGCACAGGCCCGCGTTCGGCCGTTTGCGCAGGGCGGGCGCAAAACAGGACGCACCAGCACAGTGGAGCATGCACCAACACGGTGCACATCGTGCCGTATTCCGTCTCAGTCCCCCACTCCGTTCGCACCCTCCTCCGGCGCTCCCGGTGCTTCTTCGTCCAGCGGCATCACGGTGACCGCCACCTCCACGGCATGCCCGCTGCCGCCCAGGATGACCCCGCGCAGCGGACACACATCGCCATAGTCCCGCCCCCAGGCCAGCGTGATGTGCGCCTCATCCGGGCGCAAATCGTTGGTCGGGTCCACATCCACCCACCCCAGGCCCGGGCACCAGACCGACACCCAGGCATGCGAGGCATCCGCGCCGATCAGCCGGGGTTGTCCGGGAGGCGGTTCGGTGAGCAGGTAGCCCGAAACATAGCGCGCCGCCAGCCCCAGCGCGCGCAGGCAGGCAATCATCAGGTGAGAGAAGTCCTGGCACACCCCACGGCGCTCGGCAAACACCTGCGCCACCGGGGTCGCCACGCCGGTGGCGGCCGGATCGAAACTGAAGTCCGCATGAATCTGCGAACACAGCGCCAGCAAGGCTTCGAGCAGCGGCCGCCCGGCCGTGAAGCTGCCCGAAGCATAGGCGGCATACACCACCGCCTCTTCGCCCAGCGGCACGAAGGGCGAGGCAAAGCGGTACTGCCCGGCTTCGCGTGCTTCGGCCTGCAGGGCGGCGTGGCCGGACAGCCCGTCGCGCAACTGGTCCCGTGCCTGCTCCCAGGGCAGGGTCGGGTGTTCCCGTGCCTGCTGCAAGACGGCCTGCGGCGCCACCTGCACACGGCTGCAGGCGCGCACCGCCAGCGTCCGGTGGGGGGTGTGCAGGCTGAACTGGCTGACCGGATTACCCAGAAAGTCGGTGCGCTCATGCAGCGTCGAAGGCGCCGGGGTGATGGTCAGCGCATGCGCCAGCAGCGTCTGCCGCTCCAGCACGCGGGGCCGCAGGTGGGCAATCTGCTGCGACAGCAACACCGGGCTGTCGTAACGATAGCAGGTGTCATGAATGATTTCGTAGCGTGGCATCGGTTCAAAACGCTCGGACAAACCGGCTCAGCGCGAGGCCGTAGCCTGACTGCGCGCGTCCAGGTGGGTGAAATAACGCAGGGACAGCGCATCGGCGAGCTGGTTGCCGGACAGCCAGATCGTGTGCAGGGTGTTTTGCAGCTGCACACAGTCGTGCCGCCCCTCCACCGAGCGCGCCTCCGGCATGCGGCTCAGTCCGCCGCAGGTCGCCAGCCCGGCCAGCAAGGTGAGCGCCGTCTTCATCGGCTGCGCCAGTTCGGCGCCGCCCGGCAGGCTGCTCACATGTTCGGCCAGCGAACTCAGCTGATAGTGCAAGGCCCGGGGGTTGTCCACCTCGAAGATCACCAGTTCGGCCACCAGCCCCGGCACCAGCCCGGTGGCAAACAGGCTGCGATACCGCACCTCGTCGTCCGTGACCGCCAGCAGTGCCTGCAGGGCACCCGCCTGGCCCACCGGCAGCAGGGCGCCAATGGCAGCCGCCAGAAACTGCAGCCGCTCGATGCGCCGGCCAATCGACAGGAAGCGCCAGCCGGTGTCACGCGGCATGCTCTCGATGACAAAGCCGGACAGGGTCACCAGCGACAACAGGGTTTCGTCCAGACGATGCAGCGCATCGCCCAGCGCGAGCGCATCGTCGAGCGGCCCGCCCACCTCGCCGAGACGGTTGTAGACCCGCCAGCTGTCCGGCGACAACCGGTCGCGCAACTGGGTGGCCAGTCGCAACACCAGCCGCAGATTGCACACCACGCTGCCGCTGCGCGCACCATCGAACAGGGCTGCGGCCAGCGCGCCGGCCTGCCGGCACCCCTCTTCCCGGGTCAGGATGCCGATGCGCTGGCACAAACCCAGCAAGGCGTTCAAGGTGGCGGCAGACGGGTCAAGCGCCCCGGCCGCCACCTGCTGACCTTCGTCCATGCTCAGTCCGCCCACCCGCATCAGGCTTTCCCGACCCAGCCGGGCGGCACTGTCGGCCCGCTCGCTGTAGCGTCCGAGCCAGAAGAAGCTCTCCGCCACCCGGCTCGACAGGCCGGGGCGTTCCGGCGCGCGCATGCGCGGCGATACCCGGCCCGGCACAATGCGCCGCCCTGCAGCGGTCGTGGCCGTGGCCCCGGCTCCGGCCAGCACCCACGCATCCTTGCTGCCGCCGCCATGCTGCATCGACACCACCCGCATGTCGACCTCCGAGGCCATGCGCACCAGCCCGCCGGGCAGCACCACAAAACCTTCCGGCGTGGCCGCCACAAAAACCCGCAGACTCATGTTGCGGGCGAGCAGCCCCGGCATTGGCCCGCCATCCGCAGCCTCCGTGGCGAGCACCGGGGCCTGCGAGATATTCACCATCTCCTGCGCAACATGGTCGAACGGGCGTGCCCTGATGCGCTCGGCCAACTCGGCCAGTGCCTCGTCCGACAGATCGCGGCAAAACACCGGCTTGCCCGACACGCCCGGATAGGCCGGCTTCACCACCAGCTCGCGCAGATGTTCGAGCGCATACTTGAGTGCGGCCGGCTCGCCGCACCACCAGGTGGCCACCGAGGGCATCTTCAAGCGCTCCCCGAGCAGCCGTTCGGCCAGACCCGGCAGGTATCCGAGCAGCGCGCCCGTCTCCAGCAGACCGCTGCCAAGCGCATTGGCCACCGTCACCGTCCCCGCACGCACTGCGCTCACCAGCCCCGCCACGCCCAGCGCCGAGTCGTCGCGCAGCTCCAGCGGATCGCACCACACATCATCCACCCGGCGCAGAATCACCTGCACCTGGCGCAGACCGTCCAGCGTGCGCATGAAGACCTTGCCATCGCGTACCGTCAGGTCCTGCCCCTCAACCAGCGGAAAACCCAGCTCCCGGGCCAGAAAGGCGTGCTCGAAATAGGTTTCGTTGTAAGGACCGGGCGTGAGCAGCACGATCAGCGGTCCCTCCGGATGTTCCCGCCCCCCCTCGCCCGCACGCTCCTCCGCTGCCGGCGCCAGCGCGATCAGGCCATCCCGGAAGCGCTCGAAAAACGGCACCAGCGGCTCGACCCGCAGTTCGCGATACAGCTCGGGCAGCACCCGGGCCACCACGCTGCGGTTCTCCAGGGCATAGCCCGCACCGGAAGGCGCCTGCGTGCGGTCGGCCACCACCCACCAGCGCCCGTCGGGCGAACGGGCCAGATCGACCGCATACAGATGCAGAAAGACGTCGCCGGGCTGGGGCGCCCCCACCAGTGGGCGCAGAAAGCCGGTATGGCCGTAAATCAACGCCGGTGGAATGCAGCCTTCTTCGAGCAGGCGCTGCTCGCCGTACAGATCGGCAAGAATGCGGTTGAACAGCGTGGCCCGCTGGCGCACCGCTGCCTCTATCGTGCGCCATTCGCCGGCCGGCAGCACAAAGGGCAGCAGATCCAGCTCCCACGGACGTTCGTAGCCCCGGGGGTCGGCATACACGTTGTAGGTGATGCCGTTTTCGTGAATCAGGCGCTGCAGCTCGGCCCGCCGCCGGGCCACCGCTGCGGCCGGAGTATGCGCCAGCGCTTCGTGCACCCTGCGCCAGTGCGGCCGCACCACCGGCACGCCGCCCACGCGCTGGCACAGCTCGTCGTAGCGGTCCGGACGTGCCGTGTAGCCCGACAGCAGGTCATGGGCCGCAGGCATGGCCTGCACGCTACGGTTCATTTCATCCGCCGCAGGTCAAGCGTGAATGGAAAGTCGGGGTTGCGCTCCGGCGCGTGCGGCACCACCGCGCCCGGCGTGTGCCCGGTGGTGCTGAAGCGGGCCAGCCGCCGGCCTTCGGCTTCATGGGCATTCACCGGGTAATGCTCGTGGTTGCGCCCGCCCGGATGCGCCACATGATAAACCGCGCCGCCCATGGAACGCTGCATCCAGCCATCGACCAGATCGAACACCAGCGGGGCATGCACGCCAATCGTCGGATGCAGGCAGGACGGCGGTTGCCAGGCCCGGTAACGCACCCCGGCCACGAACTCTCCGACCCGTCCAGTGGGCTGCAGCGGCACGGCATGCCCGTTGCAGGTCAGCACATGGCGGTCATCGTTCAGGCCGCTGACCTTCACCTGCAGCCGCTCGACGGAGGAGTCGACATAGCGGACGGTGCCGCCCGGCGCCCCCTCCTCTCCCATCACATGCCAGGGCTCCAGCGCCATGCGCAGCTCGACCGTCACGCCCCGCGCGGCAAATTCGCCGTACTTCGGAAAACGGAATTCGAAATGCGCGGCAAACCAATCGACGTCGAACGGATAGCCTGCCTCGCCGAGTTCATCGAGCACATCGCGGAAGTCCTCCTCCACCCAGTGCGGCAGCATGAAGCGGTCATGCAGCTCGGTGCCCCAGCGGCGCAGCCGCGCAGGCTGGTAGGGTTGCGCCCAGAAGCGTGCAATCAGCGCACGCAGCAGCAGTTGCTGGACGAGGCTCATGCGTGCATGGGGCGGCATCTCGAAGGCCCGCAGTTCGAGCAAACCATGGCGGCCGGTGGGCCCGTCCGGGCTGAACAGCTTGTCGATGCAGAATTCGGCACGATGCGTGTTGCCGGTCGCGTCGATCAGCAGGTTGCGCAACAACCTGTCCACCTGCCACGGCGGCACCGGCTCCCCGGCTTGCGGAAACTGCGCAAAGGCGATCTCCAGTTCATGCACCGAATCGTTGCGTGCCTCATCCACGCGCGGAGCCTGCGAGGTCGGGCCAATGAAGAGCCCCGAGAACAGATAGGACAGGCTCGGGTGGTTGTGCCAGTAGCTGACCAGGCTGCGCAGCAGATCGGGCCGGCGCAGGAAGGGCGAATCGAGCGGCGTGGCCCCGCCCAGCACAAAATGGTTCCCGCCACCGGTGCCGGTGTGGCGCCCGTCGAGCATGAACTTTTCGGTACTCAGCCTGGACTGGCGGGCAGTTTCGTACAGAAAATCGGTGCGCTCGACCAGTTCCGGCCAGCTTGCGGAGGGTTGCACGTTCACCTCGATCACGCCCGGATCGGGGGTGATGCGGAAATGTGCCAGACGCGGATCGGCGGGCGGCTCATAGCCTTCGAGCACCACCGGCTGCCCCATCTCCTCGGCCGTCGCCTCCACCGCAGCCACAATCTCCAGATAGTCTTCCAGCGCAGCCATGGGGGGCATGAAGAGATAGAGCAGCCCGCCGCGCACTTCGGCGCACATCGCACTGCGGGTAATGACCGCAGCGGCGGGTGGGGTCACCGCCTGCCCACGCTCGAGCCCATGCCCGGACGCGGCGTGGCCCGCCTCGCCATGCTCCAGCGCCGCCCCTCCCCCCGTCCGTCCCTGCCCGCCTCCACGCACCTGCTGGCGCAGCGTGGCATGGCCGGGCAAGGGGGCGAAGGTCTGGGCCGGGTCGGGCGCATGAATCCAGGGTCGTTCGGTGTCTTTCACCCAGGGCTGGGAGTCGAGCGGCAGGCGATACCCCATCGGCGAATCCCCCGGCAGCAAGTACAGCCGCTCGGCCCGCAAAAACCACGACCCGCTGCGCCACGCACCACCGGGCTCCCGCGCAATCGGCAGCACATGCCCGACCACCGCCCCCAGTCCCTGCTCGAACACCCGGCTCAGGCGAACGCGCTCCATCGGGTCATCCACCCGCGAATCGAGCGGGTCCACATTCGTCGGCAGGCGGCGCTCGCGCCACAGGTAGTACCACGCATCCTCAAAGGCCGGCATCATCCACTGGGCATCCACCCCCAGCCGCCGGGCCACCGCCGCCAGAAACCGACCGGCCAGCCCGGCATCGATGGCTGCGGCGTCGCTTTCGCGGGCAAGCAGGTTCGCCGACTTCCACAGCGGTTCGCCATCCTTGCGCCAGAAGCAGTTCAGGGACCAGCGCGGCAACTGCTCGCCCGGATACCACTTGCCCTGACCAAAGTGCAGCACGCCCTGCGGCGCATAATGGGCCTTCAGGCGGAACATCAGGTCTTCGGCCAGGGCACGCTTGCCGGGCTTGGACGTATCGCGGTCCAGGGGGTCGAGCGCCTCGCTGTTCCAGGCTGCACCATTCCGGTCGTCCAGCGACACGAAGGTCGGCTCCCCGCCTTGTGTCAAACGCACATCGTGCGCCACCAGGTCTGCGTCGATGCGCAGGCCCAGCGCGTCGATGGCCTGCCACTGTTCGTCACTGTACGGTCGGGTGACGCGCGGCGCCTCCCAGACCCGTTCAATCGACATGTGATGCTCGAAGTCGCACTCGCAGGGTTCGCTGAAGCCGCTCACCGGCGCGGCCGATGAAGGCTCCGGCGAGCAGGCCACCGGGATGTGCCCCTCCCCGGCGAGCAGCCCCGAGGTGGGGTCCAGCCCCACCCAGCCGGCCCCGGGCAGATACACCTCGCACCACGCATGCAGGTCGGTAAAGTCGGCTTCCGGCCCCGAGGGGCCGTCGAGCGATTTCACATCCGCAGTCAGCTGGATCAGGTAACCCGACACGAAGCGCGCCGCCAGCCCCAGGTGACGCAGCAACTGCACCAGCAGCCAGGCCGAATCCCGGCAGGAGCCACTGCCCAGGGTGAGGGTCTCCTCGGGCGTCTGCACGCCGGGTTCGAGCCGCACAAGGTAGCGGATGTCCTGCTGCAGGCGCTGGTTGAGGGCGACCAGGAAATCCACGCTGTGCTGGGGCTTCAACGCAATGGAATGCAAATACGCATGAAAGCGCGTTCCCGGCCGATCCAGCGGCTGTTTCACCAGAAAGGCCCGCAGCTCCTCCTCCGCTGCAGATTCATACGAGAACGGAAACTGCTCGGCCACCGGTTCGAGAAAGAAGTCGAAGGGGTTGATCACCGACAGCTCGGCCAGCAGATCGACCTCGATGCGCAGTTCACGGGTTTTCTCGGGAAAGACCAGCCGGGCAAGGTAGTTGGACTGCGGGTCTTGCTGCCAGTTGATGAAATGCCCCGCCGGCTCGACCTTCAGCGCATAGCTCAGGATCGGGGTGCGGCAATGTGGCGCCGGACGCAGCCGCACCACCTGCGGTGACAGCGCAACCGGACGGTCATAACGGTAATGGGTGACATGTCTGAGCTTGACGTGGATGGACACGGAAACCTCTTGCAGGACGGATCGGGATGAATCTCACTAGCAAGAAACATGCACATGCCTGCGGGCGCTGTCACACCCCCCGGCTGCAGCGCATCCCGCGCTCCGGCAGTCACATGGCTGCCGGTTTCGGGTGCAGGCCGCTCGTCACCTGCACCGCGATGGTGCCCGCTCCAGCCAGGGGCCGTGGGCGGTGCAGCTTTTGATGACGGGCAAATTGGTGTATTCAGTGGACGTATGCTGTTTCAGTTTGTATGCTGACGTGGTTGCAGAGAATCAGCCTTCAGCCCTTGTGTGGCAGGGGTTTCTTCAGGGAAAGAGTAGGAAAACTTTTTGCGAACGGCTTAGCGTTGTCTTTTGTGTTAGCCGGTTACAGTTGGGGAGCCCAATGAAAGCACCAAAGCCAGATACTTCCAATGCGCCAAGTATCATAGGCCAAACCGTAGTTGAGGTTATATACGGCGTTGGTGCATTAAAATGTCATCCATCGATAGATCAAGGCTTTCAGGCCCCCTGAACCGTTGAGTGTGATCATGGCGACATGCGTAAAGAAAGACGACACTCCGAGCAAACCCAAGTAC
>JBAYOV010000066.1:0-17048 GCA_041678045.1 Rhodocyclaceae bacterium
CCTAACGCCGTGCGCTCGCACCAATGACGTGTCGGTCATCTCGGCACTGCCATTCACCTTGTAACGCATCGTCGTTTCTTCAGGAACACCTGGCCCGCGTGCGGGGTTGGGTTGCTCAGAGGCCTCAGCCCGGAAAAACGCCGGTGGACAGATAGCGGTCACCACGATCACACACGATTGTCACGATCACCGCATCTTCCAGCTCAGCAGCAAGACTCAACGCCACATGCAGGGCACCGCCCGACGAGATGCCGGCAAAGATGCCTTCTTCACGCGCCAGTCGGCGCGTCATGTCCTCAGCATCGGCCTGACTGACCGACACCAGCCGATCCACCCGCGCGCGATCATAGATTTTCGGCAGATAAGCTTCAGGCCACTTGCGAATGCCGGGAATCTGCGCATCGTCATCCGGCTGGCAGCCGATGATCTGGATGGCCGGATTCTGCTCCTTCAAATAGCGAGACACCCCCATGATGGTGCCGGTGGTGCCCATGCTGCTGACGAAATGGGTGACCCGGCCTTTGGTCTGCCGCCAGATCTCCGGCCCGGTGCCTTCGTAATGCGCCAGCGGGTTGTCCGGATTGCCGAACTGGTCGAGGATGATGCCCTTGCCGTCGTTGCGCATCTGCTCGGCCACATCCCGGGCCATTTCCATGCCGCCATCCTTGGGCGTGAGCACCAGATCGGCACCGAAGGCCTTCATCGTCTGGCGGCGCTCCACGCTCTGGTTCTCAGGCATCACCAGCACCATGCGATAACCGCGCATCGCCGCAGCCATCGCCAGCGCAATGCCGGTATTGCCACTGGTGGCCTCGATCAGGGTATCGCCCGGACGAATGTCACCACGCGCCTCGGCACGCACGATCATCGACACGGCCGGGCGATCCTTGACCGAACCGGCCGGATTGTTGCCTTCCAGCTTGGCCAGCAGGCTGTTGTTGCGCCCCGCACAAATACGTTTCAGGCGAACCAGGGGCGTGTTTCCCACGCAGTCTTCAAGGGTGTCGAATTTCATCGCAAGTCGGGAGCCAGTCAGTCTGTCAGGACTGACAGTGTAAGCGGCCACCGGGAGCAGCGCAAAGAGCACATGGCGATAAACAAAGAACGCCAAAGAAAGTCGATGGCGTACCCGCTCAGGGCATCAAGTCAAACTCTTCGGTACGGCGCGGCGGATAGGTTTCCCAACCACCGCAGGCCGGGCAATGCCACATGAACTGGCGCGCCTTGAAGCCGCAGGCATTGCAGCGATAACGCGCCACACGCCGCGTATGGGCATGAATCAACTGGCGCACCAACTCGACATCGCCCCGCTGTTCGGCCGTGGCCGTCTGCACTGCCGCCTCAAGCAACTTCTCCAGCCCGAGCAGGGTTGGATTGCGCTTGAGTTCATTGCGCACCAGATCGTAGGCCGCCTTCGCGCCCTGCGTCTCCTCCACCCCCCGGAAAACCTGCTCGAGCAGATCCAGCGAAGGATTCTGTTCCAGCCAGGAACGCAGCAGGTATTGTCCCTGCTCACGCCGCCCGAGCCTCGAGCACGCTTCGGTCAGCTTCTCGCCAACCAGTGAGAGGTACTCCGGGTCCTGATTTTCGACACGCTTCCAGGCCTCGACGGCCTCTTCATCACGCCCCTCGGCTGCCAGCACATCGCCCAGGAGGATACTCGCCCGCACGCACCGGCGATTCACCGCGAGCGCATCGGCCACATGCCCCCGCGCGGCCTCATAGGAGGAGTTGGCCAAGGCCGCCGAAGCCAGCTCGCAATGAAAGTTCGACACTTCGGTGCGCCAGTGCACACTCTGGTTGTCGGGCAGCGCCTGCGCCACGGCGATCGCCTTCGACCAGTCCTTTTCCTGCTGGTAGATTTCGAGCAGATAGCGGGTGGCCGCTTCGTCATGCACCGTGCCGCGCAGCTTCAGGAAAACCGCCTCGGCCCGATCCAGCAAACCCGCCTTGAGGTAGTCCTGCCCCAGCGCCGCAAGTGCCTCCACCCGCTGCGCTTCGCTCAGGTCTTCACGCTCCACCAGCGTCTGGTGCATGCGGATGGCGCGCTCGGTCTCGCCCCGCCGGCGGAACAGACTGCCCAGGGCAAAATGCAGTTCGATGGTGTCCGGGTCTATCCGCACAGCCTCGATGAAGGCATCGATGGCCTTGTCCTGCTGCTCGTTGAGCAGAAAGTTCAGGCCATTCAGATAAGACTGCGGCAGGCTGCGCGACTCACGCACCACCTGCCGGATATCGACCCGGGCAGCGAGCCAGCCCAGGCCGAAAAACAGCGGCAGCGCAAGCAACCACCAGAACTCAATTTCCATGGTTCAGGCGGATACCGTTCAATGCAGCTCGGCCCGGGACAAGTCGCGACGCAACTTGCCGATCTCGCGCCGCTTGCGCAGCAAGGAGGCGAAAGTAGACGTGACGCCCAGCAGGGCTCCGGCGGCAAAGGCCGCGAGTATCACGAACACCAGTGGCAGCTGCCATTCACGACCGAAGAAGAAATTCAGTTGCACGAGTTGGTCGTTCTTGACGGCAAAACCAAACAGGACGAGAAACAGCACTACGCGAAGGATCCACATCACGATACGCATGGGCGTCATCATCTCCGGACTGACTACACATAAAAAAAGGCGGCCTGAGCCGCCTTCCACTGATACTACAGCAAATGCCGATGGTTGCGCGGTCATCCAATGATATCAACTCGCTCGCGCAATTCCTTGCCGGCCTTGAAGTGCGGTACATATTTTTCCGGCACCTGCACCTGTTCGCCCGACTTGGGGTTTCGTCCGATACGCGGCGGCCGGTAGTTCAGCGCAAAGCTGCCGAAGCCACGTATCTCGATGCGATCGCCGCGCGCGAGCGCGTCGGACATCGCATCGAGAACCATCTTGACCGCACAATCGGCATCTTTTGCGACAAGCTGTGGAAACCTCGCAGCCAGTCGCGCGATCAATTCCGATTTGGTCATGACGAACGATTTACTGCTTCTGCTCGTTCAGCTTGGCCTTGAGCAGGGCACCGAGGTTGGTGGTACCGCTGGCGGCAGCACTGTCGGAAGCCAGCTTGTTGAGCACTTCGCTCTGCTCGGCCTGATCCTTCGCACGGATGGACAGGTTGATCGAACGGGTCTTGCGATCCACGTTGATGATCATGATCTCGAGCTCGTCGCCCACCTTCATCACGGTGGTCAGATCGTCAATGCGATGCGGGGCGGCTTCGGAAGCACGCAGATAGCCTTCCACGTCTTCATTCAGCGCAACCACTGCACCACGGGCATCAACGCTCTTCACGGTACCAGAGACGATGCTGTTCTTCTCGTGGGTGGCGATGAAGTTGGTGAAGGGGTCTCCATCGAGCTGCTTCACGCCCAGGGAGATGCGCTCGCGCTCGACATCGATGGCCAGCACCACGGCTTCCACTTCGTCGCCCTTCTTGAACTTGCGCACGGCTTCTTCGCCCTGCTCGCTCCACGACAGGTCGGACAGATGCACCAGACCGTCGATACCGCCTTCCAGGCCGATGAACACGCCAAAGTCGGTAATCGACTTGATCTGGCCGCGCACCTTGTCGCCCTTCTTGTGGTTCATCGCGAAATCGTCCCACGGGTTGGACATGCACTGCTTCATGCCCAACGAGATGCGGCGACGGTCTTCGTCGATTTCCAGGATCATCACTTCGACCTCGTCGCCCAGCTGGACAACCTTGGACGGGTGGATGTTCTTGTTGGTCCAGTCCATTTCGGACACGTGCACCAGACCTTCGATCCCCTGCTCGACTTCCACGAAGGCGCCGTAGTCGGTGATGTTGGTCACATGACCGAACAGGCGGGTGCCCTGCGGGTAACGGCGGGAGATGCCAACCCACGGATCTTCACCCAGCTGCTTCAGGCCGAGCGAAACGCGCTGACGGTCCTGATCGAACTTGAGCACCTTGGCTTCGATCTCGTCGCCCACATTGAGCACTTCCGACGGGTGACGCACACGACGCCAGGCCAGATCGGTGATGTGCAGCAGGCCATCGATGCCGCCCAGGTCCACGAAGGCGCCGTAGTCGGTGATGTTCTTGACCACGCCCTTGACGATGATGCCTTCCTTGAGGTTCTCGAGCAGCTTTTCGCGCTCTTCACCCATGGTCTCCTCAAGCACGGCACGACGCGACACAACCACGTTGTTGCGCTTGCGATCGAGCTTGATGACCTTGAATTCGAATTCCTTGCCTTCGTACGGCGTGGTGTCCTTGACCGGACGCATGTCGACCAGCGAGCCGGGCAGGAAGGCACGAATGCCGTTGGTCATGACGGTCAGACCACCCTTGACGCGACCGGACACGACACCCTTCACCAGAATGCCTTCGTTGAGTGCCTTCTCAAGATCGTTCCAGGCGGAAATGCGCTTGGCCTTCTCGCGCGACAGGATGGTGTCGCCGAAGCCGTTCTCGAGTGCGTCAATGGCGACGTGGATGAAGTCGCCCACCTCCACTTCGAGTTCGCCGTGGTCGTTACGAAATTCCTCGATGGGTACATAGCTCTCGGACTTGAGGCCGGCGTTCACGACCACGAAGTTGTGGTCGATGCTGACCACTTCGGCAGTGATCACTTCACCGGCGCGCATCTCCTGGAGCGCGAGGCTTTGTTCGAACAGTTCGGCAAAACTTTCCTGGGAGCCGGAAACAGGGGTGGCAGTTGTCATAAAGTTGAAGACCTGAATACCGCCGCGAAACGACGGCACGCTTTAATGAATGATTGGTAAAAAGGAGCGACGGCACCTGCCTCGCCCCACGGGCAACAGGACTTACGCCAGCACTGCGCGCGCCCTGTCAAGCACGAAACTCCCTGCCTCATCGACCCCCATCGCGGAGGTATCGAGCAGGATTGCATCGGGCAACTGCCGCAAGGGCGCAACCTCACGGGCGGCATCGCGCGCGTCCCGTTCTTCAAGCTCCTTGCAAAGCTTTTCCATGTTAGCAGGCAATCCTTTTTCGATCAACTGCTTATATCGCCGCTCCGCACGCGCGGCAGCGCTTGCGGTCAGAAAGATCTTCAGCCGGGCATCTGGAAACACCACCGAGCCGATGTCCCGCCCTTCCGCAACCAGACCGGGCGCCCGCAGATAGTCCCGCTGGCGCGCCAGCAGTGCATCGCGCACGGCTGGCAGCACCGCTACTTGGGAGGCGGCCACCGAGCAGCGCTCATCACGTATTGCCTCACTCACATCCTCTTCATCAAGCAGGATGCGGCTGCCCTCGAAACGTGCCGGCAGTGCCGCCGCCAACCCGGCCAGCGCCGGCTCATCGTCAAGCGCAATGTCACGACGCAGCGCCGCCAGCGCAACCAGCCGGTACAGCGAGCCGCTGTCCAGACAGGCAAACCCCAGTGCCTCGGCCACTTTCGCTGCCACAGTACCCTTGCCCGATGCAGACGGGCCGTCGATGGCAATCACCGGCACCGGCTGCGCCACCTCGGCAAAGCACTCGAAATAGCTCGGGAAGGTCTTGTTCACACATTTCGGGTCGTTGATGCGCACCCGCACGCCGGCCAGGCTCACCAGAGAGAAGCACATTGCCATCCGGTGATCGTCATAGGTGTCGATGGTGGCCACCTGCACCTGCGCAGGCGGTCGCACGAGCAGCTCGTCGGCCCCCTCCTCGACCTCTGCGCCCAGCTTGCGCAGCTCGGTGGCCATCGCGGCAATGCGATCGGTTTCCTTCACCCGCCAGCTTGCGATGTTGCGCAGGCGGCATGGCCCGTCGGCAAACAGCGCGGCCACGGCCAGCGTCATCGCCGCATCGGGAATGTGGTTCAGGTCGAGGTCGAAGGCCTTCAGCCGGCCACTGTCCGGGGCCGAGGCCTCGATCCAGTTGTCGCCCATGCTGATGCGTGCGCCGAGCAAGGCAAGCGCATCGGCAAAGCGTACATCGCCCTGGATGCTGTCCCGCCCCACGCCTTCAACCCGCACCGGACCGCCCCCGATCGCCCCTGCCGCAAGAAAGTAGGAGGCCGAGGAGGCATCGCCCTCGACGAACACCCGTCCCGGGCTGCGGTATTTCACCCCGCCCGGCACGACAAAGCGTGACCAGCCATCGCGCTGCACGCTGACCCCGAAGCGCGCCATCATCTCCAGCGTGATCGAGATGTACGGCTTCGAGATCAGCTCACCCAGCACCTCGATGGTGGTTTCCTCGCCCGTCAGCGGCAGCGCCATCAACAGGGCCGTGAGAAACTGGCTGGACACGTCGCCGCGCACCCGTACCACCCCGCCACCGCACCGCCCGGCCGGACGAATCGACAGCGGCGGATAGCCATCCTGCCCCTCGTAGCGGATGTCGGCACCGAGTTCGCGCAGCGCATCCACCAGATCCCCGATCGGGCGCTCATGCATGCGCGCCACCCCGGAGAGGCGATATTCGCCGCTGCTCAAGGCCAGCGCGGCAGTGAGCGGTCGAAACGCAGTGCCGGCATTGCCCAGGAAGAGTTCTGCGGACTTCACCGGGAACACGCCTCCGGCTCCTTCGACCCGATAGCAGTCCCCGGCAGCGTCATGCGTCCAGCGCACCCCCAGCGCGGTGAGCGCTTCGAGCATGCGCTCGACATCGTCGGAAATCAGCAGGTCGCGAATTTCGGTGCGCCCTTCGGCCAGCGCCGCCAGCAGCAGGACGCGATTGGAGATGCTCTTCGAGCCGGGCAACCTGACGTTGCCCCTGGCCCCAAGCAGGGGAAGAAGATCGAGAAATTCCATGCTCAACTCGAAACGGGGGTGCCATTGATGCGGGCGGCCCAGTCATTACGGGCCTGGCGCGCAATCGTGAAGTGCTCTTCCAGCCGTTCGCCGTCGGACGACAGCAGCAGGGCACGCAAATAGGCCAGTTCGGCCAGATACAGATCAAGCTCGGCCAGCAGGGCCTGCCGGTTGGCCATGCAGATGTCGCGCCACATTTCGGGGTGACTGCCTGCAATGCGGGTGAAGTCCCGAAAACCGCTCGCCGCAAAACCGAACAACTGCTCGGCGTTGGCCCGTCCGGCGAGTTCATGCACCAGACCGAAGGCCAGCAAATGGGGCAGATGACTCACTGCGGCGAACACCCGGTCATGCTCCTGCGGTGGCATTTCGTGCAACTGGGCGCCACACGCCTCCCAGGCCTCACGCACCCTCAGCACGGCCGAAGGTTCATTCTCCGGAAGGGGCGTGACCACCACCTTGCGCCCTTGATACAGCTCCGGGAAGGCGGACTGCACACCGCTGGTTTCCGCGCCGGCAATCGGATGCCCGGGCACCACGGTGGCCAGATGGTCGCCCAGCTCGCGATAGATGGCTTCGATCACATCGCCCTTGGTGCTGCCAGCATCGGTCACCACCGTTCCCGGCTGAAGATGCGGCGCCATGTCGCGCATCACCGCGCCCATCTGCCCGACCGGGGAGGCCAGCAGCACGAAGTCTGCCCCCTCGAGCGCATCGGCCCAGCCCTGCGCGGCCTCGTCAATCACGCCAAGCGCCACGGCCTGATCGAGCGAACCCGGACGCCGGCCCACACCCACGATACGGCGCACCATGCCTGCACGACGCAGGGCAAGCGCAAACGAGCCTCCGATCAGGCCCACGCCACAAATCACCAGTTTCCTGATTACAGCCATTCCAGCCAGTTCCTCCCGCTCGGACCCAAGGCCACCCGTGTGGTGCGCTCCATCGCCTGCAAGTCAGGCGAGCACTTCGCCCAGGGCGTCGATGAAGCGCTGATTTTCTTCCGGCAAGCCGATCGACACACGCAACCACTCGGGCATGCCATACGCGCCAATCGGCCGCACGATCACGCCCTTGCGCAACAGGGCAGCGTTCACCGCCGCACCGTCGCCCACTTTGAAGGTGACGAAGTTGCCTGCGGACGGAATCCACTCCAGCCCCAAACGATCAAAGGCTTCGGTGAGCTGACTCATGCCACGCAGATTGAGTTCTGCGCTGCGGGCCAGGAATTCCTCGTCCCGCAGTGCCGCAGCAGCAGCGGCCAGGGCGATGTTGCTCACATTGAAGGGTTGGCGTACCCGGTTCATCAGATCGATCACCGCCGGATGCCCCAGGCCATAGCCCACCCGCAGCCCGGCCAGCCCATAGGCCTTGGAGAACGTGCGGCACACCAGCAGATTCGGGAAGCGTGCCAGCCAGGCCACGCTGTCGTACTTCTGTTCGGGCAACAGGTATTCGGTATAGGCCTCGTCGAGCACCACCAGCACTTCCTCGGGCACCCGGGCGATGAACGCCTCCAGCGCAGGACCGGGAATGAACGTGCCAGTGGGGTTGTTCGGGTTGGCCACGAACACCACGCGGGTGTCCTCACGGATCGCCGCCAGCATGGCCTCCAGATCGTGGCCGAAATCGCGGGCCGGTGCTTCCACGCATGCGGCCCCCATCGCATGGGTGGCGAGCGGATACACGGCGAACGCATGCCGCGAGAACACCGCCGAAGTCCCCGGCGACAGCAGGGCGCGGGCAACCAGTTCGAGCACATCGTTGGAACCATTGCCCAGCACGATCTGCTCACTGTTCACGCCATAGCGGTGCGCCAGCGCAGACTTCAGCTCGAAGCCATTGCCATCCGGATAGCGGGCCACCTCGCCAAGCGCGGCCACGGCCGCCTCACGGGCCAGCGCGCTCATGCCCAGCGGGTTTTCGTTGGAGGCGAGCTTGACGATGCTGCCTTCCACCAGCCCCAGCTCGCGGGCCAGTTCGGCAATCGGCTTGCCCGGCTGGTAGGGGGAAATCGAACGGATGTGTTGCGGCGCGCGATCGACGAGCTTCATCAGTTTTCTCCAAAACCAGAAAGTGACCGGCAACTCACAGCGCGGCCACGGGGTAGGAACCCAGAACCTTCAGGAAGGCGGCACGGCTCTCCAGTTCGGCCAGCGCAGCGGCCACGGGTGCATCGTCCTGATGGCCTTCAAGGTCAATGTAGAACATGTATTCCCACAGCCCGCCACGCGCGGGCCGGGACTGCAGCTTGGTCATGCTCACACCATGGCGCGCAAAGGGTTCGAGCAGCGCATACATGGCCCCCGGCTTGTTCGGTGCCGAGCACACCAGCGAGGTCTTGTCCTTGCCGGAGGCCGCTGCATCATGGTGACCGATGACCAGAAAGCGGGTGGTGTTGTTCGGGTCGTCCTCGATGCTGGCAGCCAGGATGTTGAGTCCGTACAGTTCGGCCGCAGCTTCGCCCGCCAGCGCCCCGGCCTCGCCATCGCTGGCCGCCAGGCGCGCGGCCTCGGCATTGCTCGCCACCGGAATGCGCGGCACGTCGGGCAGGTTGCGATTGAGCCAAGCATTGCACTGCGCCAGTGACTGGGCATGCGAATACAGGCGCTTGATCGCCCCGATACCATCGGCGGGCGACAGCAGATGCTGGTGAATGCGCAGCTTCACTTCGCCACACACCTTCACCGGATTGGCCAGCAACAGATCCAGCGTGCCGCCGACCGCGCCTTCGGTGGAGTTTTCCACCGGCACCACGCCGTAATCCATGGTGCCGGCCTCGACCATGCGGAACACCTCATCAATCGTCGCCACCGGCATGAAGCTGGGCGCCGCACCGAAATGCTTGCGGGCTGCGCTTTCGGAAAAGGTGCCAGCCGGGCCAAGGTATGCAATGCCCAGCGGCTGCTCCAGCGCCAGGCACGCAGACATGATCTCGCGGAAAA
Organism: Rhodocyclaceae bacterium; assembly: GCA_041678045.1. GTDB lineage: Bacteria > Pseudomonadota > Gammaproteobacteria > Burkholderiales > Rhodocyclaceae > UBA2357. Next base: position 9,671 of record JBAYOV010000066.1, read on the forward strand.
TCTTCTTCACCGCCTCGCCGGGCAAGGGGCCCGGGTTACGCTCGGCCAACCGGCGCAGCACCTGCGCCTCGCGCTCGGGACGGTACAGGTTGCCTTTCTTCACCTCGCCCACGCGCTGCGCATTGCGGGCGCGCTCGGCCAGACGCTCGAGAATTTCTTCATCGAGCCGGTCGATGTTCTTTCTGAGATTCAGCAGTTCTTCTTCGTTCATGCTCGCTCCTGATCAGCCCGGTTTGCTGTCGATCATCCACGCCGTGCGGCAAAGTCACGCATGTAATCGACCAGCGCCTGCACACCGGCCAGCGGCATCGCGTTATAGATCGACGCGCGCATGCCCCCGACCGACTTGTGCCCCTTCAGCTGGCTCAGGCCCGCAGCCTCTGCCCCCTTCAGGAAGTCGTCATTGAGCGCCTCGTCCTGCAGCAGGAAGGGAACGTTCATGCGCGAACGGCAATCGGCCGCCACCGTGTTGCGGTAAAAGTCGCTGCTGTCCAGATAGTCGTACAGCAACGCTGCCTTGCGTGCATTCACGGCCTCGATCGCGGCAACGCCGCCCTGCGCCTTCAACCACTGGAACACCAGCCCTGCGATGTAGATGGCGAAGGTGGGCGGCGTGTTGAGCATGGAAGCGTTGTCGGCCATCACCCGGTAGTCCATCACCCCAGGCGTGCCGGTCCAGGCCTTGCCGAGCAGATCCTCACGGATCGCCACAATCACCAGACCGGAGGGACCGATATTCTTCTGCGCGCCGGCATAGATCATGCCGAAACGGGACACATCGATGACACGCGACAGAATGTGCGAGGACATGTCGGCCACCAGCGGCGCGGCCGTGTCCGGCAACTGCGCGGCATCCTGCACCTCGACGCCATGAATGGTTTCGTTGGTGCACAGGTGCACATAGCGCGCGGCCGGGTCGAGTTGCATCTCCTGCGCCGTCACCAGACGGCCTGCCCCGCCCTCCACCTTGCCAGCCAGGCGTACCCTGCCCCCCACGAACGGAGCCAGACGCTCGGCCTCCTTCCAGGCCTTGGACGACCAGGAACCATTCACCAGATAGTCGGCACTGCCGCCATCGAGCAGGTTCATGGGAATCTGGGAGAACTGCTGTGTTGCCCCCCCCTGCAGGAACAGCACCCGATACTGCGCGGGAACGCCCAGCAACTCCCGAAAATCGGCCTCGGCCTGCTCGACAATGCGGGTGAAGGCCTTGCCGCGATGGCTCATCTCCATCACCCCGCAACCGGCCCCCTGCCAATCGAGCATTTCACCGGCGGCCTGCTGCAACACTTCCTGCGGCAACGCGGCAGGCCCCGCGCTGAAGTTGTATACACGACTCATATTGACGTTCCGCTTCCCGAATACGCTCCGAACACTCACTCAGTTGCCAGCGTCCGCTTCACCCTCGCCTGCAGCGTCATCCACTGCCGGAGGCTCGCTGCCACCCTCACCGGCCACTGTTCCGGCATCATGACCTGCACCGGGCATGGCGGCGTCACCACCACCGGCTTCGGGCTCAGCACTTTCGCCATTCTCGTCCGCATCGGACTCGGCCACCTTCTCGACGCCGGCCAGGTAGGTGCCACCATCCAGATTGATCAGCGTCACTCCCTGGGTGGCACGCCCCATCTCGCGGATATCCTGCACCCGGGTACGGATCAGCACCCCGCCGGTCGAGATCAGCATGATCTCGTCACTCTCATCGACCAGGCAGGCTCCGATCAGCTTGCCGTTGCGGTCCGAGGTCTGGATCGCAATCATGCCCTTGGTGCCACGGCTGTGGCGGGTGTATTCGGCCACCGGCGTACGCTTGCCATAACCGTTCTCGGTGGCGGTCAGCACCGAACCGTCATCGTCACGGGTCACCAGCATTGCAATCACCCGCTGGCCGTCTTCCAGATTCATGCCGCGCACGCCACGTGCATCGCGCCCCATCGGGCGCACATCGCCTTCCGGGAAGCGCACCGCCTTGCCCGCATCGGAGAACAGCATCACGTCGCATTCGCCATCGGTGATCGCCACACCCACCAGGTGGTCGCCATCGTCCAGACTCACCGCAATGATGCCGGCCTTGCGCGGATTGGAGAACGCCGTCAGGGCGGTCTTCTTCACCGTGCCTTCCGAAGTGGCCATGAACACGAAATGGTTGTCGTCGAAACCTTGCACCGGCAACACCGCGTTGATCTTCTCCCCTTCCATCAGCGGGAACAGATTCACGATCGGCTTGCCACGGGCATTGCGCGCGCCTTCAGGCACTTCATACACCTTCAGCCAGTACACCCGGCCACGGCTCGAGAAGCACAGGATGTAATCGTGGGTATTGGCCACGAACAGACGGTCGATGAAATCATCGTCTTTCATGCCAGTGGCCTGCTTGCCCCGCCCGCCGCGCCGCTGGGCACGATAATCGGCCAACGGCTGGCGCTTGAAGTAGCCCGAGTGCGACAGGGTCACCACCATGTCTTCAGGCGCAATCAGGTCTTCGATGTTGATCTCGGCCGTGTTGAGCACGATTTCAGAGCGGCGCGGATCGCCGAACTGATTGCGCACTGCGGCCAGTTCATCCGCAATGATGCGGGTAATGCGCTCCGGACGCGCCAGGATGTCGAGCAGGTCGGTGATGATCTCCATGACCTCACGGTACTCGCCGACGATCTTGTCCTGCTCCAGACCGGTGAGGCGCTGCAGGCGCAACTCCAGGATGGCCTGCGCCTGGGCGTCGGACAGGCGATAGCCCTGGGCAGACAGGCCAAACTCGGGCGCTAGCCCCTCGGGCCGGTAAGCATCGGCCATTGCCCGGGACAGCATCTCCTCCACCAGTTGCGAGCGCCAGGTACGGGCAAGAAGCGCCCGTTTGGCATCGGCCGGCGTGGGTGCCGCCTTGATCAGCGCAATGATTTCATCCACATTCGACAGCGCCACGGCCAGGCCTTCGAGGATGTGCCCGCGTTCGCGCGCCTTGCGCAATTCGAAGATGGTGCGTCGGGTAATGACTTCGCGCCGGTGCTGCAGGAAGCAGTCGAGCATCTGCCGCAGGTTGAGGGTGCGCGGCCGGCCATCGACCAGCGCCACCATGTTCATGCCGAAGGTATCCTGCAGCTGGGTCTGCTTGAACAGGTTGTTCAGGATCACTTCGGGGACTTCATTGCGCTTGAGCTCGATCACCACGCGCATGCCCGACTTGTCGGACTCGTCGCGGATCTCGCTGATGCCCTCGATCTTCTTCTCGTTGACCAGCTCGGCCATGCGTTCGAGCAGGGTGCGCTTGTTGACCTGATAGGGCAGTTCATCGACGATGATCGCCTGGCGGTCGCCCTTGCCGATGTCCTCGAAATGGGTGCGCGCGCGCATCACTACCCGGCCACGACCGGTGCGATACCCGTCATGCACACCGGACAGGCCATAAATCAGGGCAGCCGTCGGAAAGTCCGGCGCCTTGACGATCGCGATCAGATCCTCGATGTCGGTATCCGGCTCCTCCAGCAGCTTCAGGCAAGCCTCGACCACCTCACCCAGGTTGTGCGGCGGGATGTTGGTGGCCATGCCCACCGCAATGCCCGACGAACCGTTGATCAGCAGATTCGGGATGCGGGCCGGCAGAATCAGTGGTTCCTTCTCGGAACCGTCATAGTTCGGCCCGAAATCCACTGTTTCCTTGTCGATGTCGGCGAGCAGCTCGTGACCGATGCGCGCCATGCGGATCTCGGTATAACGCATGGCCGCCGCGCTGTCGCCATCGACCGAACCGAAGTTGCCTTGGCCGTCGACCAGCATGTAACGCAGGGAAAAGTCCTGCGCCATGCGCACGATGGTGTCGTAGACTGCGGAGTCTCCATGCGGATGGTATTTACCGATCACATCGCCGACGATACGCGCCGACTTCTTGTAGGCTCGGTTCCAGTCGTTCGACAGTTCGTGCATCGCATACAGCACGCGCCGGTGCACCGGCTTCAGACCGTCGCGCACATCAGGCAGCGCACGGCCCACGATCACGCTCATCGCGTAATCGAGATAGGAATGCCTCATCTCCTCTTCGAGGCTGATTGGCAAGGTTTCCTTAGCGAAAGGCGTCATCGGACAATAGCGGCTTTTGCCGGATCAAAAAAACATTGAATGATAGCACGTGCGACCGCCTCGCCCGGCGCCTGCTTTCAGCACTTGAAGCGCACAGCCCCGGCAGGAGAACCACCGGCACACCGCGTCGCTGACCACCGCCCAGAGGCGGTCCGATCAGGGTCAAATGCGATTGTTGATCGGGCGCAGCCTGTGCTTTAATGAGACACATATCAAAAAGAACGACAGCACACCCAGGCTCGAAAGCCGGTGTGCCGATACAAAGGGGGCGGTTGTGAGATCAGACGTCGTCGCTTCGACGCATCATCCGGCATGGCAGCCAGTAACGCCCACGGTCCGGCATGCACTCAGGCCATGAGTACGGCGGCCACCCCCGAAACCATCGATCTGCTCATCAACGCACGCTGGATCGTTCCGGTCGAGCCCGAGCGGCTCGTGCTCGAACGCCATGCCATCGCAATCCACCAGGGCACCATCCAGGCCATCCTGCCGCAAGATGAGGCACGCACCCGCTATCGTGCCGACGAAATCGTGCACCTGGGCGATCATGTGATCATTCCCGGGCTGATCAATCTGCACAGTCACGCAGCCATGAACCTACTGCGCGGCATTGCCGACGACCGCCCGCTCAAACAATGGCTGGAAGAGGCCATCTGGCCACTCGAAGGGCAGCACCTGTCACACAGCTTCGTCCTCGACGGCAGCCTGCTGGCAGCCGCCGAAATGCTCGCAGGCGGGATCACCACCTGCAGCGACATGTACTTCTACCCGGAAGCGGTCGCAGAAGCCTTCGACCGAATGGGCATGCGCGCCGTCATCGGCGTGACGCTGCTCGACTTCCCCACGCCCTATTCGCCGGACGCGGAAGACAGCCTGAGCAAATGGCTTGCCGTGCGCGACGCCTGGCGGAGCACGCCCACCATCGAATTTGCCATTGCGCCCCACGCCCCATACAGCGTCTCGGACACAGTACTGGAGCGCGCCGCCTCGCTGGCCGACCAACTGTCCTGTCCCCTGCACATGCATGTGCATGAAACCGCGCAGGAAGTTCATGACGGTCTGCAACAGCACGGCGTGCGACCGCTGGCACGACTTGCCTCGCTCGGCCTGCTCGGCCCGAACTTCATCGGCGTGCACGCAGTGCACCTGAATGCGGCCGACATCGAACTGCTGGCACGCCACGGCGCCAGCGTGTGCCACTGCCCAACCTCCAACATGAAACTGGCCAGCGGCATCGCGCCAGTGTCCGCCCTGCTGCAGGCCGGCGTCACCACAGGCTTGGGCACGGACGGTGCCGCCAGCAACAACCGGCTCGACATCCTGCAGGAAATGCGCCACGCCGCGCTGCTTGCAAAGGTGTCCAGTCAGGATGCCGCAGCCGTCCCGGCCCCTGTCGCCCTGCGCATGGCCACCCTCGATGCGGCACGCGCACTCGGCATGGATGACCGGATCGGTTCGATCGCCCCGGGCAAGCGCGCGGACCTGTGCGCGATCTCGCTCGAAACCTTCGAAACGCGTCCCTGCTTCGATCCGCTCTCCCATCTGGTTTTCGTCGCCGGACGGGAACACGTCACCCATGTATGGGTGGAGGGTCAGGCAAGGGTCATCAACAGAAAACTTGTGTTGCAAACGCACAACAACGAATTGCTGCGCATATCAGCAATGTGGCACCATAAGCTAGTGGGTGGATAGCAATACATGCGATGTTAGCCACGAACAATCATCGCAGTTTTTGCTGTCCGACGATTTTTCATCTCCGACTATCGGCGACATTCCCTTCGAAGAGGAAAACATGATCAAACAAACCAAGAATCACATGCTGCTCCTGGCCGCGATTGCATCGCTCGGCCTTTCCGCTCCCAGCGCCTTCGCTCAGACCCAGGACGTGGTCGTTGACGGCACCGGCGTGATCCCCTACGTGATCGACGCCCGCAATGTCGTCGCCCGCAGCGGCGCCGGCCTGTGCTGGCGCACCGGTTTTTGGAGCCCGGCCGCTGCTGAAGAAGCAATGGCTGGCCAGTTCCCGGTCGGTTGTGCCTGCGACAGCGACATCGTGCCTGCCGAGAAGTGCACCGAAGCCCCGCCCCCGCCGGTTGCCCAGCCCGCTCCGAAGCCCACTGCCGAGAAGATCAAGCTGTCGGCCGACGCGCTGTTCGACTTTGACAAGGCCGTGCTGAAGCCGGCTGGCCGTCAGGCTCTGGACGAGTTGGCTGCACAGGCCCAGCAGGTGAATCTGGAAGTAATCCTGGCCGTTGGTCACACCGACCGCATCGGTTCCGACACCTACAACCAGAAGCTGTCCGAGCGCCGTGCCGAAGCCGTGAAGGCCTATCTGGTCTCCAAGGGCATCGACAGCAACCGTGTGTACACCGAAGGCAAGGGCGAAGCTCAGCCGGTGACCGGCAACCAGTGCGACAACGTGCGTGGCCGCACCGCTCTGATCGCCTGCCTGCAGCCCGATCGCCGCGTTGAAGTCGAAGTGATCGGCACCAAGTAATCGCCGTCCCTTCGATGTCAAAAAAAGCCCTGCCCTGCAGGGCTTTTTTTTGTCCCATACGGACACAAAAAAGGCCAGAACCCTTGATTATTCTTGGGTTTCTGGCCTATTTCGAATTGCTTTGAATCAGGAATTGGTGATGGACGGACGCCAGTTCAATTCCGTCTCTGGCTTGAATAGCAATGCAGCGGGCGCAAGCGGCAATGGGCAGCGAGGCAGTGCCATCTTTGGCCGCGTGTTTTGTAAATTCAGCTTTGGATACGATGCGCCGTTCTGCGTGCCGAAGCGCAGCGCCCTGAGAAAGAGGATCACCTTGTCGCCAGTCGGTATCGCACGTCATCAACCACGACACCGCCTGCTGAATTTGCGGCTCCTGCGGCTCCTGCGGCTGCGCTTGCCCCGGCCCCGACACGCCTGCCCGAGCCTCGGCGTCAGACCCGCAACAAGCTGCACAAGCTCGAAGACATCGTGACGATCACGCTGTGCGCGGCGCTGTGCGGTTTCGAAGACTGGGTGAGCATCGAAGACTTCGGCCACGAGAACGAAGGTGGCTGCGGAAGTTTCTGGAGTTGCCCAACGGGATTCCCTCGCACGATACCCTGAGCAAAATGATGCCGATGTGCGCCCAGCAGGGCGCACATGCACAAAAAAATGCGCCGGCATGTAGCCAGCGCATTTTTTAGAACGATTGCCGTTTTGTAGAACGGCAGGGCCTGTGAATAAGTTTCGCAAACCCTCATAAAATTTGGGGCGACATACCGGGATCGAACCGGTGACACCTGGAGCCACAATCCAGTGCTCTACCTA
>JBAYOV010000067.1:0-16550 GCA_041678045.1 Rhodocyclaceae bacterium
TCGCTGAAAAGTGTACTAACCCCACTGTCCTACAGGGTGCACGGTCTCGGCGCCGCTGCATCTAACATTCGGTTCGAGAGAGGACGCGGCAAAAAGTGCCGCGCCTCTCAACCGAGCCGTTAGACGCTTGAGGAAAAATTATGCGCGCCATCAAATCCTATAACGCACTTGATCGCTTCGGGCGCATTCGCCTATCCAAAAATTTCTTCATGCGCGATTTCATGTACAGCGAAATATCTAACTTCTATGGAATCCCAAATATTCCTGAAAATCCGGATAAGGCTATAGAGGCAGGTAAGCGCCTGTGCGAAGAACTGCTAGAACCACTAAACGCCACATTTGGTCGCATAGCTATACGGTCTGCTTACAGATCACCGAAGATAAACGAAACCGGTAATGAAAAATCGCATAACTGTGCCAGCAATAAAACAAATTACGCCCATCACATATGGGATTATTCTGATGACAATGGCATAGGGGCAACCGCTTGCATTGTTATTCCTTGGTTTATGGATAAATACAGTAACGGTGCCGACTGGCGATCTCTTGCATACTGGATTCACGACCACCTTCCTTACAGCGAAGTCGAATTCTTTGACGGCCAAGGCATGTGCTCATTCAATCTGAGCTGGCACGAAAAACCTAAAAAAATCATTACTAGCTGGATGACTCCTAGAGTTTTGTTAAAAGGCGAAAGTGCCACAGGCAATTTTGCAGAGTGGTATGAAGGATTTCCAACACTCAGAACAAGCGTCTAACAACTGGTTCAAAACGCTCGCTTCGCTCACTGGGACGGGCTAAAGCCCGCCCCTTAACCAAACGTTAGCCAATCAAAGAAATCCAACCGAGAAGTTAAGTTAATGTCAAACGAAAGAATTACAGAAAATTTGGTTAGGGATGAATTTCGTCGGCTCGGATATTACGACGAAAACAATGACGTCGTTGTGGAAGAGCAAAAAAGTCAAATTGTTGCAGTAGCTAATTTGCTCAGAGGAGCGAGCAAGAGTGGGCTGTCAAATCGTGGGGCGCCTGAATTTATAGTAAGTGCGACAGGGACGCCAGATTTTCTGGTCGTATTCGAATGTAAAGCAAAGCTGAATCAGCATGAAAGTGAAATGCATGACCGCCCAAAGGATTTTGCCGTTGATGGTGTTTTGCATTACGCGAAACACCTTCAAAAGGAATTTAATGTTATTGCTGTTGCTGTTTCTGGGCAAAAGCTAGCGCAGGCGAAGATTTCAACTTTCTTATGTCCAAAAGGGTCATCCGAGCACAAGCCATTAGTAACCAAGACCGGTCAAGCTATAACGCAGATACTAAGCGTAAAAGACTATATTGATCATGGCACTTATGACCCAGAAGTTACGAGAAAGAGGCATGAGGATCTCATGTCGTTCTCTAGGGAGTTGCATGACTTTATGCGTGATCATGCAAAGCTCACTGAGTCTGAGAAGCCCCTTTTGGTTAGTGGCACTTTGATTGCCTTGAGAAACAAAGCCTTTTCCGTGAGTTTTGGTGAATACAATCCAGCTGACCTACAAAAGCAGTGGATGCGAGTTATAAAAGAAGAGATGAAAAATGCGGATATACCGCATTCAAAAGAATACAGCATGACCCAGCCATATTCCTCCATCGCAGTCCATCCGGAGCTTGGTAAACCAACAACAAAATATCCACGAGGAGTTCTGTACGAACTGATAAAAAGGCTTAACGAGAAGGTTTGGCCTTTTATAAGTGTTTATCATGATTTTGACGTGGTTGGCCAATTCTATGGGGAATTTCTTAAATATACAGGCGGAGACAAAAAGGCGTTGGGTATCGTTCTTACGCCACGTCACATAACAGAACTTTTCTCGCTGGTTTCTCAAGCCCACAAAGGCAGTAAAGTGCTTGATATTTGTGCAGGGACTGGCGGATTTCTTATCGCCGCCATGCATCAAATGCTTAGAACATGCACATCTGAAGCAGAAGAGTTAGATATCAAAAAGAATCGACTTATCGGTGTCGAACAGCAACCGAATATGTATGCGTTGGGCGCAAGTAACATGATTCTCCGTGGGGATGGAAAAGCGAATCTACATCAGGGTAGCTGCTTTGATGAGGGGATTGTAAAGGAATTAAAGCAGCACAACTGCGATATCGGAATGATTAATCCCCCTTATTCACAAAGTGACGAAGAGTTGCACGAGCTGATTTTCGTCAAGCATATGCTAACTTGTTTGGCTTCTAAGGGGGTTGGTATTGCCATCGTCCCAATCGGTTGTGCGATTTCAAATCATCCTGTAAGGGAGGAAATTTTAAAAGAACATACGCTCGAAGCCGTAATGTCGTTGCCCGATGATCTTTTTTATCCAGTGGGAGTAGTTCCTTGCATTATGGTGTTTACAGCGCACCAACCGCACGATGCTAGCTCTAAGAAGACGTGGTTTGGCCTCTGGAAGAAAGATGGTTTCGTGAAGACGAAGCATCGAGGAAGAGTTGATGATTTGCATACATGGCCGGCAATTCGTGATCAGTGGGTAAGTTCATATTTGAACAGAGATGAAATTCCCGGTCATTGCACTAAAGCCCATGTTACTGCTCAGGATGAGTGGTGCGCAGAGGCTTTCATGGAAACTGACTACGACGAGCTAAGCATTGATTGCTTTAAATCAGTCGTGCTCAACTACCTATCGCACAACATCGTAGAAGAAGAATTCGGCATTGTTTCCGAGATAGTTGATGCTAAGCCAGTAAAAAAGGTAAATGCGGTAGATCATAGCAAGTGGGCATGGTTCAGGATAGATGAGTTATTTGATCTTAAAAAAGGGAAAAGGCTAACAAAAGCCAACATGACAACAGGAGCAACAAGATTCATAGGGGCAATCGACTCAAATAACGGATTAAGAGAAAAAATAGGACAAAAGCCAATCCATAAAGGCAATACGATCACCGTAAACTATAACGGTTCTGTAGGTGAAGCGTTCTATCAGCCAAAGCCATTCTGGGCATCTGACGACGTAAACGTGTTGTACCCAAAATTTGATATGAATGTTTTCTCTGGTCTCTTTATTGCCACAATAATCCGTCTAGAGAAGGTAAGATTTAATTACGGCAGGAAGTGGCATTTAGAAAGAATGGCTGCGTCTAGAATCAAGCTTCCAGCATTAAAATCAGGGGACCTAGATGTTGAATACATGGAAAGATTTATAAAATCTCTACCATTTAAACGATAGTGCGGCTAACAAGGCGCTGCACTCGGACAATTTTTCCGCTGCGCTTCAAAATTGCCGGTGAGCGCGGCGTTAGGCGTTTCAAAACATATGCGCTATCAAGGCAAGATAACTAACTGGAAAGACGACCAAGGATTCGGATTCATCACCCCGAATGATGGTGGCAAGCAAGTATTTGTCCACATCAAATCGTTTTCAAATCGACAACGACGTCCTGTGGGTCAAGAGATTGTTAGCTACGAACTAAAAGTCGATGCGAATGGTCGATTTCAAGCTGAAAAAGTCGCATTTTTTGGCGACAGCACCGCAAGGGTATCCTCACCTAAAGGCGGTGTGGTTTTGCTTATATTAACTGCTCTCTTTCTCATTTTCGTAGCTGTATCAGTTTTAGTAGGAAAGTTGCCGTTTGCGGTTCTCGTTTTGTACTTGGGAGCAAGTTTAGTGGCGTTTCTTGCCTACGCACTCGATAAGTCGGCGGCTAAAAAGGATCAATGGAGAACACAAGAAAGTACGTTGCATATGTTTGGTTTAATCGGCGGTTGGCCAGGGGCTTTAGCAGCACAACAACTGCTCCGTCACAAATCAAAAAAACAGTCGTTTCAAATTGTTTTTTGGATCACAGTTGTAGCTAACTGTAGTGTCCTTGTCTGGTTTTTTTCAGCCTCCGGTTCCAGTGTACTTCGTTCGATTCTCACTGCGGCTGGCGTTGTATAAGGACTAGGTTGCCATTTTTTAACAACCGAGTGTTTCAGCCAAGCCTAACTGGCTGCTGCACCGGAGACCGCGCCATTGACGGGTATTGGTGATTGAACGCTCATCGAGTGGCGCGGCCCCGGTGAGCAAATTCGTTATGTTTCTGGCAGCACCGAGACCAACCCAAGGTAATCAACAAACGGAATGAAATCGCGGTCGGTGAAAAGCAGGGGCATCCGCTGCTCGATGCAAAACGTCGCAATAATGACGTCCGTTGTTTTTCGAATTGTCATGCCCTTTTTGCGCAGCGCCCGATAGTGCTCTGCACATTTCTCCGGCATGCCTTTGCCAAACATCTCAAGCTGATCCAGCGTCATAAGGCTTTGCTTGGTCGTCCGATACTCCCTGTCGTCCCGGATCCCCTGAAGAATTTCAAGAAAAATCAAATCTCCCATAGCAACCACGCCCTCGACAATAGCAGCGTCAAGGGCGTCGGTGTGGCGGCTTGGGGTGCCATTCAGGTAATCGATCCAGACGCTGGTATCAACCAGTATCATTTGCCGCCCCGCATTTCTTCCAGGTCGCCTTCCCACTTGATGCGTCCGCGAAGCTTTCGAATTTCCTGTTGCCGGCTACGACGCACCAGAAGCTTGAGCCCTTGTTCTACAGCCTCTTTTTTTGTTTTCAAACCAGATGCTTTAAGGGCGTCCATCATTAACTGCTCATCGATGACAATGTTGGTTCTCATGCATCACCTGTGTGTATTGATATTAAAAACATACACACTCTATCACCGGAATCCGCTGCTGCGCAGGCTGAACGGGCACATCTGCATGAGGACGGGGCGCGGTTGTCAGCCGATCTGCGCAGCGGGCAGTTTGGCGTGGACGTGCGTCTTGAGCAGGAACGCATGGCCTTCGGCTGTCTGGCGCATCCCCGGCATCGCTCAGGCCCGGCAGCCACGCGTGCAAAATGCGGCGGAATTCACTATGCTTCGCCGATAATTTTTCCTGCCGACATCCATGACAACTCGCTGGACTCCCGAACAGGTCGTTGCGCTCTCGCCCGATGCGGCTTCGACCAAGGCCGGTCAGAAACTGGCCAAACCCCAGCAGTGGCTGACGCTGGGGCAGCAGGGCAACCTGCTCTGGGGTGAGCTGCAGGGCAGTGGCAGCAACCCTTACCAGACCGCCATCATCACCGACGAGCCGGCGTTCAAGTGCTCTTGCCCCAGCCGCAAGTTTCCGTGCAAGCACGGGTTGGGGCTGGCCATGATTCATGCGGCGCAGGCCGATGCGCTGAAGTCTGTCGAGCCGCCGCCCTGGGTGCGCGAGTGGCTGGACAAGCGCAGCGACCGCGCGCAGAAGAAGGCCGAAAAGGCTGCTGCCCAGGACGCGCCGGTCGACGAGGCCACCCAGGCCAAACGTGCCCGTGCCCAGCAAAAACGCAGCGCAGCGCGCAGCGACAAGGTCCAGGCCGGTCTGGAGGAGCTGCAGCGCTGGCTGTTCGACCTCGTGCGCCAGGGGCTGATGACAAACGATCCGAACGCGTGGCAGCACATGGCCGCGCGCATGGTCGATGCCCAGGCGCCCGGGCTGGCCCGCCGCCTGGAAGAGGCCGGCATGCTGTGCTATCGCGGGGGCGCCTGGCAGGAAGCGGTGCTGGCCGAAATGGCGCGCATCCACCTGCTCATCGAAGGCTGGCAGCGCCGGGCGCAGTTGCCGCCCGCGCTCGCGGATGAAATCGCCAGCCGGCTGGGCTTGCCGGTGAGCCGCGAAGAGGTGCTGGCCGGTGAAGGGGTGGCCGATGGCTGGCATGTGCTCGCCCAGGCTCAGGAAGACGACGGCCAGATGCGCACCCGGCGCACCTGGCTGTATGGCGAGCGGTGCGCCCGGATGGCCTTGCTGCTCGACTTCTCGGTGCATGGCCAGGCGATGCCCCTGCGCCCACCGGTGGGGCATGCCTTCGACGGCGAGCTGGTGTTTTACCCGGGCGCCCGGCCGCTGCGGGCACTCATCCGCAGCGAACCGCCGCCCCCGGCCCGGCCCCGCCCGGTGCCCGAAGGGGTGTTCCTGCCGCTGGCCGAGGCGCTGGCGGAGTGGGGCCGCGCAATCGCACACAACCCCTGGCCCGGGCGCTACCCGCTTGCGCTGGCCGATGTCGTGCCGCTGCGCACGGGCGAGACGTGGCAACTCGTCGATGCGGCCAGTCATTGCCTGCCACTGCAGCTGAGCGACGAACAGGGCTGGGGCCTGCTGGCCGCCAGCGGGGGGCACCCGCTGGCGCTGCAGGGCGAATGGGACGGCCAGCGCCTGCTGCCGCTGGCGGCCTTCGAAGCGGGCCAGGCGGTGTGGCTGGCCGAGGTGCAGGCCCCGGGCTGAGTGCGCCCCCCCCGGATTTCAGGTTTCCGGCCGGTGCACCCTGCGCCGCGCCCTTGCAATGCGAAGAATGGCCCCCTCATGGAATTGTCGAAAACCCTGCTCAAGATCGCGCTGCTGGGCACCGAGCGCCAGAACCAGCCCCCCCAGGGCGATGCCGCCCTGCAGCCCTGGCTGGCCCAGCTGTACCCGGGCGGCGTGGTGCCGCCCAGCCCGCAACGTGAAGCGGCCTTTCTCGGCGCGGTTGCGCTGAGCCGGCAGTATGGTGCGGGCGGTGTGCTGCCGGCCCGTTTTGACGGAGTACGACCGGCGGCTGCGCCACCGGATGAGGGGCCGCTGATGGCCCCGGCCGCCGCCACTCATTTGCGCTGGATGCTGGTCGACAACGGGCTCCGCCCGCTGCTCGATGGCTGGCTGGAGGCCGTGCAGGCGCGTGGCCTGCGCATTCCGCCGGCGCTGATTGCGCCCTTGCTTGAGGCGGCCCGTGCGAGCCGCGCCATCCGTCCTGCGGTGTCGGGGGTGATTGGCCGGCGCGGGCACTGGCTGGCGGCGCACAACCCGGACTGGGCGCGCCTGCTGGTCACCCACCTCGAAGCCGACGATGACGACCCCGAACGGCCGTGGCGTGAGGGCAACCCTGCGCAGCGCAGCGAGTATCTGCGTGCGTTGCGCGCCCGCGACCCGGTTCGGGCGCGCGAGCAACTTGCAGCCGTATGGAAGCAGGAAGCCGCACAGGTGCGTCAGGCGCTGCTGGCCGCATGTGCAGTCGGCCTGTCGATGAACGACGAGGCGTGGCTGGAAAGCTGCCTGGACGACCGCAGCAAGGGCGTGCGCCAGCTCGCGGCCGAACTGCTGGGCGCATTGCCCGATTCGGCTTTTGCCCGACGCCAGCGCGAGCGGCTGGCCGGCTGGCTCGGGCTGGAAGGCGGGAAGGGCGTGCTCAACACACTCACCGGGCGCAAGCCCCGGCTCACGGTGTCGCCGCCCGAGGTCTGGGACGCGGCCTGGGGCCGCGACGGCATCGAGGAGCGCCCGCCGCAGGGCAAGGGCGCGCGCGCCTGGTGGCTGGAGCAGGTGCTCGCCTGCGTGCCACCCGCCCACTGGTGCGAACAGTGGGGCCTGACACCGGCCGAACTGCTCGCGCTGACCAGAAAGCATGAATGGGAAGGCCCGCTGCTGGCAGGCTGGCAGCAGGCGCTCACCCGCTACCCCGACGCCGCCTGGGCCAGCGCCTGGCTGCGCCTGAAACAGCGCAACGACGAGGCCCTGTGGGCGGTGTTGCCCCAGGACGGGCGCGAGGCGCTGGCGCTCGAATTCTTCCGCGAAGCGGACGGCGTGCGCCATCACGACATCGTGCATCGGCTGTCGCCGCCGTGGAGCTCCGCCTTCTCGCTGGCCTTGTGCGATGTGCTGGCGCGCTGGCGCACGCAGAAACTGCGCGGCCTGTATGGCCTGCACGAGGCCTGCCGCCAGATCGCCCTGCACCTGCACCTCGATGCCCACAGCGCACTGGAAGCCGCGCTGCAACCGGCGCTGGCCGATGCCGCGCACGACTGGCACGGCCTGGCCGAACGCACCCTTCAGACCCTGCGCCTGCGCGCCGAGATGCGCGCGGCACTCGATTGCCCCACCGACAAGGATTGACCCTCATGACCGATACCGCGCTCCAGGCCGCCCTGCGCCAGCACGCCGAACACGAATACGCCCACGAACTGGACGCCCTGCGCGCCCAGGACAGCCTGCCGCGCCCGCCGCGCTGGCAGCTCTCGCCCAGCGCCGTGCGCACCTACCTGCTGGGCGGCACGCTGGCCGACGGCACCGAGATTTCCGCGAAATACATCGGCAATCCGCGCCTGATCGAGATCGCCATCTCCACCCTCGCAACCGACCGCGCGCTGCTGCTCTACGGCCTGCCCGGCACCGCCAAGTCGTGGGTGTCCGAGCACCTGGCCGCCGCCATCTGCGGCAGCTCCACCCTGATCGTGCAGGGCACTGCCGGCACCGGCGAGGAAACCCTGCGCTACAACTGGAACTACGCCCAGCTCATCGCCCGTGGCCCCTCCGAGGAGGCGCTGATCGAAAGCCCGGTGATGCACGCCATGCGCCACGGCAAGATCGCCCGCATCGAGGAGCTGACCCGGGTGCCAGCCGACGTGCAGGACACCCTCATCACCATCCTGTCGGAAAAGACCCTGCCGATCCCCGAGCTCAACAGCGAATGCCAGGCGCAGAAGGGCTTCAACCTGATCGCCACCGCCAACAACCGCGACAAGGGCGTGAATGAACTGTCCAGCGCGCTGAAACGCCGCTTCAACACCGTCATCCTGCCGGTGCCCGACACCCTGGACGAGGAAACCGAGATCGTCAGTCGCCGGGTCGAAAGCCTGGGCCGCGCGCTGGAACTGCCGGCCGAAAAGCCGGCGCTGGCCGAGATCCGCCGCGTCGTCACCCTGTTCCGCGAACTGCGCGCCGGCCTCACCGCCGATGGCAAGACCAAGCTGAAGAGCCCGAGCGGCACCCTGAGCACGGCCGAAGCGATCTCGGTGGTGGGCAGCGGGATGGCGCTGGCCGGCCACTTCGGCGATGGCCGGCTCACCGCGCGCGACATGGCCGCCGGCCTGGTCGGTGCGGTGGTGAAGGACCCGGTGCAAGACAGCGTGGTGTGGAAGGAATACCTCGAAACCGTGGTCAAGGAGCGCAGCGACTGGATGGACCTGTATCGCGCCTGCCGCGAGGTTCTTTGATGGCCCACCACGTCTTCGGCATCCGCCATCACGGCCCGGGCTCGGCACGCAGCCTGGCCCAGGCACTGGCGGCGCTCGCCCCCGACTGCGTGCTGATCGAAGGACCGCCCGAGGGCGAGGCGGTGCTGCCGCTGGTGCTCGACCCGGACATGCGCCCGCCGGTGGCCCTGCTGGTCTATGCTCCGGACGCGCCGCAGCGGGCAGTGTATTACCCCTTCGCCGAGTTCTCGCCCGAATGGCAGGCGATCCGCCACGCGCTTGTGCACG
The DNA here is from genome assembly GCA_041678045.1 of Rhodocyclaceae bacterium. Taxonomy (GTDB): domain Bacteria; phylum Pseudomonadota; class Gammaproteobacteria; order Burkholderiales; family Rhodocyclaceae; genus UBA2357. The sequence continues at coordinate 9,295 of JBAYOV010000067.1, forward strand.
GCATTCCGGTGCGCTTCATGGACCTGCCGGCCGGCATCCGCTTTGCCCAGGATCAGGCCGAGGAAGCACGACTGCAGGCGGTGGCCGAGGCGGAAGCCGAGGCCGCAACCGGCCCCGACGGGGACGCCGGCGTGGACGCAGCAGCGGAGGCACAGGAAGAAGCACCGGAAGCGGCCGCAGGCAAGCCCGCCCGCGCCGGCCTGCGCCACGACCCGATCGCGCTGCTGGCCGAGGCGGCCGGGTACGCCGACAGCGAGCGCTGGTGGGAACACATGGTCGAGGAGCGCCAGGACAGCGGCGAGCTCTTTCAGGCCATCGCCGAGGCGATGGGCGCGCTGCGCCAGACCCTGGGCGAGGAAGCCGAGCCCGACCCGGACGAGCGCAGCCGCGAGGCCCTGCGCGAAGCCTGGATGCGCAAGACCCTGCGTCAGGCGCAGAAGGATGGTTTCGAGCGGATTGCGGTGGTGTGCGGCGCCTGGCATGTGCCGGCGCTGGAAACGCTGCCGCCGGCCAAGGCCGACAACGAGCGCCTGAAGGGGCTGCCCAGGCTGAAGACCGCCGCCACCTGGGTGCCGTGGACCCACGACCGCCTGAGCACGGGCAGCGGCTATGGCGCGGGGATTGCGTCGCCGGGCTGGTATGCCCACCTGTGGCAGCACCCGCAGCGCCCCGGTGCGCCCTGGCTGGTGCGGGTGGCCCACACCTTCCGCACGGCCGGGCTGGACATCTCGTCGGCCCATGTCATCGAAGCGGTCCGGCTGGCCGAAACCCTGGCCGCGATGCGTGGCCGCCCGCTGCCGGGGCTGGCCGAAATGAACGAGGCCGTCCAGAGCGTGATGCTGTTCGGCGATGCGCTGCCGATGCGCCTGCTCGAACGCAAGCTGCTGATCGGCGAAGTGCTTGGCCACATTCCGGCCAGCACGCCGCAGACCCCGCTGCAGCAGGATCTGGCCCGGGAACAGAAACGCCTGCGCCTGAAGCCCAGCCCCAGCGACAGCGAACTGGTCCTCGACCTGCGCAAGGACACCGATCTGGGCCGCAGCCACCTGCTGCGCCGGCTGCGCATTCTGGACGTGCCCTGGGGCAAGGGCGGCCAGCGGGCCGGCGGCAAGGGCACCTTCAAGGAAAGCTGGCGCCTGCTGTGGCAGCCCGAGTTCGAGGTCAGCCTGATCGAGGCCGGCCTGTGGGGCAACACCCTCGAAGAGGCGGCCAGCACCCGGCTGGTGCGCAAGGGCGCGGACAATGCCTCGCTCGAAGCGCTCGCGCAGATGACCCACGAGGCGATGTTCGCCAACCTGGCCGTGGCGGTCGATGCCCTGATCGGGCGTCTGCAGGCCGAGGCGGCGGTCAGCCACGACATCCTGCACCTGATGCAGGCCCTGCCCGAACTGGCCCAGCTGCTGCGCTACGGCGACGTGCGCAAGACCTCGCTCGACCAGGTGGAGAGCGTGCTCCACGGCCTGCTCACGCGCCTCTGCATCGGCCTGCCCAACGCCACCGCCTCGCTCAATGCCGAGGCGGCCGAACGGTTCTTCGAGCACATCCAGCGCACCCATGCGGCAGTGAAGCTGCTCGACGATGCTGCCCGGCTTGATCTGTGGCACGACACGCTGGCCCAGCTCATGGACCGTCATGGCCTGCATCCGCTGCTGGCCGGGCGCTGTTGCCGCCTGCTGTTGCAAAGCGAGCGGCTGGACGAGGCCGAATGCGCCCGCCGGTTGGGGCTGGCCCTGTCCGCTGCCAGTGCGCCGGACGAGGCTGCGGCGTGGGTAGACGGTTTCCTGCGCGGCAGCGGCCAGCTGCTGATTCACGATGAAACCTTGTGGGCGCTGATCGACGGCTGGGTGTGCAGCCTGTCGCCCGACACCTTCCAGCCATTGCTGCCGGTGCTGCGCCGCACCTTCGCCAGCTTCGAGGCACCCGAGCGGCGCCAGATGGGCGAACGGGTGAAAGCTGGCACTTCGGCCCTGCCGGCGCTCGCGCTGACCGGTGACCTCGACCCGGCGCGCGCAGCCGCCGCCCTGCCGGTGATCGGCCAACTTCTCGGACTGGAGACCCCTCATGCAGCCTGAAGAACGCGAAAAACGCTGGCGCCTGATTCTGGGCGGCGGTCAGGCCGACGGCATCGGCTGCACCCTCGATGCCGAGGCGCTGGCCCTGGACAACTGCCTGAGCGCCGTCTACGGCGATGGGGGCGAGGGCGAGGGCAACGGGCGCAGCGGCGGCCGGCGCGGCGGGCTGGGCGCGTCCGCCCCTAGCGTGGCACGCTGGCTGGGCGACATCCGCCAGTATTTCCCGGCTTCGGTGGTGCGGGTGATCCAGCAGGACGCCATCGAGCGGCTGGGCCTGCGCGAGCTGCTGCTCGAACCCGAAGTGCTCGAAGCGGTGGAAACCGACATCCATCTGGTGGCCACCCTCATCTCGCTGAAGGACGTCATCCCCGCGCGCACCAAGGACACCGCGCGCCAGGTGGTCGCCCGGGTGGTCGAGGAGCTGATGCGCCGGCTGCAGCAACCGATGCAGCAGGCCGTGCGCGGCGCGCTCAACCGCGCCCAGCGCAACCGGCGCCCGCGCCTGAACGAGATGGACTGGAACCGCACCATCCGCGCCAACATCCGCAACTATCTGCCCGAATACCAGACCATCGTGCCCGAAATCCGCATCGGCTACGGGCGCAAGCGCTCGGCGCTGAAGGAGGTGGTGCTGTGCATCGACCAGAGCGGCTCGATGGCGCCTTCGGTGGTGTATTCGAGCATCTTCGCGGCGGTGATGGCCTCGATTCCGGCGCTGGCCACCCGGATGGTGGTGTTCGACACCGCCGTGGTCGATCTGTCGGAGGCGTTGCACACCGACCCGGTCGACCTGCTGTTCGGGGTGCAACTGGGGGGCGGCACCGACATCAACCGCGCACTGGCCTACTGCCAGACCCTGATCAGCCGCCCGGAAGACACCATCTTCATCCTCATCAGCGACCTGTACGAAGGCGGCAACGCCCGCGAAATGCTCGGTCGCGCCGCGCAGCTGGTGCAGTCCGGCGTGCAGTGCATTGCGCTGCTGGCGCTGTCGGACGAGGGCGCGCCCTTTTACGACCATGCCATGGCCGCCCGTTTTGCCACCATCGGCATTCCCACGTTCGTCTGCACCCCGGACCAGTTCCCGGATTTGATGGCCCAGGCCCTGGCACGGCAGGACCTGGGCCAGTGGGCGGCGCGCGAAGACATCGTGCTGCAGCAGGGCTGAGGCGGTCTGTGTGCTGCGGGGAGGTGTCGCCGGAGCGTGAACCGGTTCAGGCCGCACCATCGAGCTGCCTGCTGGCGAGGCGGCCGAGGGTGTACAGCGCATGGACATGGCGGTCTGAAAAGGGGTAGCAGCCCGACAGGCGCAGATGCCTGCGATAACGCCCGGAGGGCGAAAACAGGGTGCCCGGCGTGATGCTGATGCCGTGGGCGAGCGCATCGTGGAACAGACGGTCGGCGTCGCAGCCCTCGGGCAGCTCGACCCACAGCAGAAAGCCTCCCGTGGGCTCGGTTGCCCGGGTGCCTGCGGGGAAGGCATCGTCGAGAATGCTGCGCAGGCGGCTGGTCTGCCCGGCATACAGCCGGCGCAAGCGCCGCAGGTGCTGAATGTAGCCGCCACTTTCGAGAAATGCGCCCAGCGCTTCGCACAACACCGTGGGCTGCGCCACCGACGAGCAGAACTTGAGCTCGCGCACCTCGCTGGCAAAGCGCCCCGCCTCCATGTAACCCACCCGAAAGCCGGGTGCCAGGGTCTTGGTGTAGGACGCGCACAGAATCACCCAGCCGTCCCGGTCGAAAGCCTTCACGGCGGGCTGCAAGGGCGTGGTGTATTGCAGTTCGGCATACAGCGCGTCCTCGATCACCGGCACGCGATGCTCGGCCGCCAGTTGCGCCAGCCGCCGCTTGGCGGCGATGGGCATGCCCGAGCCCAGCGGATTGTGCACATCGGGCATGCACACCACCGCGCTGATGCGGCGCTCCGCCAGCAGCATCTCCAGCGCGTCCATGGACATGCCCAGCCCCGGGTGGGTCGGCACCTCGGTGATGCGCAGCCCCAGGCGCTTGGCGAGCGGAATCAGGTTGAAATAGGTTGGCGACTCCATGGCCACCGCATCGCCGGGCCGGGTGATGGCGCGCAGCGCCAGTTGCAGGGCTTCCATGCAGCCATTCGTCAGGATCACGGTGTCCGGGGTCATGCTGATGCCCAGTGCGAGCGCATGTCGGGCAATTTCCTGGCGCAGCAGGGGGGAGCCGGGCGGCAGGCTGTAGTCGCCGATCAGCCGGGGGTGTCGCCGTGCAATGTCGGCCACCAGTCGGGCCAGCCGTGCGGAGGGGTAAAAGTCTCCCCCCTTGGGGCAGGCGAGCGACAGGTCGACATGGTCGGGCTGCGCCTGCGCGGCCAGGACGGCCGCAATGCGGTCGAGCACCGCCGCCTCGACCGGGCGGGCGCTGGTGGGCTTGAGCACGGCCGGTACGGCCTCCGGCGAGGCGAGCCGGGGCTTCACGAAGTAGCCGGACTGAGGTCGGGCTTCCACCAGCCCTTGTGTCTCAAGCTGGCGGTAGGCCGCCAGAATGGTGTTGATGCTCAGGTCGCGGTGTTGTGCCGCTTCGCGTACCGAAGGCAGGCGCGCGCCGGCGGGCAGGCGTCCGTCATGGATCGCCGAACGCAACTCTTCGGCCAGTGCCTGATAACGGGGCAGGGGGTCGGCAGGCGGGGGCATGCAGGCGGACTCCGATGGATACAGCAGGGTTCAGAAGGCGTGGATACAGTCTCGGTCAGACGCATCTGTACCCATGATATATCCGGAACGCTGGATCTGTGCCCGGATGTGCCAAACGCCTACAGTGATGTCTCCCGAGTGCTTTTTGTGGAGTGCATCATGCTTGACCTGCCCCTCATGACTTATGTGGCCACCCTGTCGGTGACGCCGGGCCCCAACAACATCATGCTGGCCGCCAGCGGTGTGAATTTCGGCCTGCGTCGCACCTTGCCGATGATGCTGGGCGTGAGCATGGGGCATGCGGTGCAGGTGTTGCTGGTCGGACTGGCCTTGGCCTGGATGGTGCTGTGGCTCGATGCCCTGCGCCCGTTGCTGGTGGCGCTGGGCTGTGCGTATCTGCTGTGGCTGGCCAGACGTCAGGCCCGTGCGGCGCAACCGGATTCGGTCGTTCCGGCACAGCCGATGGGGCTGATTGGCATGGCCTTGTTCCAGTGGGTCAATCCCAAGGCGTGGATGATGGTGCTCAACGTCGCCATCCTTTTCCTGCCGCCCGAGAGCGGCTGGGCCGACGCGGTGCTGCTGGCCCTGATCAGCGCTTCGATCAACCTGCCCTGCATTGCCCTCTGGGCCGTGGCTGGCGACCGCCTGCGCGAGCACCTGCGTCAACCGCACCTGCTCCGGGTCTTCAATCTCACCATGTCCTTTCTGCTCGCCGCCACTGCCGTGTGGATTGCCGTCGACGGGCTGGGGCTGCTGGCGAACGTGTGAGGGCTACGGCACATCGCATCACGCGCTCGCCCCTGCCGGCGGGTGGCTGTCGTGGCGAGGGGCGGGGGAACACCACGGCACGGCACGACACGGCAGGTCAATGAGCGGGCGCCTCGGCCAGCCTGCGTTTCAACGGCGGCAGGCGGGCCAGCAGGGCAATCACCACCACGGCGAAACCCAGCCGCGCCCACAGGATGCCGGACAGGTCTGCACCCAGCAGCAGAATCAGCAAGGTGTCCTCGATCACGCTGTGGCACAGGCCCAGAAAGCCCATGGTCAGGAACACGTCGCGGCGCGTCAGCGCGCCCGAGCGTGCCTCGCGGATCAGCAGGCCGGCGCCGAAGCTCAGCCCCAAGGTTGTCCCGATGATGGTGATGTTGGCCGCTTCGCGGCGGATGCCGATGAGCTTGAGCACAGGCGCGAGCAGCGCATGCATCAGGCGCTCCACGCCCAGCACCCGCAGCAGCCGCAACCCACCCATCAGGGCGGCGATCACCACCAGCACCATCGCCAGCATGGCCGCCTGATCCAGCGCCCAGCCGGTCAGGCTGGCGTCGGCCGTGGCCGGCTGCCACACCATGCGGCTGTCGTGCTGCAGGCTGCCGGTCAGCGTATAGACCAGATTGAGCAATCCACCCAACACCAGTGCGCCGCCAATGCGAAGGCACAGCGTGGCCCGCCAGCTCACCCCGGTGGCCTTGGCAACGGCGCCCTCCACCGGCAGCGAATGCGCCACCAGAATCATCACCCCCAGCACCGTGACTTGCGCGACGCTGAGCGGCTGCTGCAAGCCATAGTCGAGAAACACCACCATTGCGGTGTAGATGTTGGTGAGCATCGCCGCTGCCCAGACGATGCCCAGCGTGTCGGGCAGCCCTACCAGCGCCATCAACGGCGCCAGCAACCAGGCGAGCGCGGCCGTGGCGCCGAGCATGTCCAGCGCCTTCACCACGATCAATGCCGGCACCATGATCTTGAGGAGGGTGAAATAGACCGACAGCACGTCACGAACGAAGTCACGTCCGCGATGAATCCAAGCGGGGCGAATGGGGGGAGGGCGGGAGTCGATGTTCATGTCGGGCAAGCGTGGATGCAGATAGACGAGAATGGATGAAGACCAGGGGGCGGATGGACGGCGGCCGGTACCGCACTCGGGCCGGGCGCGTCGTCTGGAGATTTTAGCGATAGAGCGTAGAAATCATGGATGCCTACGACCGCTTCTGCGACGAGGTACTTTACGCGGATGAGAACATGCGCAAGTTCCGCAGCATGGTTTCGCGCTTTCGCAACAAGTTCGACACCAGCCTCGATCTGTGAGGCCGGACGCGCTTCGCCAGGTGCTTGGCGAACTCCCGTTGGTACCCGATCACTTTGATGGACGACTGGATGGACTCAATCGGTCCAGCAGTGGGGGCTTTCGATGCCATTCGCTGGATGATTGCGCTTGAAGAAATCCTTTTGCTACGGCGGCTTATGGAGCTCGGTGGATTTCTGTGGAAGCTGAAGTGGAGCGGGTGAAGGGAACATCACGCCGCACTCAAATCGTTGATTGATAACGGGTTTATTCCGTTGGTGCTACGGAATCAGGCCAGATTATGTACCAGCCCCACCCTCTTGGGCAAAGGCCGGCTCGAAGTCCTGCAGGTCGGTACCGCGCATGCCCAATCCCCGGGCCACTGCGCGCCAGCCCGCCACGGCCTGGGCCACTTCACTCCAGATCGCCTGCGCTTGCACAGCATCCAGCCTGAAA
>JBAYOV010000068.1:0-16097 GCA_041678045.1 Rhodocyclaceae bacterium
ACGCCATGCTGGCGGTGTCCATGGCCGTGGCCAAGGCTGCTGCCGAAGAGGCCGGTCTGCCGCTGTACCGCTACTTCGGAGGGTCGGGTGGCATGTCCATGCCGGTGCCGATGATGAACGTGATCAACGGCGGCGAGCATGCCAACAACAGCCTGGACATCCAGGAATGCATGATCATGCCGGTTAGCATGGGCAGCTTCCGCGAGGCACTGCGCTGCGGTGCGGAGATTTTCCATCACCTGAAGAAAATCACCGACAAGAAGGGCTACCCCACCACGGTGGGCGACGAAGGCGGTTTTGCGCCCAACGTATCGGGCACCGAAGAGGCGCTCAACCTGATTCAGGAAGCCATCGCTGCCGCCGGCTATGAGCCTGGCCGCGACGTGCTGCTGGCGCTGGACTGCGCCGCCAGCGAGTTCTACAAGGACGGCAAGTACGAGCTGAAGGGCGAGGGCCTGTCGCTGAGCTCGGAAGGCTTTGCAGACTATCTGGCCACTCTGGCCGATCGTTTCCCGATCGTTTCCATCGAGGACGGCATGGCCGAGAACGACTGGGCCGGCTGGAAGACCCTCACCGACAAGCTCGGCAAGAAGATCCAGCTGGTGGGCGACGATCTGTTCGTGACCAACACGAAGATCCTGGAGCAGGGCATCGAGCAGGGTATTGCCAACTCCATCCTGATCAAGATCAACCAGATCGGAACCCTCACCGAAACCTTTGCGGCGGTCGAAATGGCCAAGCGCGCCGGCTATACCTCGGTGATTTCGCATCGCTCCGGCGAAACCGAAGACTCCACCATTGCGGACATCGCAGTGGGCCTGAACGCCATGCAGATCAAGACCGGTTCGCTGTCGCGCTCGGACCGTATTGCCAAGTACAATCAGCTGCTGCGTATCGAAGAAGATCTCGGCAACACCGCAGGCTACCCGGGCAGAAAGGCCTTCTTCAACCTGCGTGCCCGCTGAGCCTGGCTGACAACGCGAGGATGTGCGGCGATCTGCCGCACATCGCAAACACGATGCGCACTCGTCCGGTCTGTCCGGCCGGGTGCGTCGTTTTATCCGACCATGGCGAATCATGCGCTGGCCCCTGATCATCCTTACCTTGCTGGCGCTAAGCCTCCAGTACCCGCTCTGGATGGGCAAGGGGGGCTGGCTGCGCGTCTGGGAAGTTGACCAGCAACTGCAGGCTCAGCGCGCGGTGAATGAGCAACTGGAGCAGCGCAACGCAGCCCTGGATGCTGAAGTACGCGATCTCAAGTCAGGCAACGAGGCGATCGAGGAACGTGCCCGTTTCGAACTGGGCCTCACCCGACCGGGTGAGGTCTTTGTGCACACCCCCAAGTAAGCGCTAAAACGGACCGCTCAACCCGACACCAGTCGGCGAGCGCCGTCTATGCGTGGCCGAAAGTAGGTGTTGTCGAGCTTTTCCACCCGTATCTGGCCACGGCTGGAGGGGGCGTGGATGAAGCGTCCGTCGCCCATGTAGATGCCCATGTGGGAATGCTTGCGGTTGAGCGTGTTGAAGAACACCAGATCACCGGGTCGCAGTTCGCTGACCTTGATCGGGCGGGTCATCGAGGCGATCTGCGCGGCGTTGTGGGGCAGGCGCTGGCCACTGATCTCTTGCACGATGTAGCTCACCATGCCGCTGCAGTCCAGACCGGCCTCAGGATTGCGGCCACCGAAGCGGTAGCCGGTGCCCAGCAGACCCAGTGCATACACCACCATTTCCTGGGCATGCTGTTGTTCGGGCAGGGTGAAATAGCGTGCGCTGCTGCCTGGAGGCACACTCTCGGCCTTGCGTGGCGCGGGTGAGCCACAGCCACCCAGCAGTACGGCCAGGCACAGTAGCACACCCAGCAGGGGCAGGGTGCGACGTTTTGAGTGGGGGCGCGCAGCAAGCGGTCGGGGCGGGGCAGTGGTCATCGTTGCGATGAGGCCGGTCGGCCATCGGGTTGGATTCCCCCGAAGATACCCCGAGCGACCGTCAGGCGTCCAGCCAGAAGGTCACCGGCCCATGGTTGGTCAGGGAAACGGCCATCTCGGCGCCGAAGCGTCCGGTTTCGACCTTGTCCGGATACTGGTTGCGGGCATGCCCGACCAGTTGCGAGAAACGTTCCCGGGCCAGTTCGGGGGCGGCGGCTGTTGAAAAACCGGGCCGCAGCCCCTTGCGGGTATCGGCTGCAAGCGTGAATTGCGGCACCAGCAACAGGCCGCCCGCCGTGTCGCGCAGGCCCAGATTCATGCGTCCGCCGTCATCCTCGAAGATGCGGTAGGCCAGCAGGCGTTCGACCATGCGTTCCACGTTGTGTTGCGTGTCAGCGGGCTGGATGCCGATCAGCGCAAGCAGCCCCGGGCCAATGCTGCCGACAGTTTCGCCGGCCACATCGACGCGTGCCTGGGTGACCCGCTGGATCAGCGCGATCATGCCGATGAGCCCACCGGCCGGCAGCGGTGGTGACCGTTCGAACCGGCGGCGCCCTCAATGCGTGCGCCGTCCTTATCCAGCCAGAGGGTGTGGCGGCCGTCGGAATAGCGCTCGGTCTTGTCCGCTGTTTCACGGCTCAGGGCAAACACGCCGCTGCCATGGCGCAGGCGCACATGACCGGGATGAAAGTCCACGGTGAAGCGGTCGCCGTCCGGGCATACGAAGGCCGTGCTGCTGCGCGGACCTTCGCCGGCCCCGGAGCCGGCAATGGCGCCGGCAGCAAGCAGCAACGGGATGAGCGCCCCCAGCATGTGCGGGCGGATGCGGGACAGGATGCGGGCTCGGTGCATGATGGGGTTTCAAATCTCCGGCTGTCTGGGCATGGGGGCGTGCGGACTGGATCGGTCCGGTGAATCGATCAAAGGATCAATCGGTCAGTTCGATGCTGCCGCTGACATTCACCGTGATCTCGCTCTCGCCCGGCTCGACCTGCATGGCGGGGGCTGCAAAATCCGCGCTGGCGCTGCGCATCATGCCCATCATCGGTCGCGCCATGCCGCCGTAATGAATGCTGAGGGTGCGGATGCGGTACTGCTTGCCGAAGGTGGCTGCGATGTTCGCCGCACGGGCTTCAAAGGCACGGATCGCCTCGGTGGCCAGTTGGTCGGCGGTCTGGTCGCGGGTGCTCCTGGAGGGCTGCATGCTCAGGTTGGACACGGCGACCGTGCCCTGCAACTCACCCAGCAGGGTCGACAGTGCGGCAATGTCGCCGCTTTCGAACATCAGTTCGGCGCGCATGCGCCAGCTCTCGATGCGCTGGCCATCGCGGGAGTAGACCGGATAGGTGTTCAGGCCGGAACTGCGGGTGCGCACAGCGTCGTGCTTGCGGGCGATCTCCAGTGCGGTGGCAATGCGTTTGTTGACCGTTTGCGACAGCGCGGAGGGCTCGCTGCCGGTGGCTTCGAAATAGGCGGTGGCGGTGCCGAAGTCGTTGATCGCCTGGCCGCTGGCCTCGGCCGACAGTTCAATGGTGGCGCCTGAGGCTGTCGTGGCCTGTGACGGGGCGGCGATCAGTGGTGTACTCAGGCACAGTAGCGCGGCCGTCAGGGCGGACAGGCTCAGGGTGCGGAACAGGCCAAGGGAAGCAAGAGGGCCAAGATCGCCGGGCATGCGAAGGGTCGTCATCGGGTGTGTCCTTGTCGTGGGTTGCAGGGCAGGCGCAAGTGTGACGGACGCCAGTGCCGGCAGGTACGGTGTGCTTGTAAGGCGATGTTATGCGCGTATGTGCCGGGGTTTCAGTCGAGGCGGGTGAGCTCGGCCCCATAGCGGCGGGCATTGTCCACATAATGCGCCGCGTTGCGCTGCAAACTGGCGACTTCCTCGTCGGTCAGCTGTCGGATTACCCGGCCGGGAGAGCCGACCACCAGGGAGCGGTCGGGGATCACCTTGCCTTCGGGGATCAGCGATTTCGCGCCGATGATGCAGGAGGCGCCGATCACCGCACGGTTGAGCACCACCGCACCCATGCCGATCAGGCTGCCATCGCCAATCGTGCAGCCGTGCAGCATGGCCATGTGTCCGACGGTGACATCCTGGCCGATTGTGAGGGGCACGCCGTCGTCAGTGTGCAGTACCGAGCTGTCCTGAATGTTGGTGTTGTCGCCGATGGTGATCGGGTCGTTGTCCCCACGGGCGACAACGTTGAACCAGATGTTCACATTGGCGCCGGCCTTGATCCGACCGATAAGGGTGGCGTTGTCGGCGACCCAGCAGCCCGGACCGAGTTCGGGGCGGGCATCGCCCAGTGCGTAAAGCGTCATTTGATGCTGCTTCCAGTTTCAGACCGCGCAATGATAGCAAACCGCTTGTGGCTGACGACGGCGCGGAGGCAAAAGTTTGCAATCGCGCCGTCCGGGTGGGCGTGATGCTGCGGGGCAGTGGTAGCATCTGCCTTCCTTTCCGCATCCTTGCTCAGGCATTTCAACCCGCCCATGCTCAGTTATCGCCACGCCTTTCATGCCGGCAACCACGCCGACGTTCTCAAGCACTGTGTTCTCACCGAGGTTTTGCGCTACTACTGCCGCAAGGACAAGCCTTGGTGGTACATCGATACGCATGCGGGAGCGGGGTGTTATTCCCTTGGGGATGAGCGGGCCGACAAGACCGGGGAGTACCTGGCCGGGATCGGTCGCCTGTGGCAGAACCCGACGCTACCCGATGCACTGAAGCCTTATCTGGAAGCCGTGGCGCAGTTCAATCCGCATGGCCGGTTGGGGTTTTATCCCGGTTCGCCCGCGCTTGCGATGACGCTGCTGCGTGAGCAGGACCGCATGCGTCTGTTCGAGCTTCACCCCGCCGATCATGAGCTGCTGTCGCGCACCTTCGAGCGCGACCAGGATCGGGTCCAGGTACGGCGCAGCGATGGTTTTGCCAGTCTGCGCGCCTTGCTGCCACCGCCCACTCGACGGGCCGTGGTGCTGATCGATCCGCCGTATGAGGTCAAAGACGACTATCGCCAGGTGGTCAAGGTGGTGGAGGAGGCCATGCGCCGTTTTCCGGGCGGCACCTACATTGTCTGGTATCCGATGCTGGCCCGCCCCGAAGCGCGTCAGCTGCCCGAGCGGCTTGCGCAGCTCAAGCCCGGGAGCTGGCTGCAGGTGAGGCTGGCGGTGCGTCAGCCTTCGGCCGACGGGGTCGGCATGTTCGGCAGCGGCCTGTACATCGTCAATCCGCCCTGGGTACTGCCGCAGATGCTCGAATCGGTGATGCCCTGGCTGGTGGCGACGCTGGGCGAGGACGAGCGGGCCGGATTCGATATCGAGCACGAGATCGAGTGAACCCAAGTAAACTCGAGTGAGCGCGACCGATGATGCGCGATGCCCACAAATGTTTCAAAAAGATTTCATTTTTGTTGTGAATGCATTTCTGAAACAATATCGCCATCACAACTTCGGAAGTCGATAGTGGAGCTCAAGCACATCAGCGAACTCGAAAAAGCCACGAAGAAGGGTCGTGGAGAATTGTTCCGGCTTGGCATGGGTCTGCTTTTCGTGATTGGCGTGATGCTGTACACGATGGCGCGAGGCGAGGCGCAGGGCAGCATGTTCATCGTGGTGGCGGCGATGATTGGTGGCTACATGGCCATGAACATCGGCGCCAACGATGTGGCCAACAACGTGGGGCCGGCGGTTGGCTCGCGCGCACTGACGCTGGGCGGGGCGCTCATCATTGCGGCCATCTTCGAGGCGGCCGGTGCGCTCATTGCCGGTGGCGAGGTGGTGGGCACGATTCGCAGCGGCATCATCGATCCGTCGATGATCGCGGACCCCGAAACCTTCGTATGGGTGATGATGGCGGCGCTGCTGGCTGCTGCGCTGTGGTTGAATGTGGCCACTGCGGTAGGCGCGCCGGTGTCGACCACGCACTCCATCGTGGGGGCGGTGCTTGGAGCCGGGGTGGCTTCGAGCGGACTGGCCATCGGCAACTGGGGTACGGTGGGCAAGATCGCGGCCAGTTGGGTGATTTCCCCCTTGATGGGTGGGGTGATCGCGGCGTTGTTCCTGTATACGATCAAGCGCAGCATCACCTACCAGAGCGATCTGGTGACGGCTGCGCGGCGGGTGGTGCCGTATCTGGTGGCGCTCATGGCGTGGGCTTTCGGCACCTACCTGCTGCTCAAGGGCGTGAGCAAGATCATTGCCGTCAGTCCGGTTCAGGCCTACATTGCGGGCCTGCTCATCGCGGTGCTGGTGTTCTTCATGGTGCGTCCGCTGGTGGCGCGTCACGCGAGCCGGATCGAAAACTCCAAGCAAGGGGTCAACAAGCTGTTTACTGTGCCGCTGATCTTTGCTGCGGCCTTGCTCAGTTTTGCGCATGGCTCCAACGATGTGGCCAACGCGGTCGGTCCGCTTGCGGCCATTGTCGAAGTGGTATCCAGCGGTGGAGCGGAGATTGCCCGTGCCGCGCCGATCCCGACCTGGGTGATGGTGGTGGGGGCGCTGGGCATCGCGATTGGTCTGGGGCTGTTCGGGCCGCGTGTGATTCGCACCGTGGGTTCGGAAATCACCGAGCTGGATCAGATGCGTGCCTACTGCATTGCGATGGCGGCCACCATCACGGTGATTCTGGCCAGCCAGTTCGGCATTCCGGTGAGCACCACGCACGTTGCGGTGGGCGCGGTGTTCGGGGTCGGTTTTCTGCGTGAATACCTGAAGAGCAATTACCAGCGTATGGTGCATACCATCAAGGAGCATCATCCGGAAGGCGACCAGGCCTCCATCGAAGCTTTCATGGCGCGTTTCACCGCTGCCTCGATCGACGAGAAGGGCGCGATGCTTGCCGAACTCAAGCGCCAGTCAAAGCAAAGCAACGATCCGGCGCACTTCTCCAAGACCGAGCGCAAGGGGTTGCGCAAGGTGTATCGCCAGGAACTGGTGAAGCGCTCGCAGGTCATGCGCATCGTCGCTGCCTGGGTGATCACCCTGCCAGCGTCGGCGGTGATGTCGGCCATGCTGTTCTTCACCATCAAGGGCATGATGATCGATTGAGGCCGCGTTGTGCCTGCGTCTGTGCCATGATTGCACCCCATGAATACTGCTGAACTCATTGGTCTGCTGCTGCTCGGCGGCGGCGTCTGGTTCTGGCTCGACAGCATCCGGGTGCGCGAGTTGGGGATGCGTGCCGCGCGCGAGAGCTGCCAGCGTGAGGGTGTGCAACTGCTGGACGATACGGTGTCCTTCCGCTCCCTGCGTCCTGCGCGGGACGAGAACGGTCGTGCCTGCCTGCGCCGTGCGTATGACTTCGAGTATTCCGGTAGCGGAAACGATCGCTACCGGGGTTCGGTGATGTTGCTGGGCAGTGAAGTAGTGATGATCGATGTCAGCGAGCATCGCCAGCGAGTGGTCATCGATCTTTGAAAGGACCGTCGCCTAGAGCGACGGGCTGCCGATGTTGCGCATGAACTCCATGCGCAGGCCGGGCGAATCCTGGAAGTCGCCGACGAAAGCCTGGGTGATCACCCGCTCGTCACCACGCCTGTCCTCACCCAGCAATAGACACAACTGCTCGGCCTCCACCACGCAGGCTGCGCCACGCGCCTGTCCATGACGCATCAGCGCCTCGGCAATGTCGCGGGTCATCCATTCCTGGTAGGTGAAACGATGGCCGATGGCATCCACCAGCCGGGCAATCCGGCCAAAGCCGTGCAGCCGGCCTCCCGGCAGATACGCGACATGGGCCACCCCGCGAAAGGGCACCAGATGGTGCGGGCACACCCCATGTACCGCGATACCACGAATCACCACCATGTCGCGGCGCTCATCCGCGAAACCTTCGCCCAGCGCTTCGGCCGGGTCCAGGTCGTAGCCGCCGAGCAGGCGCTTCTGCCACAGCTCACGCACCCGTCTGGCCGTGTTGCCGGTGTGTGCGCCTTCGGCCGGCACGCCGCAGGCGCGCAGCAGGTCGCGCACGGCCTGTTCAAAGGCGTCCGGATCGAAGCGGCCGGTGAGTGGAATGCCGATGCCGGCAGAGCTACCGGGCTGTGCGTTGTGACTGGCGGGGGAGCAGGGCGGATGGTCGTGGTCGTCGTGATGCATGAACTTGGCCTGTCGGTTTGGCCGTTCATGATACCCCGCCGGGCTGGCGCAGTCGCGCCGCCAGCCCGATGAGCGGGGGGCTAGGCGATGAACACCGGGTCGCAGAACACCAGTGTGCCGTCCTTGCGCATCATCAGGTTGTCTGCATTGAGGATGTCCGGCAGCACCTGATATTCCTCGACAAAGTCCGACAGGGCGGCGAGAGCCTGCTTCAGACTCTCGCTCACGTCCAGCGGATTGACCACCATGTGGTGCAGGGCAATCCGCCCCATGTCCATGCCCAGCCGGCTCCATTGCTGGCAGGCCGTCCAGTACAGTTCGATCAGGCGCCTGGACAGATCGGCTGCGGGTGAGCCCACGTTGATCGGGTATAGCCTCTCCATTTCCAGCAGGTGAAACGGATACCCCGACTGCGCCCGTCCGATGATGCCATGGTCGGCATACACCACCGGGAAGTGCTTGCCACGCGGCCGATCATCTGCCGTGAGCAGGAAGTAGTCAGCCGGTGAGCTGACGATCTTGTACACCCGCTCATCGTCACCTTTGTCGATCACGATGCTGTATTCACCCCGGCCAAGCCCGGGCTTGCCGTCGAGCAGCGGGTGGGCGGGCACCGGGTCGGGCAGCATGATGGCCGGCCGACCCAGCTGGGCGCGTGCTTCGTCAATGTCCATGATGCCGTGCGCGCCGCATGGCTCAGGCCATGATGTTGTAGCCAGCGTCCACGAAGTGGATGCCGCCGCTGATCAGGCGACCTGCGTCGGACACCAGGAAGGCGGTGAGGGCGCCGATGTCTTCCGGGGTGACCAGTGCGTGCATGGGGGAACGCTCGACCGCAGCGGCCATCAGTCCGTCGAAGCCGGCAATGCCCGATGCAGCGCGGGTCATCAGCGGGCCGGGCGATACGGCATTCACGCGGATGTTGCGGTTGCCCAGTTCGGCGGCCATGTAGCGGGTGGCGGCTTCCAGGGCGGCCTTGCACAACCCCATCACGCCGTAGTTGGGAATGACTTTTTCCGAGCCGAGATAGGTCATCGTCACCAGCGATCCGCCCCCGGCCTTCACCATCAGCGGTTCGGCATGGCGGGCCATGCGCACGAAGGAGTGGGTGGAAATGTCCATGGCCATCGCAAAGCCATCCGGCGAGGTGTCGACCACCCGGCCGTGCAGGTCGTCACGCTTGGCAAAGGCCATGCTGTGTACGGCAAAGTCGAGTTTGCCGAAGCGCTCGTCGATCTTGCTGAAAACCTGCTCCAGGGTTTCCGTCTGGGTCACGTCCATCAGATACACATCTTCCACGCCCAGGCGACTGACCACCGGCTCGATGAATGCACGGGTTTTCTCGTTCTGGTAGGTGATGATCAGCTTGGCGCCGGCTTCGGCGCAGGCTTCGGCCACGCCCGTGGAGATGGACTTCTCATTGGCGATGCCCGTGATGAGGCCGACCTTGCCTTCCAGATTCACGATAGGATTCATTCGGAAACTCCCTGTCCTGGTGATTGTTGCGTTGCAGTGAAAACACGTTGAGGCGATGCAGTGTCGCCGCAAAATGTTTCAGTTTGCTTGATGTGGTTGAAACATTCTCAATGCAGTATATTGCGCACTGCAGCATTCTACCTTCTTACCGGACGAATCAGGCAATGACGCAGCTTTCCTACATCTTCATGGACTTCGATGGCGTGACCCATCCTTGGGGCGAAATCGAGGACTTCCGCAGCCTGCCGCTGATCGAGGATGTGATCCGCGAGTTCGACGAGGCGCGGGTGGTCATTTCGTCGGACTGGCGCATGCTGTTTTCCTTGTCCCGGCTGGTGGGGCGTTTTTCACCCGACATCCGCGCGCGGGTGGTCGGCGCCTCGCCGCACCTGATCCCGAAAAGCGGGCCGGAGCTGCATGGCCTGCGCGAGCGCGAAGCGCTGCTGTGGCTGGGCCAGCATGTGCCCGATGTCGAGCGGGCCGCCTGGTGTGCCCTCGACGATGCGCCGGGCAACTGGCTCACCCGCTCGCGTTTGGTGCTCACCGACTTCAAACGTGGCTTCACCGAAGAGGATGCCACCGTGCTGCGTCGCATGCTCGAAGGCTTTCGTGAAGGCCGCCACCTGCAACAGGACATCGAGCGCCGCCGTCCGCTGCTGCATTGGGCCTGAGTCGCCGTCTGCCACCCGTTCCCATCCTTTCCGGATTTGCCGTTTGCTGGTGAGGGCGTCAAAATACGCCTTTTCCCACGGTAGAACCCTCCATGTCCCGCCAGTCTTCCGCAGCAGATTCCGCCAGTCCATCATCCGCGCAGGAAGAGGATGTCCTGTCCATTCCGCCGGATGAACTCAGTGCGCTGGCATCGGCCGAGGTGCAAAAGCGTGCGGCACGCATGGCACAGGATGCGTTTTCCGAGGTGTTCAGACTCACCCTGAGCGAGGACGATGCAGGCCGGGCGCGGGGCGTTGCACGCCTGTGCGACCAACTCGACAACTGGGCACGTGCAGGCAATGAGGACGGCATTGGCGAGGACGGCAGTGCGCTGCGCCGGGCGATGGTGCTGGCCGGGCTCGACCAGTGGGGGGTGGCCTACAGCCGGGCCTTCGGTCTGCAGGCGATTCCCGGCCTGACCGAGTTGGTGGGCGGGTTGCGCACCCGCCTCGATGTGCGTGACGATGCCCGTTTTCAGAGGCAGTTTGCCGCGCTGGAAGAAGGCGAAGGCAATGCCATCGATTTCAAGATCGACCTGCGGCGCAGCCTGCATCTGGCGCTGTGGCACGCGATGATCGCGTGCGACGAGCGCGACCAGGCGACGGCCATTCTGTCGCAACTGGGCGGCATGCTCTTTGTGCTGGTGCGCAGCATGCCGCAACTGGGCTGGCGGCTGGTGGCCGATACGCTGGCCAACATCCAGATCCAGTGCATTGCCCATGGCCTGGCGGCCGATGGGCTGGGGCGTGAAATGACGGTCAGCCTGTTTGCCGCCCTCAATCAGGAGTTGCCGGCGGAGCACCGCGACCGCGTGATGGCCTATGCCAACCAGTCGGTGCTGGCCTGGAAGCAGGCATCGGTCAACGCCTCGGGACAGGTGCACTGATCCGGGGCGCGCTGCAGGTGAGACACGCATGAACGACGGGGCACCGGGATGAGCGAGGACCGCCAGGGGTGGGTAACGCTGGCCGCCGGGGGGGCGTCCGGGGCTGCCCTGTTGCAGTTGGGAGGGGACTGGACACTGGCCCACTACCGCACGCTGAGTCAGGCCGTCAGGGCTTTGCGTGAGCGCATCGCGACGGTGCGCGCGGTCGACGTCAGCCAGTTGCAGGCGCTCGATACGGCGGGGGTGAGTCTGTTGCATGAATTGCTGGGCAGCGAGCGGCTCGCCGGGCTGTGTGCCCACGACAGCCCGCTGCCGGCCGAGCGTCAGGCGCTGGTACGGGCGGTGTTGCAGGGCCTGCAGAACGCGGAGACGCCGGCTCCGGAAAGGCGTGGCAACGCGGTCACCGATGTGCTGGCACACATCGGCGCCACCATGGGGGTGTTCTGGCGCCATGTGGTGGATATTTCCGGCTTCATCGGCCTTACGCTCGAAACCGCACTGCGTGTGCTGTTCAGCCCGCGCCGCTGGCGCATGACCTCGCTGGTGGCCAATCTGGAGCGGACTGCGCTGGATGCCGTACCCATCGTTGCGCTGCTCACCTTCCTGGTGGGGGCGGTGGTGGCCTTTCTCGGTGCCACCGTGCTGGCCAGTTTCGGGGCGAGCATCTTCACCGTCGATCTGATTGCATATTCCTTCCTGCGCGAGTTCGGTGTGCTGCTCACCGCGATCATCGTCGCCGGCCGTACGGCGAGTTCATTTACCGCACAGATCGGCTCGATGCGGGTGAATGAGGAAATCGACGCGCTGCGCGTGAATGGCCTCGACCCGGTGGAGCTGCTGGTGTTGCCCCGGGTGGCCGCACTGCTGCTGGCCCTGCCGATGCTGACCTTCATCGCGATGATTTCCGGCATGGCCGGCGGCATGCTGGTGTCGATGGCCAAGCTCGACATTTCGCCGGTCATGTTCATTTCGGTGATCGAGAACAATATCGAACTCAAGCACTTCATCGTGGGCATGGCGAAGGCGCCGATCTTTGCCTTCCTCATTGGTGTGATCGGCTGCCTGGAAGGCTTCCGGGTGTCGGGCAGCGCCCAGTCGCTGGGTGAGCACACCACTTCGGCGGTGGTGCAGTCCATCTTCATCGTGATTGTCGTCGATGCGGTGGCGGCCCTGTTTTGCATGGAGATGGGCTGGTGAGCAACATCCTTGAAGTGCGTGGTGTGCGTAACCAGTTCGGGCGCCAGGTGGTGCATGACCAGCTCGATCTCGACCTGCGGCGGGGCGAGATTCTGAGCATTGTCGGGGGGTCCGGCACCGGAAAGTCGGTGTTGCTTCGCACCATGGTGGGCCTGAACCGGCCGGCGGCCGGTAGTGTGAAGGTATTTGGCGAAGACTTTCTGACCCTGCCACCCGCCCGTCGGGCGCAGGCCGAGCGCCGTTTTGGGGTGTTGTTCCAGCAGGGCGCCTTGTTCTCGTCGCTCACCGTGACCGAGAACGTGGCCCTGCCGTTGATCGAGCATGCCGGATTGAGTGCCCGAGAGGCGGCCGGGCTGGCGCGCCTGAAGATTGCGTTGTCCGGCTTGCCGGCGCTGGCGGGTGACAAGTACCCTTCCGACCTGTCCGGTGGCATGATCAAGCGTGCTGCGCTGGCGCGTGCGCTGGCACTGGACCCGGATATCCTGTTTCTGGATGAGCCCACGGCGGGTCTCGACCCCATCGGGGCGGCAGCCTTCGACCAGTTGATCCTGACCCTGCGCGATGCGCTCGGGCTGAGCGTGTTTCTGGTCACCCATGATCTGGACACGCTGTACACCATCACCGACCGGGTGGCCGTGCTGGCCAACCGCAAGGTGCTGATCAACGACCGTCTGGACGTGGTGGCCGCAACCGACGATGCCTGGATACAGCAGTATTTTCACGGTCCGCGCGGCCGGGCGGCCGCAGGGGCGACCAGTGCGCTGGAGCGCGCATCCGGTTTTGATTCTGACCCCAACTTTAAGGCGTGATATGGAAACACGAGCGCATCATGTGCTGATCGGACTCTTCACCCTGGTGGTCGTCTGCACTGCCCTGGGTTTTGGTCTGTGGATGGGGAAGACCGCGAGTGACCGCCAGTTTCTGGTGTTCGACATCGCATTCAATGAGTCGGTGGGTGGCCTGTCCAAGGGCAGCACGGTGGAGTTCAACGGCATCAAGGTGGGCGATGTGGTGAGCCTGCGGCTGGACCCGGACGATGCACGCCGGGTGTTCGCACGCGTCAGTGTGGACAGTGAGGCGCCGGTGCGCACCGACACCCGGGCGAGTCTGGTGGCGGCGGGCATCACCGGCATGTCGATCATCCGCCTGAGCAGTGGCGACGACCGCACCAGCCGCCCGCTGCGAGAAATGAAGCAGGAGGATGAGGATGTGGTGCCGGTGATCGTGGCCACGCCGTCTTCGCTCAACCTGCTGCTGTCCGAAGGCGAGGATCTGATGTCCAGCCTCAACCAGGTGCTGGTGCAGGCCCGCGACCTGCTGTCCGATGACAACGTCGCCAGCATTGGCCGGACGCTGCGCAATGTCGAGCAGATTACCGCGACGGTGGCCGAACAGGGCGACGGGATAGGCGAGTTGCTGGCCGATGCGCGGCGTCTGAGCGAACAGGCCGGCACGCTGATGCAGGCCTTTTCGCAGCTGGTCGACAGCAGTCGCGAGGTGCTCGACCAGCAGGCCGGCAGCACCCTGCACGAAGTGCGCCAGGCGGTTCAGTCCTTCGCGCAGACCATGCAGTCGGTCGACTCGCTGGTCAATGACAACCGACCCTATGTGAACCGGGCGATGCGCGGTGCAGCTGAACTCGGACCGGCGTTTGCCGAGTTGCGCGACATCCTGATGTCCCTGCGGGTGATTACCCGGCAGCTTGAAGACAATCCCACCGATTACCTTCTGGGTAACGAGCAACTGAAGGAGTACCGCCCATGAGCCGGTTCATGACCTCTTCTGCGACGGTCCGGGGCGCTGTGCAGCGCGGCTTGCTGCCCGTGCTGCTGGTGGCGGGCCTGTCCGCCTGCTCGCTGCTGCCGGCCAGCGACCCGGTAGACAGTTATCTGCTGCCGCACGCCCCCTCCGCGCCCTTGGCCCCGGTGCCTGGCGCGGTGGAGTCGCCCAGCGCGCCAGACGCAGCCGACCCCTTGCCAGTGTCGCTGAGGGTGACCCGGCCGGTGACCGGCGTGCTGTTGTCCGGGCAGCGCATGGTGGTGATCCCCGATCAGCACCGTGCGCAGGTGTACCACGGTTCGCAATGGAGCGAGCCGGTGCCCTTGTTGCTGCGCAAGCGGTTGAGCGACGCGTTCCGGATCGATGGGCGCATTGGCATGCTGAGCAATGACGAGATTCGTCTGCGTACCCAGTTCGAGCTCATCAGCGACCTGCGTGCCTTTCATGTCGAGTATGTCGATGGCACGCCACAGGCGGTGATCAGCCTGGAAGCGCGGCTGGTGCGCACCGAAGCACGCAGCATGCTCGACGGCCGCCTGTTCGAAGCCCGGGTGGCTGCGACCGGCAGCAGTGTGCCCGAAGTGGTGGACGCGATGGGGCGTGCCGCCAATGCGCTGGCCGGATCGCTGGTGAGCTGGACAGTGGAGGGCATTGCCCGTTCGTTGAAGCAGGGTGAGGCGGACGGGTTATGAGTCTCAAAAATTGATCGGCATTCATTGCAATTACATGCCGCACTTTGTCGTTAAACGTCGTCAACAGCACTGTTCACAGGGAAGTCGTGCTAGACGAGTGTGACGTTTCATGCCGATTTACACCGCTCACGATCACGACGACAGCCACACCGTGGTGAGCCTGCACCTGAGCGGGGGGATCAAAGCCGGTCCCGCCGTACCCGGGACGCGGGCGGGTAAAGACCGTAGAATCGGCCGAAGCCCACCCGCGTTGTTTCAGGAGTCGTCATGTGCGCTGTTCCTCCCCGCAAGAAACTGCCCATCGGCATCCAGACTTTTCGCGAGATTCGAGAGGAGGACTTTTACTATGTCGACAAGACGCCCCATGCGCTGCGCCTGATCGGCGAGGGCAAGTATTACTTCCTGTCGCGCCCGCGCCGCTTCGGCAAGAGTCTGTTCATCGACACGCTGGCAGAGTTGTTCGCGGGCAACGAGGCGCTGTTTCGCGGGCTGTACTGCCACGACCGGTGGGACTGGTCGGTGAAGTATCCGGTGATCCGCATCAGCTTTGCCGAAGGGGTGATGGAGAGCCGGGCAGAACTGGATGCCCGTATTCGTGGGAACCTGCGCATCAACGCTGCACAGTTGGACGTTGCCGACGAGGTCGGACTTGCTGTACCGGATGCCTTCATCGCTCTGATACACGCCGCCGAAAAGAAGTTCGGCCAGCGCGTCGTGGTGCTGGTCGATGAATACGACAAACCGATTCTCGACAACCTGACCCGTCCGGAGCTGGCCCGGCAGATGCGCGACGGGTTGCGCGACCTGTATTCGGTCATCAAGGGCCAGGACGCGCACATCAAGTTTGCGATGCTCACCGGGGTGTCGAAGTTCAGCAAGGTGAGCCTGTTCTCGGGGCTGAACAACCTGTTCGATATTACCGTGTCGCCGACTTATTCGGCGATCTGCGGCTACACCGATACGGATGTGGATACTGTGTTCGCGCCCGAACTGCCCGGTCTGGACCGTGAGCTGATCCGCGCGTGGTACAACGGCTACAACTGGACCGGGGAGTCGGTGTACAACCCCTTCGACCTGCTGCTGTTGATGCGTGAGCGCGAGTTTCGCCCATACTGGTTCGAAACCGGCACGCCGACCTTCCTGGTGGATATGCTCACCGAGCGCCGGGTGCGCCTGCCGGATCTGGAACGTCTGGAAGCCCCCGAAAGCCTGCTGTCCGCCTTCGAGGTGGGCGACATCTCCACCGAAGCGCTGATGTTCCAGACCGGCTATCTGACCATCGACTCGGTGCGGCGCATCGGTGCGTTTGCGCAGTACCGGCTGCGTTATCCC
>JBAYOV010000069.1:0-15969 GCA_041678045.1 Rhodocyclaceae bacterium
CCGTCCGGGCTGGGCAAATTGCGTCCATCGCATGAAGGAGGCAGGGAAAAAGGGGAACTCATCGCGAAAAATCAGAATTCAGCCAATCGGAATATCAACATCAGCTAATTAAGCACCAACGCCTTTTTTCGGGCTTGATTCGGGAACGGGCTTTCATTTTCCGATGGAGTTTGTCAGTATGTTAGCACTTTCATGGAATTAAGTTCTGCATAGCGGAACGATATCTGACGAGGCGAACACATGGCCGGCAATCCTTCCTTCCACTGGGACGACCCTCTGCTGCTCGACCAGCAGCTCACCGACGAAGAGCGCATGGTGGCCGACACCGCGCGGGCGTATGCGCAGGACAAGCTGATGCCGCGCGTCACCGAAGCCTTCCGCCATGAACGTACCGACGCGACCATCTTCCGCGAGATGGGCGAACTCGGCCTGCTCGGCCCCACCATCCCCGAGGAATACGGCGGCGCCGGGCTGAACTACGTGAGCTACGGCCTGATCGCCCGCGAGGTGGAACGGGTGGACTCCGGCTACCGTTCGATGATGAGCGTGCAGAGCTCGCTGGTGATGGTGCCGATCTTCGAGTTCGGCAACGAGGCCACCAAGCGCAAGTACCTGCCGAAACTGGCAACCGGCGAATGGATCGGCTGCTTCGGTCTCACCGAACCGGACCACGGCTCCGACCCGGGCTCGATGGCCAGCCGGGCGAAGAAGGTGGACGGCGGTTGGCTGCTCAGCGGCGCCAAGATGTGGATCACCAACAGCCCGATCGCCGACGTCTTCGTGGTGTGGGCCAAGGACGAGGACGGCCAGATCCGCGGTTTCGTGCTGGAAAAGGACTGGAAGGGCCTGTCCGCCCCGGCCATCCACGGCAAGGTCGGCCTGCGCGCCTCGATCACCGGCGAGATCGTCATGGACGGCGTGTTCTGCCCGGACGAGAACGCCTTCCCGGAGGTGCGCGGTCTCAAGGGCCCGTTCACCTGCCTCAACTCGGCGCGCTACGGCATCGCCTGGGGCGCGCTCGGTGCGGCCGAGTTCTGCTGGCACACCGCCCGCCAGTACGTGCTCGACCGCAAGCAGTTCGGCCGCCCGCTGGCCGCCAACCAGCTGGTGCAGAAGAAGCTCGCCGACATGCAGACCGAGATCACCCTGGCGCTGCAGGGCTGCCTGCGCCTGGGCCGCATGAAAGACGAAGGCACGGCGGCGGTGGAGATCACCAGCATCATGAAGCGCAACTCCTGCGGCAAGGCGCTGGACATCGCGCGCCTGGCGCGCGACATGATGGGCGGCAACGGCATCTCCGATGAATTCGGCGTGGCCCGCCACCTGGTGAACCTCGAAGTGGTGAACACCTACGAGGGCACCCACGACATCCACGCGCTGATCCTCGGCCGCGCGCAGACCGGCATCCAGGCCTTCTGCTGAGCATGAACCCGGGCGCGCTCTCCCATCTCAAGGTGCTCGACCTCTCCCGGGTGCTGGCTGGCCCCTGGGCCACCCAGCTGCTCGGCGACCTCGGCGCCGAGGTGATCAAGGTCGAGCGCCCCGGCGCCGGCGACGACACCCGCGCCTGGGGCCCGCCGTGGTTCGAGGCGGATGGCCGGCGGGAAGCCGCCTACTATCTGGCCACCAACCGCAACAAGCGCTCGGTGGCGATCGACATCACCCACCCGGACGGCCAGGCCCTGGTGCGCGAACTGGCGCGCGAGGCCGACGTGCTGGTGGAGAACTACAAGGTCGGCGGGCTGGCCAAGTACGGCCTCGACTACGGCAGCCTGCGCACAGTCAATCCGCGCCTGGTGTATTGCTCGATCACCGGCTTCGGCCAGGACGGCCCCTACGCCGAGCGCCCCGGCTACGACTTCCTGCTGCAGGCCATGGGCGGGCTGATGAGCATCACCGGCGAACCGGACGGTCCGCCGCAGAAGGTCGGCGTGGCGCTCACCGACATCCTCACCGGGCTGTACGCCACGGTCGGCATCCTCGCCGCACTGGCCCACCGCGAGCGCACGGGCGAGGGCCAGCACATCGACCTGGCGCTGCTCGACGTGCAGGTCGCCTGCCTCGCCAACCAGGCGATGAACTACCTGGTCTCCGGCACGGCGCCGCAACGCATGGGCAACGCCCACCCCAACATCGTGCCTTATCAGGCCTTCCCCACCGCGGACGGCGACATGGTGCTGACCATTGGCAACGACCGCCAGTGGGCCGCCTTCTGTCAGCTCGCCGGCAAGCCGGAATGGGCCGGCGACGAGCGTTTCGCCACCAACGCGGCGCGCGTCGCCTACCGCCAGACGCTGATCCCGCTGCTGCGCCAGACCACGGTGATGAAGACCACCGACGAGTGGGTGGCCGCGCTGGAAGAAGCCGGCGTGCCGGGCGGGCCGATCAACGACCTGGCGCGCGTGTTCGCCGACCCGCAGATCGTCCATCGCGGCATGCGCACGGAGATAGACGGCATTCCGCAGGTCGCCAACCCGCTGCATCTGTCCGCCACCCCGCCTGCCTACCGCAAGGCGCCGCCGGCGGTGGGCGAGGATACGGAAACCGTGCTCGGCGCCCTGACGGGCATGAGCGCGGAACGGCTCGCTGCCCTGCGCGCAGGAGGCGTGACCGGATGAACGTGTAAGCACCCTGTTCGGGCAAACACGAATAGCCACGAAACCCGTCTGCCCGCACAGTACCCCGGCTGCACTTCAAGCGGACGTCAGAGCCGCGCAGCCCACCATTCGTTTGATCAACAAAGGAAGGAGACACCTCATGAAGTTGATTCGCACCCTTGGCCTTGCGGCCGCCCTCGTTGCCGCCAGCGCGGCCCATGCCCAGCAGCAGTTCGTCACCGTGCTCACGGGGGGCACCAGCGGCGTGTATTACCCGCTGGGCGTGGCGCTGTCCAAAGTGTATGGGGACAACATTCCCGATGTGCGCACCAGCGTGCAATCCACCAAGGCCAGTGCGGAGAACCTGAACCTGCTGCAGGCCGGGCGTGGCGAGGTGGCCTTTGCGCTGGGCGATGCGGTGTCCGACGCGTGGAACGGCAACGAGGAAGCCGGCTTCAAGAACAAGCTCGACAAGCTGCGCGGCCTGGCCGGCATTTACGACAACTACATCCAGATCGTGGCCTCGGCCGATTCGGGCATCAAGACACTCGCCGACCTGAAAGGCAAGCGGGTGTCGGTGGGGGCGCCGCGCTCGGGCACCGAACTCAATGCCCGCGCCATCTTCAAGGGCGCCGGCATGAGCTACAACGATCTGGGCAAGGTGGAATACCTGCCCTTCGGAGAGTCGGTGGAGCTCATCAAGAACCGCCAGCTCGACGCCACCCTGCAGTCCGCAGGCCTGGGCGTGGCCTCCATCCGCGACCTCGCCAATGCGGTGAATATCGTGGTGATTCCGGTTTCGGCCGATGTGGTGAGCAACATTGGCGATGCGGCTTACCAGCCTGCGATGATTCCGGCCAATACCTACCAGGGGCAGGCTGCCGACGTCTCCACCGTGGCGATCCGCAATATTCTGGTGACGCATGCCGGGGTGCCCGATGACGTGGTGTACGGCATGACCAAGTCCATGTTCGAAAGCCTCGACCAGCTCACTGCCGCGCATGCTGCCGCCAGGGCCATCAAGGCCGAAGGCGCTGCCGACGGCCTGCCCCTGCCGCTGCATCCGGGTGCCGAGCGTTACTACCGCGAAGCCGGACTGCTGCAGTAACCCCTCTCCGTCCTCCCCTCCACCCTTCGTGAATGCATCGCGCCGCCCGGAGACCCCGGTCGGTGCGACGCCGCACGGGAGCTGTCGCCCATGACGAGCAGTTCGCACGACGCACACGTCGTTCCCTTCGGCTGGGACAAGGGGCTCCAAGGCCGTGCCCTGTTCCTGATTGCCATTGCCTTTTCCGCTTTCCAGATCGTGGTAGCGGCCTATCACCCCTTTTCCTCCCAGGTGGTGCGCGCCATCCACGTCGGCTTCATGCTGCTGATGAGCTTCGCGCTGCTGCAGCACTGGTTGCCGCGTCGTCAGGTGCCGGTGATGGCCTGGCTGGTCGGGCTCACCGCGTTTGGCCTGGCCTTCTATCACTGGATATTCGAAGCCGACCTGATCGTGCGCGCCGGCGACCCCACGCAGGTGGACATCGTGGTCGGCACCGTGACCCTGATCCTGGTGTTCGAGGCCGCCCGCCGCATCATGGGCCCCGCCCTGCCGCTGATCTGCCTGGGTTTCTTCGCCTACGCAATGTTCGGCCACTACCTGCCCGGCGACTTCGCCCATCGCGGCTACAGCTACGGCCAGCTCATCGAACACCTCACCTTCGGCACCGAAGGCATCTACGGCATCCCGACCTACGTCAGCGCCACCTACATCTTCCTGTTCATCCTGTTCGGCGCCTTCCTCGAACAGGCCGGCATGATCAAGCTATTCACCGATTTCGCGCTCGGCACCGTGGGCCACACCCGCGGCGGACCGGCCAAGGTCTCGGTCATCTCCTCCGGGCTGATGGGCACCATCAACGGCTCGGGCGTGGCCAACGTGGTCACCACCGGACAATTCACCATTCCGCTGATGAAGCGCTTCGGCTACCGGCCCGAGTTCGCCGGCGGTGTGGAAGCCACCTCCAGCATGGGCGGGCAGATCATGCCGCCGGTGATGGGCGCGGTGGCCTTCATCATGGCCGAGACCATCGGCGTGGCCTACGTGGAGATCGTCAAGGCAGCGATCATCCCGGCCATCCTGTATTTCGTCACCGCGTTCTGGATGGTGCATCTGGAAGCCGGCCGCTGCGGCCTGCACGGCATTCCGAAGAACGAATGCCCCGACCCCTGGGCGGCGGTGAAACGCCACTGGTACCTGCTGCTGCCGCTGGCCGTGCTGGTGGGCCTGCTGTTCTCCGGCTACACCCCGCTGTTCTCCGGCATGGTCGGCCTGGCGCTCACCGCAGTGCTGATCCTCGGCGCTGCGGTGGCGCTGCGCCTGTCCGGCAACGCGCTGCGCTTCGCTTTCTGGATCGCGCTGGGCATCTTCTGCGCCGGCTTCTTCAAGTGGGGCATCACTGCCATCCTGACGGTGATCGGCGCGCTGGTGGCGCTGTGCTTCGTCGTGCAGGGCGGGCGCGCCACGTTGCGCATCGCCGCCACCGCGCTGGCCGACGGTGCCCGCCACGCGCTGCCGGTAGGCGTGGCCTGCGCGCTGGTGGGGGTGATCATCGGCGTGCTCACCCTCACCGGGGCGGCCACCACCTTCGCCAACGCCATCATCTCGCTGGGGCGCGACAACCTGCTGCTCTCGCTGATGCTCACCATGCTGGTGTGCCTGCTGCTGGGCATGGGCATTCCCACCATCCCCAACTACATCATCACCAGCTCGCTGGCCGCCCCGGCGCTGCTCGAACTGGGTGTGCCGCTGATCGTCAGCCACATGTTCGTGTTCTATTTCGGCATCCTCGCCGACCTCACCCCGCCGGTCGCGCTGGCCGCCTTCGCCGCCGCACCGATCGCCGGCGTCTCGGGCATGCGCATCGGGGTACAGGCGGTACGGGTGGCGCTGGCCGGCTTCGTCATCCCCTACATGGCGGTGTATGCGCCCGAGCTGATGCTGCAGGGCGATCCCAGCGTGGCCGCCGTGGTGTGGATCGTCTTCAAGGCGCTGGTGGCGATCAGCCTGTGGGGCGTGGCCTCCATCGGCTACCTGTGGCAGCCGGTGAGCTGGCCGTTGCGCATCTGGGCCTTCTTCGCCGCGCTGTTCCTGGTGGCTGCACTGCCGGTCACCGACGAGGTCGGGCTGGGGGCGGCGTTGCTGCTGTATGCCTGGCTGGGCTGGCAGCACTTCCGCCCGGCACGGCACCCGGCATGATCGGCCTGTGCCTGGCCAGCGGCGCGCTGTCCGCCTTCATCGCGGGCAGCGCCTTCACTCTGGCATGGACGCATTCCATCGAGAAGCAACGCTGGGAAGAGGACTGGCGCATCGAGGCCAGCGCGGACGATGCGCTGCAGTTGCAACTGCACCTTCTGGAAGGCCGCATCCACGGCTCGGGCGCAGGCATGGAGCCCCCGGACGGCGCCCGGCTGGAACAGGGCGTCTGGCACTATCCGGTCAACCTGCGCCTGACGCAGCTGTCACTGGCTCACAGCGCCTACACCGCAGGCTACGAACTGTGTGTGGATGGCCACTGCACCGCGCTGTCAGACCGCCTGCCCGGCCTGCCGGCCCTGCCCGAGCAGCCCACTTCGATTGCGCTGTGGGGGTGCCGGGGGGAGGAACCAGGGCAGGGCGGAGGTGCGGTGGAGGACTGAGCGCCGGGCGCTCATTCACCCGGTGTGTTTCTTCAGGCGGTAGTTGAGTTGAGGCCGGGTCATGCCGAGCATGCGCGCAGCGGCCGAGAGGTTGCCTCCTGCACGCTCGACGGCGCGTTGCAGCAGGGCTTGTTCCACGGATTCCAGCGTCATGCCGGTCTCGAGCACCGCGTCGGCAATGTTGCCCTGCTGCACCGGCGCATCTGCTTCAAGTACCCCCGCTGCCGAAACACCGGTTTGCAGGCCGTGCTCCTGGGCGGCGCCGATGAACAGGTGTTCAACCTCGATCACCCCATTCATGGGCGCGAGAATCACGCCACGTTCAAGCACGTTTTCCAGTTCCCGCACGTTGCCTGGCCAGGTGTGGTTCTTGAGGGCGTGCATGGCCTTGTCGGTGATGCCGGCGATGCGCTTGCCGTGCAGTGACTGGAAGCGCTCTATGATGGCTTCGGTGAGTGGGGCAATGTCGCTGACCCGCTCACGCAGGGGAGGAATGGTCAGCGGGTAGACGTTCAACCGGTAGTACAGATCGCTGCGGAAGCGGCCATCGCGCACGGCCTGCTGCAGATCCACGTTGGTGGCGGCCACCAGGCGTACATTCACCTTGCGCGTGCGCTCGTCGCCCAGCCGCTCGATTTCCCCTTCCTGCAGGACCCGCAGCAGCTTGGCCTGGGCGGGCAGCGGCAGCTCTCCCACCTCATCGAGGAACAGCGTGCCGCCATCGGCCCGCTCGAACTTGCCGGCACGCGACACGTTGGCGCCGGTGAAGGCGCCGCGCTCCACCCCGAAAAGCTCGGATTCGATCAGCTCGTCAGGCAGGGCTGCGCAATTGACCGCAATGAAGGGGGCGTCGCGGCGCGGGCTCATTTCGTGCAGCGCCCGCGCAAAGCGTTCCTTGCCGACACCGGTTTCTCCCAGCAGCAGCACGGTGACGCTGGTGCCGGCGGCCTTCACCATCAGTTCGTAAGCGGTGTGAAAGCCGCTTGAGTTGCCGATCAGGCTGGGGATGCGCTTGGGACAGGCGATGCTGCGTCGCATGGCCTCCATTTCCTCGCGCAGCTCCAGCAAGCGCCCGACCAGGGTGTCGGCCTCGAAATAGGGGGTCAGCTCATGTGCGTCAGGCCAGTCTTCCACGGGGCGCCCGACGATCCGGCAATGACTGGCGCCGGTGGCGGCGCACTGCTCCTCACGAAACAGGATGAAGCGCCCCATGAAGGCAGAGGTGTAGCCCGAGGCGTAGCCGATCATCATCCAGCAGCTGGGGTGGTCCACCTCGCCGAACTGCTGCACATGCGCTTCGGCTTCCCAGGCGTGCTCCCATTTGAATTCGCCGTAGAAGGTGTTGTCGGGACCGCCGAATTCAAGCCGTACCGGTGTGACTTTGGCACACCCCTCCAGCATGTGCAGCTGGGGGCCGACGACGAAGGCTTCGGCGGGGTTGCTGGTCCCTCGCGCCTTGCGCGCCAGCTCTGCGTCGCGCATGCCGGAGGCAAAACCCATGCGGGTGAGGATGCGGCGGGCTTGTTGCTGCCCCAGCGAGGCGATCAGCTCTTTGCGCAATTCGGACAGGGCGCCTGCATGCAGGAGCAGCATGCGGTGCTCTCCCAGCCAGATGTGCCCGTCTTCCGGCGCAAACCGGAGCAGGCTGCGCAGGTCCGCGCTCTCCGGGTAGTGGATAGTGGTCAAGCGTCTCCTCCAGTGTCACATCGCATCCGCTCTGCGGCGGTTCAACTTCCGGACACTTTGGCAGGGTCCGGAGCAAAGTCCAAGCTTAACCGAGCGGACCGGGTTCAGGAAACGGGCGTCGCCCTGTTTCCTGAAATTCTCGAGAATAATAAACGATTGGCACAATTCTTGTTCCTTTCCCCGATTCACTGGCCGGACTGACCAATTGCTGAAGGGGCGCCGGCCGGCTGACCAATGAGGAGGAGGCCATGAGCATGGGACAAAGATTCTCGGTGACGATAGAAGACAGTGGGGAGCGTGTGAGTTGCCCTGACGACGACAACGTGTTGCGGGCCATGGAGGTACTGGGGCGCAAGGGCATTCCGGTGGGGTGCCGGGGGGGCGGATGCGGGGTGTGCAAGGTACAGGTCACGGATGGGGCCTATCGCACTCGCAAGATGAGCCGGGCCTGCTTGAGTTCGGACGAGGAGGCGGCGGGTGTGGTGCTGGCATGCAAGCTTTTTCCGGACAGCGACCTGAGCGTGAAGGTGGTCGGGACGATGGCCCGGGCAGTCTGCCGGAGCTCCGGAGGGTGATGCGCTGAGCGCACGCTTGCGGGATTGGGTGCAGGGCCGGCGGACAGGTGTTCCCGGCCCATTTTTTTTGGGGACGGATGTTGCATGGCAATAAGTTGAATGAATCAAATGATCAATAAAAATGGATGCTTGACCATTTGATGAAGCAGGGCGAACACCTTCCTCTCGATAAAAATCTCGAGAAACTGCGAGTTCATTGGAGAAGAAGTGGATTTGTGAAATTGGCACGGAAGTTGTTTATCTCCCTCCGGAGTGCAGCCCATGTTGATCAAAACACAGGAGAGCAGGGCATGAAGGAGGCTGAACCGATGGTCGATCTGAATCGCAAGTTTGTTCGCCTGATCGAGCGCAGGGCAGATGGCTTTGTCGAGTTCGAGTTTGCGATCGGAGACCCCGGGCTGTATGTCGAGTTGCTGCTTCCGCCCGATGCCTACGAGGCGTTTTGCGAAAGCAATCGGGTGACCTTTCTCGAGGCACGTGCCGACACGGCGCCGGGCGAGGCAGAGAACGAGGACTGGAACTGGAACCTGCATCAGGCCACGCACCAGCGCTTTCGCTGAGCGTGAGGATATAAAACAAGAGGAGGAGATTTCATGCAGATTGATTTGCGCACCGTCAGCATCAAGCCCTTGCGCCAGACTTTCGACAACATTGCCCGACGCATGGGGGCGGACAAGCCGGCAACACGCTACCAGGAAGGCACCCTGGACATGCAGCAGGAGGCGAATTTTCATTACCGCCCGACCTGGGACCCGGATCACCTGATCTATGACCGTGACCGCACCGCGATCCGGATGGCCGACTGGTACAGCTTCAAGGACCCGCGCCAGTTCTACTACGGTGCCTACACCATTGCACGTGCCCGGCAGCAGGATACCGCAGAGGCCAGTTTCGATTTCGTCGAGACGCGTGGCCTGGCCGCCACCCTGCCTGAAGACCTCCGCAGCACCGTGCTTGCGCTGCTCGTGCCGCTGCGGCATGTGGCCTGGGGGGCGAACATGAACAATGCCGCGATCTGTGCGTATGGCTATGGGACGGCCTTTACCCAGCCGTGCATCTATCACGCCATGGATCAGCTCGGCATTGCCCAGTACCTCACCCGCATCGGTCTGCTGCTGGCCGATGTGGATGCGCTGGACGAGGCCAGAACCGCCTGGATGGAGGACGACGCCTGGCAGGGACTGCGCCGTTATGTCGAAGACACCATGGTGATCAAGGACCCGTTCGAACTGTTCATTGCCCAGAACGTGGCGCTCGATGGTCTGCTTTACCCCCTGGTGTACGAAACCCTGATTGACGACGTGCTTTCTGCCCGAGGCGGCACTCCGGTGGCGATGCTCACCCGGTTCATGACCGACTGGCATGCGGAAACCCGCAAATGGCTGGATGCCACGGTGAAGACGGCCGCCGCCGAATCGGAAGAGAACCGGGCAGTGCTGGGCCGGTGGGTGACGCACTGGTGCGACCGGGCTGCGGCCGCACTGTTGCCGGTGGCGCGCATTGCGGTGGAGGCCGGTGCCGACGCACTCACTACCGAGGCGGTCCAGCAATTCAACGCGCGCATGGCCAAGGCCGGCGTGCCCCTGTGAGGAAAGCATCGATGTCCACTGTATTCATTGCGTTGCAGACCAACGAAGAAACCCGCCAGATCGTGGAGGCGATCACTCAGGACAACCCGCAGGCGGTCGTCCATGAGCAGCCGGCGATGGTGAAGATCGATGCACAGGGCAAGCTGACGATCCGCCGCGAAACCATCGAGGCGCTCATCGGCCGTGACTATGACCTGCAGGAACTGCAGGTCAATCTGATCACCATCTCGGGCAATCTCGACCAGACCGATGACGAGATGGTCCTCTACTGGAACGCCTGACAGGACGCCTCAAGGAGACACGAAAAATGGACATGCAAGTCGCCCGCAAAAAACTGGGCCTGAAGGAGCGCTACGCGGTCATGACCCGGGGTCTGGACTGGACCCCCTCATACCAGAAGATGGAAGACATCTACCCCTACATGTCCTATGAGGGCATCAAGATTCATGACTGGGACAAGTGGGAAGACCCCTTCCGCCTGACCATGGATGCCTACTGGAAGTACCAGGCCGAGAAGGAGCGCAAGCTGTACGCAATCATCGATGCCTTCAACCAGAACAACGGGCATCTCAACGTCACCGATGCGCGCTACATCAACACGGTGAAGCTGTTCATCAGCGGCATCAGCCCGCTTGAATATGTTGCACACCGGGGTTTCAGCCATGTTGGCCGGGCGTTTCCCGGGGCCGGGCCGCGCGTGGCCTGCCTGATGCAGTCCCTCGACGAGATCCGCCATGCCCAGACCCAGGTGCACTCGATCTCGAACTACAACAAATACTACAACGGCATGCACGATTTTCACCATGCGCATGATCGCGTGTGGTTCCTGTCGGTGCCCAAGAGCTTCTTCGACGACGCCATCACCGCTGGCCCGTTCGAATTCATGGTGGCCATCGGCTTCTCGTTCGAGTACGTGCTGACCAACCTGCTGTTCGTGCCCTTCGTATCGGGTGCCGCCTACAACGGCGACATGGGCACGATGACCTTCGGCTTCTCGGCGCAGTCCGACGAGGCGCGTCACATGACGCTGGGCCTGGAGGTGATCAAGTTCATCCTCGAACAGGACCCGGCCAACGTACCCATCGTGCAGCGCTGGATCGACAAATGGACCTGGCGCGGGTATCGCGTGCTGACGTTGGTGGCCATGATGATGGACTACATGCTGCCCAAGCGCACGATGAGCTGGAAGGAAGCCTGGGAGGTGTACTTCGAGGAAAACGGCGGCGCGCTGTTCAAGGATCTGGCGCGTTATGGCATCACCATGCCCAAGTGCGCCGAGCAGATTGCGCTGGAGAAGGATCATCTCTCCCACCAGGCCTGGAGCACCTTCTACAACTATGCGGCGGCGGCCAACTTCCATACCTGGACACCGGATGAGGACGAGATGGCCTGGTTGTCCAGCAAGTACCCGAACAGCTTCGACAAATACTACCGGCCGCGCATGACGTACTGGCGCGAGCAGGCGGCCAAGGGCAACCGCTTCTACAACAAGACGCTGCCCATGCTGTGCCAGACCTGTCAGATTCCGATGATCTTCACCGAGCCGGGCGATCCCACCAAGATCTGTTATCGCGAGGTCGATTACCGGGGCGAGAAGTATCACTTCTGCTCCGACCACTGCAAGAAGATCTTTGAGGACGAGCCCGAGAAGTATGTACAGGCGTGGTTGCCCGTGCATCAGATCTACCAGGGCAACTGCTTCCCCGAGGGGACCGATCCGACGGTCGAGGGCTTCGACCCGCTCGCCGCAGTGTTGAAGTACTACAACCTCGAATCCGGTCGGGACAACCTGGATTTCGACATCTCGGAAGACAAGAAGAACTTTGCCGAATGGCGCGGCCAGGCGACCCGGAACATCTGACCCTTCAATGCAGCGTGCCCACCGCGGCACGCTGTTGAAAAGCATTTTTCAGGAGACACGACATGGCTGTTGCTGCTGTCAAGGACTATGACTTTCCGCCTGCCGACACGATGGACAAGTTTCATGGTGCGCAACTGCTGTACATCGGCTGGGAGGATCACCTGCTGTTTTGCGCACCGTTTGCCTTCCCCTTTCCGCCCTCCATGCGGTTTGGCGACATCGTGGGCGGCGTGCTGCCGGGCGCCTTCGGGTACCACCCCGACTTTGCGCAGATCGACTGGGCGAAGGCCGAGTGGTTCAAGTCCGGCAAGCCGTTTGCGCCCGACTTCGACAAGTCCCTGGCCGATAACGGACTCGCCCACAAGGACGTGATTCGCTTCCGCACACCGGGGCTGACCGGCATCGAGGGCTCCTGCAGCTGATGGCCGGGGCAGGACAGGGACGGACATCGGAAAAGCAATCGGAAACGCACCATGAGTTACGAACTGACGATTGAACCACTGGGCCAGACGATCGAGGTCGAGGACGGCCAGACCATGCTCGACGCCGCACTGCGCGCCGGCATCTGGCTGCCCCACGCCTGCTGTCATGGCTTGTGTGCCACCTGCAAGGTTCAGGTGCTCGATGGCGAGATCGAGCACGGGGAAGCGTCGAGCTTTGCGCTGATGGACTTCGAGCGCGACGAAGGCAAGGCGCTGGCCTGCTGTGCCCGGCTTGAGTCGGATGTGGTGATCGAGGCCGAGGTGGACGAGGAGCCGGATGCGCAGGTGATTCCGGTGCGCGACTTTGCCGGCACGGTCACCCGCATCGAGGCCCTGACCCCGACGATCAAGGCGGTGTTCATCGAAACCGACGAGGCGATGCATTTTCAGGCCGGGCAATACGTCAACCTCCATCTTGAAGGCGGGGAGTACAGCCGTGCCTTCTCCCTGGCCAATCCACCGTCCAGCGGGCGGGTGCTGGAACTCAACATCCGTCTGGTGCCGGGCGGGCGGGGGACCACCTGGGTGCATGAACAGTTGCAGGTGGGCGAGCGGGTCACCCTGTCCGGGCCGTATGGCCGCTTCTTCGTGCGCAGGTCGGCGCCCGAGCCGCTGCTGTTCATGGCGGGCGGATCGGGCCTGTCGAGCCCGCGCTCGATGATTCTCGACCTGCTGCAGGCCGGCGATGCACGTGACATGACGCTGGTGTACGGACAGCGCAACCGCGCAGAGCTCTACTACCACGAGGCGTTTCTTGCGCTGGCCGAGCGTCATCCGAACTTTCACTACGTTCCGGCCCTGTCGGACGAGCCGGAAGGTTCGGACTGGAGTGGCTTCAGGGGCTTTGTCCATGAGGCCGCCACCGCGCACTTCAAGGCCGACTTCAGGGGGCACAAGGCTTATCTGTGCGGCCCGCCACTGATGATCGACGCCTGCATCACCGCACTCATGCAGGGCCGGTTGTTCGAGCGGGACATCTACATGGAGCGTTTCTTTTCCGCAGCGGATGTCCAGCAGGTCCGCAGCCCGCTGTTCAAGCGTATTTAGCCTGCGGCCTTTAACAGATTCAATCACGCCGTGGGCAGGTGCAAGACACCACCCCGGCACACAACATGAAGAGGAGACAAACATGGCAATGACTGGTGTTCTGCGTCCGGGCCACGCCCAGATTCGCGTACTCGACCTGGAAGAAGGGATCAACCACTACGGCAAGGTGCTCGGCCTGATCGAGACTGGCCGTGACAGCCAGGGGCGGGTGTACTTCAAGGCCTGGGACGAGCGCGATCACAACAGCGTGATCCTGCGTGAGGCCGAGAGCGCCGGCATCGATTTCTTCGGCTTCAAGGTGGCCGACCAGGCCACCCTGGACAAGCTGGAGGCCGATCTGCAGGCGTATGGCCTGAAGACCGAGCGCATTCCGGCCGGGGACCTGCTCGAAACCGGCGAACGGGTGCGTTTCGAGGTGCCGTCGGGGCATCTCATCGAGCTGTACTGGGAAAAGAGCGATTACGGCACCGACGACACCTACACCAACCCGCCGCCCTGGACCGATGAGGCGGAACGCGGCATCGCACCGATCCGCCTCGACCACTGCCTGCTGTATGGCCCGGACATCGAGAAGGTGCAGGACATCTTTGTGAACGTGCTCGGCTTCTATCTGGTCGAGCATGTGATCATGGAAGACGGCAAGACCGATCTGGCCATCTGGCTGTCATGCTCGATCAAGGCGCATGACATCGCCTTCGTGCGCCATCCGGAGCCGGGCAAGCTGCACCATGTGTCGTTCCTGCTGGAAAGCTGGGAGAAGGTGCTGCGCGCCGCCGACATCATGTCGATGAACAAGGTGTCCATCGACATCGGCCCGACCCGTCATGGCATCACCCGGGGCACCACCATTTATGCCTTCGACCCGTCAGGCAACCGCTTCGAGACCTTCTGTGGCGGCTATCAGAGTTATCCGGACTGGAAACCGGTGCGCTGGACCTGGGACGAAGTGGGGGCGGGCATCTTCTACCACGACCGCAAGCTCAACGAGCGTTTCCTGACCGTGGTGTCCTGAGTGCCGGGCGGTCAGCGCTTGCCCGTGCCGGAGAAGAAGTCGGCCGGCATACGCTTGACCGCATCGAGGGTGCGCAGGATGTGCTCGGTGAGGATTGAGGTGGCGCGTGTTGCATCGCGCGCCATCGTGGCATCGAACAAGGC
Organism: Rhodocyclaceae bacterium; assembly: GCA_041678045.1. Lineage (GTDB taxonomy): Bacteria > Pseudomonadota > Gammaproteobacteria > Burkholderiales > Rhodocyclaceae > UBA2357. The sequence continues at coordinate 14,677 of JBAYOV010000069.1, forward strand.
CTGGTGCTCGGCATGGATGTCGCGTTCGATGGGCTGGCGAAACAGGCTGATGCGGCGGTAGCGCTCGGACTGGTGATAGAGGATGTGCTGGAAATGGCGAATCCAGCGGGACGTGGAGGCCGCGATGAGGGCTTCGTGAAAGGCCCGGTTGCGGATCTCCCACTCCTGGGTGGTGCCGCCATCCTGGCTGGCGAGGCGTTGCTCGGCGCGCGACAGGCGATGAAAGGCGGCCACCACACCGGCTTCCCAGTCCTCCCCCCCCAGGCCGATCGACTGGCGCAGGGCTTCGGTTTCCAGCAGCACGCGGGTGCGGGTGATGTCCTCGAAGTCCGCAATCGAAATCGGGGCCACACGGAAGCCGCGCTGCCCCTGGGTGACCACCAGGGCATCGGTGACCAGCAGCAGCAGGGCTTCCCGCAGGGTGCCGGCACCGACTTCGTAGCGGTCCTTGAGGTGCTCCACCCGCAGCTTTTCGCCGGGAGCATGCACGCCCTCGATGATGTCGCGGCGCAGGCGCTGGTAGGCCCCTTCGACCAGGGTTTTCGGTTCCGGGGCTTCAGCCGGGGGGGTCAGGGCTGTTTCGCTCATGAGCAAGTGATGGGAGACGGTGTGATTTTCGCCTGCATTCTAGCCGAGCGGCGAGAAAGAAAACGAAATTCAAAATCTCGAGAAAATATGTTGACGTCGAGAAAATGCTGTTCTAACGTCACACACAACCGGAAGAACAGGATGCCCGTGCGCACACTCAGGCTGGCGCGCACCGGGGCCGACGAGCAGACAGCGTGACGGAGCGCAGCACATGAAACAGATTCAGAACTTCATCAACGGCGAATTCATCGCCACCGGGAAAACCTTCGACAAATTCTCGCCCCTCGACAACAGCCTGCTGGCCAGGGTGCATGAAGCCGGTCGTAACGAGGTCGATGCGGCAGTGGCTGCCGCGCAAGCCGCACTCAAGGGACCATGGGGGCGGATGACGGTGGCCGAGCGGGTCGATTTGCTCAACGCCGTGGCCGATGGCATCAACCGCCGCTTCGACGACTTCCTCGCTGCCGAATGTGCCGACACCGGCAAGCCGAGAAGTCTCGCCAGCCACATCGACATTCCGCGCGGCGCGGCCAACTTCAAGATTTTTGCCGACGTCATCAAGAGCGTGCCCACCGAGTTCTTCGAGATGGCCACGCCGGACGGGCTCGGCGCGCTCAACTATTCGCTGCGCCGCCCGGTTGGCGTGGTCGGCGTGATCTGCCCATGGAATTTGCCCCTGCTGCTGATGACCTGGAAGGTCGGCCC
>JBAYOV010000070.1:0-14165 GCA_041678045.1 Rhodocyclaceae bacterium
ACTTTGATCGACTTGGAGTCCCTCGTCTCTCATGACCTCAACTTCTCGAACCGCCCGGTGCGGACCCGCATGCCGGGTGGTGTGGGAGGGGCGCAGTCTATAATGACTGCCCCCTATCCTGATTGGGGGCGACTATGTCGTCTCATGCACGCGCCGGGTCAGCGGGGCTCCGGCACGTAGGGAATCAAGCCTCTCGCATGCGCTTCCTGCTGCAGTTCGAGTGGCAGACTGCGGGCATCCACAAAGAGGCCGTTAAGCTGCACCATCCATACCAACGGGTTGTCGGCGACGAGCGAAGGACGCATCCACTTAAAGGCGGTTTGCGACATGCCCAGCAGCTCGCGCACTTCTTTCGACTTGTTCTGGCTGGTGCTGGCCGCAGTGCCGAAGTACTCGTAAATCTCCGGGGCACGGCAATGGGGCGTTTGCGAGGAATCGAACAGGAAGTTCACCATTCCCACCGCATGAACGACCGCAGCTGCCCAAATGTTCTCCTTGCCGCGTACAAGCGGCGAGGGGCGTTTGCGGCTGAGCGCCGCGACTGCCTCGACGATCAGCCGGCGGTAAGTCTCGTCCAGCCGTTCGGCGCAGAAAGCGTCGGTGAGACGGACGATGGCATCGAACTTCTCCTGCATGGCCTTGGGAACCTTGGGTTTTTCAGTCATTTTGCTGTTCACGATCAGGCTGTTGGGCAGGCCGCCGGGGGTCGAGCGTTCGAGCCGGTCGGCGAGATTCTGGGCAATGTGGGTTCGTGGTACAAAATGCTCTCCTGATGTTTGTAAACCTCGTGTGAATGACTTGTCGCCGCCCAACAATTACATGCAGACGAAGCTGATGGCGTAGGGGTTGGCGGTGCAGGTGCTGCCCAGCGCGATATGGCCCTTGCCGCGCAGTACGGCTTCTTCGCGTGACAGGATGAATTCCTTTTCGCCTTCGATGGCCACGAAGGTGCCATTGCTGCTGCGGTCGATGAGGACGAACTTGTCGCCCCGCAACTCGATTTCGGCATGCTTGCGTGAGGCGCGACTGTCGCCGATTTGCAGGTCGGAGCTCTGGTCGCGCCCGATGCGGATCACCGGGCGCCGGGCGTCCAGCAGGAAAGCCAGGTTGCCCATGTACAGCCGCAACTCGGGCTGCTCTTCCTGCATCAGGCTGGGGGCCTGCAGGAGGGTGACGTCGCCCACCGATTCACACTTCAACTCGTAGATTTCGATGGGGCGCGAGGCGCCGCGCAGCACGCGCGGGGGCAGGGCATTGAGCAGGCCGCGCCATTCAGGCGACAGGCGGCGTGCGGTGTCTTGTGAGGTGATGGCCCGGCCGGGGGAGGCGAGTTCGGCCAGGCGGGCAGCAAAGTTGACCGTTTCGCCGAAGACATCGCTGTCCTTGGTGATGACCGGGCCGTACTGGAAGCCGACACGCACGGCCAGACGCTGTCCGCCGTCCGGCGGTTGGTCACGCACTTTCAGATGCATGCTCACGGCCGCATCGGCAGCCTGGTCGGGGTGCGCAAACACGGCCATCAGGCCGTCGCCGGTGTGCTTGATGACCTGGCCGCTGCGCCCGCTGACGATTCGCTTCATTTCCTGAATGCAGCCATCCACCGCCTGGAAGGCCGAGGAGTCTCCCACGCGCTCGTATAGCTGGGTGCTGCCGACCAGATCGGCAAACAGCACGGTGCACTCCGAAGGGAGGGAGGGGAGGGTGAGCATGTGTTGAATTATAAGGAATGTACGCTAGGCGGATAACATGATTTGCATCAATGGCCAGGACGTGCAAGCAATGCGCGAAGTCGTTCGGGCAGGGGGCGGGCGGATGTGGTAAGATGCCGCAATTCGTGAAGTTTCAGATCCGTTCTGAACCTCTCTTTCGTGCTCGGCACGTCCTCGCGGTTTCGTGTGCCTGTCAGGCGCCGATGACTGCCTTCAGCCCCCTTCGGGGCGTCCCGTCCCGGGTTGTTGCCCGGTTTTTCGCAGCACATTCAGGCCCGGTGCCCTTCATCGGGGGCGGTGTGTCTGCCGTCGTTCGATGGCGCCCTGAGCGGTGGCTGCCGGACGCATGATTCTGTTCATTGAAAAAGGTATTCGAATATGGCCAAGGAAGATTTGTTGCAAATGGAAGGTGTGGTGAATGAAGTGCTGCCGGATACGCGCTTCAGGGTAACGCTGGAAAACGGTTTTGAAGTGGCTGCCTACGCTTCGGGCAAGATGCGCAAGCACCGCATTCGCGTGCTGGCCGGTGACCGGGTGAGCGTGGAGATGTCCCCGTACGACATGACCAAGGCGCGCATCAGCTTTCGCCACAAGTAAGACCCGCCCGTCCGGCGGGGCCGGAAGGGCGGTATGTGCCCGGCTCAGGTGTTTGAAGCGGGAAAGAAACGCTCAACGAGCGGTGCATCGAGGTGCATGCCGACGGCTTGGGCGCGTCGCAGTACGTTCCAGTAGTACCGATAGGATGCACGGTCGTGGAGCAGGCCCTGATGGGACACCGGCCCCCAGTCCGCATCCTGGGCCTTGAGCAAAATCTCGCCGGCCAGATGCACTTCGGAAAAGTCGGGCTGCATCGCTTGCACGATGGGTTCGATCTGCCTGGGGTGAATGCTCCACATGCGCAGGAAGCCGAACTGAAGGCGTGCTGTGTCGGCGTCGGCACGGATGCGTGCCACGTCCTGCAGTTCGGTGGTGACGTTGTGTGAGGGCATCACGCCGTTGGCCAGTGCGGCTGCCACGATCTCGGTTTTGGCGCGCACGATCAGCGGGTGGGTGAATTGCCCGGGGCTGCTCATGGCGCTGCCCATGATCGCGCCCTGATGGGCCGAGACAAAATCCATCAAACCGAAATCCAGCGATTCGACGCCTTCGGTCGCTGCGATCTCCCAGACCTCGCGCAAGGCGCCATGGGTTTCGATCAGCACATGCACGGGCAGGCTGCGTCCGGTGTCGTGCTGCCGTTCCTGGCGGCGCAGTTCGGCGATCTGTTCCTGCACATCGGCCGCCGAGCGGACCTTTGGCAGGGTCACGAAGGCCAGGCGTTTGCCGGCCCCGGCGATCAGGATTTCCAGGTCCTTGCGCCAGTGTGCATGGCTGATGTCATGAATGCGCACACCGACCCGGCCCCAGCGGTTGTCCTCGGCATTGACCACCTCGCATACCATGTGGGCATGTTCGGCCTCTGCGCCGGTGCGGGCGCCGTCTTCGCAGTCGCAGGTCAGATCGAACACCGGGCCCAGCTCGGTCTGCAGTTGCAGCGCCTTGCGCATCAGTTTTTCCGATCCGGCATAGTGATCGACTGCGGGCATGGCGGGCAGCGGTTTGTCTTCGTCGAACAGGACGTCGTCGGGGTGGCGGGACATGCGTGCAGCTCCTGTTGTCATATCGTCAGTCCAAGAAAAAGCCACGGGATTGTACCCCGTGGCTTTCGTGTGGCGACAGCGCCGGCCGCTTGGCCGGCGTGTCGCATGTGCCGCAAGCGGCGTGTTACAGCATGCTGGCTACGGCGGCACGCTCTTCTTCGAGTTCCTTCAGCGTGGCGTTGATCTTGCCCTGGGAGTATTCGTCGATTTCCAGACCCTGGATGATCTTGAACTCGCCATTCTTGCATTCGCACGGGAAGCCGAACACGACGCCTTCGGGGATGCCATAGGAGCCGTCCGACGGCACGCCCATGGTGACCCAGTCATCGGAACCCAGCGCCCAGTCGCGGATGTGGTCGATGGCGGCGTTGGCGGCCGAAGCAGCGGAAGACAGGCCACGTGCCTCGATGATGGCGGCGCCGCGCTTGCCCACGGTGGGCAGGAACACATCGTTGTTCCAGGCGTGGTCGTTGATCAGTTCCTTGACCGAATCGCCGTTCGAGGTGCAGAAGCGGTAGTCGGCATACATCGACGGCGAGTGGTTGCCCCACACCACCATCTTCTTGAGCGAGGACACTTCGCGGCCGCTCTTGGCGGCGAGCTGGGACAGGGCGCGGTTGTGATCCAGGCGCAGCATGCCGTGGTAGTTGTTCGGGTTGGTGCGGCCGACCTTGATGGCGGCGGCGCGGGCGATGTAGGCGTTGGTGTTGCAGGGGTTGCCCACCACCAGTACCTTCACGTCTTCCTTGGCGTTTTCGGCGATGGCCTTGCCCTGAACGGTGAAAATTGCACCGTTGGCGGTGAGCAGGTCGGCGCGTTCCATGCCGGGGCCGCGCGGGCGGGCACCGACCAGCAGGCACACGTCAGCGTCCTTGAAGGCCACGTTCGGGTCGTCGGTGGCGACCATGCCGGCGAGCAGCGGGAAGGCGCAGTCCTCAAGTTCCATCATCACGCCCTTGACTGCGTTCTGTGCTTGAGGCAGGTCGAGCAGTTGCAGGATGACGGGCTGATCCTTGCCCAGCATTTCACCACTGGCGATGCGGAACAGCAGGCTGTAGCCAATCTGGCCGGCGGCGCCGGTTACGGCAACGCGAACGGGGGCTTTGCTCATTTCGGTACTCCCTCAAAAAGCGACGTGACGTCAGAAAGAAAATGAATGCGGAACGCTCAGGATGCGAAACGCTTGCGATTGTATCAATCCGGCCTGAAAGGCACTGCAGGATGGCCGGAAACTGAACCTGATGATAGTAGAAGCATGTCCGCTTTCTGTCAAATCATGTCTTTTGTCTTATATAAGACAGCAGACAACTGTTGGACGATATGAAATTTTTGTGCTGAAATAGCGGGATCATGCAAGAGTCACCGACGTTCAGTCCTCTATATCGCCAGATCAAGGGCCTGATGCTTCAGGCACTTGAGGCTGGCGAATGGCGCCCGGGTCAGGTCATCCCGAGCGAGCAGGAGCTCGCCGCGCGGTTCAATGTGTCCCAGGGTACCGTGCGCAAGGCCATCGATGAAATGGCCGCCGACAACCTGCTCGTGCGCAAGCAGGGCAAGGGCACCTATGTCGCCTCGCACAACGATCCACGTTCCTTCTTCCGCTTCCTCAGGCTGGTGCCGGTCAATGGCGACCTGCGTCACCCGGAGAGCATTCCGCTGGAGTGCTGGAAGGCGAAGGCCGGGCAGGAAGCCTCGCGGATGCTCGACATCAAGCCGGGCGACCCTATCATCATCGTGCGGCGGCTGTTGAAGTTCTCGCACAAGCCGGTGGTGATCGACGAGATCTACCTGCCGGGCGAGGTGTTCCAGGGGCTCACGCTGGAGGTGCTGCAGGCCTGGAACGGTTCGCTGTACAGCCTGTTCGAGACGCGCTTCGGCCTGCGCATGATCCGCGCCCAGGAAAGCATCCGCGCGGTGGCGGCCGACCGTTCCACCAGCGAGGCGCTGAAGGTGCCCGAAGGTCAGCCGGTGCTGTCGGTGGAGCGGGTCACCTACACCTATGGCGACAAGCCGGTGGAGTGGAGAAGGGGCTTGTACCTGACCGACGAACACTTTTATCTTAACGAGTTGAATTGATTTTCTGTATCCGGTCCGTGCCCAAGCCCCGTGCCGCAGGCAAGGACCTTTTGTTGGGCAGTTGGGAGAAACGCGGTGACATACCGCAACACTAGGGGTAAGCAAAATGTCTGAAGCCACAGTGCGCAAGCAGCGGCCAAAGTTTCTGGCGCTCAATGAAATACGGTTGCCGTTGCCCGGCATCGTATCGATCCTTCACCGTGTAAGCGGGGCCGGCCTGTTTCTGATGCTGCCGTTCCTGTTGTACCTGTTCGATCGCAGTCTCGGTTCGCCCGAGACCTTTGAGGTGTACAAGAGCGTCGCCAACAACTGGTTCATCAAGCTGGTGCTGTTCGGCCTGCTGTGGGCGTACCTGCATCATTTCTGTGCGGGCATCCGCTTCCTGCTGCTCGACCTGCACAAGGGTCTGGAGCTCGAAGCTGCACGCAAGAGTTCCCGTGTCGTTCTTATCGTCAGCATCGTGCTGACCCTGATCATTGGGGTGAAACTATGGTAAAGCGGATTGTCGTCGGCGCACATTACGGTCTGCGCGACTGGATCGGTCAGCGCGCCACCGCGATGTTCATGGTGATCTACACCGTGATCTTCGCGTTCAAGGCCCTGGCCCTGCCGGAAATGAGTCACGAGCACTGGTCGGCGATGTTCTCCGGCGGCCTGATGGGCTTCCTGACCTTCCTGTTCTTCATGGCCCTGTTCTACCATGCCTGGATTGGCGTGCGTGACATCTTCATGGACTACATCAAGCCGACCGGCATTCGCCTGGCGCTGCATCTTGTGGTTCTCTTCCTGCTCATCGGCTACGCCGGCTGGGCTGCGCAGATTCTTTGGAGGCTTTGAGCGTGAGTGTAGTCAAGCGTACCTTTGACGCAGTGATCGTGGGTGCCGGTGGCGCCGGTCTGCGTGCAGCACTGCAGTTGTCCGAGGCGGGTATGAAGACCGCCGTTCTCACCAAAGTCTTCCCGACCCGCTCGCACACCGTGGCGGCGCAGGGCGGTGTGGCCGCTTCGCTGGGCAACTCCACCGAAGACAACTGGCACTGGCACATGTACGACACCGTGAAGGGGTCGGACTGGCTGGGCGACCAGGATGCGATCGAATTCATGTGTCGCAAGGCCAACGAGGTGGTGATCGAGCTCGAACACTACGGCATGCCTTTCGACCGTACCGACAACGGCAAGATCTACCAGCGCCCGTTCGGCGGTCACTCGATGAACTACGGCCAGTCGCCGGTGATGCGCTCCTGTGCCGCCGCCGACCGTACCGGCCACGCGATGCTGCACGCGCTGTACCAGCGCAACGTGCGCGCCAACACCCAGTTCTTCGTGGAATGGATGGCGCTTGACCTGATCCGCGACAGCGAAGGCAACGTGCTCGGCGTGACCGCGCTGGAAATGGAAACCGGCGAAGTCTGCATCTTCCACTGCAAGGCCACCATCTTCGCCACCGGCGGTGCCGGTCGCATCTTCCACAGCTCCACCAACGCCTTCATCAACACCGGCGACGGCGTGGGCATGGCCGCACGTGCGGGCATTCCGCTGGAAGACATGGAGTTCTGGCAGTTCCACCCCACCGGCGTGGCCGGCGCGGGTGTGCTCATCACCGAGGGCGTGCGCGGCGAGGGTGGCATCCTGCGCAACAGCAGCGGCGAGCGTTTCATGGAGCGCTATGCACCGAACCTGAAGGATCTGGCCTCGCGTGACGTGGTGTCGCGTGCGATGACCACCGAGATCAACGAAGGTCGCGGCTGCGGTCCGGACAAGGATTACGTGCTGCTCGACATCACCCACCTGGCACCCGAGACCATCATGAAGCGCCTGCCGGGCATTCGTGAGATCGCGATCCAGTTTGCCGGTGTCGATCCGATCAAGGAGCCGATTCCGGTCGTGCCGACCTGCCACTACCAGATGGGCGGCATCCCGACCAACTACAAGGGTAAGGTCGTGGTGCCGAAGGACGGCAACCCGAACGCTCCGGTGGTCGGTTTCTACGCTGCAGGCGAGTGTGCCTGCGCATCGGTGCATGGCGCGAACCGCCTGGGCACCAACTCGCTGCTCGATCTGCTGGTGTTCGGCAAGTCGGCGGGCGAGACCGTGGTCGAGGACTTCAAGAGCGGCAACCTGAGCCTGCGTCCGCTGCCGGCCGATGCAGCCGATTTCTCGCTGTCGCGCATTGCCCGCCTGGAGTCGCAGACCAACGGCGAGAGCGTGTTCGACGTGGGCCTGGAAATGCGCCGCACCATGCAGAAGCATGCCGGTGTGTTCCGTTTCGACAACCTGCTCAAGGAAGGCGTGCAGAAGATTGCCGAGGTGGCCGAGCGTGCCAAGCACACCGAGATCAAGGACAAGTCCAAGGTCTGGAACACCGCACGCATGGAAGCGCTGGAACTCGACAACCTGATCGAAGTGGCCCGCGCCACCATCGTGTCGGCCGAAGCCCGCAAGGAGTCGCGCGGTGCACATGTGCGTGACGATGCGCCGGACACCGCCGAATTCCCGAACGGTCGCAACGACAATGAGTGGCTGAAGCACACGCTGTGGTACAGCGAAGGCGACCGCCTGGATTACAAGCCGGTGAACCTGAATCCGCTGAACCAGGACACCCAGCCGATCGCGCTTGCCAAGCGCACGTACTGATCGCCGGAGAATCACACAATGAGCAAGCGTACTGTTAATTTCAAGATCTACCGCTACGATCCGGACAAGGACGAGAAGCCCTACATGCAGGACATCTCGGTCGAGCTGGAAGCCACCGACAAGAAGCTGCTGGATGCGCTGGTGCGCCTGAAGGCGAAGGACGACAGCCTGTCCTTCCGTCGCTCCTGCCGTGAGGGGGTGTGCGGTTCCGATGCAATGAACATCAACGGCAAGAACGGTCTGGCTTGCCTGACCAGCGTTGCCGAGCTGCCCGACACCATCGTGCTGCGTCCGTTGCCCGGACTGCCGGTGATCCGCGACCTGATCGTGGACATGACCCAGTTCTTCAAGCAGTACCACTCGATCAAGCCGTACCTGATCAACAACGAACCTGCGCCGGAGCGCGAGCGCCTGCAGACGCCCGAAGACCGTGAGGAGCTCAACGGTCTGTACGAGTGCATCCTGTGTGCCTGCTGCTCGACCTCGTGCCCGTCGTTCTGGTGGAATCCGGACAAGTTCGTCGGTCCGGCCGGCCTGCTGGCGGCCTACCGTTTCATTGCCGACACCCGCGACCAGGCCACCGGCGAGCGTCTCGACAATCTGGAAGATCCGTACCGGCTGTTCCGTTGCCACACCATCATGAACTGCGTCGATGTCTGTCCGAAGGGTCTGAATCCGACCCGCGCGATCGGCAAGATCAAGGACATGATGGTTGCGAGGGCGGTATGACCATCAACAGGGGGCGCGTGCGCTGGCAGTGTCGACGGGCCTTGCTCGAACTCGATCTGGTGTTTGCGCGCTTCCTCGAACGGGATTTCGATCAGCTGGACGAGCGCCAGCTGGCGATTCTCGATGAGGTATTGCGTACCGAAGACCATGACCTCTGGGCCATGGTCAACGGAAGCAAGGCATGCGAGGATGATCGCTGGAGGGAGATACTCGACATGCTGCGTCGCACATGACGCGGCAGTCGGGTGGAGCGATTCGTTGTTTTGTATTTAAGGGCAAGCAACATAAGGGATAAGCTATGAGCACAGAACGCACAGCAACGTTAAACGTCGATGGCAAGACCGTCGAGTTTCCGGTGATGACCGGCACTCACGGACAGGACGTGATCGACATCCGCACTCTCGGGGGCAAGACCGGGTTGTTCACCTATGACTCCGGTTTTCTGTCTACTGCCAGCTGCAAGTCTGCGATCACCTTCATCGACGGTGACAAGGGCGAGCTGCTGTACCGTGGATATCCGATCGAACAGCTTGCGGAACAGTGCAACTTCATGGAAGTGGCCTATCTGCTGAAGAACGGCGAACTGCCCAATGCACAGCAGAAAGCCGACTTCGAGACCACCATCAAGAATCACACGATGGTGCACGACCAGCTGACCCGCTTCTACAACGGTTTCCGTCGCGATGCACACCCGATGGCCGTCATGGTGGGCGTGGTGGGTGCCCTGTCTGCCTTCTATCACGATGCGATGGACTTCTCCGATGCCGAGCATCGCAGCGTGTCGATCAATCGCCTGATCGCAAAGCTGCCGACCATCGTTGCCATGGCCTACAAGTACAACACCGGCCAGCCCTTCATGTATCCGAGGAACGACCTCGACTACACCGCCAACTTCATGCACATGATGTTCGGCACGCCGTGCGAGGAATACAAGCCGAACCCGGTGCTGGTGCGTGCGCTTGACGTGATCTTCACGCTGCACGCCGACCATGAGCAGAACGCCTCGACCTCCACCGTGCGTCTGGCCGGCTCCTCCGGCGCCAACCCGTTTGCCTGCATCTCGGCCGGTATCGCCTGCCTGTGGGGCCCCGCGCACGGCGGTGCGAACGAAGCCTGCCTCAACATGCTGGAAGAAATCGGCGACGTGTCCCGCGTGGGCGAGTACATCGCGCGCGCCAAGGACAAGAACGACAGCTTCAAGCTGATGGGCTTCGGTCACCGCGTGTACAAGAACTTCGACCCGCGCGCCAAGCTGATGCAGAAGGTCTGCAACGAAGTGCTGACCGAACTCGGACTGGAAAACGATCGCCTGTTCAAGCTGGCGATGGAGCTTGAGAAGATCGCGCTGGAAGACCCGTACTTCGTCGAGAAGAAACTCTACCCGAACGTCGACTTCTACTCGGGCATCGTGCAGAAGGCGCTGGGCATCCCCACCTCGATGTTCACCTGCATCTTCGCCCTGGCCCGTACGGTCGGCTGGATCACCCAGTGGGAAGAAATGATCACCGATCCGGAGTACAAGATCGGCCGTCCGCGTCAGCTCTACGTCGGTGCCGCCCGCAGGGACGTGCCGTCGATCGCGCAGCGCTGATCAGAACATGGCGGAGAGGGTCGGGAGAGAAATCCGGATCTGATCGCTGCGGGATGGCTGCCTCGGCAGTCATCCCGTTTTCGCATCGTTGACCGGAACGTACATTCATCCGCCGAAACGTTTGAAGCACCAGAAAGCCAACAGGTGGCAAGACATGATGAAAGAGAGCATATCCACATCGCATTTGTTCGGAAGCAATGCGCCGTTCGTGGAGGAATTGTACGAACAGTATCTCGCCGATCCGGCCTCGGTGGCGGAAGGCTGGCGGGCGTATTTTGACAAGTTGCAGGCACAGGCCGGCGCGGCTTCCCGCGACGTGGCGCATGGCCCGGTGATCGAAGCCTTTGCCCAGATGGCCAGGCAGGGGCGCGTGCGCACGGTGGCTGCAGGCGCTGACGACCAGCGTCAGGTGAGCACGCTGCAGCTGATCAATGCCTACCGTTTTCTCGGCAACCGCTGGGCCAACCTCGATCCGCTCAAGCGCACCGAGCGGCCCGAAATCGCCGAACTGGAGCCGTCCTACTACGGCTTCACCGAAGCCGACCTGAACAAGCAGTTCAACGTTGGCTCATTCCATGGTTTTTCCACCGAGCATGCCTCGCTGCGCGAGATCCTCGAAGCCCTGCGTCAGACCTACTGCGGTTCGATCGGCTCCGAGTACATGTACATCTCGGACATCAAGCAAAAGCGCTGGATCCAGAGTCGCCTGGAGAGCGTGCGGGGCACGCCGAAGTTCTCGGTCGAAATGAAGAAGCGCATTCTCGAGCGTACCACCGCTGCCGAGACGCTTGAGCGTTACCTGCATACCAGGTACGTCGGCCAGAAGCGCTTCTCGCTCGAAGGCGGCGAGTCGGCCATCGTGGCGATGGACGAGATCATCCGCGTGGCGGGCAGCCTCGGCGTGGCCGAGACGGTGATCGGTATGGCTCACCGTGGCCGTCTGAACGTGCTGGTCAACACCCTGGGCAAGTCGCCCTCGATGCTGTTCTCCGAGTTCGAAGGCAAGGCGGCTGCCGACCTGACCGCCGGCGACGTGAAGTATCACATGGGCTTTTCCAGCGATGTGATGACCCCGGGTGGCCCGATGCACCTGACGCTGGCTTTCAACCCCTCGCACCTCGAGATCATCAATCCGGTGGTGGCCGGTTCGGTGTACGCGCGCATGGTGCGCCGTGGCGATACGGACAAGCGCGAAGTCTTGCCGGTGCTGATCCACGGCGACGCTGCCGTGGCCGGCCAGGGCGTGAACCAGGAGATGCTGAACTTCTCCCAGACCCGGGGCTACGGCACGGGCGGGACGATGCACATCGTCATCAACAACCAGATCGGCTTCACCACCTCCGATCCGCGCGACTACCGTTCTTCGCTGTACTGCACCGACATCTTCAAGATGGTCGAGGCGCCGATATTCCATGTGAACGGCGACGATCCCGAGGCCGTGGCCTTCGTCACCGCGCTGGCGATCGAGTTCCGTCAGGAGTTCAAGAAGGACGTGGTGGTCGACATCGTCTGCTTCCGCAAGCTCGGTCACAACGAGCAGGACGAGCCGATGGTGACCCAGCCGCTGATGTACCGCAGCGTGCAAAAGCACCCGGGCACCCGCAAGCTCTATGCCGACCGCCTGGTCGCCGAGGGCAGCATCACGGCCGATGAGCCCGATAAGATGATCGCCGAGTACCGCGAGCATCTGGACCGTGGCGAGCTGCTGTACAACCCGGTGCTGTCCGGCCACAACCGCCAGTATGCAGTCGACTGGACCCCTTTCCTCAAGCAGCCCTACACCGATGAGGCCGTCACCGCCATTCCGCCGCAGGAAGTGCAACGTCTGGGCGAGCGTCTGAGCACGATTCCGGACGGTTTTTCGCTGCATTCGCGGGTCAAGAAGATCATCGACGACCGCGCGGCGATGGCTCGTGGGGAGTTGCCGCTCGACTGGGGCATGGCCGAGAACCTGGCCTACGCCAGTTTGCTGGCACAGGGTTACGGTGTGCGCATCTCGGGCGAGGACGTCAACCGGGGCACCTTCTTCCACCGTCACGCCGCCCTGCACGACCAGAAGCGCGAACGCTGGGACGAGGGCACCTACAAGCCGCTGGAGCACATCCAGGACGGTCAGGCGCGCTTCCAGTGCTTTGACTCGGTACTCTCGGAAGAGGCACTGCTGGCGTTCGAATATGGCTACTCCACGGCCGAGCCCAACGAGCTGGTGGTGTGGGAAGCCCAGTTCGGCGATTTCGTGAACGGCGCCCAGGTGGTGATCGATCAGTTCATCAGTTCCGGCGAAGCCAAATGGGGCCGTCTGTCGGGTCTGGTGATGATGTTGCCGCATGGCTACGAGGGGCAGGGCCCGGAGCACTCCTCGGCCCGTCCCGAGCGCTTCATGAACATGGCGGCTGAAAACAACTGGCAGATCTGCGTGCCGACCACACCAGCGCAAATCTTCCATCTGCTGCGTCGCCAGATGGTGCGCCGCCTGCGCAAACCGCTGATCATCATCACGCCGAAGTCGTTGCTGCGTCACAAGGAAGCGATTTCGACCATCGACGAGCTGGCCAATGGTCACTTCCAGACGGTGATTCCGGAGATCGAGAAGCTCGATCCGAAGAAGGTCAAGCGCGTGGTGCTGTGCCAGGGCAAGATCTACTACGAGCTGCTGGCGCACCGTCGCGAGAACAATATCACCGACACTGCGCTGGTGCGTGTGGAGCAGCTGTATCCCTTCCCCGAGAGCGCATTTGCCAAGGCCATCGAGCAGTTCCCGAACGCCAAGGAAGTTGTCTGGTGCCAGGAAGAGCCGCGCAACCAGGGCGCCTGGTACTGGCTCGCCTCGCGCCAGCATCTGGTCAACGTGCTCGGCACCAAGCGCAAGCTGCTGCTCGTCAGCCGTCCGGCCGCTGCGTCGCCGGCTGTCGGCTATTACGCCAAGCACAACCAGCAGCAGAAGGCGGTGATCGAGCATGCCTTCGGCCCGATCCAGGAAACCACACCGCAGTTCCCGCACTGATAAAACACATTGGGAGAAAAATCCATGCTGATCGAAGTCAAAGTACCGCAGCTGTCCGAGTCCGTGTCCGAAGCGACCCTGGTGTCGTGGCACAAGAAGGAAGGCGACGCCGTGTCGCGCGATGAGAACCTGATCGACATCGAGACCGACAAGGTCGTGCTCGAGACGCCGGCCCCGGCCGATGGCGTGCTGGTCAAGATCATCAAGCAGGACGGTGACACCGTGACCTCGGGCGAGCTGATTGCCCAGATCGACACCGAAGCCAAGGCCGCTGGCGCCTCGGCACCGGTTGCCGAGCCGGTGCAGGCCGTGACCGCTCCGACCGCTGCACCGGCCGGTACCGCCAGCCCGGCTGCACGCAAGATTCTCGACGAGAAGGGCATTGCCGCTGCGGATGTGGCCGGCTCCGGTCGTGGTGGTCGCGTGACCAAGGAAGACGCCGTGGCCGCCCAGGCCCGTCCGGCAGCGCCTGCCGTGGCCGTGCCCACCGGCGACCGTCCGGAAGAGCGCGTGCCGATGACCCGCCTGCGCGCGCGCATCGCCGAGCGTCTGATCCAGTCGAAGAACGAGAACGCCATCCTGACCACCTTCAACGAGGTGAACATGGCGCCGATCATGGCCCTGCGCAAGCAGTACGGCGACAAGTTCGAGAAGGCGCATGGCGTGCGTCTGGGCTTCATGGGCTTCTTCGAGAAGGCCGCCGTGGCCGCGCTGAAGAAGTTCCCGATCCTGAACGCCTCGGTCGATGACAACGACATCATCTACCACGGCTACAACGACATC
>JBAYOV010000071.1:0-13819 GCA_041678045.1 Rhodocyclaceae bacterium
GTGCCCCAGTCCCAGTCCCAGTCCCCTTCTTTTTCTCTCCTTTCCGCCTGCACGTTCACATCGCAAGCTTGCGATATGCCGTGAAGCGGCACACTGCAGCTAAGATCGGCTGATCAAAGCCATTGGACAGCTATCGTCCCTCGACCGATCATGCCGCACGACACCGCCCCTGCGCATTCCGACGCCCCCTGCGCCCAGCCCTTCACCCGGCGCATCCTGCTCGCCGTCACCGGCCTGTCGCCACAAATCGTCACCGAAACCCTTTTCGCCCTGGCCACCCGTCAGGACGGTCCGTTCGTGCCCAGCGAAATCCATCTGATCACCACCCGCGAAGGGGCGCAGCGCGCCCGGCTCGCACTGCTCAGCGAGCATCCCGGCTGGTTTCATCGCCTGCGCAAGGACTATCACCTGCCGCCCATTCACTTCACCTCCGACTGCATCCACATCATCCACGATGCAACCGGTCAGGCGCTGGAAGACATCCGCAGCCCGGAAGACAACCTCGCCTGTGCCGACTTCATCACCGAACAGGTCCGGGCACTCACCGCAGACGCCGACACTGCGCTGCATGTGTCGATTGCAGGAGGCCGCAAGACCATGGGCTTTTTGCTCGGGTATGCACTGTCGCTGTTCGGCCGCCCGCAAGATCGTCTGTCGCATGTCATCGTCTCCGAACCTTTCGAAAGCAGCTGGGAGTTCTTTTACCCCACGCCCTACAGCCAGGTCATCGAAACCCGCGAGCGCACCCTCGCCGACACATGCGACGCCCACGTCAGCCTGGCCGAAATCCCTTTCGTCAGCCTGCGCCACGGTCTACCCCAGGCCCTGCTGCAGGGTCGGGCAAGCTATCGTGGAACGGTGGAGGCGGCGCGCGCCGGTGTGGCGCCGGCGTCGCTTGAAATCACCCTGAGCAGCCGCGAAGTCCGCACCCATGGCAAGCACTTCACCCTGCCGCCCAGCGAACTCGCCCTGCTGTGCGTTTTCGCACGTCGCGCCATGCATCGCCTGCCCCCGCTCACAGCCCCGGCAAAGGGGGTCTACGACTCTGCCTGGGCACAGCGTCTGCTGGCCGAACTGCGCAACATCGCCGGCCCGATGGCCGACCTGTCGAAAACCGAACGGGCACTGCGCCGGGGCATGGACGGCGAATATTTTTCATCGCAGCTGTCGAAACTGCGCCGCTCATTGCACAAGCATCTCGACCTCACCACCTGCACCCGGCTGATCGACGACGGCGCCGTCCGTCCGCGCCTTTACCGCATGAACATCGACGCCGACAAGATCGCCATCCAGACCCAAAGTGAGTAACCCATCACACACGGGTCATACAACAAGCGGTTAAACTCGACTCCAGCCAACAAACCGTGCACACCTCATCGCAGCCCCTCACCAGGACTTCCGACATGCTCAAACACCGCTACCAGCTCACCCTCGCCAGTCCGGCCTTTCTCGGCAACGCCGACCAGAAAGGCGTGTGGCGCACCCCGCCGCTGAAGGCGCTCATCCGCGAATGGTGGCGGATCGCGGTGGCGCGCGATGCCGGCTACGACGTCCAGCGCATCAAGACCCACGAAACCACCCTGTTCGGCACCGCCGCCGATCAGGCTGACGGCAACAATCAGAAGAGCAATATCCGGCTGGCGCTGGCGCACTGGCACGAAGGGCAGTGCAAGACCTGGCCCACCGGCGAAAGCCGTGTCACACATCCCGAGGTGAAGGATCGCAACACCGGCAAACTGCGCCCGGTCGGCAGCGAGCTTTACCTTGGCTACGGCCCCCTCGTCTTCCAGCAAGGAACCAGACTCAAGAACGGCGCCGCCCTGCAAGCCGACGAAACGAACACGCTCCGCCTCGCCCTGCCCGACACCGAGCAACCCGACCTGGAGCGAGCCCTCACCCTCGCCCACTGGTTCGGCACCATCGGCGGGCGCAGCCGCAACGGCTGGGGTTCGCTGCTGTGGACGGCAGCGGAAGGCACCCCGGACTTGCCGGCCCTCTCCCGCGCCGCCCTCGAAAACAGCGGCTGCACCCGCGCGCTGCGGGACTGCCTCACGCTCGACTGGCCGCACGCCATCGGCAGCGACGCCAAGGGGATGCTGGTGTGGCGCAGCGGCGAGACGTTCGGTGACTGGCATGCTGCAATGAAATTTCTTGCCCGGACCAAGATCAACTTTCGCCATGACCTTGGATTCGTAGGCGGCCAGCCTCATCGCGAGCCGCAAGGACGGCATCTGTTGGCCTATCCCGTCACCAATCACTCGGTTCGCGACTGGGGTAACAACGCCCGCCTCGCCAACACCCTGCGTTTCAAGCTCCACCGCGAAGGCGATGCCCTGCGCGCGCTCATCTACCACACCCCTTGCAAGCCCACCCTGCCCCACGACAACCTCGGCCTGCGCGGTCTGCTCGACACCTGGCAACAGGTGTACCGCTTCCTCGACGACCAACCCACGCTCGCCCGTCTCGACTGACCCGGACCCCGCCATGACCGACATCACGCAAAACATCTGGCTCGCCAAGCTCGCCGCCTGGACCCACGACCCCGCCGAAAAGGCGCTCGTGCTGCTGCGCGACCCCGCCGGCCACGAAGGCGGCACCGTGCGCGCACTGCAGCGCACCCTCTTCCCCGCCGGCCTGCCGAAAACGTTTGCCGCGCATGTGGAGCGCGCCGACCACTGGGCCAGCGCCGCCGACCGGCCGCAATTTCCGCGCAGCGACAAGGACGGCCGCTACGCCGCGTGGACGCAGGTGCGCTTCGACCAGAACCCGGTGCTCATCCACCCGCTCTCCGGCACCGAATTCGATCTGAAGAAGCTCGACATCGACGCCGCCCACATCAAGGCCGCCTCCACCGCGCACTTCCAGTCCCTGATCGAGCGCGACGCCAGCGGCCAGCCCGACCCGCGCCGCAGCGCGCTCGCCTTCTGGCGCTTCGGCCCCGAGATCGACGCCGACGGGCTGCGCGCGCTGTGGCAGTTGCTGCCCGCCGACACCCGCATTCCGGACCACACCATCTGGACCCACCTCGACCTGTCTGCCGCGTTTGCCTCGTCGTTTGCGGCGGATGAAAACGCCAACCCGGCGCTGCTGTCGATGGCCTTCGGCCCGGTGCAGGACTTCATCGCCCAGGCGCGCACCACCTCCGACCTGTGGGCCGGCTCGCACCTGTTGTCGCGCATCGCATGGGCGGGGCTGAAGGTGATCTGCGAACGCCTCGGCCCGGATGCGGTGATCTTCCCGCAACTGCGCGGCGTGCCGCTGGTGGACCTGTGGCTGCGCGACGAGATGGGCGTCAATGCCGATCATTTCAATCAGTGCGAATGGGCAAAGGAGTCGAATCGCACCGACGCCAACCCGCTGTTCGCCGCCGCGCTGCCCAACAAGCTGGTCGCCATCGTGCCCGCAGGTCAGGCCAAAGAACTGGCCGAAGCGGTCACCCAGGCCGTGCGCGACTTCGTGCGCGACACCGCACAAGGCATGCTCGCCGAACTGCTCAAGGACGCCGGCATCGCCGATACACCCGAGCTGCCCTGCCACGCCCAGCTTGCCGCCCAGCTCGACGGTTTTCCGGAAGTGCATTGGGCCGCCGTGCCCTTCGCCCCGCTGGTGAAGGACGGCGACCCGGCACCGGACGTCGCCGCACTGCGCAGCGCCGGCGAACCCTTCTTCGGCAACGGCGGCTTTCTCGCCAGCCCCACCTGGCAGCGCCTGCAAAAGCCGCTCGATCTCGAAGGCACGCGCTTCTACCGGCCCAACGCCGGCGTGCTCTACCCCGCCCTCTACGAACTGCTCGACCGCGTCGCCGCCAGCGCCAAGAGCGTGCGCGTCGCCCCCCAGCGCCCCAACTGCGGCGAACAGGGCTACCGCTGCGACCTCACCGGCGAGGCCGAATGGCTCACCCACGACCGCAAACACCTGGAGATTCCCAAGGGCAGCCGACCGGCAGACACCCTTTGGCACCGCGCCATCAAGAAGCGCCCCGGCCTCAGCCGCAAGGGCGAACACCTGTCGGCGCTGGCCATGCTCAAGCGCATGTGGCCGCGCTGGTTTGTCGAACAGGAACTGGGCGGGTGCGACATCGACGTGCGCCGCTTCGTGGTGTCCACCCACACGCTGGCGGTATCGACCTCGCTGGGGCGCTGGCTGACCGAAGGTGCCCCCATTTGCAAGGCCGGGCGCGCACTGCTGGTGAAGGCCGACGAAGCCGAACGCGACGGCACGCTCGACTACGCCGCCCTGCCGCGCCGCCTGATGCGCACGTTGATGAAGGGCAAGGACTTCAACGCCGAACAGCGCCGCCTCGCCCGCGCCCTGCCCGCGCTGATGGAAAACGACAGCTCCGACGACCCCGAAGCCCGCAACGAAAGCGCGGACCTCGTCCGCACCCTGTTTGGTGGCAAACCCTGCGACAAGCCCGAAGCCTATTACGCGCTGATCCTGCTCGACGGCGACAAGATGGGCGCGTGGATTTCCGGCACCGACGAAGACAAACTGCTGCCCACCCGCGACACCTTCCATCCGCAGATCCGAGAGCGCATGAAGGCCCACTTCACCCGCCCGGAACATCTGGCCTACCTGGAGGCCAAGCGCGCTGTCTCCCCCAGCCGCCACATGGCCATTTCCAGCGCGCTCAACGGCTTTGCGCTGACGCTGGCGCAAGACATCGTGGAGAACCGCTGCAAGGGCAAGCTGCTGTATGCCGGCGGCGACGACGTGATGGCGCTGGTGGCGGTCGACGACCTGCTCGCCTGCCTCACCCTGCTGCGCGCGGCCTACAGTGGGCTGCCCTTGCATGATCCAGCACAACCCGAAGCCCCCAGTGCGTTGGCCCAGTCCCTGCAGCTTGATCTGACCAATCTGCAGCTTGGCGGCGGCCATGCCCAGCTCAACGGACGTCTGCTGCGCCTGATGGGCGAATACGCCACCGCCAGCGCGGGGGCGGTGATCGCCCACCACACCGCCCCGCTCGGCGCGGTGCTGAGGCGGCTGCGGGAAGCCGAAAAGCGCGCCAAGAACAAGGGCGGGCGCGACGCCTTCGCCATCACCCTGATGAAGCGCGGCGGCGGCGCCACCGAACTGACCCTGCCGTGGCGGCTGGACGAACCCAAAAAGGGAGAAACGCCCACGCTCGACGACTCCCCCATGAACATCCTCGCCAGCCTTACCGCACTCTTTGCCGGCGACGACACCTCGCGCAAGGCCGCTTACGTCACCCAGGGCTGGATGCCGCACCTGCCGGTGCAGATGGAGAAGGCCGCGCTGCATCCGCTGATCGCGCGCAATCTGTCCCATCGCCTCAAGCGTCAGGGCGCGCGGGAACATCTGGCCGACGAATACGGCGACAAGCTTGCCACCCTCGCCCTCCACCCCCGGCTGGTCAATACTGATTCCGCCATCACCCCCGACAAGGTCATCGCCGACGTGCTCGCGGTGGCCGAATTCCTCGCCCGCGAAAGCCGCGCCCACAAGAACTTGCCGACCGCCCAGGAGCACTGACCCATGCCGCACTCGACCGACACCCTGCTCATCGAACCGCTGGACGTGCTCATCCTGCGCGGCAACAAGCTCTTTGCCGACGCCGGCAGCCACGGCGAGGCGCTGATGCCGCCCTGGCCCTCGGTGGCCGCCGGTGCGCTGCGCAGCCGCGTCCTCGCCGATGCAAAAATCGACCCGGCTGCCTTTGCCGCCGGCCGTGCCGACCTTAAGCCGCCGCTGGCCGCCAGCCTTGGCCGCGTCGACGCGCCCGGCACCTTCCGCCTCGCCCACTTCGGCCTCGCCCGCCACACCGGCACCGACGACGCCCCCACGTTCGAACCCCTGCTGCCGCTGCCCGCCGACCTCAGCATCGATCAGGATGGGCGCGCCACCGCGCTGCAGCCCACCGCCCTGCACCCCGCGCTCGCCAACAGCCACCCCTTGCCGCGCACCCCCACCCTGCGCCAGCCCGAAACCGGCAAGCCCAAGGGCGGGCTGTGGCTCACCGCAGCCGGCATCCTTGCGTGGCAGCGCGGCGAAGCGCTCGACAAGGATAAAAACCACTGGCTGCCCGCCTCCGCCCTGTGGACGCTCGATCCCCGGCTGGGCATCGCGCTCGAAGCCGGCACCGCCACCGTCGCGGAAGGCCAGCTCTACACCAGCGAAGCCATCGCCCTCAAACCCGGCGTTGCCTTCGTTGCGCGCGTGCAGGGCGCGGACGGCGTGCTGCCGCAAAAAGGTTTGCTGCGCTTCGGCGGCGACGGTCACGCGGCGCGGGTGCGCCCGGCGCATTGCACGCTGCCGACCGTCGACAGCGCCACGCTGGCGCGCGCCGGGCGCTTCCGCCTGCTCCTCACCAGCCCCGGCATCTTTCCGGAAGGCTGGCGCCTGCCCGGCATGGAAGGCACAGGCGATGGGCGCTGGCACTTCCACGGCGCGTCGGCCCGGCTGGTGTGCGCCGCCGTACCCCGGCTGGAAACCGTCTCCGGCTGGGATGTCGCCCGCCGCCAGCCCAAACCCGCGCTGCGCGCTGCGCCCGCCGGCAGCGTCTACTGGCTGGACGACTTCCAGGGCGACCCCGCCGCGCTCGACGCCCTCCAGCGCAACGGCCTGCCCTGCCCCGACCCCGCCCGCCGCGCCGAAGGGTTCAACGCCTGCCTGCTTGCTCTGTCTACCTGTGATTCAACGCAATAAAGCTTTCGAAATCGAAGAGGACTGAACCCATGCAGCTCTACCGAACCCTGGCCGAAACGGATGCCAACCGACACCTGGAGATCAACTTGCCGGACGACTTTCCTGCAGAACGACTCCAGGTGGAAGTCGTTGTGACTGTCGTTGAGAAAAATCCGGCCCCTGCTGAAAGCCTCGACGAACTGTTTCACTGGCTGGAAACCCAGCCACCCACCAGACGCACACGCGAGCAGATCGAAGCCCAGATCGCCGAGGAACGCAATGCGTGGGGAGACGACGACTGATGCGTGTCTATCCCGATACCTGCATGGTGATTTACGCCGTAGAACAGCATCCTGAGCTGTGGCCACGGCTGCGAGACACCTGGTTGTGCAGTGCGCGGCCCAGCTTTGCGGTCAGTGAGCTGACCCGGCTCGAATGTCGGGTTGGCCCATTGCGTCAAGGCGACAACACCCTGTTGGCTCGCTACGAGCGGTTTTTTTCCACTCCGGGCCTGCTCTGGGTCACCCCCTCGCGTCGGGTCTTCGATCTCGCCACCGAACTACGCGCCCGCCATCGCCTGAAAACACCGGACGCACTCCATCTCGCCGCCGCCATCGCCGCCGGCTGCGAAGAATTCTGGACCAACGACCACCGCCTGGACGCCGCCGCAACCGGTTATCTGCGCCCCGTCACCCTTTGAATCGCATCGAGGAAAACCCATGTTCCAAGCTCACGCCGCCCTCTTCCTGTATGCCACCAGCCCGGTCCACATGGGCGCCGGCCAGGCCTTCGGCCTCATCGACAATCCCATCGCCCGCGAGCGCCATTGCGAGCACCCGGTGTTCCCCGGCTCCGGCCTCAAGGGGGCGATCCGCCACCGCTTCCATGCCATGGACTGGAAAGACAAAGAAACGGGCGACAAGCTGCTCGACCGCCTGTTCGGCCCGGAATCGCAAGCCGGCACCCTGCACGCCGGCGCCGTCAGCCTGGGCGATGCCCAGCTCGTCGCCTTTCCGGTGCGGTCGGTGAAGCAGGGCTATGTGTACGCCACCAGCGCCCACGCGCTCGCCCGCGCCGCGCGCCTGCTCGCCCAGTTGGGCATCAAGGGCATGCCTGCCGTGCCCACGGCGCCGAACACCGGGGCGTGCTGCGTCGCCAACCCCCAACTGCTCAGCAACGACAAGCTGCATCTGGAAGCCTTCGAGTACGGCTACGAGCCAAGTGAGACGGACAAACTCGCTGCCGTGGCGCGCTGGCTGGCCGAAAACGCCCTGCCCGAAGGCGAGGCCCACGCCTATTTCCGCAAAAAATTCGCCGGTGACCTCGTGCTGCTGACCGACGAGGATTTCAACTGGTTCAGCAAGAACGCCACCGTGGTGGAACCGCATGTGCGCATCGACAATGACACAGGCGCAGCCGCGAAAACCGGCCTCTTCTACACCGAGAACCTGCCCCCCGAAACCCTGATGCTGGGCAGCCTGATGGCCAGCCGCGAGCGCAGCGGCAAGGGAGAACTGCAGGCCGAGATGATCCTCAAGCACGTCGCCGACGCAATCAAAGACCAGTTGCTGCAGGTCGGCGGCGACGCCACCACCGGGCGCGGGCTGGTCGCCGCGCGTGTCGTCAACGGCACTGGCTGCCTCTGACCCGGGAGAACCGCGATGAACACGTCTGCACAAAGTAACAAGCCCACCACGACCACGCTGGAGCAAAAACGCGCCCAATACGCCTGGCAATACGCCGAGAGCGGCATCGGCGCATGCAGTGACAAATACCGCAATCTCGCCAAAGCTGCACCGGCCCTGATCATGAACAATGGACTGATGCAAACGCTGGCTTTCTTGAATAGCAAGAATGAACGCCACCACCAAGCGTTGGCCGAACATATCCGCCGCTGGCTCAGCGTCAAGAATGGCGGCCCCGACCGGGATATGGGCTTTGAATATGGCATGAAGACGATGCTCGACTTCACACCAGACCAATACCGCCAGGCCACCGACGAAGCCCTGCTGATCCTGCGCTGGATCCGCCAGTTCGCTGCGGCACTGTGAGGACCCGGCCATGACCTACGCCCTGCCCGACTACCTCACCCGCAACGCGCGCTTCGACGACTGCCCGCCCGGCCATCGCTTCGGCCTGTACTTCGACGGCTGGACGGACAACTTCTCGGTTCCCAAGGATGGCAAGGCAGGGCTCTTCGGCAAGGTGGCCGACAGCCTGCCCGCGCACAGCCGCGCCGCCCTCAAGGCGCTCTGCCAGCGCCAGCACGCGCTGGCGGCCAGCCTCGGCGACCGCGTGTTCACCCACCCCGCCCGCCTCACCGCCCCGCTCGCCACCGGGTTGGGCAACGAACATCCGCTGGAAAACGGCTTCGCCTTCCTCAACCCGCACGGTCTGCCGTATCTGGCCGGCAGCGGGGTGAAGGGCGTGATCCGCCGCGCCGCCGAAGAGCTGGAAAGCGGCGAATGGGGCGACTGCGCGGGCTGGACAAAAGGCGCCATCGACATCCTGTTCGGCCTCGAAACCGAATCCGGCGACACCGAAGCCACCCGCACCCGTGGCGCGCTGATGTTCTGGGACCTCTTCTTCCAGCCCGCCGGGGACAAGGCGCCGCTGCTCGCAGTGGAGATCATGACCCCGCACCACAGCGGCTACCTGCAAGGCAACGGCAGCCCGCACGCCAACGAACAACCCAACCCCATCCCCTTTCTCGCCGTAGCGGCAGGCTGCGAATGCACCCTGCATGTGCAGTGCAACCCGGCGCTGATTCCTGAAGAGGCCGGCACGCTGCGCCACGACTGGTCAACCCTGCTCGCCGCCGCCGTCGAGCACGCCGGCGAATGGCTGGGCTTCGGTGCGAAAAGCGCGGTGGGCTACGGGCGGATCGGCATCGACCCCAAGGCGCAGGCCGAACGGGAGGCCAAGCGCGAAGCTGAAGCCGCGCAGCGCCACAAGCGTGACGCCGAAGAAGCACTCAGCAAGATGCCGCCGGACCAGCAACTGCTGGGGCGGCTGGACGCCCACCTTTCAAGCCTGCCCACCGACCCACGCACAGGAACGCCCATCCTGCAACCGACATCCGGCAAGGACTGGCCGCCGGCGCTGGAACTGATCGACACCCAGGTCGCCACCCTTGCCCCCCTTGCCAAACCGCAGCGCGAGGCCCTCGCCAGCGAAATCAGGAAGCGGCTGAGCCAACGCTTCAAGATCGAAGGCAAGGCTGAAAAGGCGATGAAGGAACGGCTTGCCACCGTGCGGGGAGGGTGAGCGACATGGCCGACATCGTCATCTTCGAAGCCGTCTCCGGCCAGATCGACGTTCGCGTCGAAAAGGACAGCGTGTGGCTGAGCCTTCCCCAACTCGCCGAACTCTTTGGCCGCGACAAATCGGTCATCTCGCGCCACATCCGCAACGTGTTCGCCGAGGCGGAACTGGAGCGCGACGCAAGCGTTGCAAATTTTGCAACGGTTCAGGAGGAGGGCGGCAGATCGGTCCAGCGACACCAGGAGCACTACAACCTCGACGTCATCATCTCTGTCGGCTACCGCGTCAAATCCCGCGAAGGCATCCGCTTCCGCCAGTGGGCCAGCCGCCTCCTCAAGGACTACCTCACCCGTGGCTACGCCCTTGACCTGGCCGGAGACGCCGCATGACCACCTGGTTCATCACCCGCCACCCCGGCGCTGTCGACTGGGCGCGTCGCCAGGGGCTGGCCGTCGACCGCCAGCTGGCCCACCTCGACCCCGCCGTCGTGGCTGCCGGCGACACGGTGATCGGCACCCTGCCGGTGCATCTGGCCGCCTGCGTGTGCGAGCGCGGCGCGCGCTACGTCCACCTCACCCTCGACT
Organism: Rhodocyclaceae bacterium; assembly: GCA_041678045.1. GTDB lineage: Bacteria > Pseudomonadota > Gammaproteobacteria > Burkholderiales > Rhodocyclaceae > UBA2357. The sequence continues at coordinate 10,497 of JBAYOV010000071.1, forward strand.
TGCCTGCGGACCTGCGCGGCCACGAACTGGACGCGGACGCGCTGGAGCGCTGCAACGCCCGGCTGGAGGGCTACCAGATCACGCCAACCCGGTACCCGGACGCCACATCCGCCGCGCCCGACACGCACAACTGACCCCTTCTCTGCACAGGCACGCCCCATGACCACACTCATCAGCTTTCTCGGCAAAGGCAATTACGACCCCCGGCACGGTTATCGCAACGCCTGCTATGCCTTCGACCGCGACTTTTCCCGCACCGTCCCCTTCTTCGGCATGGCACTGGCCGACTACCTGAAGCCAGACCGGCTGATTCTGGTCGGCACCTCCGGCAGCATGTGGGATGTGTTCTTCGAACGCGAATCCGGCCAGCACGACGAGGCCCTGCTCGAACTCATCGACGCGGTGGAGGGCGACCGGGTGAGCACTGAAATGCTCGCCATGCACGCTGCACGCCTGTCCGAACGGCTTGGCCATGCTGTCGACTGTGTGCTCATCGACTATGCCCGCGACGCCGACGGGCAGGCCCGCCTGCTGGGGCAACTGGCCGCCCACCTGCACCCCGGCGAACAGGTGGCGATGGACGTCACCCACTCTTTCCGTCACCTGCCCATGCTGGCGCTGGTGGCGGCACGCTTTCTCGAAAAGGTGCGGGGCATCACGGTCGATGACATCTACTACGGTGCCTATGACATGAAAGATGCCGCAAGCGGCGCGGTGCCGGTCGTGCGACTGAAGGGCATGCTGGCCATGCTCGACTGGGTGGATGCCCTGTCGAGTTACGACAAGGACGGCGACTACGCGGCCTTTGCTCCGCTGTTCGAAGCGGCCGGTCGTAAGGACGCCGGCCAGTTGCTGCGTCAGGCCGCCTTTCTGGAGCGCACCAACCAGGTCGGCCAGGCACGCAATCCCCTGCGCAAGTTCCGCGAACACAGCCCCAGCAGCGAATCGGCGATGTTTGCCCTGTTCCACGATGCGCTGGACGAGCGCACCCGCTGGGTGGATCAGCAGACCTACACCGAACGTCAGGAAACCCTGGCCGAACAGCATCTTGCGCGTGGCGACTACCTTCGTGCGGCCACTCTGGGCTTCGAATCCATCGTGTCGCGACTGGTGCAACTGCGCGGCGGGCTGGACCCCATGAATTACGAACATCGCCGCGAGGTCAAGGAAGCGCTCGATGGCGAAATCCGCGCCGCCGGTCGCGCCAGGGCGCTGACCCCCGCCCAGACAGCTTACCGCGACCTGCGCGAACTGCGCAACGCCCTGGCGCATGGCAGCCGCTCCAGCTTTGCCGAAATCCAGCAGGTCACCGCCTCGCAAGAGCGTCTGCATGCCTTTCTGGCGGACAACCTGAAACGGGTACGCAACCTTTGAAACATGGGAGCCACCCGATGACGCTTGCCCCGATGAGCTCAGCCCCAATGGCTTCAGCGCTGCTCGCCCGCTACCGCTTCACCTTCCGCATGCACACCGCGCTGCATCTGCCCGAGTATGCCGGTTCGCTGCTGCGCGGGCAGTTCGGGGCGGCGCTGCGACAGGTCAGCTGCATGACCCGCCAAAGCAGTTGCGAGGGCTGTCCTTTGCGGGGCACCTGCCCCTATGCCAGCCTGTTCGAAGCCCCTGCCCCGGCGGCGCATGCGTTGCAGCAGTTCAGCCACATCCCCAACCCCTACGTGATCGAGCCGCCCGAGCCCGACGCCCGTCGGGTCGAAGCCGGAGACACGTTCAGCTTCGCCGTGGTGCTGATCGGGCAGGCCACCGCACAACTTCCATTGGTGAGCTTCGCCCTGCAGCAGGCGCTGGAGAAGGGGCTTGGACGAACGCGCGCAAGCGGCACGCTGGAAAGCATCGAATGGCAACAGGCAACGTCCACCGGAACGCACCCGGTCTGCATATGGCGCAAAGGGGAAAGCGCCATCGCCGGGCATGCCCCGCATGTACACCTGCCGGAACCGGACGCACACACCACGCGGCAACTGACCCTGCACATGCGAACGCCGATGCGCCTGCAGCAACAGGGCACGCCCCTGCGCCCCGCCGCGCTGAAGCCGCGCAAGCTGATGGCCGACCTGCTGCGACGCATCACCCTGCTGAACGACTTTCACGGACTGCAGGCCGGCCACGCCGGACAGCAACCCGATGTGCATGCTCTGGTCGAGCACGCTCACGCCCTTGCCCATTACCGCAACCTGCACTGGCACGACTGGTCGCGCTACTCCAGCCGCCAGCAGCGGGAAATGACCTTGGGCGGTGTGCTCGGCGACTGGACGCTGGAGGGCGATATCGGCCCATTGCTACCTTGGCTGCAGCTTGGCCAGTGGCTGCATGTCGGCAAAAACGCCACCATGGGGCTGGGTCACTACACCCTCACCTATTCCTGAATCAATTTTCATGCACAACATCGCAAGCTTGCGAAACCGGACAGAATGAGTGCGTCATGAAAAACTGTTTTCTCATTCAACACACGAGGAAACATGCACATGAACACACGTCCCGCACTCACCGCCCTGGCGCTGGTCACGCTGACCCTGTCCTCGGGCTGCGCCTCCATCGTCACCGGCCACAACCAGAGCCTGAGCGTGCAGACCATGGCCGACGGCAAATCGGTCAGCGGTGCCCAATGCAAGCTGGAAAACGACAAGGGCGCCTGGTACGCCACCTCGCCGGGGACCGTCACCGTACGCCGTTCGTATGCCGACCTGAATGTGCGCTGCGAAAAGGACGACCACGAACCGGGCATCGTCACGGCCGCATCCGCCACCAAGGGGATGGCCTTCGGCAACATCCTGTTCGGGGGCTTCATCGGTGCGGCCGTCGATGCCGGTTCCGGCGCTGCCTATGACTACCCGAGCATCATTAGCGTGGAACTCGGGCAACGCCGCCATCTGGACAACAGGCTGCAGACGCAACCCGATGCGACCGACGGGGCCGACGGGGCCGACGGGACGGGCGATGCCGTCCGGCAGGAACAGTCCGGCCCACTTCCCCCGGAAACCCTGACTCCCGGCACCGTGCCCAGCGATACCGCGTCCTGACGCACCGTTCCGTCAGACTTGCTCATTCCTGCCTAAACAGGAACAAAGCTGACTTCCTGCTTCACCGAGGCCGGTTTCACCGCGCTCTTGCGAGCGCGGCCAGCGCCTTCCTCTCCACAGGCTGAAACCGTGGAACTCACGGCCATATTCTTCAGATTGATCGCAGCATTCACGTCACGATCATGGCGCACGCCACACACCGGGCACGCCCACTCGCGTACGGACAAGGGCAGCGTTTCAAGCGCATGTCCGCACGCCGAACACATCTTGCTGCTGGCAAACCACCGA
>JBAYOV010000072.1:0-13323 GCA_041678045.1 Rhodocyclaceae bacterium
CGCAGGCCGTCACCCAGCGAGAAGGCCACGTCGTAGGCCTTCATGATTTCGCAGATGTCTTCGAAGTGGGTGTAGAGGAAGCTTTCCTTGTGATGCGCCAGGCACCACTTGGCCATGATGGAGCCACCGCGCGAGACGATGCCGGTGAGGCGGTTGGCGGTGAGCGGGACGTAGCGCAGCAGCACGCCCGCGTGGATGGTGAAGTAGTCCACGCCCTGCTCGGCCTGTTCGATCAGGGTGTCGCGGAAGATCTCCCAGGTCAGCTCCTCGGCCTTGCCGTCTACCTTTTCAAGTGCCTGGTAGATCGGCACGGTGCCGATGGGCACCGGCGAATTGCGGATGATCCACTCGCGGGTTTCGTGGATGTTCTTGCCGGTGGACAGGTCCATCACCGTGTCGCCGCCCCAGCGGATGGCCCAGGTCATCTTGTCCACTTCCTCGCTGATCGAGGAGCCCAGCGCCGAGTTGCCGATGTTGGCGTTGATCTTCACCAGGAAGTTGCGGCCGATGATCATCGGCTCGGTTTCCGGGTGGTTGATGTTGGCGGGGATGATGGCGCGGCCGCGGGCAACCTCGTCGCGCACGAACTCGGGGGTGATCTCCGCGGGGATGGCGGCGCCGAAGTTCTGCCCCGGGTGCTGGCGGCCGAGCACGGCGGCCATCTTCTGCCCGGTGGGGCCGGCGTTCTTCAGCGACGCGATGTACTCGGCGCGGCGCAGGTTCTCGCGGATGGCGATGTATTCCATTTCCGGGGTGATGATGCCGCGCCGGGCGTAGTGCATCTGGGTGACGTTGGCGCCGGCCTTGGCGCGACGCGGCTTGCGATGCAGGCCGGGGAAGCGCAGTTCATCGAGCTTTGCATCTGCGGCGCGGATGCGACCGTACTCGGAAGAAAGGTCGGCAAGCTCTTCGGTGTCGCCGCGCTCGGCGATCCAGCCGGCGCGCAGCGCGGGCAGGCCGGAGCGGATGTCGATCTTGGCTGCCGGGTCGGTGTAGGGGCCGGAACAGTCATAGACGAAGATCGGCGGATTGGGCTCGGCGCGAGTGTTGGCAAATGAGGAGACCGGCGTGTCGGCTTGCGAGATCTCGCGCATCGGCACGCGAATGTCCGGGCGCGAGCCTTCGACGTAGATCTTGCGCGAGTTGGGCAGCGGGGCGATGGCGGCTTCGTCGACCTGGGCGGTTGCAGCAATGAATTTCTCGTTGGCGTTCATGGGGCGTGTCTCTCCGGGGCTAGGGTATTGGGTGGGTGCGCAGGGGCGGATGACGGGTTTCAGCGTGGCCACAGCGCATGGAAGTGGTGCACCGGGCCATGTCCATGGCCCACGGACAGTTCGCCCGAGCGGGCGATGGCGCCGCGCAGCCAGTCCTGTGCCTGGCGGACGGCCGATTCGACCGGCCTGAAACTGCTGCCATGCTGGGGCAGCAAGGCGGCGATGGCCGAGGACAGGCTGCAGCCGGTGCCGTGCGTGTTCCGGGTGTCGATGCGCGGGGCGGGCAGCTCGATCATGCGGTCGCCGTCGAACAGCAGGTCTACCACTTCGCTGCCGGGGAGGTGTCCCCCCTTGAGCAGTACCCAGCGTGCATCCGTGTGCGGCAACATCTCGCGCAGCCGTTCGGCGGCACGGTACATCTCCTTCACCGTGTCGGGGGCTCGGCCTTCCAGGAGCACACCGGCTTCGGGCAGGTTGGGGGTGATCATGAAGGCGCAGGGAAAGAGGGCTTCGCGCAGCATCGCGATCGCCTCGCGGGCCAGCAGGGTGTCGCCGCTTTTTGCGACCATCACCGGATCGAGCACGACATTCACCGCCTGCCAGTGGGCCAGGCGGTCGGCCACCGTGGCGGTGACGTCGGCACTGCCGAGCATGCCGATCTTGGTGGCGTGCAGGGTCACGTCGGCAAACAGGGTGTCGATCTGCTGGCGCAGGAAGTCGGTGGGTGGCACATGCACGCTGCTCACGCCCTGTGTGTTCTGGGCGGTCAGCGCGGCAATCACGCCGCAACCATAGGCCCCAAGGGCGGAAAAGCTCTTGATGTCGGCCAGTACTCCGGCGCCGCCGCTGGGGTCGACACCGGCAATCGACAGGACATTCGGAATGCTGCGGCCGTTGCGGGCGTGAGCAGGGGAAGTGGGCGTGTGCATCGCACGATCTCCGTTATCAGGGCAGACCGGTACCGGGCGAAGCGTGAGGGGACGGGGCGTGGAGGGCCGGCAGGTGCGCTGGCCGGCCCGTGGGCGGGTGACTGCCTGTGGTTCAGGCCGTGCCGCATGTGTTCATCGCACATGTGTTCGTCGTCTTCACGTTTCCCTACGCCGGTACGAGCCGGATCAGGTTCCAAGGGTATTTCTCAGCCGCACACGGTGCGGCACCCCCAACGAAGTCGCCAAGCCTACGCCAGCCGCCGGTTCAGGGCAAGGGGCTGGCCAGCGGGGCGCCGATGTCGAACAGCAGTGCCAGCCCGAGCAGCGCGAACAGCACCGCGGCAATGCCATGCACCAGCGTTACCGGAATGCGCTGCGCGATCCGGTCGCCGGCCAGCACCGCCGGCACGTTGGCGATCAGCATGCCCAGCGTGGTGCCGATCACCACCGCCACAAAGGCATCGAAGCGGGCTGCCAGAGCCACTGTGGCCACTTGCGTCTTGTCGCCCATTTCGGCCAGGAAGAAGGCCACCAGTGTGGCGCCGAACACGCCCAGGCGCGGCACGCTGACTTCGCCTTCCTCCAGTTTGTCCGGAATCAGGGTCCACACGGCCATGGCCAGAAAGGACAGGCCCAGCAGCCAGCGCAGCACTTCCGGTCCCAGCGCCTGCGTGATCCAGGTGCCGACTGCGGCTGCAAAGGCATGATTGGCCACCGTGGCCACGAAAATGCCGAGAATGATCGGCCATGGCCTGCGAAAGCGCGCTGCCAGCATGAAGGCCAGCAATTGGGTCTTGTCACCGATTTCGGCAAGGGCGACGATGCCGGTGGAGATGAAGAGGGTTTCCAGAGAGGGGGTCATTTCAGGTTCAGGGTGCCCGGGCTGGCAGTGAGTCGACGACCGCGCACAACGCCAACCCGTGAAAGTTGTCCGCAGTCATCGGTCTTGCCGGGCCCGCAGGTCGAGCACGCCATTTCAAGCCGGAAAATCCAGCCGGAAAAGTATGTTGACGTGTTCCCTTCGTTGCACGAAGGTGGCTACTCCCCGATAACGGCCGCGATTGTAGCGCAGGGCGTAATGGGTTGGCACGCGTTTGGGCGTGCATTCCGCTCAAGTCATCGCGGGCGCGGCCGATATCCGTATACACGTCTTTCAGGAAGCGCTGCCATGCACTGCCCACGAATCCTGCCAGCGATGCTCATGCTGCTTGCCGCGCTGCCACTCCAGGCACAGGACAGCTGGGAAACCATTGGCCAGGATCGCAATCGCCAAGTACAACTCGACCGCAGCAGCATCATGGGCTCGGATGGGGCGGCCAAGGTTGCATGGGCACGCATCGTGCTGCCGCCGCTGGATGTCGAGGCACAGGGCTTTGCCTCGATCAAGGCCCTCAACCGCTTTGACTGCAGCGGACGCAGTTTCAAGACCATCAAGCGGGTGTATCTGGACGAGCGCAACATCGTGCTGCGCGAGGAGGATGCCGAAAACCCGGCATCGGTGTTCTTTGCCCGCAATACGGTGGATGAGCGGTTGTGGCGTGAAGTGTGCCGCCCGGACGCGGGGGGCGGGGGGGCTCCCGACGCTGCAGCGCCGTCCCGCCCCCCCCAGCAGGATTCGCGGGCGCTGGCCGCCTCGGCCGCCGCGCTGGCGATGGCCGCCGAACGGGCCGCCGGGCAGACCGCAGGCCGGCCGGCCGCCGAGCCACCAGCCTCCCCCCGCCGGAGCGCGCAGGACATGCCCGCCCAGCCCCGGCCGCCCGCCAGCCGCATTACCGAAGGCACCACCCGCCCTGCGCGCCGCGGTGCGGACTGGTCCTTCGAGGGTAGCACTGGCCCCGAGCACTGGGGCCGGTTGCGGCGTGAATGGGCGCTGTGCGAGCGCGGCCAGCAACAGTCGCCGATCGACCTGGTGCGAGGCGAAGAGATCGATCTGGCCCCTCTGGTGTTCGAATATCCCCGGGTGGCATTCCGCGTTGTCGACACCGGCCGGCTGCTGCAGATGCATGTGGGCAACGGACTCGCAGTAAACGTGCGTGACCAGCGTTATGCGCTGACGCACCTGCAGCTGCACTATCCGCTGCATGAGCGCATTGACGATCTGCGCCCGGATGCGGCGATTCATCTGCATCACCGCGCCGCCGACGGGCAACACCTCATCCTGGTCGTACCGCTGCAGCTCGGTTTTGCCGAAAATCCGGTCATCCGCCAGCTGCTCGCCCATCTGCCGCCGCGCGGGGGAGAAACCCGTTCCGGCGGCGAGCTGCTCGATTTGCTGGCGACGCTGCCGCCGCATACCGACTACTACCTGTACCCCGGTTCGCTGATCACGCCGCCATGCACCGAGGGGGTGGTCTGGGTGGTCATGCGACGCGCGGTGAGCCTGTCTGCCGAGCAGCTCTACCTGCTGCAGATGGTGCATCCCGACACCTCTCGGCCGACCCGGGCCGCGCACGACAGAAGGGTGTATCGCGCGCGCTGAGTACGGATTCGGGGTGCTTGCAAATGGCATGATTCGATGTGCTGTGACCGGGCGAAGCGAGGCCCGTGCAGCGTATAATCCGCGCTCTGTCCGGCCTTGTCCGGCGTTTTTCGAGCGTGCCCGACGATGCATCCCGTGCTGCTGTCCCTGTTGTTGTCCCTGTTGCTGCTGTTGTCGGCTTGCGCCGAACCCGAAGTGCCTGCCCCGCAACCGCGCACCGTGCTGGTGCAGGTGGTGCCCGACGAGCGGGACGTGCAGCCCGGCGATGTCGAGGTGTATGCCGGAGAGGTGCGTGCCCGCTATGAGCATGAGCAGGGTTTTCGCATTGGCGGCAAGCTCGTCGAGCGTCGGGTGGATGTGGGGGCGAGCGTGGCGCGTGGCGATGTGCTCGCCCGGCTCGATCCGGAAGATGTGCGTCTGCAGGCGAATGCGGCCCGCGCGCAGGTCAGCGCGGCCGCAGCCGAGGTGGAGTTGGCCCGCGCCGAACTGGTGCGCAGCGAAGACTTGCACCAGCGCAACTACATCAGCGAATCCGCACTCGATGCGCGTCGCACCGCCCTGCAGGCGGCCGAAGCCGCGCTGCGTCAGGCCCGTGCCCAGGCCGAGGTGGCGGACAACCAGTCAGCGTATGCCGAACTGCGCGCCGAGCAGGCGGGCATCGTGGTCGCGGTCAGCGCCGAGGCCGGGCAGGTGGTGGCGGCGGGGCAGACCGTGGTGCGTATTGTGCAGCCGGAGGCGCGCGAAGTGCTGTTCCATCTGCCCGAAAGCCGTATGCGCAACTACACGGTGGGGCAGGCGGCGCAGGTGAAGGTGCTGGGAGAGGACGGTTTGCGCCCGGCGCTCATCCGCGAGATTGCCCCGGTGGCCGATGTGGCGACCCGTTCCTATGCGGTGCGGGTGAGCCTGCTGCCGCCCGACGAGGCCGATGCCACGCTTGCGCCTGCACCGCTGGGGGCGACGGCCAATGTGCTGTTTGCGCGCAAGCGCAGTGGCGGCATCGAGTTGCCGCTGAGCGCGCTGACCGCGATCGAGTCGCGCCCCACGGTGTGGGTGGTGGGCGAGGGCGAGCGGCTGGCCAGTCGGTCGGTGCTCATCGGTGCAATGCGCGAACGGGGCGTGGAGGTTGTGCAGGGCGTGCAGGCAGGTGAGCGGGTGGTGGTGGCCGGCGTGCACCTGCTTATCGAAGGCGAGCAGGTGCGGGTGCGCGAGGTTGGCGCTCCGGTGGCGCTGGATGTGTCGCGATGAGCCGCTTCAATGCCTCGGAGTGGGGGCTCAACCACCGGCCGCTGATTGCCTATTTCATGATCGCGCTGACCGTCATCGGGCTGTTTTCCTATACCCGCCTCGGGCAGTCGGAAGACCCGCCCTTCACCTTCAAGGTCATGGTGGTGCGCGCAGAATGGCCGGGGGCCAGTGCCACCGAAATGGCCGGCCAAGTCACCGACAAGATCGAGAAGGCCTTGCAGGACATCGATGAACTCGATGTCCTGCGCAGCTATTCCCGCCATGGCGAGGCGATGGTGTTTGTGCTGGCAAAGGACCACATTGCTTCGTCGCGCATGCCCGACATCTGGTATCAGGTACGCAAGAAGGTGGGCGACATTGCCCACACTTTCCCGCACGGGGTCATCGGGCCGATCTTCAACGACGAGTTCGGCGACACCTACGGCAACATCTTTGCCTTGGTGGGGGAGGACTTCGAGCCGGCCCAACTCAAGCGCCACGCCGAAGCGATCCGTGCCGAACTGCTGCGCGTGCCCGATGTGGCCAAGGTGAGCTTCTTCGGTGAGCAGGCGCAGCGGGTGTATGTGGAGCTTTCGAACACCCGGCTGGCCGCACTCGGCCTGCGGGTGCAGGACGTGATGGCGGTGCTGGCCGCACAGAATGCGGTGAGCGGTGCCGGGTTTTTCGAAACGGCCGAAGCACGCGTGTGGCTGCGCCCGTCCGGGGCGTTTGCTTCGCTGGAACAGATCGCCGATACCGTGCTCAGGGTGGGGGAGCGCAGCGTGCGCCTGGGAGATGTGGCCGAAATCAGCCGGGGCTATGCCGACCCGCCGGGCGAGCGCATGCGCTTCATGGGACAGGCTGCATTCGGTATCGGCGTGTCGATGAGTGCGGGGGGCGACATCGTCGCCCTCGGGCGCGATCTGGACCGGGTGGTGACGCGCATCAGCGCGCAGTTGCCGGTCGGCTTGAGTCTGGAGCGGGTCACCGACCAGCCGCGTGCGGTGCGCGAGTCGGTGAGTGAGTTTGTCAAGGTGCTCATCGAGGCGGTGGTCATCGTGATGGCGGTGAGCCTGCTCACCCTGGGGATACGCACCGGCGTGGTGGTGCTGGTGATCATTCCGGTGGTGCTGGCGATCACGTTCCTGTTCATGCATGTGTTCCATATCGGCCTGCACAAGATTTCGCTGGGGGCGCTGATCATTGCGCTGGGCCTGCTGGTCGATGATGCAATCATCGCGGTCGAGATGATGGCCAGCAAGATGGAGCAGGGCTGGGACAGGGTGCGTGCGGCGAGCTTTGCCTATGTGTCCACGGCCATGCCGATGCTCTCCGGCACGCTGGTGACGGCGGCGGGTTTTCTGCCGATTGCGATGGCTGCGTCGAGCACCGGGGAATACACCCGCTCGATTTTTCAGGTCACGGTGATCGCGCTGCTGGTGTCGTGGTTTGCCGCGATCCTGTTCGTGCCTTACCTGGGGTTTTACCTGCTGCCCGAACATTCCCGCGACGGTGCCCCCAAGCAGGGGCAAGTGCGGCGCTGGCTGGGCCGGCTGCGTTCCGGCGGGCAGCCTGCGGTGCCGGTGCAGGCCCCGGCACCGGCACCGGCGCTGGCGGTGAAGCACGACGAGAATGCGCTGTACCACACGCCCTTTTACCGTGCCCTGCGCCGCCTGGTGGATGCCTGCGTGCGTCATCGCTGGTGGGTCATCGTCGCCACGCTGGCGTTGTTCGTGTTGTCCCTCCAAGTGTTCGTGCGCCATGTGCCACAGCAGTTCTTCCCGGATTCCACCCGTCCGGAACTGCTGGTGGACCTGCGCCTGACCGAGGGGGTGTCGCACCATGCCACCGAGCAGGCGGTGCGGCGTATCGAGGCGTTTCTCGATGCGCAGGATGGCGTGGAAAACTATGTGGCCTGGTTGGGCGGCGGCAGCCCGCGCTTTTATCTTCCGCTCGACCAGCAGTTGCCGCAAACCAGCTTTGCGCAGTTTGTGGTGCTTACCACCGGGGTCGAGGCGCGCGAGCGCCTGCGCGCTGCGCTGATCGAGTTGTTCGCGCAAGCATCGGTGGAGTTGCTCGGGGTGGTGAACCGGTTGGAGAACGGTCCGCCGGTCGGATTTCCGCTGCAGTACCGGGTGAGTGGCCCGGAGGTGGATGTGCTGCGCGCCACGGCGCATCGGGTCGCTGCGTTGATGCGCGACAACCCGCACCTGTCGAACGTGCATCTGGACTGGGAGGAACCCTCCAAGACGGTGCGGCTGCGGGTGGATCAGGACAAGGCCCGCCTGCTCGGCCTGTCCAGCAGCGACGTTGCCGGACTGCTCAACACCTCGCTGCAGGGCCGGGTGGTGACTCAGTATCGTGAAGGCAGCGAAACCATCGACGTGGTGTTGCGCGGCGCAGCCCCGGAGCGTGCCAGCCTGGGACTGTTGTCGGATCTGGCGATTCCGCTGGGCAATGGGCGCAGCGTGCCGCTGGAGCAGGTTGCCACCGCCGAGTACGGCTTTGAGCCGGGCGTGATCTGGCGGCGCGACCGGTTGCCGACGATGACGGTGCGCGCCTCGCTGTATGGCACGGTGCAGCCGGCGGTCGTCGTGCAGCAACTGGCGGACGAGGTGGCGCGGCTGCGCGCGTCCCTGCCGCTGGGCTACCGCCTTGAGGTGGGGGGCGCGGTGGAGGAGAGTGCCAAGGGGGGCGAATCGGTGGCGGCGGGTGGGCCGGTGTTCGTGCTCACCGTGTTGACCATCCTGATGTTGCAGTTGCAGCGTTTCTCGCTGGTGCTGATGGTGGTGCTCACCGCGCCGCTGGGCATGATCGGGGTCACGGCCTTCCTGTTGCTGTTCGACCGGCCGTTCGGCTTTGTCGCGATGCTTGGCACGATTGCGCTGTCCGGCATGATCATGCGCAACTCGGTGATTCTGGTCGATCAAATCCGCCAGGACCTGGAAAGCGGGCGCAGCGAGTGGGATGCGATCGTCGAGTCCACGGTGCGCCGCTTCCGGCCGATCATGCTCACTGCAGCGGCGGCCATCCTGGCGATGATTCCGCTGTCGCGCAGTGCCTTTTTCGGTCCCATGGCCGTGGCGATCATGGGCGGTTTGACCGTGGCCACGCTGCTCACCATGCTGTTCCTGCCCGCGCTGTACGCCGCTTGGTACCGGGTGCGGCGGGCCCCGGGTGAAATCGCTGAGGCACGCTGAAGGGCTCCGGGTGGCGGCGGTGAAGTGCGCTAGAATATCGCCCTTCCGTGCTGCGTTGCACCCTGGCCGCAGGGCGCAATCCGGCGCAATCTTGATTAGCTTGTGCTAATATTCTGTTCAGGAATCGCCAACATGAACTTCGAACAAGCCCGTTTCAACATGGTCGAGCAGCAGATCCGCCCCTGGGAGGTGCTGGATCAGGAGGTGCTCGACCTGATGATGACGGTGAAGCGGGAAGAATTCGTGCCCGTGGAACACCGTAATCTCGCGTTTTCCGAGGTGGAGATCCCGATTGGCTGCGGGCAGGTGATGCTCAAGCCGATCATCGAGGGCAAGATCCTGCAGGCCGTGCAGGTGCGCCGCTCCGACTCGGTGCTCGAGATCGGCTCCGGCTCCGGCTACTTTGCCGCTTTGCTGGCGGCACGGGCCGATTGGGTGCGCACGGTGGAGATCGAACCCGAGTTGGTGCGCCTGGCCAGTACCAATCTCGACCGTTATGGCGTGCAGAACGTGCTGGTCGAGGAAGGCGACGGTGCGCAGGGCTGGGCCTTGCGTGCACCGTATGACTTGATCGTGGTGTCGGGTGGCCTGCCGGCCATTCCGCAGGCCCTGCTGGAGCAGCTCAAGCCGGGCGGGCGCCTGTTTGCATTCGTGGGCGAGGCGCCGCTGATGAAGGCGCGACTGGTCACCTGTGTGGCCGAAGGCCGCTTTGCCACCGAGGACATTTTTGAAACCGTGGTGCCGCCGTTGCGCAATGCGCAGCGTGGCGACACCTTCCAGTTCTGATCACAAGGGAAACGCGGATGCGTCACTTGACTCCCTCCGAGCTGGCTGCGTGGCTTGACGATGCGCAGCGCCCCCGCCCGGTGCTGCTCGACGTACGGGAGCCCTGGGAGTTCCAGCTCTGCCACATCGACGGCTCCCTGCACATGCCCATGGCGTCGGTGCCGGCCCGCTTTCGCGAGCTCGACCACAAGGCCGAAACGGTAGTCATCTGCCACCACGGCGGTCGCAGTGCCCAGGTGGCGATGTTCCTGGAGCGCAACGGTTTCGATCAGGTCATCAACCTGTCCGGCGGTGTTGCCGGCTGGGCCGCCCAAGTCGATCCGGGCATGGCGCAATACTGAACTGAACCCCCAGGAGTGGTCCGCATGAAGAAAACCCTGATGGCCGGTCTCATCGGCCTGTTTTCAAGCTCGCTGTGGTCGGCAGACCTGCTCGATGTTTACCGCGATGCACTGGCCAACGATGCCCGGTTCGCAGCGGCCCGCGCGCAGCACCTGGCCGGGCAGGAGGCTGCAGTACAGGGCAGGGCGGGCTTGTTGCCCAGCATCGGGGCTTCGGCCAGTACCCAGTGGAACCGCACGGAGCCAGAAGGCGCGGACAGCAGCAGCTACAACAGCAATGCCTGGGGCGTGCAGCTCACCCAGCCGCTGCTCCGGATGCAGAACCGGGCACAGGCGCGGCAGGGTGAATTGCAGACCTCGGCGGCCGATGTGCAGCTCGAACTGGCCCGTCAGGACCTCATCCTGCGCGTCTCCGAAGCCTACTTCAACGTACTCAATGCCGAAGATGCGCTCGATGCACTGGTGCAACTGCGCACGGCGGCGGCTGAACAGCTCCAGCATGCCAAGACCAGTTTCGAAGTGGGCACCGTCACCATCACCGACGTGCATGAGGCGCAGTCCTATTACGATCTCGCCGTGGCGCAGGTGATCGCCGCTGAAAGCACGCTGGATGTGGCGCGTGAAGCACTGTCCAGAATCGTGAACCGGGACGTACCTGATCTGGCCACGCTGCGCCCGGGGGTGGAACTGGTTGCGCCCGAACCGGCCGATCCCGATGCCTGGGCGTCGGCTGCGGAGCAGGGCAGTCGGGGGGTGCAGTTGCAGCTCATCAGCCGCGACATCATCGCCCAGGAAGTCCGGCGCAGCCGGGCCGGGCACTACCCTACGGTCGATCTGGTCGCTTCGCACGGCAACGGCTCGCGTCAGGGAGGCAGTGCCGGCAGTGCCGACACCTCTGCGCTGGGCGTCCAGTTCAACCTGCCGTTGTATGCCGGCGGGGCCATTTCGTCGCGTGAGCGCGAGGCGGCCGCCCTGCGCATGAAGGCCGACTCCGATCTCGATGACGCCCGTCGCGCCGCCGTGCTCGCGGCCCGTCAGGCCTATGTTGGCGTGACCAGCGGTATGGCGCGGGTGAAGGCGCTGGAAGCTGCGGAGCTGTCGTCCATTTCATCGCTGGAAGCCAACCGCCTGGGCTACGAAGTGGGGGTGCGCATCAACATCGACGTGCTCAATGCCCAGACCCAGCTGGCCGATGCCCGCCGCCAGCTCGCACAGGCCCGCTACGACACCCTGCTTGCGCAATTCCGCCTGAAGGCCGCAGCCGGTTCGCTGGACGAGGACGACGTCAAGGCCGTCAATGCGCTGCTCGTCGAGCAGGCCGCGCAGGACGGACGCGCGCAGTAAGCGCAAGCGCCGGCGGGGCGAGCAGGCGCACGCTCAGTTTCAACCTCAGCAGCCTCAGCCCTCCAGCGCCTTCGACCCTCTGCCGGTTTCGTTCAGCGTTTCTTCGATCAACGCCAGTGTGCGCTGGGTCGCCCCGGCATGCTGCTGCGCAAACCGTGTTGCGGCGTGGGCGGCCTCGGCGCGGGCCGGCTCATCTTCCAGCCAGTGCAAAGCCAGCGCCATGCCCGCTGCCAGATCGTCGGCACGCTTGGCGGCCCCGCAGGCGATGGCCTGCTCCGCCACCTGAGCAAAATTGAAGGTGTGTGGCCCCACGATCACCGGAGTGCCCACCGCGCAGGACTCAATCAGGTTCTGTCCGCCCAGTGGCTTCCAGCTTCCGCCAACCAGTGCCACTTCGGCTGCGGCATAGTAGGCAAACATTTCACCCATCGAATCCCCCAGCCACACCTGCGTATCGGCGTGCAGCGCCTGTGCTTCGCTGCGCCGCTGCAGCGTCAGTCCGGCCGCGCTGCACAGCTGTGCCACGTCGTCGAAGCGCTGCGGATGACGCGGCACGACAACCCACAGTACATCGTCCCGGGCCTGGGTGCGCAAGGCATCGACCAGCAGCGCCTCCTCGCCTTCCCGGCTGCTGGCCAGCAGCACGCAGCGCCGCTGACCGATCCAGGCGCGAAACTGCCGGGCAAGCTCACGTTGTGACGCGGGCGGCGTGTTGTCGAACTTGATGTTGCCGGTCACCGACAGGTGCTCGGCCCCCAGTGCCTGCAGCCGGTCCGCATCTTCGGTGGTCTGGCAGGCAATCGCGCTCAACTTGCCCAGGGTGCGGCGGGTGAGGGCCGGAAAGCGCGCATAACGTCGTGCCGAACGTGCCGAAAGGCGCGCATTCGCCAGCACCACCGGCACCGATTGTCGTGCGCAGGCATCGAGCAGCCCCGGCCACAGCTCGGTTTCCATCACCACCCCCAGGCAAGGAGTGAAATGCTGCAGGAAACGCGCCACCAGCCACGGATGATCGTAAGGCAGGTAAGCCTGGGTGACCTGCTCATCGTCTCCGTACAGCGCCCGCCCGGTTTCACGCCCGGTGGGCGTCATCGCAGTCAGCACGATGCGTGCCTCCGGCCAGCGTGCCCGCAAGGCCTGCAGCAGCGGCTGCGCCGCCCGCGTCTCGCCCACCGACACCGCATGCAGCCAGATCACCGGCCGGCTGTCGGGGCGCGCCGTATAGTGCCCCAAACGCTCGCCCAGATCGCGCAGATAAGCCGGCTGCCGCCGTCCACGCCACCCCAGCCGCAACAACGCAAGCGGCAGCAGGGCAGTCCACAACAAGGCATACGGCAGTCGAAAACGCATTGCAGGGCGTGAGAGGTGGAGGGGCGTGGATTGGGGCGTCAGTATAAGGGGTGCAGGATGGTCTGGCATCCAGAGGGACTGTGTGGGACAGTGTTTCGCGTTAGCCGGTGTGCAGATGCGGATGTCAGGGCTTCAGGGACATGGGCAGGCAAAGGTCGTAGAATCGACCTCAACCTGCCCGTGTCGTTTCAGGAACCGCCATGTCCGCCGTACTGCCCCGCAAGAAGCTGCCCATCGGCATCCAGACCTTCGCCAAGATTCGCGAGGACGATTACTACTACGTCGACAAGACCGCCCATGCGCTGAACCTGATCGAGCAGGGCACGCACTACTTCCTGTCGCGTCCGCGCCGTTTCGGCAAGAGCCTGTTCATCGACACGCTGGCGGAATTGTTCGCGGGCAACAAGGGGTTGTTTCGTGGACTGCACTGCCACGACAAGTGGAACTGGTCAGTCA
>JBAYOV010000073.1:0-12771 GCA_041678045.1 Rhodocyclaceae bacterium
GCGACACCCTGGGCGAGTGTCACGACTTGCGCCAGGTGGTGCTCACCGGCCCGGCCACCCCGCCCCCCGCCCTGACCGGCGTCACGCTGCATGACTGGGCCGCGCTCGGCGACGCCCCGCCGGCAGCCGGTCACCGCTGCATCGACAGCGACATGGCGGCCATCCTGTACACCAGCGGCAGCACCGGCCGTCCCAAGGGCGTCGTGCTGTCGCATCGCAACATGGTCACCGGCGCACGCAGCGTGGCCCAATACCTCGAAAATCATCCGGGCGACACCCTGCTGGCTGCCCTGCCGCTGTCCTTCGATGCCGGTTTTTCACAGCTGAGCACCGCCTTCCATGCCGGCGCCCGGGTCGTGCTGCTCAATTACCTGATGCCGCGCGATGTGCTCAAGGCCGTCGTGCGCGAGCGGGTCACCGGCCTCACCGCCGTCCCCCCGCTGTGGATACAACTGGCCCAGCTCGACTGGCCCGAGTCGGTCGGCGAGCATCTGCGCTACATCGCCAACACCGGTGGCCGCATGCCACTCGACACCCTCCAGCGCCTGCGCGGCGCCCTGCCGCGTACCCGCCCCTTCCTGATGTATGGCCTCACCGAGGCCTTCCGCGCCACCTACCTGCCCCCGGAGCAGATCGACCAGCGGCCGGACTCCATCGGCAAGGCCATTCCCAACGCCGAAGTCATGGTGTTGCGCGAGGACGGCAGCCCCTGCGCCCCCCACGAACCCGGCGAACTGGTGCAGCGCGGCGCGCTGGTGGCGATGGGCTACTGGAACGACCCCGAAAAGACAGCTGAACGCTTCCGCCCACTGCCCGCCCGCGCCCCGGGACGCGAGCACGGGCTGGTGCTGCCCGAAATGGCCGTTTTTTCCGGCGACACAGTGCGCATGGACGAAGAAGGCTATCTCTACTTCGTCGGCCGTCGCGACGAGATGATCAAGACCTCCGGCTACCGGGTCAGCCCCACCGAAGTCGAAGAAATCCTCTACGCCACCCAGCTGGTGGGCGAGTGCTGCGCCTTCGGCCTGCCCCATGACACCCTGGGCCAGGTCATCGCGGTCATTGCCACCCCCCGCCCCGGCAGCGAACTGGACGCCGACACCCTGCTGGGCGAATGCCGCCGATGCATGCCGGCCTACATGGTGCCGGTACGCATCGACATCACCCAAGGCCCGCTGCCGCGCAATCCCAACGGCAAACTCGACCGCAAGCAGCTGGCCACACAGGCACACACCGGCCCGCAGACTTGATATGTCAGCGACTTTGCACCACCATCGCGCTTTCGAGGCGCGCCCGACGGTGCGCCGGCCAATACCGACCGGGGAGTCCTCACTGCCGTGTTATCCAGCCTTTACCACGGGCGCATCGGCCAGCCGCCGATGCCGTCCGCAGCCAGCGCCGACGAGCCCGACCTCCAGCCCGGCGAACAGCGCCTGTACTGCACCCATGGTCAGCTTGGCGCACAGCCCCCCTGGCAGCCCGTGCGGCATGGCGAGTATCTGTGCCTGAGCATCGGCCAACCCCGTTTCCAGGACCCCGCACTGGCCCGTGTGGCCAGTGAACAGGGGCCTGCTGCCGCATGGATTGCCGCCCTGCAGGCACACGGCGCCCAAGCCCCGGCCGGGGTGCATGGCCGTCATGCCACCATCGTGATTCGCGACAACCCGGCCGAAGCCTGGCTGATCAGCGACCGTTTCGGCACCTGGCCGCTGTGCTACGCCTTCGACGGCCCTGACGCCGGCAACCGCGCCTCCGGCGGGCTGTCCTTCTCCGCCCGGGCCAACGCCGTCCCCGGCCAGCACAATGCCGCAATCAATCTGCAGTCGATCTTCGACTACCTGTACTTCCACATGATCCCGGCCCCGCAGACGCTGTTCGACACCGTACACCGGCTGCCCGCAGGCCATGTGCTGCACTGGACACCGCAGCGCGTGCACATCGCACCCTGGTGGACGCCACACTTCGAAGAACACGCCCGGCCGGACTTCGACACCGCCAAGGCCCGTTTCCTCGAACTGGTGCGCACCGCCGTCACCCGCGAAACCCAGGACGGACAAGCCGTTGGCACCTTCCTGTCCGGCGGCACCGACAGTTCCACCGTGTGCGGCATGCTGTGCCAGGCGCTGGGCGAACCCGCACGCAGCTACTCCATCGGCTTCGATGCCAACGGCTACGACGAAATGGCCTACGCCCGCATCGCCGCCCACCACTTCGGCGCCGACCACCGTGCGTATTACGTCACCCCCGACGACCTGCTCGACGGCATTCCCCGCATCGCCACCCATTACGACCAGCCTTTCGGCAACTCATCCGCCGTACCCGCCTGGATTTGCGCCAGCCGCGCCCGGCAGGACGGCATCGGCAGGCTGCTGGCCGGCGACGGCGGCGACGAGCTGTTCGGTGGCAACGCCCGCTATGCCCGGCAACGCGTGTTCGGCTGGTATGAAGGCCTGCCCGGCGGCCTGCGCAGCCACCTGCTCGAACCCCTGCTCGACCACCCCCTGGCCCGCAAACTGCCCCCGCTGCGCAAGGCCGCCAGCTACACCCAGCAGGCCAAGGTACCCCTGCCCGACCGCATGCAGATGTACAACATGCTGCTGCGCCTGGGCACCGGAACGCTGTTTACCGACGCCTTCCTGTCACAGGTTCGCCAGCATGCCCCGCTGGAGCAACAGCGCGACACCTGGCGCAGCATTCACGCCGACAGCCAGATCAACCGCATGCTCGCCTACGACTGGAAATACACCCTGTCCGACAACGACCTGCCCAAGGTCGTCGGCAGCACCCAGCTGGCCGGCCTGGAGGTCGCCTTTCCCTTTCTGGACGACGCACTGCTGGCCTTCTCCACCAGCCTGCCCCCCGAATGGAAGCTGCGCCGGCTCACCCTGCGCTGGTTTTTCAAGGAAAGCCTGCGCGGTTTTCTGCCCGACGCCATCATCGCCAAGAAAAAGCACGGCTTCGGCCTGCCCTTCGGCGTCTGGGCCTGCAGTCACGACGGCTTGCGCGCGCTGGCCAGCGACAGCCTGCACAGCTTCACCGGGCGCGGCATCCTGCGCCCCGAATTCACCCGCGCACTGTTTGACACCCACCTGCCCAGCCATCCCGGTTATTACGGCGAGCTGGTGTGGATCATCATGATGATGGAACTCTGGTTCCGCCAGCACGCGCCGGACTTCTGTCTGACCTCCGCCTGACCTCTGCCTGACCTGCCCATGCCGACCGAAACGCTCACGCCTCCCCCGCTCACGCCCCGCCTCCCCCCGCAGCATGCGCCGATGTCGCAGTTTGCGCAGGCCGATGGCGAACTGCTCATCGGCGGCCAGCCGGTGCGCCGCCTCGCCGCACGGGTCGGACGCACCCCGTTTTACGCCTACGACCGCAGCCTGCTCGACGCACGGGTGGCCGAACTGCGCCAGCAACTGCCGGCCGGCCTCAAGCTGCACTACGCCATCAAGGCCAACCCCATGCCTGCCCTGGTCGGCCACATGGCCCGCCTGGTCGACGGCCTCGATGTCGCCTCGGGCGGTGAGCTCCGGGTAGCACTCGACACAGGCGCCGACCCGGCCGAAATCAGCCTGGCCGGACCGGGCAAGACCGATGCCGAACTGTGCCAGGCCGTGGCCGCCGGCATTCTGATCAACGTGGAATCCTTCCGCGAACTGGACGTGCTCGACCGCTGCGCCGCCGAACTCGACCTGCCGGCCCGGGTGGCGGTGCGGGTCAACCCCGACTTCGAACTCAAGTCCTCGGGCATGAAGATGGGCGGCGGCCCCAAACCCTTCGGCGTGGATGCCGAGCGGGTGCCCGAGCTGCTCGCCGCAATGCGCGGCACCCGCCTGCAGTTCGAAGGCTTTCACCTCTTCGCGGGTTCGCAAAACCTGCGGGCCGAGGCCATCGTCGAAGCGCAATGCAAAAGCTTCGAACTCGCCCTGCGCCTGTCTGCCGACGCCCCCGCGCCAGTGCGCTTCCTGAACCTCGGCGGCGGCTTCGGCATACCGTATTTTCCGGGCGAGCGCCGGCTCGACCTCGCCCCCATCGCCGACAACCTTGCCCAACTGCAGCAGCAGGCCAGAACCCTGCTGCCCGAAGCGGCGCTCGTCATCGAACTGGGTCGCTATCTGGTGGGCGAAGCCGGCGTGTATGTCTGCCGGGTGATCGACCGCAAGGTGTCGCGCGGTCAGGTGTTTCTGGTCACCGACGGTGGCCTGCATCACCACCTGTCGGCCTCGGGCAACTTCGGCCAGGTCATCCGCAAGAACTATCCGGTGGCCATCGCCACCCGCATGGCCCCCACGCAGGACGGGCACACCGAGAACGTCACCCTCGTCGGCCCGCTGTGCACCCCGCTCGACCTGATCGCCGAACGCATGACCCTGCCAGCGGCCGAACCGGGCGATCTGGTGGCGGTGTATCAATCCGGCGCGTATGGTGCCAGCGCCAGCCCGCAAGCCTTTCTCGGCCACCCGCCAGCGCTCGAAGTGCTGGTCTGAAGCAGGCCGGACCGGGGCGGGCCGGCTTACGGCAGGGCCGCCCGCTTCGCCTCCACAAAGGCCACCAGACTGCCCACGCTGGAAAAAGTGGTGCCGCCAATGTCGTCATCATCTTCGATGACAATACCCAGACGCTCTTCCAGCATCTGGATCACGCCGATCACCGCCATCGAATCGAGCTCCGGCAGGGCACCGAGCAAAGGCGTATCATCGCCGAATGCGGCCGAGCGCCCTTCCAGATCGAGCACGGTTTCCAGAATGTCCAGCACTTCACGTTTCATGTTCAATATCGGGCTCCCATCGGGGGTCTAGGGTGAAGATGCGGATTATAAAGGCACATTGGCACAAAACATGAGGAGAACATCCATGAACCTCGCCCAACCCAAGGACACCTTCAGCCCGGACGACTACCTGGCCTGGGAACAGACCCAGGACGGTCGCAACGAATACATCGACGGCGAAGTGTTCGCCATGAGCGGCGCATCGGACGCGCATGGCACCGTCGCGCTCAACCTCGCCGCCCTGCTGCACGGCGCACTGCGCGGCACCCCCTGCCGCCCCTTCATCGCCGACATGAAGGTGCGCGTCGACAGCGCCAACAGCTTCTTCTACCCCGACATTCTGGTCACCTGCGACCCACGCGACCGTGGCCCCGAAGCCAGCCATGTGAAGCAGCACCCCACGCTGGTCGTCGAAGTGCTGTCCCCCAGCACCGAAGCCTACGACCGGGGCAACAAATTCGCCGCCTACCGCCAGCTGGCGTCACTGCAGGAATATGTCCTGATCGGCCCGGAAGAACGCCGTATCGAAGTCTTCCGCCGCGACAGCAGCGGCCACTGGGTGCTGTACCCGTTCGACGCCAGCGAAACGCTGGAACTGACCAGCGTCGACTTCCGCTGCCCGGTGGCGGAAGTGTTCGAGGGGGTTGAGGGGGCGTGACTCTCCGGACCGTCAAAAACGAAGCGGTCAGTAAAACGCCTGACCGGGCAGAATGAATGCTCCGCCCGGCTCCGGACACTGAACGGAACAGGCATCTCCGCTCGGCAGGGCCAGCCTGCTAGGTACAGCGTGCCCAACGGGCAGCGGTCAATCTGTCTGATTGCCGGCGGTCATGCCAAAAAGCTAAAAACAGAGGGAGCCTCAGCCATAACTCATTTGCAAAAAGTTTTTATACGTTTTTCCTGAAGGACACTCGACCACATGGGTGTCAAAGGTTTCTTATAAGCCGTTACCACAAAGTTTCATCACATAAAGCAGCCTTCAGCCCTTGTGGGACGGGGTTTCTTCAGGAAAAACGTAGGAAAACTTCTTGTGAGCAGCTTATCAAGAAACTTTGTGTCAACGACTCAACACAGGAAAACTCCTTATTAACAGCGCATAGCGTTCCGCGACAGCCCCCTCAAAAATGAATCGATTAGATAAAGAAAAACAGCTCAAAAGACCGCACATCCTGTTGGTTACGACTTCCTACCCACTGGAAAGTGGCGATGTAAGCGGAATTTTCGTCAAACGCCTCGCTGATGCACTCAATCAGGACAATGATTTACTTGTCCTGACCCCATACAGTCGTCTGCATCCCAAACCAGAACAAGGCTGTCCCCCCGTGCACTGTTTCCGTTACGCACCGCACACATGGCAACGACTCGCTCATGAACCTGGGGGTATTCCTGGGGCGCTTAAGCACAACCCATTACTCTGGTTATTTGTACCTGTCTTCCTGCTAGCCTTGTTCATGGCCGTACTTCGCACTGGGCGAAACACAGACCTCATCCACGCCAACTGGGCAGCAAACGGGCTCATTTGTGGCCTTGCCGGCAAGATCCTACGTAAACCGGTCATTACCACTCTACGCGGCTCCGACATCAGAAAACTTGAGCACTCCCGCCTCAATCGCTGCACTCTTCGCTTTGTTCTGGCGCTCAATGCACATGTCGCTACAGTCAGCACACCAATGCAGAACACGTTACACCGGCTATTCCCTCGTTACGCTACACGCTGCAGCCACATCCCCAACGGCGTAAGCGATCAACTGTTCTCGCTACCCTTAACCACTTTCGAGACAAGAGAACTCCGAATGGTAAGCATAGGAAATCTCATTCCGCTCAAAGGCAACATCACCATCATCAATGCTCTGAAGATGCTACCGGACTCCATCAGGCTCGACATCGTCGGTGATGGCCCAGAACGGGATACCCTCGAGGAACACACCCGTTTACTGAATCTCTGCAACCGTGTCTCTTTCAAAGGTGCTATTGCTCCAGACCACATTCAAGAGGTCCTCGCTGACCACGACATACTTATTCTTGCAAGCCATTCCGAAGGTCGCCCCAACGTCGTGGTAGAAGCCATGGCTGCCGGACGAACCGTACTTGCCTCGCGCTTACCCGGAGTGGAAGAGTTGATTCAACATGGTCATAATGGCCTATTGTTCGAACCTGGGAATTCGGCAGAAATCGCACACGCCATCGCTCAAATACTTGCCAAACCGGAAATGTTGAGCACTTTTGGACAAGCTGCCCGCCAGACAGTGATTGATCTCGGACTCAACTGGCCTGCCTGCGCCCGGCAGTACCGGCACATCTATCAACAAGCACTGCGCGGAGACGCATAGCATGTGCGGTTTTCTTTTCCTCCACGCCCCCAGTCAAATCATTGAAGTAGCCCGTTGTGCCCTTGAAAACAGCTTGCAGACCATGCTTCATCGCGGCCCCGATGAGCAGGGCATCCTTACCAAGGATGACACTCATTTCGCTCATGCGCGCCTGTCCATTGTCGGACTGACCGACAGTCATCAACCGATGCAGTCGCCCGATGCCCGCCACACACTACTGTTCAACGGCGAAATCTACAACTATCGGCAACTGCGTCAGTCACTCGAATCGAAATGGGCGTTTCGCACGCAGGGCGATACCGAAGTGCTGCTTGCCGGCCTGAGCCTCGAAGGCGAAGCCTTTCTCACTCGGCTGGAAGGCATGTGGGCTTTTGCTCTGTGGGACGCTCACGAGCGCCGTCTGCTGCTCTCGCGTGACCGCATGGGAAAAAAACCTCTTTACTACCATCAATACGGGACATCCTTTGCCTGCGGCTCGGAGCTTCCCGCGTTACGCCGGCTTTCCCCACAATCCTGGACTGAAGACCTTAACAGCACAGCTGACTACTTCCGCTACGGCTATTGCCTGCCCGGCTATACCGCTTGGGAGAACGTGTTCGAAGTGCTGCCCGGCCACGCCCTGCACTGGCAACCCAACTGCCCCATCGAGCAGCGAGCCTACTGGCAACTCCCCCTCCCTGCATCGCCAACCTCCTCTACCTCCGATGACGAACTACGCACAGCCTTAACCGAAGCCGTAGCCAAGCGCCTGATTGCCGACGTGGAAGTGGGCGCCTTTCTCTCGGGGGGGATCGACTCATCGCTGGTTTGCGCCTTGGCGCAAAAGCAAATGAAGCGCCCCCTGAAAACCTTCACCATCGGTTTTAGCGACGCTGCATTCGACGAAAGCCCCTATGCTGCGCAAGTCGCAACCCATCTGGGCACCGATCACTACTGCGAAACCTTCCAAAACTGGAGCGAGGGTGCACTCGAAACCTTGCTGCGCGACCACGTTGGGCAACCCTTTGCCGACGCATCCCTGCTGCCTACCAGCCTGGTGAGTCAGGTGGCAGCACAACAGGTGAAGGTTGCACTATCGGGCGATGGCGCAGACGAATTGTTCGGTGGCTATCAGCGCTATCAGGCACGGCTCATCCTGCGCTGGTACAGTCGTCTACCATCGGGTCTGCGCAAGATGGCCGAACGCGCGCTCCGCAGCCTGCCCGAACCGACCGCCCACCACAGCCGAAGCCTGCTCAAAAAGGCCCACCTATTTGTCGACGTAGCCCAACGGCAGCGTGCCGAAACCCCCTACACCGCTCCGCTGATGTTCCACCCGGAAGAATATGCTCGACTGTTTCCTCAACTGCTCGGGCGCGGCCATCGCCCCCACGGTCTACCGGAACACACCCGCCTGGACGACCTGCAGCAAATGCTTTACGGCGATGCCCTGATCTACCTTCCGCAAGACATTCTCACCAAAGTAGACCGCGCCAGTATGGCCGCCAGTCTCGAAACCCGCGCGCCCTTCCTCGATCACAAAGTGGTCGAGCTTGCTTTTTCACGACCGGCAACGCACCACTTGCGAATAGGACAGGGCAAACGCTGGCTACGCCAGAGCTTTGGCGATCTACTACCAGCGCAAACCTGGCAGCGGCGCAAACAAGGCTTCGGGGTACCCATCCATCAGTGGTTTCAAGGTCCGATGGGGGAACGATTCGATACCCTCATCAGACGCCAGGCCAACCCCATTTCCACGCCTGCCGCCACACAACTGCTTGCCGAACACCGCAGTGGCCGTCGCGACAATGGCTATCGCCTGTGGATGCTCTACATATACATGGTGCTCAACAACCGATGACAACCACACCTGCACCACTCATCGCTCTTTTCCTAGGCAACCTCGAAATGGGCGGAGCCGAGCGCGTATTCATCACGCTGGCGCACCAGTTCATGCAACGAGGCTGCCGCGTCCGCTTGATCCTCGCCCACAAAACCGGTGCCCTGCTCACAGAACTCGACCCCGCCATCGAAATCATTGACTTGCAGGCCGTCCGTTCCGGGCAACCCCGCTGGCTGTTCGCCTTGCGTACCCTGTTCGCACTGCGCCGGCACCTGCGCGACGACCCGCCTCAAGCGCTCCTTTCCACATTGACTGGAGCCAACCTGATCGCAATTCTGGCCCGAGCACTATCGGGCCAATCCTTTCGGTTGGTTATTCGGGAGGCAGTAACACTGCCCAATGTACGCTCTTGGCTACGCTTGACAGCCATGCGCTGGCTTTATCCGCGTGCCGACAAAGTCGTTGTCCTGACTGGCCCAATGAGGGAACAGCTAAAAGACACACTGAATCTGGCTGCATCTGCAATGGTCGTCATAGGCAACCCACTGAACAGTGAGCGTATCGCGCAATTGGTTGTCGACCCGACTGAGCATCAACGCAGCAAAGCCCACGTACCTTACTGGCTGGCCATTGGTCGCCTGGTATTGCAGAAAGATTTCGCAACACTGATCGAAGCAGCAGCAGAACTCAACCGTGACGGTGGAGCGCCCCGTATTGTCATACTCGGCGACGGCCCGCTGCGGCACGATCTCGAAACCCAAATCAACCGGCTCAATCTGAAACCTCGGATCGTGCTAGCCGGCTTCACGACCAACCCCTACCCCTGGCTTGCTAACGCGAGCGGTTATGTACTGTCCTCACGCTGGGAAGGCTACCCGAACGTTTTGCTCGAAGCACTGCACTTCAACCTGCCCATTGTCGCCACCCGCTACGACGACTCCGTCGCCGAGCTACTGGAATCCCCCCCCAACGTGCAGCACCGCCTCGTCCCAATTGGCGACCCAGTGAGCATGGCTAATGCCATCCGTAGCCTCGCCAGCACACCACGAAGTGGGAAACACCAGCCCCCCCCCGGCCAAGATACCGCAGCCGCTGCTGTACAGACCATCGTCGACCGCTATCTGGCGCTGCTGCTACCGCAGTGAGAACTCATGTGTTTGCCCAACGCCGTCAGCAACCCCACTTCCTGGGAACAAACGCATGAACCTTGAGCATCTATCCGCACTGCGCCAACATGAGTTGGACACCGTACTGAAACAACTGCATCGCCATGGCATGAATAGCGGGCGACTCCTGGAAATTGGGGCCGGCACTGGGCAACAAGCCCTGACGCTGGCTGCCAAGGGGTATCACGTCAGTGCAATCGACCTTCCCCAAAGCCGTTATGCGCCGGATCGGGTCTGGCCAGTCATCAACTATGATGGACAGACTCTTCCATTTGCTGACAACAGCTTCGACATTGTCTATTCCTCCAATGTACTTGAGCACATTGCGGACACCGATCGCATGCAACACGAAATATCCAGAGTGCTCACACCGGAGGGCTTGGCAATCCACGTATTGCCAAGCCCAGCATGGCGTGTGCTTACCATGCTCATGCATTACCCTTGGCTTGCAACGACCCTGGTTCGATTAGTTAAGCGGAAGCTCAAACCTCAAGGTCAAAACAACATCAGCCCAGAATCCAGCCTTTTACCTGACATGGCTGGCAGAAGCGATTTATGGCGCCGAATCCCCTATGCAAACCGCCATGGCGAACATGGAAATGCGCTGACTGAGGCCTATCATTTCAGACGTACGCGCTGGCGCAATGACTTCGAACGCAACAACTTCCGTGTGGTGGAAATCCTTCCAAGTGGGCTTATATACTCAGGCTATGCCTTGCTCGGCGGTCGATTGCCCATCGCCACCCGGGCACAACTGGCCTCACTGTGCGGCAGCGCATGCAATATCTTCATCTTGCAATCTACTGGCGTGACATCAGCAGGATGACCCCATCAGCCAAGACATC
Organism: Rhodocyclaceae bacterium; assembly: GCA_041678045.1. Taxonomy (GTDB): domain Bacteria; phylum Pseudomonadota; class Gammaproteobacteria; order Burkholderiales; family Rhodocyclaceae; genus UBA2357. Next base: position 10,935 of record JBAYOV010000073.1, read on the forward strand.
AAGCACGCGGAGCAACTACATCCGACGTGCTGCCTACTTACTTGCAATCGCAGCGGTAACGATTTTTCTATGGAAAATGGGTGGGGCGCCATGGCTGCACGCAGCGCAACACTGGCCGATCATGATTGCCCTCGCGGCACTGTCAGCGTTTGGACTAGCAGTACAGGCAATGGCATTTCGGCTAATGGCCCCGCCGGACGACAGGCCCGTATTTCAGATCACACTCGCAATCTGGGCGATCTCCGCAGCTCTGTCCGTCGTTGCCCCATTTATGGCTGGCATTGCCGCCCGTACCACTTTATTGGTACGCCACGGCATGAGCCTGAAAACTTGCGGGCTTGCCAGCCTGCGTCAGGTCTGGCTCGGACTGGAATACGCTTTGTTGTTAAGTGCATTGTCACTGCCGTTTGCCAATTGGGGCATCGCGCTGAACGCGGGCGGAGGCTGTGCACTTGCATGGCTGGTCATGCTCGCTCTCCGACTCAAAGCAAGCAGCTGTCGGTTCGATCGGCTCGAAAAAGCATCTGGACGATTCGTGCGTCTGATACATGCCTTCAGCGCCCCCGTGCCTGGCCAGGCCCATCCATGGTTCGCACTTCAGGTATTGACGATGAGCGCGGTATATCTCGTGGGCTTTAATGGCTTCGGTGCCGAGATATCCGTCTTTCAAGCCATTGCGCTTGCGGGACTGACAGTAGTTCTCAGCCTGATTGCTTTTGTGCCAAACGGCCTGGGCATAACTGATGCAATATGGGTAATCTTTGCCCAGCACGCCGGAGTTGAACTCGAAGAGGCTGTCGCAATCGCAATTACGATTCGCCTGAGTCATTTACTTGCAGCAACAATCCTTGGGGCGCTACTCAACAAGCGACTCCACCATCACCTTAACGCTTGATGATTACTCCCTGTCCAGTTGGCAGATGAATGATGCACTCCGGCTTATCCCGCATGTAATGGTTCGCTGCCTCGAACGCACCAGGGCAGTTAGCAAAGCCATAGTCATCCATCACAATCACACCACCTGCGACAAGACGTGGATAGAAAAACTCTAGGCTATCGAGTGTCGGCTGATACAAATCAACGTCAATGTGCACAAGCTTGAAGTCAAGCCCGAAAACATCCTCAAAACGTTCAGGAATCCAACCCTTAAGAACATGAATATTAAGGAAGTCTTCCAGATTTCGCCGTAGTTCACTCTCCGTGGCGCTCAAATCTCCCCTCTGCCACTGCGGCAATCCCTCCGGGGCACTGTCTTTCTTTGAGGGCTCGGATAACCCCTCGAAAGAGTCAAACAGATAGAAATCTGCACCATCAATCACACTAGCAACAAACCATGCCGATACACCAACATAGCTGCCACATTCAGCAACCGCTCCATCCAGATTGACCACACTCCGCGCCAACTCCCGCAACGCATATTTTCGCTCCATCGAAAATTGATTATGCGGAGAAAGCTCCCTGAACCGCTGGGTGAAACGCTCATCCTGAAGCCAGAGCTTGTAATCATCCCCCACGTAATGCCCCCCAAGCGCACTCGCCATGACGCGAGTCAGCTCAAGCACTGCTCGGCGACGTAGTGCAGCAGGCCCGACTAAAAGTGCCTTAACCCCCTTGAAAATACGCCTTGAACTAAACAACTGGATTCACTCCTACCATGTATGCCTAAAATTTAGATTCTGATCTTTCTAACAACCCGATCATCCAACAACTGGATAGGGCGTTGGTGCTTAATTAGCTGATGTTGATATTCCGATTGGCTGAATTCTGATTTTTCGCGATGAGTTCCCCTTTTTCCCTGCCTCCTTCATGCGATGGACGCAATTTGCCCAGCCCGGAC
>JBAYOV010000074.1:0-11770 GCA_041678045.1 Rhodocyclaceae bacterium
CGAAAGTCATGGCTCCAGCCCGGGACATCGTGCAGGCACAGCCAGGTGCGCGATGCATCGGCCGGCCCCTCGTCCAGGTAGTGCAGGCGCAGGCCCGCCAGGCTGGGCAGATCCGCCACATAGCGCGGTGCCCAGGGGTAGTCCGTCAGCTCGGCAAAGCGCTGGTCCGGCGTGCGCAGGGCATCCTCGCGCAAGGGGACGGCGCTGGCCTTGTGCTGGCCGCGCCGCTGCTGGAAGAAACGGCGCAGCAGCAGGCCACAGTGATCGGCCAGCACCCCGCCGGTCACGGTGGTCTGGTGGTTCAGGCGCGTCTGGCCGAACAGGTCCACCACCGAACCGGCTGCCCCTGTCTTGGGGTCACATGCACCATAGACCACCCGGCGCACCCGGGCATGCAGCAGCGCACCCGTGCACATCGGGCACGGTTCCAGCGTCACGTACAGGTCACAGTCATCCAGGCGGTAGTTGCCCAGGCGCTGTGCGGCTGCCCGCAGGGCGACGATCTCGGCGTGGGCGGTCGGGTCGTGGGCCGCGATGGGCTGGTTGCGGCCAGTGGCGATGACCTGGCCAGCGCGAACCACGGCAGCGCCCACCGGCACCTCGCCGGCCTCGGCCGCCTGACGGGCTTCGGCCAGCGCCAGTCGCATGAAGTCATCGTCGCTCATCAGCCCGATTGTCGCCCACCCTACTGCGATGCCTCGAACAGGCGATGTTGAACGCCGGTTTGGCTCCTGCGGCTCATCGTGGTGACGCCCTTCCGGGCCATCGGATGGCCAGGGAGGCTCCATCCAGCCGGTCTCACGCATGGCGTCCGCCCGTGGGGTGATGCCAGCAGCGCCGCTCCCTGCATATCGATATGCGAAGTCCACCGTTCACAACGGTGGCTCCCGCGCATAGTCTGTCGGCATGTCCCTGAACACTTCGCCCCCTTCCGCAGAGCCTGGCACCCAGGGCAGCCGCCTGCTCACGCTGCCCGACTCACCCGGTGGCGTGTTGTCCATACGCGCCAAGGCCCTGCTATTTCACGATGCCCGGTCTTGCGAACTGCTGGACCGTGTGGACTGCATTGCCCGTAGCGAGGCATCTGTGCTGGTGATCGGCGAAACGGGGACGGGCAAAGAGCTGATCGCCCGCCACATCCATGCGCAAAGCGGGCGAAGCGGCCCATTCGTGGCGGTGAACTGCGGAGCCTTCTCCGAATCACTGATCGACGCCGAGTTGTTCGGTCATGAGGCAGGTGCCTTCACGGGCGCCGCGCAGGACCGCCCCGGCTGGTTTGAAGCAGCCCAGGGCGGCACCCTGTTCCTCGACGAAATTGGAGACCTCTCGCTGGCACTGCAGGTCAAGCTGCTGCGTGTGCTGCAGGAGCGGCAGGTGGTTCGCCTGGGGTCGCGAAAACCTCTTGCATTGGACGTGCGGCTCGTGGCGGCGACCAACATCGACCTGGCCCGTGCCGTCGAGGCGGGACACTTCCGGGCTGATCTGTACTATCGCCTGAGTGTGGCCACGGTCGACGTCCCGCCACTGCGTGAGAGAACGGGCGACATCCTGCCATTGGCCCAGCACTTCATCGAACTGTATGCGCCACGCCTGGGGCAACACACCGCCACCCTGTCGGCTGCAGCGCGCGCTGCCCTGCTCGCCTATGCCTGGCCGGGCAACATACGCGAGTTGGAGAACGTGGTGCATTTCGCGCTCATCGTCGCGCGTGGCGGCGTGATCAAGGCGAGCGACTTGAAGCTGGTCCCGTCGCTCTCGCCCACCTTGCCCCCGGCAGCGGATGCCCGCAGCGACATCGAGTCATCCGGCCCTGCGCGGTCGGACCCCCTGGACGGGTTGTTTGCCGATCTGGTGGCCCAGCCGTGTCTGCACCTGTATGCCAGGGTCGAGGCCAGTCTGGTTCGCGCGGCGTTTGACCGCTCGGGCGGTAACCAGGTTCGGGCAGCGAGGCTGCTGGGCGTGACACGCAACACGTTGCGCACCCTGCTCAAGCGACACGGTCTGCTGCTCGATAACGCTTCGAGCGACATCGTGTCCGGCCATCCTGCAGCACGGGCGCGGTACGCCCAATAGTGCGCTTTCGCCGGGCGGCGCGTCTGATGGACGGTTCGGGGGCAGAGGCCGGTCAGGGCTGCCATGACCGGCCTCCTGCATCCCGGTTGAGAATCAGGCGACGGCAGCCAGCTTCTGCTCGATCACTGTTCCCTTGAAAAAGTCGGGGTTGGCTTCGGTGTAGAAGCGGTGCGGGTTGCCAAACACGAAGGCCTTGAAGTCCTCGGCGCTCAGCACGCCCTGGTCCACCAGGTCCCAGCTCTGGGCGAGTGTTTCGGTGAAGTCCACCACATCCCAGTGGCCCACGTCCGATGACCAGAAGGCATTGAGCTTGGTGCCGAAGTTGACCTTGTCGTTGAACGCCAGGGCCACCGTGCGGTCATCGCTTTCGACGCCGAAGTAGAAACTGTCGACGAAGCGCTTCTTGATGTCCCCGATCTCTTCGATACCGGCCTTGGCAAAATCGTCGAGGTACTCGGGTGGTTGTTGCTCGCTGCGGTGCGCGGTGGTCACCCCGAACGCCGTGGCGCGGATCTCCTCCTTGCTGTAGTGCTTGCCGCGGAACAGATCGCTGCCGTACTCCTGGTACAGCCGGTGCAGCAGGTCGCCATCCACGTTGGCCGGGTTGTAGTTGTGCACGGTGTTCCTGTTGCGCTTCTCGAAGCGTTCGTGCAAGTGCACATAGATGTCCGACCCCCACGAACCGTTGCCTTCGAGCAGACCGAAACGCAGCTGCGGGAAGCGGCGCGTCACGCCGCCGAAGAACAACGACTTCACGAAAGCCTCCGATGCGTCGGAGAAATGGCCGATGTGGTTGTACATGTAATTGCTGATCGAGGCACGACCCGTCCAGCCCTGCCCGGAGGTGTGCGTGGTCAGTGGCACCTTGAGCTCGGCCGCCTTGGCCCAGAACGGGTCGTAGTCGTACTCGCTGTCGATGCCGAAGGTGTCGTACCACTGCGCGACACGGGCGATGTCCGGGTGGTGAGCGAAAGGGAAGCGATCGGCGATGGCCTTGATCGGTCGGTGGATGCCGCCGGGAATGATGGCGCTCTTGAGGCCCAGTGTGTTCACGGCAAATTCCAACTCCTCGATGCCTTCCTGCGGGTTGTGCAGCGGGATGCTGGCCACCGGCGTGAGCCGGTCCGAATAAGGTTTGAACACGTCGGCGTGGTAGTGGTTCGAGGCACGAACCAGCGTGCGGCGCAGATCCTCGCGCCAGCTGTGGATCGGGAACAGCGACACGTTGGGGTAGACCACACCGAAGTCGGTACCGGCCTCCTCCAGGCGTTCAGCCAGCAGGCGCGGCAGCGACACGGTGGCCAGGTCGAGCGTGTTCTTCGCGGGCAGGATCCAGTAGGCCGGACGGTGCACGCGATGGTCCCGCCGCTGCTGGTCGCTCAGGTTGTACCAGTCGGCCGGGCCGGCGCTGAAGCCGCCCTTGAAGCGGGCACGGAACTGGTCAACGATCTTCGCACCGCCGTACTGCGCGATGTAGTCCTCGAACAGCGGACCGAACTCGACGGTATGCACATCGGTGTCAATGACGGGGTGGTCCAGCCTGGCCTTGACGGCCACCGATCTGGACAGCGCGCTGGAGCGGATGCGGTCGTTCATGGATGCAGTTTCCTTCTGATCGTGATTTGAGTTGCCCGGGCTCAGTGCACCCGGTGCAGCGGAATCAGCAACTGGTATGCCGACATGGGGTGCCCGGAACGAAACGTGCCCGTCATTTGATCCAGCGCAAACTCTTGGGGTCTTCAACGGCCGGATGCGGTACCGCGTCCGCACTGACGTGGATGGAAACTCCCGATACAAGGGGCTGCAGGCCACAGTCGATCCAGATCTCGCTGTTGGCTTGTCAGCAGCCGTGCTGCAAAAGCAGCAGGCCGTCTTCTCTCTCTGGTGAAAATCCAGCACGAGCTGCCGCGTCAAAGGCTGCCCAGGAAGGCCTGCAAGGCGCGCAAGTCGGATTCACTCAGGCGCAAGGGCTTCAGCAGTGGAGAGACGCTGGCCGCACAGCGCCGCAACGGGTCAGCCGCCTCGCGGGCGTTGCGCAAACGGGGATCGCCCCCTCCCCGGGCATACAGATGCAGCACGCCCTTCAGATCACGGAACAGACCGTTGTGCATGTAGGGCGCCGTCTGCGCCACGTGGCGCAGGCTGGGCGTTCGAAAGCGCCCGGCATCGTCACAAACCCCTGTCACGGCATGCCGACCGAGGTCTTGCGATGGCTCCCCGTAAAAGGCGAGGCCGAGGTTGTGAAACAGCCCGTCGCTCAGGGCAGGACCAAAGTGGCAATTGACACAGCGTGCCCGGGTGCGGAACAGATGAAGACCTTGTATTTCCAGGTCGCTCAGCATCTGGTACTCGCCCCGGACGAAGTGGTCAAAGCGTGAAGGCCGGTGCAGTGTCCGGACATAGGCGGCCAGGGCTTGCCCGACCAGTGCGGGCCATTCCTGCGGCTTCCCGGAAAGCGCATGCAATCGCGACGCCAGATCGGGCTGCTCCCTCAGCTTGTCCGTCAGCGCCTCCAGTGAGCGATGCCCCATCTCCCGTGGGTCGATCAGTGGCCTCAGCGACTGAGCGGCCAACGACAGGGAGCGGCCGTCCCAACCCCAGGTTTGCTGAGCTTGGACGGCATACAGGGTGGGTGGATTGCGTTGCCCGGCCTGTGCCCACTGACCCAGGCCGACCCTTTCATTCAGGGTCCATGCCGTCTCCGGCCGATGGCAACTGGCGCAGGACACACGGCCCTCGGCCGACAGCCGGGGATCAAAGAACAGGCGCGCCCCCAACCGTGCCAGCCTGCGCTCGTGCAGTGCATCGATCGCCGCCGGAGGTTGCCAGGCGCCAAGCTCGATGAAGCGCACACCGGCGTCAACGTTGGCCGCTGGCCATGTGGCCGGGGGACGGCTGTAGGCGCTGCGCAGCGTCGGCTCGGATGCCGCCGCAGAGGCAGCCTGCATGAGGCCATGGGCCAGCAGTGCCGCGGCCAGCGGCAGTGCCCGCACGACCGGTCGAAGCCGCCGGCGCCACTGCGCAGGGACCCCGCAGACCGGCTCAATGGCAGTCGGGACCGGTCTGATCGAAGTAAACCTCAAAGGCCACATTGGATGCCCAGGTCTGGCGGCGCCGCGCCCAATGCGGCTCATCGCCGACGGCCGCCGCGGCCGCCCGGACGGCAGCCTGCAGAGGCGCTTTCCCCGGGGGCAGCACCAGCTCTAGCGCGCTCGGCTCGGTCGGCGGCAGGGTGGCCGAGAACTTCCGCCATTCCTTGCGGCCCAGCAAGGCGCGCAGTGGGGCCTGGTCCAGCACGGCTGCGGTGCAGGCGCCTGTGCGAACGGCCACCAGTGCCTGCGCGGGCGAACGGTGCAACTGCAGGCGGGCCCCTACCCTGGCGACCTGCGCCCGGGCTCTGGCATTTCCGGTGGTCGCGCACACCAGATGCCCGGCGAGCGCAGGCCAGGATTTCACATCGGTGTCGGACCGCATGGCCACACTCAAACCCGAGGTGTATCCCGTGGGCACAACCTGGACATCCTTGTCCATGGTGGGGGCAGAACGGCGCCGGAGCGCCGCATCCACCCGGCCTTGCTTCAGGGCCTCTGCCTGCTCGTCGTACCGCAATGGCACCAGCTCGACCGCCAGACCCATCTGGGTGGCCAGGTCGCGTGCATAGGTGTGCTCGAAACCGTCGCTGGTGTAATCGCGCTCTCCGTTGCTCAAGGGCATGGCGTCGGGATCAATCGCAACCTTGAGCACCTTGGGATCGGAAGGCAGCGCCGCTGGCCGGCTCGCCGCCCAGCCGTGCCATAGCGCCATGGTGGTGGCCAGCGCAGCCGTCGTCAGCAACAGCGCCAGGACGGCTGGCGCTCGGCGGACAGCGGTGCGAAAAAAAAAGATGACGGGATGCAAAGGCATGGCGTTGCTGGACGACCCACCGGCGTGGGAATGAGGTGGATGGCTTCAGCCGGCATTGTCCGGATGCGGGGTTGCCTTCCATGCGCTGATTGCGCATATCGATCTGCGGATACGGCGCCTTCATATCCATCCCTGATTTCCTTCGTTGGGTTCGTCGGCTGGCCGGAATAAATTGATATCCGTCAACTGATAGGCCCTGCTGCCCTCACTCGGCACCCCACATCACGAACCGTCCCAATCAGCGGAGAACCCATGAAATCCTCTACCCCGAAACGCCGGCATACGCTCAACGCCATGGTCGCCATCACGCTGGGCTTGCTCGGCCCGGTCGGCAGCGCGACGGCGGAAGTTCTGCCCTCGATCAGCCTGCAACTCACGCCATGGACCGTGGTCGCCCGCGCCAAGGGGATCTTCAAGGAAGAGTTCGACAAGGTCGGCACCAAGGAAGTCAACCTCATCGCCTCCGGCGGCGCTGACCTGGTCGGTGCCGAGACGGCCGCTGTGAATAAGGGTGCCATCTCCATCGCGCAGCGCATGATCTATCCAGCCACGGTGCACCGGGCCAACGCCCTGGACGGCGTCATCGTCTGGGCATCCGAACCGTCCAACCGCTACCGCGCCCCGGTGCTGGCCGCGGCGTCGAACAAGAACATCAATTCGCTGGCCGATCTGGACGGCAAAAAGTTCGGCAGCAGCCGGATCAGCTGCTACTGGTCGGCACCGACCGAGGCGCTCAGCGCCGTGGGTCTGCCGCTGGACACGCGCCAGAAAAAAGGCCGCGTGCGCTACGAGTCCATCGACAACGCCACCGTGGCCCTCTCGGCCGTGATCTCCGGTGCCACCGACGCCACCACCGCTCATCTGGCCGCCGGCAACGCCACCGGCGCCTGGCTGTCGGGCAAACTCAAGGTCGTTGGCTACACGCCTGACGACGGCGTTTATGTGAACCATGCCGGCCGCGTCACCTACTTTGCCAAACGCGAGTTCGCCGACAAGTACCCGGAAGCGGTGAAAGCCTTCCTGGCCTCCCGTGAGCGCACCATGGAGTGGGTGCTCGACAACGTGGACGAGGCAGCGAAGATCATCGCCAAAGAAACCCGTGTGCCGGTGGAAGTGGCCAAGTTCCAGATCACGCACGCCGGCCAGTGGGAATTCATGCAAGGCGAGCCCAACGCCGACCGTGTCCGCCACTCGATCAAGACCTTCATCGACTGGTACGTCAAGCAGGGCGACGACATCCTGGGTGAGCGCAGCCTGACCAGTACGCAGGTGGACGCGTTTGTCGATGGCCGCTTCTTTGCCGGCGGTGCCTACTCGATCTACCGCTGATCGATGCCCAGCCTGGCCGGTGCTGCCTCAGCGTGGCACCGGTCATGTTTCTCCATATGCGACTGCCTCCACACCATGAACACCCTGACCCAAACCACGCCCCTCCCGTCGACGATCGACAGCCCCTCTCCGTTGAGTTTCCTGAAGCTTTGGCTGTCCCCCAGCAAGGGCATCGGCCTGCTGCTTCCGATCGGTGTGCTGGTGCTGTGGCAACTGGCCGCCAGCAACGCCTGGATCGATCCTGTCTTCCTGCCCGCGCCGGCCAAGGTGGTTCAGGCCTTCTTCAGGATGCTGACCGAGCAGGACCTGCTGGTGGACTTCGCGGCGAGCCTGAAGATCGTCTCCATGGGTTTCCTGTCGGGAGCCTTCGCGGCCCTCGTGCTGGGTGTGGGCGCCGGTCTGTCCAAGCGCTTCGAACAATTTCTCTCGCCCACCTTCGACACGATCCGTCACATCCCGGGCATCGCCTGGTTCCCGCTGATCGTGCTGTGGCTCGGTCTGGGGGCGCCGGCCAAGGTGATGGTGATCGCCAAGACCGTGTTTTTCCCTGTCTTCCTCAATACCTTGCAGGGCATCCGCAGCGTCGAAAAAAGCTACATCGAACTGGCCGAGGTGATGACGCTCTCGCGCTGGCAACTGGTGCGCAAGATCATCCTGCCTGCCGCCACGCCCACCATCATGGTGTCGCTGCGGTATGCGGCGGGCCTGGCATGGGCGCTGGTGGTCGTCGCCGAGGGCCTGAGCGGCCTGGAAGGCCTGGGCTTTCTGATCTTCCGCGCACAAGGCTTGTTGCTCGCGGATCAGTTGCTGGTCTGCATGGTGGTGATCGGTCTGGTGGGCTTCGCCATCGACCGCAGCATGTTCCTGCTGCAAAGGCGCGTGCTGCGCTGGAAGCAGGGTTTCGAGGGCTGAGCCTGAACCGCACTCTGAACCGCATTCCACGCCGCGTCTGCAAACGCTGCAGCGCGGCTTTTCATTCCCCACATTCCACAGGATTTACCCATGGCCGAACCCGGTCGCCTTGAAGTCAAGGCCGTCTCCAAAAGCTACAACGTCCCCGGCCGCCCGCGGCTCAACGTATTGAGCAGCGCGAGTTTCGACGTCGAACCCGGCGCCTTCGTGTCGCTCGTCGGCCCCAGCGGTTGCGGCAAATCCACGCTGTTGCGCCTGATCGTGGGTCTGGACAAGGACTACCAGGGCGAGATCTTGTTGCATGGCGAGCGCATTGCGGGCACCAGCCTCTCGCGCGGCATCGTGTTCCAGGACCATCGGCTGCTGCCCTGGCTGACGCTGGAGCAGAACATCGGGCTGGCGCTGGAGAACTCGGGCTGGTCCACCGAAAAAAAGAACAAGGCCATTCGCGAGCACATCGAACTCGTGGGCCTGCAAGGGTTCGAGAAGGCCTACCCGCACGAGCTCTCGGGTGGCATGGCGCAGCGCGGCGCCATCGCACGCGGTCTGGTCGGGCAGCCGGAGATCCTGCTGCTTGACGAGCCGCTGGGTGCGCTGGACGCCATCACCCGCGTGCGTCTGCAGGAAGAGTTGCAGCGCATCTGGCGCGTGGAGGGGGTGACCATGATCCTGGTCACCCACGACGTGGACGAGGCCATCTTCCTGAGCGACACCGTGGTGGTGATGAACGCCAATCCGGGGCGCATTGTCAAGCAGGTGAAGATTGACCTGCCGACCCCGCGCGACCGGGTGAGTCCCGAATTCGCCGCGCTCAAGCGCGAGGTGCTGCACGCCATGGGGGAAGACCAGGGCCTGGTCTTGGCCAGGGAGCAGCTCGCCGAAGCCTGAGTGGAGATGCGCATGACATGCCCGATCGCCTGGTGCAGACAGGCAGCCGCGCACGGACTGGCCTCGTGCCTGCTGGCCCTGCCGTTGGCACTGGGCGCTGCGGGCGCCCCACCCTCCGATGATCTGCCCGACATCGCTGCCGAGCGCGCCCTGGTCTACAGCGGCGAATTCGACGCCGCGGTTCGCCGGCTCGACGAACTGAGCCAGACCGTGCAGCATGCGGAGATCTACAACCTGCTCGGCTACAGCCTGCGCCAGCTCCAGCGCTACGACGAAGCCGCCCGCGCCTACCAGCAGGCCCTGCTGCTGGATCCCGAACACCGCCCGGCGCTGGAATACCAGGGTGAGCTCTTCATCGCCACCGGCAATATCCATGGGGCACGCCAGAACTTGCGCTACCTGGAACTGTTGTGCGGCGGGACCGGCTGCGTGGAGTACGGCCTGCTCGGAAGTGCCCTGCTCAAGGCAGGTCACCCCCTGACGGTCCGTGGTGCCGCACCCTGAGCCGAGGGTGTGCAGCGGCTTCGGCAAAAGGCCGGTCACCTGGTGGTGGGCCGGCCTTCTTTTTCTTCCCAGGTCAGGGTTTCCCGATCCGGCAACGGCCAGCACGCCCCCGATGCCAGGCTCAGACTTCGTCGAGTTCGGGCTCTACCATCGGTTTGTGCACTGCTGCCCCAGGCCGTTGCAGCGTGCGGAACACGTCAGGCAACATCCGGTGGATCTGTGCCGCGATGAATGCGGCACCCGCAGGGTCGCCGAAGGTGCCCAGTGTGGGTGGGCCGATCAGTCGCAACGCCGGCCGTACCGTTCCATCGGTGCCCACGGCGCGGCATTGGGAATCCACGGCGTACCCGATGTTGCAGGCGTCATGCTGCAACCAGCCCTGTTGCACCAGTGCATGCAAGAACGGGTTGGCCGCTGTGCGCGCAGCGACATCAAGCCCGGTGCAATTGACCACCACGTCAAACGGCTCCACGCGCTCGTCACCGGAGGGCACCAGGCGGTACCGCGCCGACAGTGCCGCAGAACCGCTCTCCGGCGTCAGAGACAGCAGGCGAGCCGCCCGGTGAACGACCTGGCCATCGGCCAGCGCCTGGTTGACGATGGCCTCGTTCTGCGGCGGTGAGCGGAAGCGGTGCACGTCATACCAGGTGCGCAGTTTTCTGAGGAAGCGTCGCTGCTGAGTCGCGGGCAAGGTCGGCCACAGTTGCCATACCGAATCGCGCAACTCATCAAACGCGCTGTGCCAGCTCAGTCCCTGCGCCTGGTCTGCCCGGATATGGGTGCGCAGCGCTTTCAGCCAGGCCCGCACGGTCGGGGGTGCCTGGGTAATGAAAGCCGGCGGATCACTCAGCAGGCGATCGAGCTGTTGCCTTCCGCTGGGTGTCTCTGCAGGCCCCGTGCTGGTTGGCTGGGCATGCGGGCGCATGCCCCGGCGGGAGATCACCACGATGTCCCCCGCGTACTGCTGCCTTCGCAAGGTGGACAGCACATCCAGCGACGTCAGCCCGCTTCCGATGATCAGCACCCGTGCTGTCTTCGGAATGTTCGCCAGACGCCAGGTATCCAGCGGGTTCTCGATCACCGAAGGCAGTTGCGCCAGTGTGGCGGGCAAAGGGGCCTGCAGCCGAGGCACGGCGTTGCCGGTGGCCACCAGCACCAGATCGGACACGATGGCGTGCCCCGCTTCGGTCAGCACGGCGATGCCGTTGCCGGTGTCGGTGGCGCCAGTGGCCCGGTCACGCACGGTTTCGATGGTGGAGCCGGTTTTCGGCCAGACCGCGTGTTTGTTCAGCGTTTCTTCCAGGTAGCGGCCGAACTCAAAGCGGCGCACAAACGCCGCGCCATTGTCCTGGAGCGCCTGTGGGTCGCGCTCGAATACACCATGGGCCTCACACCAGCGAGCGAAATGGGCCCCGTCGGTCGGATCCACCGAATGGGCCCAGGCGGGGCCGTTGAGGCGGTGATCGGGGTCCCGGGTCGAATAAGCCAGCCCGGGCCCCACCCGCTCCCTTGACTCAATGAGGGTGATGTCGAGCGGAAACGGCGTGTGATGCACCAGTTGAACGGCCGCGCTCACACCAGAAAAACCACCGCCGACGATGGTGATACGACGGGCGCTCGAAGAAGATAGGGGTGTGCTCACGGCAAAGGGGTTTCAAAAGAACGGATTGCCCACTGTAGGAGCGTGTGAGCCGCACAGGAACTAAGGAAAACAGATATTCATATGCCACGCTCGCCCCGCCGGTCGAGGCGCCACGCGGCCATGCGGAAAGCCCGCAAGCTGTGCCGCCATGACTGATGCGGGGAGCGCGCTTGCGCAGGGCAAACGCTGGCTGGTGCCGTGCCAGCAGCACCATGTGGTCAGCGCTGCATGCCCCAGCGTCTGTTGGCCACGCGTTCCGGGGTCTGGAACACCATGGTCTCGGCCAGGTATGGCCTGGTGGTGCTGACCGGCATCACAAAAAAAAGCCCGCGTTGACGCGGGCTTGGGTGTGTTTTCATGCCACTCGGTGCCAGCCGGTGCCAGACGCCGAATCATTCCCACTCGATCGTCGCTGGCGGCTTGGAGCTGACGTCGTAGGTCACCCGGTTGATGCCGCGCACCTCGTTGATGATGCGGCTGGAGACCTTCTTGAGCAGCGCGTAGGGCAGCTCGGCCCAG
>JBAYOV010000075.1:0-11737 GCA_041678045.1 Rhodocyclaceae bacterium
GATTCAGGATTCAGGATTCAGGATTCAGGATTCAGGATTCAGGATTCAGGATTCAGGATTCAGGATTCAGGATTCAGGATTCAGAGAAAGGAAGGTTGCGGGTTTTGCCGAATCCCGAATCCCGACCCCCGAATCCCGACCCCCGACCCCCAACCCCCGAATCCCATTTTTGGAGAAAACCAATGACCAACCCGAACACCGCCGCGGCTGTGGGCAGTGACAGATACATCGAACCCAATGCGCAGAACTGCTACGAGGTCACGCGTGCCGACCTGCCGCTGCATTGCCCGATGGACAGCATGAGCCTGTGGAACTCGCATCCACGCGTATATCTGCCTATTGAGGCGACCGGGAAGGCCAGGTGTCCGTATTGCAGCGCGGATTATGTGTTGACGGACAGGGACTAGGTCCTAGGTTCTAGGGCCGAGGAAAGGCCGGCCACTGCCTGCTGACTGGATAAAGGAACCTGCGATTTATTCGTCATTGCGAGGGGCGCAGCGACACGGCACCCGCGAGTTTGCGAGCACAGGAACAATCGTAGGGTGCGTCGAGGCGAAGCCTGACGCACCACCAGCGCCGAGGGTATTCGGTGGGTCGCTGCGCCGACGCACCCTACAGGCTGAATAAACCTTAAAAGCTCATTTCAGCCGCGGAAGCGTACGGAAGACGTTGAAAGGCAGCGTGTCAATGCAACAGGTGTTTCATCGCCCCGCGGGCCTCCGTGCGCACTGTTCGAGCACGTCCGTGCTTTTCCGCGTGATTCCGTGGTAGATACGGGTTTTAGGATGAATCACCCGCGAACCTCGGCTCAAGGACCTCGGCCCTTAGATGACCCAACCTAGCACCTCGTCCCTGGCACCTCGTCCCTTAACCATATGGCGCTTCATCGACGGCAAGCCCGGGCATGAGAACCAGAGCGCGGGGCTGGTGCAGGCACTGCGCGTCCTGCGGCCGGTGGAGGTGCACGACCTGCCGGTGCCGGGCGAGATCGCGGCCGTCGGGGCCTGGCTGGCGCGGCGCTTTCCCTGGGGGCGGGCGCTGCCGGCGCCGGATCTCCTGCTCGGCGCGGGGCACGCGACTCACTGGCCACTACTCGCGGCGCGCCGCGCGCGGGGCGGACGGGCCGTGGTGCTGATGCGGCCGACGCTGCCGGGTGGCTGCTTCGACCTGTGCGTCGTGCCGGCGCACGACCGCCCGCGCGCCGCCGGCAACGTACTGGTGACGCGCGGTGTGCTCAACCGGGTGCGCCCGGGCGCGGCCAAGGACCCGCGGCAAGGCCTGATCCTGCTCGGTGGGCCGTCGAAGCATCATGCCTGGTCCACGCCACGACTGGTGGAGCAGGTGCGCACCATCGTCGCCCACGATACGGCGCGGCGCTGGGTGCTGACGACCTCGCGGCGCACACCGGCGGAGGTGCTCGCTGCGTTGCGCCCCCAGGTCGATCCGGAATGTATCGAACTGGTGCCCGGCGAGACCACGGCGCCGGACTGGTTGCCCGCACAGCTCGCCTGGGCCGGCACCGTCTGGGTGAGCGCCGACAGCGTGTCCATGATCTACGAGGCATTGACCTCGGGCGCCGCGGTCGGCCTGCTGGAGGTCCCGGCGCGCGGCCGCGACCGGGTCGTGCGCGGCGTGGAGGCGCTGGTGGCCGAGGGCCTGCTGACGACCTATGCACGCTGGCTGGACGGCACCGAGCTGCGCGCCCCGCGGCAGCCCTTCAATGAGGCGGCGCGCGCCGCGCGCGCGATCCTGGCGCGGTTCTTCGCCGCGGATGCCTACGCCTCGTAGGGTGCGTCGGCGCACGCGACGCACCGTGGCGCGGTGTCCCGGTGCGTCAGGCTGCGCCTCGACGCACCCTACGCAACAGGTAAGAACAAAGATGCCAGTCGACCACGGAAGCACACGGAAATACACGGAAGGCGGGAATACAGCGGTTTTTCATTCCACGCCCTTCCGTGTGGTTCCGTGGCCACTGGCTGGAAGGTGTGCTGGTGTGGTGACGCACCGGCCGGCGTACATGTCCTGCCGCAGGCGTGTCGCCGAATCCCGAATCCCGAATCCCAGATCCCGAATCCCGAGATACCGAATGAATGCAAATCCCGTAGGGTGCGTCAGCGCAGCGACGCACCATCGACACCCGGATCGGCGCGTCAGCCTGCGGCCCGACACGCCCTGCGAGTCTGCCAGTCGGTCACGGAGCCACACGGAAATACACGGAAGGTGGGGATATAGTGGTTTTTCATTCCGTGTCCTTCCGTGTGGTTCCGTGGCCAATCCTTCTTCTGCCCGCGAGCGCATGCCATGCCGCGCCCGCTGACGGTAGTCCAAATCCTGCCGGCTCTGGAAACCGGCGGCGTGGAACGCGGTACGGTGGAAGTCGGCACTGAGTTGGTGCGCCGCGGCCACCGTGCCATTGTCATCTCCGCGGGTGGGCGCATGGTGCCCGAACTGGCGCGCGCTAAGGTCGAGCATGTCACCTGGCAGGTCGGCGCGAAATCACTCATCACGTTGCGCTTCATTGGCAAGCTGCGCAGATTTTTGCGCGAGGAACGGGTCGATATCCTGCACGCGCGATCACGTCTGCCGGCGTGGATCGCCTATCGCGCCTGGCGCAGCATGGATCCGCAGGCACGACCACATTTTGTCACCACCGTGCATGGGTTCTATAGCGTTGGCCGTTATAGCGCGGTGATGACCAGGGGTGAGCGTGTGATCTGCGTGTCGACGTCGGTCCGGGGTTACGTGCTCGAGCATTATCCCCAAACGCCGCCCGAACGGCTGCGCGTGATCCATCGCGGCGTGAACCCTCAGCTGTATCCGTATGGTTATGTACCAGGATCGCAATGGGTGGCGGACTGGTATCGCCAGTATCCAGCACTGCAGGAGGATTTCGTCGTAACCTTGCCTGCGCGCCTGACGCGCTGGAAAGGGCAGGAGGATTTCGTCGACATCATCGCCGCGCTGGTGGCCGAAGGGCTATCAGTGCGCGGCCTGATCGTGGGCGATGCACATCCGCGCAAGCAGGCCTTCGCGTACGAACTCGAGGCGATGATCGCTGCGCGCAATCTGCAGGGCCATATTATTCTCACGGGCCACCGCAGCGACCTGCGGGAGATCATGGCGATGTCGGATGTGGTGCTGTCGTTGTCGCGCGATCCGGAAGCTTTCGGCCGCACCACCCTCGAAGCGCTGAGTCTCGGCAGACCCGTATGCGGCTATGTGCACGGTGGCGTGAAGGAGCAGTTAGAGGCAGTTTTCCCCGATGGCGCGGTACCGGTCGGCGACAAGCAAGCCGTCGTACAGCGAATCATGCACTGGTACGAGCACCCCGTCCACGTGCCCGACGTGCATCCATTCACGCTGCAGCACATGCTGGATGCGACGCTTTCCGTCTATCACGAACTGGCGGATGCACCGCGGTGAAGGCATGCAATGACGTATTGGTGATTCAGCCGCTGCCTGGCATCGGTGACATGATCTGGCATCTGCCATTTCTCGCTGCAATCGCCGCGACCGCACCCGATGGGAGAATCGACATCCTGGCTAGACCGCGTTCGCGTGCTGATCAGCTATTGTCCGCCGTGGTGCATGTGAACGAGGTACTGTGGCTGGAGCGAGACAACGGTGAGCACGAAGGCTTGCACGGGCTGTTGCGGCTGTCCCGGCAGCTACGTGCGCGCAGCTACCGGGAGGCCTGGATACTGCACAATAGCGCGCGCTATGCGCTGCTCACCAGACTGGCGGGCGTCCCCGAAGTGATCGGCTACGGTGTTGGCGCGCAGCGGCTGTTTCAAACCCGCCATGCGGCCTTCAGTCATGCTGAGGCGAAAGGGCATCCCATCGACAAGGCGGCGCTGTGTCTGCACCGTCTGGGCATATCCGTGGCGGACGCTTTGCCGCATCTGCCGGTTGCCGCGGATGCCGCTGCGCGGATGCACGAACGCTTCGCGGCGCTGCCGCGGCCGTGGATCGCCGTGGGCATCGGCAGCAGCGAACCGTTCAAACAATGGGGCGCCGACCGCTTCGCTGATCTGTGCGCGCGCATCGCGCGAGCAGGGCTGGGCAGCACGATTCTGGTGGGTGGCAGCGGTGAGCAGCCACTGGCCGATAACATTATCGTACGTTCCGGCGTGGCTGTGCACAGTGCACTGGATCTCTCGGTGCGCGACATAGCGGCGCTGCTGGCGCAATGCGCAGCGTACGTCGGTAACGACACCGGATTCCTTAATCTGGCCGCCGCTACCGGCATACCCGCGATCGGGCTGTTCGGCGGTTCGCCGCCGCTGGCCCACGATGACCGTATCCATTGCCTGCTGCCTGAGGACGGCAGCAGGCCCTGGTATGGCGCCCCATTCATGAACCGCATCGGCGTGAATGCGGTCATGGCCGTGCTCAATGCATATCTGGAGGAAACAGGGTAATGATTAGTTTGCTACGTGATAACTGGCGCTGGTTACTGATCCTATCAGCCATGCCGCTGTTCGCGACCAAGACCCTGTTCAATGCGCCGATGATCGTCATGCTGTTCATCGGCGGCTGGCTGTTCTTCAGGGCGCCGGGGCGGTGGCTGGCCGATCCGGCAGCGCGCCTGCTGTTGGCGCTGTTTCTGTGCTTCGAAGTGCCACTCCTCCTGTCGCTGCCGGATGCAGTCAATCTCGAGCGCTCTGCGGGTACAGCACTGGATGATCTGCGATTTTTCTTCGCCGGCATCTTCGTTATCGAGGTGCTGCGCAACGAGACGGCACGACGACGGCTGTTCTGGGGTGTTGGCCTGATCGGCGTCATCTGGTCGCTCGACGCCTTGCTACAGATGGTGGTCGGCTACGATCTGCTGGGCTATCCCTACAACGGCTCGCGACCGACGGGCATCTTCCATCCGAAGTTACGCATCGGCACGGTGACAGCAACGCTGTCGCCGCTGCTGTTCGAGGCGATCCGTCTCTACGCACGCCGCCGACGTTGGGCCTGGCTGGGGCTGCCGGTGGTCCTGGCGATCATTTTCGTCAGTGGTAATCGCAATGCCTGGATGATGCTCACGGTAGCAATATTTCTATACCTCATCTATCTGTATTTGGTGATGCAGCGTGCGCAATGGCTGAACCTGGTCGGTGGTGGGAGCCTGGTACTGACCACCATCATGATTGGCCTGCTGCAGTACCCGCCGATGCATGACCGTATGCAACAGACGTTGGGTGTCGTCAGCGAGGATTATCAGGCGGTGGATAATGCGATTGGTTTCCGCATGTCGCTCTGGAAAACTGCCTTCAACATGTATCAGGCACACTGGATCAACGGTGTCGGACCGCGTGGGTTCCGCTATGTGTATGTGAAGTATGCCGAACCCGATGATTTCTGGGTCCGGAACATGCAGGCCAACGACGAAGCCTATCCACAAACGCATCCGCATCAGATGCTGCTGGAGATTGCCGCGGAGACAGGCAGCCTCGGGCTGGCAGGCTTCGTCCTGATGGCCTTCCTGTATCTGCGTGCCGCGCTGACGCAACCGATGGACGAACGCTCTCATCTCTGGCCGTGGGTGATTGCCGTGCTGGTTGCCTGGTTCCCGGGAAATGCACACATGGCGATCTATGCCAGTTACTGGGGTACCATCGCCTGGTGGTTGCTGATCGTCAGCATTGGCATGCTTCAGTTTGGTGTTTCCGCCCGGCGCACCGGAGACCGATGAAGAATCTGGTGATCAAGCTGGGTGCGCTGGGTGATGTGGTGATCGCCACCAGTCTCATCCGGCGGATTCAGGTGCATTATCCGCATGACGAACTGACCCTACTGACCACACCGGCCTTCGCCGGCCTGTTCGCCGGTTGGCCGGGGCTGCGCGTCGTGGGAGTTCCGCGCAAAGGCCTGCACAGCATGTGGCGGGCACTGCGGTGGCTGCGCGCGCAGCGCTTCGACCGCGTGTTCGACCTGCAATCGAACGACCGCTCCGCAATCCTGGTGGCGCTGTCTGGTGTGCGCATGCGCGTAGGTAACCGCCCGGGTTTTCCGTACACGCACCATCCTGCGAAGGCGTATCGCAGCGAGATCCATATTTTCGAACGCATGAATCAGGTGCTGGCGAGCGCCGGCATCCCGCCGGGGGAGCCACAACCGGTATTACCTTCGCGCGAGCAGGATATGCGCCATGTGGTCGAGTGGCTCGCGCAGCACGATCTCGCCGGCAAGCGTTTCGCCGTGCTGCATGCCGGTGCCAGTCCGCGCTGGCCAAGCAAGCGCTGGCCCTGGTACCGCGAACTAGCGCTGGAACTAGTGCGGCAGGGGGTGCAGGTAGTCTGGGTCGGTGCGGAAGATGATCGCGAACTGAACCGTATACTTGCGCAGGATGTCGGCATCGATGCGACCGGCAGCTTCAGTATCATCCAGCTGGCGGAATTGGGACGGCACGCGGCCTTCGCGGTCACCAACGATTCCGGCCCCATGCACATCCTGTCGGCGTCCGGCATCCCGGTGTTCGCGTTCTTCGGGCCGACGCGCTGGCACAAGAACCATGCACTGAACCAGGGTGGGCGGGTGCTGCGGCATACGGTGCCGTGCAGTCCGTGTTCGCTGGGCGTATGTCCGCCCGACAAGGGGCATGCGTGTCTGCGGAATATTTCCGTCAATGAGGTTCTGGAGCGTCTGCGTGTGGAGCGGCTGCTCTCCGGGGATTAGCCGCGCCCGTTTCCGATAGCGTTTGCAAGCTGTGCGTAGAGATTTAGGTAGCGCCGGATGATCACCTCGGGTGCATGCTGTGTGCGGACTTCATTCAGCCCGTTCTCGCCCAGGGCAGTACGCGCAGGTTCCGGCAGCACCAGCGCACTTTCGATCGTCGCTGCCAATGCCTGCGGCTGTTCGACCGGTGTGAGCAGGCCGTTGCGTTCGGCTGTGATCAACTCGCACGCCCCCGCGCTGGCGGTGGCGACCACCGGCCTGCGGTGTGCCCAGGCCTCCAGAATCACATTGCCCAGTGGTTCGTGACGGGATGGGCAGATGAATAGGTCGGCCGCCTGGTAATATGCTGCTGGTCGGTCGATCCAGCCGGCCCAATGAATGCGCGTATAACTGCTGCTGCTGTTTGCCTGGCGGTGCAGCGCATTGCGCAATGGACCGTCGCCGGCGATCAGCAGATGTACCGTCTTGCCGCCGATGCGTTCCGGCAGAGTGTCCATCGCTGCGAGCAGGTCATCGAAACCCTTGTTGGGATGTAGCCGGCCAACGGCGAGCAGCAGCCAGGCGTCCGTCGGTATACCGTGCCGCCTACGTACTGCGGCCAGCTCTGCCGCATCGGCTTCATCCTGTTCCTCGACGAAGTTGCCGATGTGGAAGACCCGCTCCGCCGGCAGTCCCGCTCCGATCAGATACTCGCAGATACCACGCGTGTTGCCGATCCAGGCGTGCGCATGGCGATAGCCCTTGAGGTCATAGTAGCCACCCAGTCGTGCGATGTGTACCGGTCTCGCTCCACGCGGCAGGTGGGTGAGACGGGTGGCACGTCCCATGTAGGTCTGCACGATGTCCGGCCGGTGTACTTTGATCAGGCGATTGATGTGCCAGCGTGACGGCAGATCCCAGACGCCGCGCATCGCGACGGTGTGGTTGTCTATGTGTTCACCGAGCTGCGTACGGCTCCACGCCTGCGGTGGCAAGATGCACAACGCCTGATGCCCGGCAGCGCGCAGGCCCTGCACCAGCCGCACGACGAAACGTTCGGCCCCACCACCCTGACGGCTGCCGAGGATGTGCAGGCTACGCAGCATGCGCGAGCTGTGCCCGTGCGAGGGCGGTGACGTCTGCGGCGGCGACATTGGCGAGATCGCGCTGCGCACCCACCAGCCAGCGTGCATTGGTACCCCACGGGTGGTAGCGTGCAGGCTGGCCCGAACCGAACACCGTCAACGTTGGCGTGCCCACGCCGCTGGCCAGATGTCCCAGCCCGGAATCGTTGCCAATGAACAATGCACAACGTTCCAGCACGGCTGCGGCAGTGAGTAGATCGCAGCGACTGGTTAGATCACGATGCGGCAGTTCCAGCCGCTGCACGACACGACGCGCACGTTCCACATCGCCGGGCCCGCCCAGCAGCACCACGCCGTCGACCTCGGTGCCGAGCAGATTGGCGGTCTCCGCGAAGGCCTCGGCCGCCCAGATCTTCGGCTCCCAGTTGGCGCCGGGACCGAGCGCCAGTAGCCGGTATGCGGCGAATCCCTCCAGCAGCGTGTCAGCTGCCGTGTGTTCCGCCGCGCTCAGCCACACCTTCGGTGCCGGGATCGTGCGTTCCGGATTGATGCGGTCGATGATCGACATCAGATCCTCCACGGCATGCGGACCATAGGCTTTACGACCCCATTTCACCAACCGTCGGCGTCCCCTGAGCAGATAGGCCAGGCCGTCGGTGCGCAGGTCAGCGATCAGATCGTAGTGCGTGCGCCGCAGCTGACGAATGAGCTTCAGCAGGCCATGCCAGCCCTCCTCCTTTCTCTTGTGGAAGATCTCACCTCGGTAAGGACAGTGCGTGAACAAGATGGACGAGCGCCGGTCGCCTATGATGTCGACAACGGCGTCGGGATAAAGCGCATGCAGCCGCTCCAGCACCGGTGTGGTCATGACCGCATCACCGATGTTGCTGAGCGAGATCGCCAGGATTCTCATATGGTGATCTGCAACGCGCATTCCAGCGCCGCCGTGACGGCCGCAACCGGAATGGCATCCATACCGCTGCCTCCGTGATCGCGGGCGCAGACGGGGAAGTGATGCGGCGTGTTGGGCCGAAACTTGTCCGGATCGGTACGTCCGTACAGGGTGACGAGGGGCCGGGCGGCACTCGCGAGCATGTGGCCGGTGCCGGAGTCGTTGCACACGGAAGCAGCCAAGCGCTGGCCGAGTGCCATCGTGAGGTAGGGACCGGGCGTCACAAGTTCCGGGAAGCGTGCGTTCGGCAACGCCTGTACGAGTGAATGCTGCCACGCCCGTTCCTGTGGACCAAGGAAGAACACCGGCACGAGTCCCTGGGCCACGCAGGCAGTGGCGACGTCGACGAAGCGATTCAGCGGCCAGCATTTCCAGGGCTGGCCCGCACCCGGAGCGAAGCCGACATAGCGTGCGCCGTCTGGAAGCAGGCGTGCAGCCTCTGCAATGTGTTCGGCGGGTACGCGGATGCCGTAGATCGGTGCGACCGTATGGCCGGCGGCGAGCGAGATGAGCTGCAGGATGCGTTCGAGCATGCCGCGCGGGCGCCCGCCGCCGGCAGGCCGGCGGTCCGAAAGCCGGAAACTGAATGCCCCGGAAACGAAGTGTACATGGCGGATGCGTCGGACGATGAGTGTGGTCTTGATGAACTGCTGCGTGTCGATGATCAGATCAAAGCGCCGGTCCGGCAGCGGACGGCGCAGCAGTTCCGTCCAGTGTTCGCCGATACCGGCATCGTCCAGGATTTCATCGATACAGTGCGTAACAGAATAGGCGAAGGTGTCGGTGTACAGTGAATGGCCGCGGCCCGCCAGCCAGGTAATGTGGCTGTCCGGCCAGGTAGCGCGCAAGGCCTGCAGCGCCGGTATCTTGATCAAGGCATCGCCGAAGGTGTCCCCGTTGGAATAGACGAGGATCGTGCGGGGTCGGAATTCAGACACTGTCGTGACGGTAGTCGGCGTAGGACTTTTCTTCGACCAGATCCGAGCCGAGCTTCAGGTTCAACACCTTCTTCAGAGCGGCGCGCCGGTCGTTAGTGACGTAGACGGTGCGCGCCAGCTTGATGAAGCCGGTGTCGAACTCGCGTGCGTGCTCCTTGTTGCGGATATCGTCCTCGATATCCCACAAGGCTTCGTTGACCTGCTTGAGCTGCGAGTATTCCGGCTCGATATCGGCCTGTGCATAGGGCGATGCCGCCCATGCCGCGCGCAGCTGCGCCAGCTCATGGCGAATATTGTGCAGCTTGGTGGCGTCATCGATGCGCTCGGACTTGATCTCCAGGATGCTGATCTTGTCGAGGAATTCGCCGACGGAAATGGGAGTGAGCAGGGACATGATGGCGGAATGCGGAACCATGGGGACAGTGGCGGCATTCTACATGATCGGTCTCGGGCCGGTAAACTCAGGCCGGCCTTGGTAGGTGATCAGCGAGGTGCCGACGAGATGGGCCAGCGGCAGCCGCCTTGCTGGCTCATTGAGTGCACGGTACACGCCTGGGTGCTGCGGGGACCGCGGTAGTCGTACCAGAGCACGCTGTCACCGGTGCACTTGGGCGAGCAGATAAGTGGTCTTGCCGGTGCAGGCGCCGAATTCGAAGATCCAGCGGGAATTTTTGGCCAGCACGGCCAGAATCCACGTCTCGATGTTGCTGATCGGCTGCCGACACAAGTTGTCTGCGGTCAGGATGTTCCGCTGATTGCGCCGGGCAGGTGCAGTAGCCGGCCTTTTAGTTTTCCGTACATGTCCCGCACCAGGGTAGCGGAACTGGACATGCGCAGGGCGCGGCGCGACAGAATGGCTGCACCGGTTTCGGGTTTCAGCCCATCGCGATGCAGACGGGCAATTTCACGTGCGGCCACGGCGAACAGATTATATTCCAGCATGACACGCCGCTTGGCTTCGATGATAGCCGGCAGACGTTTGTCAAATTCACGGTTCGCGATCGCTTCGCGTATCATCTCGGCCGCACCGGCCACGTCATGGAGGTCGATTCGAATGAAGCTTTCTTCCGGGAAATATTCTGCAATATTTGGGCAGCCGCAATAAAAAGGCAGGGTCAGCCCCAAGAAAGGGTCACTAATTTTCTCCGTCCAGTGGTGTTCACCAATATGGTTCTCGACTGCGACATGGTAGCGATAGGCACGAAGGCAGTCGGCCTTATCATCAAGCGACCGTGCGCTGTGGCGGCCGAAGGTCTCGAGCTCTGGCATGCTTGCCATCAGCCTGTGCATGAAGCGCGCACGATGATAGTGCAGGGTATGTCGCATGGCCTTTGATGAATACACCATCGATACATCATGTGATTTTCTTTGCGGCGACTCGCCCAGGATGTCATCGAACGAGACGGTCCGATGTCGCCCTACGCCGTAAAACCAGTGCAGCGCAGGCTGTGAGTAAATCCGGTTGGGGTGCCGCAATGCCCACTCGGGCTGACTGGTGAGTACCGCGCCGAACTGGTGTGCGTAATCGTTGCCATAAATCTTGACGGACGACGGCTCCGAGGTCACCAGCAGCGTATGTTCGCGTGCGCATGCCAGCGGCTCGTGGCTGACTCTTTTCGTTTCTCCCGGTCTTGCGGACACATCATCGTAGACCAGCAGCCAGTCGTAATCCCGTACTTCACGCTCGAATAGGAACTCGCACTCTCCCCATACGGGCTCGTTGTGAGGAAATTGGTGGAGCCAACTCGAGGTGGGTAAGGAGCTGATCACTTTGACCCGCAGCCGTGACTTGTTCATCGCCGCCCCTGATAGACTGGCACGGCACCTGGCGGGCGGGTCTTGAAGCGCCGGTGCGCCCACAGGTACTGCGCCGGCATCTTGCGGATCTCGGCCTCGATGAGGTCGTTGATGCGCTGGGTGTCTGCCACCTCGTCGTCGGTCGGGAAGTCCTCCAGTGCCGGATAGAGCCGCAGGCGATAGCCCGCCGTCCCCGGCAAGCGTTCCTGGAAGAACGGCACCACCCTGGCGCCGCTGATGCGGGCCAGGCGCGCGGTGGCGGTGATGGTCGCGGCGGGGATGCCGAAGAAGGACACGAAGACGCTGTGCTCGGCGCC
>JBAYOV010000076.1:0-10799 GCA_041678045.1 Rhodocyclaceae bacterium
AGGCCGCCGTGGCCGCGCTGAAGAAGTTCCCGATCCTGAACGCCTCGGTCGATGGCAACGACATCATCTACCACGGCTACATCGACATCGGCATCGCGGTCGGTTCGCCGCGCGGTCTGGTGGTGCCGATCATCCGCGATGCCGACCAGATGTCGATCGCCGATATCGAGAAGAAGATTGCCGAGTTCGGCCAGAAGGCCAAGGACGGCAAGCTGTCGCTGGAAGAGCTCACCGGCGGCACGTTCTCCATCTCCAACGGTGGCGTGTTCGGTTCGATGCTGTCGACCCCGATCATCAACCCGCCGCAGTCGGCCATCCTGGGCATCCATGCCACCAAGGATCGTGCCGTGGTGGAAAATGGTCAGGTCGTCGTGCGTCCGATCAACTATCTGGCCATGTCCTACGATCACCGCATCATCGACGGCCGCGAAGCCGTGCTCGGTCTGGTGACCATGAAGGAAGCGCTGGAAGATCCGGCCCGCCTGATCCTCGACGTCTGATCCATCACCGCCGGGGCGCGTTCGCTGCAGGCCGCAAGGCCTGTATGCGGGCGCGCCCCGAGTCGCCTCAGAAAGGAGAACTCAATGTCCAAGCAATTCGACGTACTCGTCATTGGCGGTGGTCCCGGTGGCTATGTGGCCGCCATCCGCGCCGCTCAACTCGGTTTCAAGACCGCCTGCTGCGAATCCAACCCCTATGCCGACCCCAAGGGCGAGCCGCGCCTGGGCGGCACCTGCCTGAATGTGGGTTGCATTCCGTCCAAGGCCCTGCTGCACACCTCGCACCTGTTCGAGGAGGCTGGCCATGGTTTTGAAGCCCAGGGCATCAGCGTCGGCACGCCGAAGATCGACGTGAGCAAGATGATCGGCCGCAAGAACGGCATCGTCGATCAGCTCACCGGGGGCATCAAGGGCCTGTTCAAGAAGAACAAGGTCACCCAGCTCAACGGTCACGGCAGCTTCGTGAAGCAGGTCGCCGAGGGCTGGGAGATGAAGGTCGGCGAGGACACCGTGGTGGCCAAGCAGGTGATCGTCGCCACCGGCTCCAAGGCCCGCCATCTGCCCACCATTCCGGTGGACAACAAGCTGGTGTGCGACAACGTCGGCGCACTCGATATCGATGCCGTGCCGAAGAAGCTCGCCATCATCGGCGCTGGCGTGATTGGCCTGGAAATGGGTTCGGTGTGGCGCCGTCTGGGTGCGGAAGTGACCGTGCTCGAGGCCATGCCCGATTTTCTTGCTGCAGCCGACCAGGATGTGGCGAAGGAAGCGCTCAAGCTGTTCACCAAGCAGGGTCTGAAGATCAATCTGGGCGTGAAGATTGGCGACGTCAAGGTCACCAAGAAGGGCGTGTCGCTGGCCTATACCGACAAGGACGGCGCAGAGCAGAAGCTCGACGCCGACCGCCTGATCGTCTCGGTGGGCCGCGTGCCCAACACCGACGGCCTGAACGCCGAAGCGGTGGGCCTGAAGCTCAACGAGCGCGGCATGATCGAGGTGGATGATCACTGCCGAACCAATCTGCCCGGCGTGTGGGCGGTGGGCGATGTCGTGCGCGGTCCGATGCTGGCACACAAGGCGATGGAAGAGGCTGTGATGGTGGCCGAGGTGATGGCCGGTCAGGCGGGTCACTGCAACTTCGACACCATTCCCTGGGTGATCTACACCGCACCGGAAATCGCCTGGGTCGGCAAGACCGAGCAGCAGCTGAAGGCCGAAGGCGTGGCTTACAAGGCGGGCAAGATTCCGTTCGCCTTCAATGGCCGTGCGATGGGCATGGCGGCCCCGGAAGGCTTTGTGAAGATGCTGGCCTGCGCACAGACCGATCGCATCCTCGGGGTGCACATCGTTGGTGCCGGCGCCTCCGAACTGGTGGCCGAAGCGGTGGTGGCGATGGAGTTCGGTGCAGCCTCCGAAGACATCGCACGCATCTGCCACGCTCACCCGACCATGTCGGAAGTGGTGCACGAGGCCGCGCTGGCCTGCGACAAGCGCCCGCTGCACGCCTGATCTGAATCGGGCGATGGCCGGCCTGCGCGGTGCAGGCCGGCTGGTTGTCGGGCGGTGCAATGCTGCCCGGCACTGATGACTGAAACCATGCGCCGGATGACCGGCCATTCATTGACGCACACCATGCCCCATCGCATTCTCGCCGTTCCCCAGCACGGCATGCTGGACGCCTACGACGCACAGCTCAAGCTGCGCGGCTACCAGTCCGACCCGGCCCAGCGTGCTGCGGCGCAGCGCCTGCAGGATCTCTATACCGAACTGATCGGCTTCAAGGCGGCCCGGCGCACGCCGCTGCGCAAGATGTTTTCGCGTGCGAAGCTGCCGCGCAGCGTGTATTTCTGGGGGGGCGTTGGGCGCGGCAAGAGCTTTCTGATGGACTGCTTCTTCGAGTCCGTCCCGTACAAGCGCAAGCGTCGGGTGCATTTCCATGCCTTCATGCAGGAGGTGCAGAACGATCTGCGTCAGTTCAACAACGAACCCGATCCGCTGCAAAAGGTGGCAGACCGCATCGCCACCGAAACCCGTCTGCTGTGCTTCGACGAGTTTCATGTGTCGGACATCGCCGATGCGATGATTCTCGGCCGCCTGCTCGAAGCGCTGTTCCAGCGGGGGGTGATCTTCGTGATGACCTCCAACTACCCCCCCGAAGGGTTGTATCCGAACGGCCTGCAGCGCATCAACTTCCTGCCCACCATCGAGATGATGAAGCGCCGCTTCGACGTGGTCGAGGTGGACAACGGCACCGACTACCGCCTGCGCACGCTGGAAAATATGGAAATCTACCTGGTGCCGGTGGATGCGGAGGCCGACCGCAAGATGCGTGAGGACTTCCGGCGGCTGGCCGCCGACGAGATGAAGCCGGGCAGCATCGAGGTGCTCGGGCGCAGCCTGCCGGTGCACGGCCAGGCAGCCGGGGTGATCTGGTTCGACTTTCCCACCCTGTGCGGCGGTCCGCGCTCGCAGAACGACTATCTCGAAATTGCGCGCGAGCACCACACCGTGCTGCTTTCCGGGGTGCCGCGCATGGACGCCGGGCAGGCATCGGAAGCACGGCGCTTCACCTGGTTGATCGATGTGCTGTACGACCATCGCGTGAAACTCATCATGAGCGCCGAAGTGCAAGCCCATGATTTGTACACCCAGGGCCACAACGCGCATGAATTCGTGCGTACGGTGAGCCGCCTGATCGAGATGCGCACCCGCGACTACCTTGCCGAAGCGCACCGGGTCGACTGAGCGCCGGCAGCGAACATCGTGACCTCCATCGATCAGGCCTTCGACGAGAACGGGCTGCTGGCGCAGGCCCTCCCGGCCTTCCGCCCGCGCGCGCAACAGCGCGAGATGGCCGCAAGCATTCACCAGGCGATCAAGGACAACGCGGTGCTGGTGGCCGAGGCCGGCACCGGCACCGGAAAGACCTACGCCTATCTGGTGCCCGCGCTGCTCAGCGGTGGCAAGGTGATCATCTCCACCGGCACCAAGACCTTGCAGGACCAACTCTTCAATCGCGACCTGCCCACCGTGCGCGCCGCGCTCAAGGTGCCGGTGACGATTGCCCTGCTGAAGGGGCGCGCAAACTATGTGTGTCCCTACCATCTTGAGCGCAACGCCCAGGATGGTCGCTTCCTGCACGCCCAGGATGCGGCCGATTTGCGCGTCATTGCCCGTTTTGCGAAAACCACCCCCACCGGTGACAAGGCCGAGTGCACCTCCGTGCGCGAGGATTCGCCTGCCTGGCTGGCGGCCACCTCGACCCGGGACAACTGCCTGGGGCAGGAATGCCCGCACGTCAAGGAGTGTTTCGTGATGGCGGCCCGCCGGGCGGCGATGGAGGCCGACCTGGTGGTGGTCAATCACCACCTGTTTTTTGCCGACGTGATGCTGCGCGACGGCGGCATGGGCGAGTTGCTGCCCGCCTGCAATGCGGTGATCTTCGATGAAGCCCATCAGTTGCCCGAGGTGGCCAGCCTGTTCTTCGGTGAAACCGTATCCACTGCCCAGGTGCTGGAACTGGCGCGCGACACCCGTTCGGAAGGGCTGGCGGCTGCGCGTGACTTTCGCCCGCTGACCGACGCCACGCGCAACCTGGAAAAGGCGGCCCGCGACCTGCGACTGGTATTTGGCGCAGAATCCGCACGCCTGTCACACACGCAGGCGGCAGAGCGGGAAGGTTTCAGCGACGCAGTGGATGCCCTTCAGACCGAACTGGAAAGCTTTCGCGAGCTGCTCGCCACCCAGGCCGAACGCTCCGAAGGGCTGGCCAACTGCCTGCGCCGCACCGATGAGCTGCTCGAACGGCTCGGGCGCTGGCATGTGCCGGAAGGGCTCGAAGTCATCCGCTGGGTGGAGGTGTTCACCCAGTCACTGGCGCTCAACGCCACGCCGCTGCATGTTTCCGGGGTGTTCAAGCGCCAGCTCGAAGCCCAGCCCCGTGCCTGGATCTTCACCTCGGCCACGTTGGCGGTGGGGCGTGACTTTACCCACTACTGCAACGAACTGGGCTTGTCATGGCTGGACACTCCGCCGCGCACCGCCGTGTGGGGCAGCCCCTTCGATTACGGCAACCAGGCGATGCTGTATGCGCCCTCCGGCATGCCGGACCCGAATGCGCCCGGCTATGTGGCGCAGGTGGCACAGGTTTGTCTGCCCCTGATCCGTGCCGCACGCGGCCGGGCCTTCGTGTTGTGCACCTCGCTGCGTGCAATGCGCCAGATCCATGGCTTGCTGGTCGATGCGTTGGCGAAGGAGGTCGACAACACGCAGGGTGACGCGCCGCTGCCGGTGCTGCTGCAGGGCGAAGGGTCGCGGAGCGAACTGCTGGAGCGTTTCCGCAAGCTTGGCAATGCGGTGCTGGTGGCCAGCCAGAGTTTCTGGGAAGGGGTGGATGTGCCGGGCGACGCGTTGTCGCTGGTGGTGATCGACAAGCTGCCCTTTGCGCCCCCGGATGACCCGGTGCTTGCCGCGCGCGTCGAGCACATGCAGAAGTCCGGCCGCAACCCCTTCATGCACTACCAGTTGCCGCGCACCGTGATCAACATGAAGCAGGGGGCCGGGCGGCTGATCCGCACCGAGGCCGACCGTGGGCTGCTGTGTATCTGCGATCCGCGCATGGTGGACAAGCCGTACGGCAAGATGGTGTGGCGCAGCCTTCCGCCCATGCGCCGCACCCGCATCGAGGCCGAGGCGGTGGCCTTTCTGGAAACCCTGCAGGTGCGCACAGGACGCCGCAGCCCGGGAGCTGATTCGCCGCCTCCGCAGTCCAGCACCTGACGGCCCGCTGTGCTGCGGGCCAGCAATTCTCATTCTTCGTGTGGAAAGGTGATTGATTGACTGCGTGCAACATCGAGCGTGTGACCTCTGCTACCCCATCCATGAATCCTCTCGATCTCGAATTGAAAGATGCGGTCCTGTCCGGGGATGTGCATCGGGTGCGGATTGCAATCAGCTACGGCGCCAATCCGAATGCGGTCGACCAGTACGGGAATCCTGCGCTGGAATGGGCGTTCGACAGCTGGACACCGGCACCGCGCCTGCCCGTGGCGCAGATGCTGGTGTCGCTGGGTGCGGATGCGAGTTTCGAAGGCTTCGACTATCCGGGCAGTCCTCTTTATGTGACCACCTTCACGAAACGGGCCGAGGAGGTCGAGTTCCTGCTGGCCCACGGGGCGAACCCGAATCCGGTGATGGATAGCTCGGAAACCCTCTATGACGAGGTGGAGTTCGACTACCGTTACGACCTTTGGGACTTGAACCTGCCGCACAAGCCCAGCGACGCTGACAGAGCGAGCGAGGCTGCATGGCTCGACCACCTTGATCGATGCGCGGCTGTTTCAAAAAAAACGCGCCCCGACTACCTGCGCGTTCTGTTGCGCTACGGCGCAATGGGAGGGCAAATGCGAGACCGGCGACGAAAAGAGCGCTTACAGGCTGGCATTGTTCAGAAGATCGTTTCAGGTGGCCAGACTGGCGCTGACCGTGCTGCGCTGGACTGGGCGATCGAGCAGGGCATCCCGCATGGTGGCTGGTGCCCTGATGGGCGACTCGCTGAAGACGGGCGAATCGCTGATCGCTACCAAGTGTTGGAGCTTTCTGGCAGCGGCTATCGACAGAGAACCCGAAAAAACGTTGCGGACAGTGACGGGACGCTCATCGTCAATCTCGGTGAGTTGGATGGTGGTACACTCGCAACCCAGCGATTTGCAGGGAAACTTGGCAAACCGTGCATGGTGGTCCAGGCTGCGGCAAACCAACGTGCTTGGCAGGCTGAAGCTCTGAATCGCTGGCTGCACGAGCACCACATCGTGACCCTGAACATCGCCGGTCCGCGAGAGAGCAAGAGGAGGGGCATCTACAACATGACGAAAACGTTGCTGGATGCCTGGCTGGGTAATCGAATCGATGCGGAGGCATCCACCGCTGAGGTCAAGTAGCGTGTGAAGTCTCTTGTGTGAGCTCGTCACGGTAGCAGCCCGTTTGGGTATCGTCTTCACGATCCGGGTGCGCGTAGCCTTGTCGTAGCCCATCAGCGACAGCCCCTGCCAGACAGCTGATGTCAGGGAGATGCAACCGAAAACGCCAGCATTCGCCAAGATTCGCTGGTGTCATGGTAACGCCAGCGCGCTCCGGCTGAAGCACGCCAACATGCGCATCATAAAAATGCTGATGGCATTTGATGGTCATCCGTATCGACGCCTCGCCATAGTCTGCATATACTTGCCCGACCCACCCATGTGACCGATTCTGGCTGCGCGATCCGCTGGCGCTGTATGGGGTCAGGAATGCGGTGCTGGCGCCGGGTTACAGTGAACCCCGGCCCAAGCTCTACCCACGCAAGTCATGATCACCGCCTATCACGCAAAGTACTACGCCCACGAACTGATCCGTCGCCATGCGGCAGACGGTGTCGACCGGCTGTCCCAGTCCCTGTTCGATGCCAGCGTCGACCTCAATCCGCACCAGATCGATGCTGCGCTCTTTGCCTTGCGCAATCCCATGCAGCAAGGGGTGCTGCTGGCTGATGAAGTCGGGTTGGGCAAAACCATCGAAGCGGCGTTGGTGCTCTGCCAGTACTGGGCCGAGCGACGGCGTAACCTGCTTGTCATCTGCCCGGCCAGCTTGCGCAAGCAATGGGCGCAAGAACTGCACGACAAATTCGCCGTGCCGACCACCGTCGTGGATGCCATCGCCTTGCGCAAGCAATCGGCGGGCGACCTGCATGCAAGCTTGCAGCGGATCAGCGGCAAGTCAGTCATCATTTTGTCGTACCAGTTCGCCGCCCGCCTGGAGGCTGAGCTCTGCGCGATCCCCTGGGATCTTGTGGTCATCGACGAAGCACACAAGTTGCGCAATGCCCACCGTGCCAGCAATCGCACTGGCCAGGCGCTCAAGCGTGCTCTGGAGGGCCGCAAGAAGCTGCTGCTCACGGCCACTCCGCTGCAGAACTCGCTGATGGAGTTGTACGGACTCTCCACGCTCATCGACGAGCACCTTTTCGGTGACGAAACCGCCTTTCGCAAACGCTTCATGGGGGCAAGCGCCAGCCTGGATGAACTGCGCATGCGTCTGGCAGGCTTTGCCAAGCGCACGCTGCGGCGCGAGGTGCTCGAATACATCAAGTACACCGAACGCAAGGCACTCACCCAGCCCTTTGCACCCACCGATGACGAACAGTCACTCTACGACCGCATCAGCGCTTTTCTGCAGAAAGACGACTCCTTTGCCCTACCGCGACGGCAAAAACACCTCACGGGTCTGATCCTGCGCAAGCTGCTGGCGTCCAGCGCACATGCGGTTGCCGCCACCTTGATCACGATTCGTGCGCGCCTGGAGCGCCTGCTTGCCGGCGAATCCGCCGCCGATGCAAGCGAGTTGATCGAGCGCCTCGTCGAAGACGACGATCTTGAGCAGGACTATCTGGAAGACGCCGACGACTTCGAAAACGACAGCGCCGAGGGCGGGAGTGCCGAGCCTGGTCAAGTGGCACCCAATGCACAGGACAGCAACGCACTGGACAAAACTGCACTGCGTGCCGAAATCGCCGAGATCACCGCTTTCATCGATGCAGCGCAGACCCTGCAGACCGACACCAAGGCACAGGCCCTGCTCAAAGCCCTGAAGCTTGGCTTCGACAAGATGGCCGAGCTCAAGGCGCCGCGCAAGGCCATCATCTTTACCGAGTCGCGCCGCACTCAGGAGTACCTGCACCGTTTCCTCAGTGCCAATGGGTACGCCGGCAAGCTCGTGCTCTTCAGTGGCAGCAATAATCACGAAGACGCCACCGCCACCTACCAACGCTGGCTTGAAAAGTTCAAGGGCACGGACAAGGTCACCGGATCGCCCCAGGTCGATCGCCGCACCGCACTGATCGACCAATTCCGTGGCGAGCTCGACCCAGCTGGCGCAGGCCCCGAGATCATGATCGCCACCGAGGCGGCTGCCGAAGGCGTCAACCTGCAGTTCTGCGCCCTCATCATCAACTACGACCTGCCGTGGAACCCCCAGCGGGTGGAGCAGAGAATCGGCCGTTGCCACCGCTACGGGCAAAAGTTCGACGTCGTAGTGATCAATTTTCTCAACACCCGCAATCAGGCCGACCAACGCGTACTGGAATTGCTCACTGAAAAATTCCAGCTCTTCTCCGGTGTCTTCGGAGCGTCAGACGAAGTACTGGGCCGTATTGAAAGCGGTATCGACTTCGAAAAGCGCATTCTGCAGATTTACGAAACATGCCGGCGGACGGACGAGATCGAGGCGGCCTTCAATCAATTGCAGGCCGAACTGGAAACCTCCATTGCAGACCGCATCAAGGATACCCAGACCCAGCTCCTGGAAAACTTCGACCAGGATGTCCATGACCGCCTGAAACTTCGACTGGATGAAGCCGAGGCGCGACTCGACAAGCTGGGGCGGTGGTTCTGGGGTGTCACCCGCTATGCGCTGACCGGCCATGCGCGCTTCGACGAAGCCGCCTACGCTTTCTCGCTGAGCAAGCCGCCAGTCAGTCTTGCAGCACACAGTCCGGCGGGGCGTTATCAACTCATCCGCGGTGCCGCCCAGCCCGACATGCTGGCACACGCCTACCGCATGAACCACCCGCTGGGCGAATGGAGCATCAACACCAGCCTGCAGGCCCCAACCCCTGCCGCGCAACTCAGCTTCAACTACAGCGCACACGGGGCCAGGATTTCGGTGGTCGAACACCTGCGTGGTCGCACCGGCTGGCTGACCTTGGTGCGCCTGTCCGTTACCGCTTTTGAAACCACCGAGACCCTGCTGTTTTCCGGCCTCACCGACGATGGCGAGGCGCTCGACCAGGAAACCTGCGAAAAGCTGTTCTCCATCCAGGCAGCCGCCGCTCCCCAACCGCTACCGGTGTCGCCCGCCCCAGCCGAGCGCCCACCCGAGCGGCTGCTCGGCGACAGCCAGCGCCGGGTGCAGGCCACCATTGCGGCCATTCTGGAAGCCAACCAACGGCTTTTCAATGAAGAACGCGACAAGCTGGAAAAATGGGCCGAAGACAAGCTGCTCGCCGCCGAAGAGGCACTCAAGAACACCAAAGCCCGCATTGCCCAGCTCAAGCGTGACGCTCGCAAGGCCACCACCTTGCAGGAGCAATCCGACATCCAGCGCGAACTCTCCGACCTTGAACGTCTGCAGCGCAAACAGCGCCAGGAAATCTTCGCGGTCGAAGACGAGATCATCGAAAAGCGCGACCAACTCATCGATGCCCTGCAGCAGCGCCTGCAGGAAAAAACCGAAACCCAGGCACTGTTCACCCTGCGCTGGCAGGTGGTGTAAGGCCCACACATCCCGGTATCAAGGCACACTCATGAGCACTCTTCACAACGCGAAATTCCAGGCCCTGGTTGCCAAGCTGCGCGAAATCTTCCAGATCGACCGCCCGGATCTCGACTTCGGCATCTACCGTATCCTCAACGCCCGCGCGGGCGAGATCAACGACTACCTGCAAAACCGGCTGGCCGAGAAGGTGCAGACTGCGCTCAGCAGCGGTAACGAGGCCCAACGTGAGCATGTGGCGCGCGAGCTGCAGGAAAAGGAAGCCCAGTATCAAGCCGATGGCATCAATCCGGATACGGTACCCAAGGTGCAGGAACTCCGCCAGAAGCTGGCACAGTACAGCGCCGGCGCCAGCGAGCACGAGAACGCCGTGTTCTCGCACCTGCTCACCTTCTTCTCACGCTACTACGAAAGTGGCGACTTCATCAGTCAGCGCCGCTACAAGGGGGACACCTACGCCATCCCCTACGCGGGCGAAGAGGTGATGCTGCACTGGGCCAACAAGGACCAGTACTACACCAAGAGCGGCGAAAACTTCAGCAACTACAGCTTCAAGCTCCCCGAAGAAAATGGAAAACCCGGCCGCACGGTGCATTTCCGCCTCGCCGCCGCCGATACCGCCAAGGACAACCGCAAGGACAACGACAAGGAGCGCCGCTTTGCCCTGGTGGCGGCCAAGACCGTCACCCGTGTGGATGAAAACGGTGACGAGGTCGAGGAAGAACTGCTGCCCGTGGAGGAAGTTTCGGGTGCGGACGGCAAGCAGGAGCTGATCATCCGCTTCGAGTACGCCGCCCAGCCCAAAGGCACCAAGCAGGACGCACTGGTCACAAAGGCAGTGGAAAGCGTGCTGGCGGACACCGCCGTCAAGGCCCGCTGGCTGGCCTTGGGCAACCGCGCACCCACCGAGAAGAACCCGCAGCGCACCCTGCTTGGAAAACACCTGAGCGACTACACCACCAAGAACACGGCGGACTACTTCATCCACAAGGA
>JBAYOV010000077.1:0-10211 GCA_041678045.1 Rhodocyclaceae bacterium
AAAAAGTTGTTCAGGGTCCCCATCGTCTAGAGGCCTAGGACACCGCCCTTTCACGGCGATAACCGGGGTTCGAATCCCCGTGGGGACGCCAGGTTTCTGGCGAAACGCAATGAGCGGTTCGCGGTCTGCGAAAGCAGGCAGGGTTTGCGCGGAGTGGTAGTTCAGTTGGTTAGAATACCGGCCTGTCACGCCGGGGGTCGCGGGTTCGAGCCCCGTCCACTCCGCCAGTTATTTTCTGCGTCGGTTCAAGATCGATGCGGTGAGCAAGTAAAAAAGACTTGCGGTTGAGAAAAAGCATTGATAGAATGCGCGCTCTTTCGAAGTCGGGGGTATAGCTCAGCTGGGAGAGCGCTTGCATGGCATGCAAGAGGTCAGCGGTTCGATCCCGCTTACCTCCACCAGCCGGAAGAGTAGAGCAGTAAAAAAGTTGTTCAGGGTCCCCATCGTCTAGAGGCCTAGGACACCGCCCTTTCACGGCGATAACCGGGGTTCGAATCCCCGTGGGGACGCCAGGTTTCTGGCGAAACGCAATGAGCGGTTCGCTGCCTGCGAAAGCAGGCAAGGTTTGCGCGGAGTGGTAGTTCAGTTGGTTAGAATACCGGCCTGTCACGCCGGGGGTCGCGGGTTCGAGCCCCGTCCACTCCGCCAGTCATGAAAAAGGGAGCCTAGGCTCCCTTTTTTGTTGGTTGCTGATTTGATGTGCTGGATGCGTAAATTGCGCGTAAGTCACGAGTAAGCTATAATTGTCAAGCTTTGGCAGGCGGAATTCTGGGGGTTGTCTCCCTGTGTCTGTCAATTTCCAGTTGGATTCAACAGGGATGGGCTTCAGGCCCATTTTTTATTTCTAGGCGAGAAATATGGACGTCGATCACCTGATTGAGCAGGTTGCTAACGGCCTGGGTTTTGAAGTCGTCGATATCGAGCGATCCCCCAAGGGGCGTTTGATCCGGGTGTTCATTGATACGGATCGTGGCATTACAGTCGATGACTGCGCAACCGTCAGCAACCAGCTGACCCGGGTGTTCGAGGTGGAAAATGTCGATTACGACCGCCTTGAGGTGTCCTCGCCAGGGCTCGATCGTCCGCTCAAGAAAGCGGCGGATTTCGAACGTTTCGCGGGTCATGAAATCCAGATGCGGTTGCGCATGCCGGTCAACAATCAGCGCAACTTTGTGGGCGTGCTGCAGGGGTTGGTCGATGGGCAGGTGACGATTGCCACTGCTGATAAAGGCGAGTTGGCTGTTCCTTTTGACGAAATTGAAAAAGCTCGCCTGGTTCCCAGGTTTTAAGCATTCGGATGTGGAGGTTTTGATTAAATGAGCCGCGAACTACTGCTGCTTGTCGATGCACTGGCGCGTGAGAAGAACGTCGATAAGGAAATCGTGTTCGGCGCCCTTGAGTCGGCGCTGGCGTCGGCAACCAAGAAGCGTATCCACGACGATGCCGATGTGCGGGTGGCGATCGACCGGGCGAGCGGAGACTATGAGTCTTTCCGTCGCTGGCTGGTGATGGCCGACGAGGATGTCATCAACGATGAGGCCGAGATCGGCATCATCGATGCCCGGGAACTGCGCGAGGATGTGGCGCTTGGCGAGTATATCGAGGAGCAGCTTGAGCCGATCGAGTTTGGTCGTGTGGGCGCGCAGGCGGCCAAGCAGGTGATCCTGCAGCGCATCCGCGATGCCGAGCGTGAGCAGGTGCTGAACGATTTTCTCGAGCGCAAGGAGCATCTGGTTTCCGGCTCGATCAAGCGCATGGAGCGCGGCAATGCAATCATCGAGGTTGGTCGCCTTGAGGCGGTGATTCCGCGCGACCAGATGATTCCGCGCGAGAACCTGCGGGTTGGCGACCGTGTGAAGGCCGTGCTGTTGCGTATTGATCGCAGTGCCCGTGGCCCGCAATTGATCCTGTCGCGCACCGCTCCCGAATTTCTCTCCAAACTGTTCGAGCTGGAAGTGCCTGAAATCGAGGATGGCTTGCTGGAAGTCAAGGCCTGCGCCCGTGACCCCGGTTTGCGTGCAAAGATCGCGGTGCAGTCTCACGATGCCCGTATCGATCCGATTGGCACCTGCGTGGGGTTGCGTGGTTCGCGCGTGACGGCGGTACGTAACGAGATTGCTGGCGAACAGATCGACATCATCATCTGGTCGGCCGATCCTGCGCAATTCGTGATTGCCGCATTGCAGCCGGCCGAAGTGGTGTCGATCGTGGTGGACGAGGAAACCCACAGCATGGATGTGGTGGTCGATGAGAACAATCTTGCGATTGCCATCGGCCGTAGCGGTCAGAACGTGAAGCTCGCCTCGGAGCTGACCGGCTGGACGATCAACCTGATGAGCGAGCAGGAGTCCGAGCAGAAATCGGACGAGGAGCGTCGTACGATACGTACGATGTTCGTGAGCAAGCTGGATGTGGATGAAGAATTGGCCGACATCCTGATCGATGAGGGCTTCACGTCTCTGGAGGAGGTGGCCTATGTGCCGCTGGCAGAGATGCTGGAGATCGAGGCCTTTGATGAAGCAACGGTCAATGAGTTGCGTGAGCGTGCGCGCAATGTGCTCCTGACCGAAGCGATCGTGACCGAAGAGCAGCTCGACAAGGTGTCGGACGATCTGCTGGGTCTCGAGGGGATGGACAAGCAACTCGCTGCAACGCTGGCTCAGCACGATGTGAAAACGCGTGATGATCTGGCCGATCTGGCGGTGGATGAGCTGGTGGAAATGACCGGAATCGACAGCGAACGGGCAACCGCGCTGATCTCGGTTGCGCGCGCCCACTGGTTCCAGGAATGAGCGGAGGGAATCAATGGAAGAAATGAGCGTAACCCAGTTTGCCGGTGAGCTGAAAATGCCGGCAGCCGTCTTGCTCCAGCAGCTTCAGCGTGCCGGTGTGGTCAAGTCGAATGTGAATGATGTGTTGACTGAAGGCGACAAGGCGAAGCTGCTTGAATACCTGCGCCGTTCGCATGGTGAAACACAGCCCAAGGGCAAGATCACGCTGACCCGGCGTCAGACGTCCGAGATTCGTGCCACGGATTCTTCCGGACGGGCCCGTACCGTGCAGGTCGAGGTGAAGAAGAAGCGGGTGTTCGTGAAGCGCGAAGAAGCTGTGGCGGCCACAGCGGCAGCTGCCGAAGCTGAAGTTCAGGCACAAGCCGAGACGGCGCAGCAAACACCGGAGGTGCCGGCCGAACAGCCGCAAGTTGCGGCGGTTACCCCGCAGCAGCAGGAAGTGCCTGTTGCGGTGTCTGCAGAGCAACCGGCTGTGGACAAACCGGCTGAGCCGGAACCCGTTGCAGTGGGCAGTGCACCTGTCGTAGCAGCAGCGCCCGAGTCTCGCGAGGCTGAAATCAGAGCGGCGGAGGAAGCGCCCGTGGTCGCCAGTGCCGAGCCCGAGCGTGTGGCTCAGCCGGAGCCTGTCAAGGAGGCGCCGGTGGCGCCGGTGGTGAAGGAAACCCGGCAGGCCGCTGCGCCGGCCGCCCGTGCCCCCGCTCCCAGGGAAGGTCGCGCCGAGGCTGGCAAGCGCCCCCAGGATGAGGCGGCTCGCAAGGCACGACAGCCCGATGCCCGGGTTCAGCGTGGAAAGCCGATGGTGCGTCCGTCGATTCTCAGCGATGAAGAACGCCTTGCGCGCGAGCGTGACGAGCGTCGTCAGCGTGAATTGCGTGAGCGCCAGGAAGCCGATTTCCGTGCCAAGCAGGAACGCGAAGCGGCCGCACGGGCCGCGCAGGAAGCACGCAAGCTGGAAGAAGAGGCCAGAGTGCGTGCCGAGGCTGAACGAGCCGCCGGGGCGAAGGAGCACAAAGGCCCCACAGGCACTTTGCACAAACCTGCGAAAAGTGAGGCCAAGGGACCTAAGGATGCGAAGAAACCCGTTCGCGGTGCTCCGGCTGCTACGGACGAAAATTCGCGTCGTCGTGGCCTGAAGACGCGCGGCGATGTCAGCGGTGCGTCGGCCGGTGGCTGGCGCGGTGGTGGTCGCTCGGGTGGGCGCGGAGGCAAGGGCGGTCACCAGCGTGATCAGAAAAGCTTCCAGGCTCCCACCGAGCCCATCGTGCGCGAAGTGCATGTGCCCGAAACGATCACGGTGGCCGATCTTGCCCACAAGATGGCCGTGAAGGCTGCCGAAGTGATCAAGACCCTGATGAAGATGGGCTCGATGGTGACCATCAACCAGGTGCTTGACCAGGAAACCGCGATGATCGTGGTTGAGGAGATGGGGCACAAGGCGCTGGCTGCCAAGCTGGACGATCCGGATGCCTTCCTGGAAGAGGATACGCATGCGGCACACAAGGATGTGGTGGAGTTGCCGCGGGCGCCGGTGGTCACGGTGATGGGTCACGTCGACCACGGCAAGACGTCGCTGCTCGACTATATCCGTACCGCCAAAGTTGCTGCTGGCGAATTCGGGGGCATCACCCAGCACATCGGTGCTTACCATGTGGAGACGCCACGTGGCATGGTGACCTTCCTCGATACCCCGGGTCACGAGGCTTTCACAGCGATGCGGGCACGGGGTGCGAAGGCGACCGACATCGTGATTCTGGTGGTGGCCGCCGACGACGGCGTGATGCCGCAGACCCGCGAGGCCATTCACCACGCGCAGGCGGCCAATGTGCCGCTGGTGGTGGCGGTCAACAAGATCGACAAGCCCGAGGCCAATCCGGACCGGGTCAAGCAGGAACTGGTGTCCGAAGGCGTGCTGCCTGAGGAGTATGGCGGTGACGTGATGTTCGTTCCGGTGTCCGCAAAGACCGGAAAGGGCATTGATGAACTGCTTGAGGCGGTGTTGCTGCAGGCCGAGGTGCTGGAGTTGACGGCGCCGGTGGATGCGCCGGCCAAGGGCCTGATCATTGAGGCCCGGCTGGACAAGGGCCGGGGGCCGGTGGCGTCGCTGCTGGTGACTTCGGGCACCCTGCGCAAGGGTGAGAACATCCTGGTCGGGGCAACCTTTGGCCGGGTGCGGGCGATGCTCGACGAGAACGGCTCGCCGATCGACGAGGCCGGGCCTTCGATTCCGGTCGAAATTCTTGGCCTGTCGGATGTGCCTGCAGCGGGTGATGAGGCCATCGTCCTGGGCGACGAGAAGAAGGCACGCGAAATCGCGCTGTTCCGTCAGGGCAAGTTCCGCGATGTGAAGCTGGCCAAGCAGCAGGCTGCGAAGCTGGAGAACATGTTCGAGCAGATGGGCGAGAGCGAGGTCAAGCTGCTCCCGCTTATCGTGAAGGGCGATGTACAGGGTTCGCAGGAAGCGCTGGTTCAGTCCCTCAACAAGCTGTCGACCGATGAAGTGCGGGTGAACGTGATCCACGGGGCTGTGGGCGGCATCACCGAGTCGGATGTGAACCTTGCCCAGGCTTCGGGTGCGGTGATCATCGGCTTCAACACCCGTGCCGATGCGGGGGCACGCAAGCTCGCAGAGAGTTTCGGTGTCGATATTCGCTACTACAACATCATTTACGATGCGGTCGATGAGGTGAAGGCGGCACTGTCCGGCATGCTGGCGCCCGAGAAGCGTGAAAACGTGATCGGTCTGGTGGAAATCCGCCAGGTGTTCAAGGTGCCCAAGGTCGGCTCCGTGGCGGGCTGCTATGTCAAGGAAGGTCAGGTCAAGCGTGGTTCGCTGGTGCGGCTCATTCGCGACAACACGGTGATCCACAGCGGGGAGCTTGAATCGCTGAAGCGCTTCAAGGACGACGTGAAGGAGGTCAAGACCGGCTTCGAATGCGGCCTGTCCATCCGTAACTTCAATGACATCATGGAAGGCGACCACCTGGAGATCTACGAAATCCAGGAAATTGCCCGGACGCTGTAAGTCATGCCAAAAGAGTATTCCCGCAGCCAGCGGGTGGCCGAGCAGATTCTGCGCGAGTTGGCCGAGCTGATCCGCCTGGAGGTCAAGGACCCCCGGGTGGGTTTCATTACCCTGACCGATGTCGAAATCACCCCCGATTACGCGCATGCCAAGGTGTATTTCACCTCCATGCGGGGCGAGGAGGGGTTGGACGAGATCCTGGTCGGCTTGCGGCGGGCCAGTGGTTTCCTGCGCCGCGAGCTGGGTCGCCGGGTACGCATTCATACGACGCCCGAGCTGCACTTTCACTATGACCAGTCGGTGGAGCGCGGCAGTCGCATGTCGCAGCTGATCGATCAGGTGGTGAGGCAGGATCAGGCGCGTGCGCAGGATGTGGACGACGCGCAGCCGGGCGAAGGTGAGCGGCCCAGGGATGAGCGTTCCTGATGCAGCCCAGGCGTCGTGCCCGCCGTCAGGTTGACGGCGTGCTGGTTCTCGACAAGCCGCCCGGAATGACATCGAATGCTGCGCTGCAGACCGCTCGGCGCTTGCTGAACGCGGCCAAGGCAGGGCATACCGGTACGCTCGATCCGATGGCCACGGGTTTGTTGCCCCTTACCTTTGGTGAGGCGACAAAGTTTTCCCAGATGCTGCTCGATGCCGACAAGACCTATGAGGCATGCATCCAGCTTGGGGTCAGCACCGATACCGGAGATGCCGAAGGTACGGTGCTTGAGCGCAGGCCGGTGGCGTTCGATGTGGGCGATGTGGCCCAGCTTGAACAAGTCCTCGCCTGTTTCAGGGGCGAGATCGAGCAGGTGCCGCCCATGTATTCGGCCCTCAAGCGCGATGGCAAGCCGCTCTATGAGTATGCGCGCGAAGGGGTCGAGGTGGAGCGCACGGCCAGGCGGGTGACGATTCATGCACTCGACCTGCTGGCGGTGGATCGTGAGCAGGCACGCCTCACCGTCAGGGTGAGCAGCAGCAAGGGGACCTACATCCGCTCCCTGGCGATGGATATTGGGGAGAAGCTGGGATGTGGGGCACATCTGTGTGCCTTGCGCCGCACGGCGATCGGCCCGTTGCGTCTGGACGAAGCCGTCACCCTGGCGCAGCTTGAGGCGGTGGATGAGCCTGCCCGCGATGCCCTGCTTGCACCACCGGATCGTCTGGTCGA
Source organism: Rhodocyclaceae bacterium (assembly GCA_041678045.1). Taxonomy (GTDB): domain Bacteria; phylum Pseudomonadota; class Gammaproteobacteria; order Burkholderiales; family Rhodocyclaceae; genus UBA2357. Next base: position 6,971 of record JBAYOV010000077.1, read on the forward strand.
GGTATTTCCGGCGGTGCGTCTGGATGAATCCCAGGCCCGTACGATTTTGCATGGACAGGGCCTGTCCGATGTACCGGATGGCCCACAGGGGCTTGTCAGGCTGTATCATGGTCAGCGCTTTCTCGGCTTGGGAGAGCGGCAGGGGGATGGGCATGTGTTGCCCAAACGCCTCATTGCCACCTCGGATCAAGCCGTAGCAGTCCGAAATGATTGAGTTTTATGGCGCGTATTGGATATAATCCAACGCTTCGAATTAGCAGAACGATAGAGTAAACACCCACATGGCTCTCGATACCGCAACCAAGTCGCAGATCGTAAACGAATATCAGCGTGCTCCCGGTGATACCGGCTCGCCCGAAGTTCAGGTCGCGCTCCTTACCGCCCGCATCAACGGCCTGACCGGCCATTTCAAGGCCAACGCGAAGGATCATCACTCGCGCCGTGGTCTGCTGAAAATGGTCAGCCAGCGCCGCAAGCTGCTCGATTACCTGAAAGGTACTGACGCCGACAGCTACCGCAAACTGATCGAGCGTCTGGGCCTGCGCAAGTAACTCATACTTGCCGGCCGTGTCGAGTCGGGCATCAACAGACGTCAAGGCTCGATGAGCCATCAAGCCGGTACGGATCCTTACGGGCCGTACCGGCTTTGTTTTTGTCCGGCACCCGAATAACGCAGTTGTAGTTTGCTGCCCGATTGCTGAAAGGAATTCATCTTGCCTCAAGCCATTAAAAAAACCTTTGCCTATGGCGCCCACACCGTCACCCTGGAAACCGGGGAAGTTGCCCGCCAGGCCGGTGGTGCAGTGATTGTGAACATGGACGACACCGTGGTGCTGGCCACTGTGGTGGCTGCCAAGGACGCCAAGCCCGGTCAGGACTTTTTCCCGCTGACCGTGGATTATGTTGAAAAATTTTACGCAGCTGGCCGGATCCCCGGCGGTTTCTTCAAGCGCGAAGGTCGTCCGACCGAGAAGGAAACGCTCACCTGCCGTCTGATCGACCGTCCGATCCGTCCGCTTTTCCCGGATGGTTTCTACAACGAAGTGCAGATCATCGTTACCGTGCTGTCGCTCAATCCGGAAGTTGATCCGGATATCCCGGCGATGATCGGCGCCTCGGCAGCGCTGGCGATTTCCGGCGTGCCCTTCAATGGCCCGATCGGCGCCTGCCGGGTGGGTTATCAGAACGGTGAATACATTCTCAACCCGACCACCAGTCAGCTGGAAAGCAGCGAACTCAATCTGGTGGTGGCGGGCACTGAAACTGCGGTGCTGATGGTCGAATCCGAAGCGCGCGAGTTGTCGGAAGAGGTCATGCTCGGTTCGGTGGTGTTTGGTCACGAACAGATGCAGACCGCAATTCGTGCGATCAACGAACTGGTCGAGGTGGCAGGCAAGCCCGAGTGGGATTGGCAGCCGCCGGCGCGCAATGAGGCGCTGATCAACAAAGTCAATGAGCTGGCCCGTGCCGAGCTGGAAGAGGCCTTCCGCATCACGTCCAAGCAGGCACGTACCGAGCGGGTGAATGAAATCCGCCGGAAAACCATCGAGGCGATCACCGAAGCAGCCGAGATCGAGGTGTCGGGCAACGAGCTGAAGGACATCTTCCACGATCTGGAAGCCGACATCGTGCGTAGCCGCATCCTCTCGGGTGAGCCGCGCATCGATGGCCGGGATACCCGCACCGTGCGGCCGATCGACATTCGTGTGGGCGTGCTGCCGCGCACTCACGGCTCGGCCTTGTTTACCCGGGGCGAGACCCAGGCACTGGTGGTGGCCACGCTGGGTACGGGCCGCGATGAGCAGATCGTCGATGCGATCGGTGGCGAGTATCGTGAAAGCTTCATGCTGCACTACAACTTCCCGCCGTTCTCCACGGGCGAAACGGGTCGCATGGGAGTGACCAAGCGGCGCGAGGTGGGTCACGGTCGTCTTGCCAAGCGTGCGCTGGTTGCTGTGCTGCCCAGGCCTGAAGAATTCAGCTACACCGTCCGCGTGGTGTCAGAGATCACCGAATCGAACGGCTCGAGCTCCATGGCCAGTGTGTGCGGCGGCTCCCTGGCGATGATGGATGCCGGTGTGCCGCTGTCTGCTCACGTGGCAGGCATCGCCATGGGCCTGATCAAGGAAGGCAACCGCTTTGCGGTGCTGACCGACATTCTGGGCGATGAGGATCACCTCGGCGACATGGACTTCAAGGTGGCCGGTACCGACAAGGGTGTGACCGCGCTGCAGATGGACATCAAGATCCAGGGCATCACCAAGGAAATCATGCAGGTGGCGCTGGCCCAGGCCGGCGAGGGTCGCATGCACATCCTGCAGCAGATGCAGCAGTCACTGGCTTCGCATCGTGGTGAGGTGTCGGAGTTTGCACCGCGCATGATCACGATGAAGATCAACCCCGAGAAGATTCGTGATGTGATCGGTAAGGGCGGGGCGGTGATTCGCGGCCTGCAGGAAGAAACCGGCACGGTGATCGAACTCAATGACGACGGCCAGGTGACGATTTCTTCGGTCAGTGCCGAAGGAGCACAGGAAGCCAAGGCGCGTATCGAAGCGATCACCGCTGAGGTCGAGGTGGGCAAGATCTATGAGGGCACCGTGATGCGCCTGCTTGATTTTGGCGCCATTGTGAACATTCTGCCGGGCAAGGACGGTTTGCTGCACATCTCGCAGATTGCCAATGAGCGTGTGAATGCAGTGTCCGACTATGTGAAGGAAGGTCAGGTTGTGCGCGTCAAGGTTCTCGAGACCGACGAACGTGGCAAAATCCGGCTGAGTATGAAGGCTCTGCTGGAGCAGGCAGCTGCCGAATAAGTAAGCCCGAGCGCTCGTCAGAAAAAAGTTGTGCAATATGTTTGACGAGCGCCCGGGGTATGTGTATTATTAGCGGCTCTCGGGGTGTAGCGCAGTCCGGTAGCGCGCTTGCTTTGGGAGCAAGATGTCGGGGGTTCGAATCCCTCCACCCCGACCAGCTATCCCCGATTGCCCGCGGAGCTCTGCCCGTAGCTCAACTGGATAGAGCACCGGCCTTCTAAGCCGGGGGTTACAGGTTCGATTCCTGTCGGGCAGGCCAGAAAAGTTTTATTGCCGATGCTTGAGTGTCGGTTTGCAGTAATAGTGGCGGCATTAGCTCAGTAGGTAGAGCACTGGATTGTGGCTCCAGGTGTCACCGGTTCGATCCCGGTATGTCGCCCCAAATTTTATGAGGGTTTGCGAAACTTATTCACAGGCCCTGCCGT
>JBAYOV010000078.1:0-9960 GCA_041678045.1 Rhodocyclaceae bacterium
CTACGGCACCATCACGATCTATCCGGGCAACTACGACGACTACATGGAAGCGTCCACCCTGGCCCGCCAGCGCCAGTCGGCCGCCAACGCCCGCGCCAAGGAAAAGATCCAGGACCTGCAGGATTTCGTGCGCCGCTTCTCGGCCAACAAGTCGAAGGCCAAGCAGGCCACCAGCCGCCTGAAGCTGATCGACAAGCTGAAGCCCGAGGACGTCAAGCCCTCCAGCCGCCAGTATCCGTGGATCCGCTTCGACTACGACGAAAAGGACAAGCTGCATCGCCTGGCCTGCGAGGTCGAGAACCTCACCTTTGCCTATGAGGGCATGGACAAGCCGCTGATCAACCGCTTCTCGATCGCCATCGAGGCGGGCGAGAAAGTTGCCATCATCGGCGAGAACGGCGTCGGCAAGACCACGCTGATGAAGCTGCTGCTGGGGGAACTCAGCCCGCAGAAAGGCCATGTGAAGTGGGCCGAAAAGGCCAGGCCGGGCTACTACGCGCAGGACCACTCGGCCGATTTTGCCGAGGATGTGAGCCTGACCGACTGGATCGCCCCGTACTCGCGCATCACGGCCGCCGCCACCGGCGAGGACAACGAAACCCTGCTGCGCGGCACGCTGGGCCGCCTGCTGTTCTCGGGCGACGAAGTGAAGAAGTCGGTGAAAGTGATCTCCGGCGGCGAACAGGGTCGCATGCTGTTCGGCAAGCTGATGCTGTCGCGCCCCAATGTGCTGCTGATGGACGAGCCCACCAACCACCTCGACATGGAATCCATCGAATCGCTCAACAGCGGTCTCGAGAAGTTTTCTGGTACGCTGGTGTTCATCTCCCATGACCGCGAATTCGTGTCGTCCCTGGCGACCCGCATCATCGAGATCCGCCTCGACGGGCAGATCATCGACTACCGTGGCAGCTACGAGGAATACCTCGCCAGCCAAGGGCTGGATTGACCGGCTCACCGGCTCACCGCTGCTGCTTGAACATCGTGCGCCCGGCTCACCCTGCCGGGTGCGGATGCACCGCACGCCGGCCGGCATTCGGCCCATCCGGCGCCGTCACCGGTCACGAACCGGGAACGGAAATCCACAATCAGGCAAGCTAGGAGGTCTGCATGACAGACAGCAAGGACCCGATGGTGCCCGACGGGGAAGTCACCCCCATCGATACCGATTACCAGATCGGTCAGGACAACATCATCGTCAACGTGGGGCCCTTCGGCCTCGACATCCACAACCGCGTGTTTGCGATTTCGGGGCTGACCGTCATCGCCTTCGTCGCCCTCACCCTGATGTTCCAGAACCATGTGGAACCGCTGTTCAGCGGCTTGCGTGGTTGGCTGACATCGAACCTCGACTGGTTTTTCCTCAGTGCCGGCAACATCTTCGTGCTGGTCTGCCTCGGGCTGGCAGTTTCGCCCCTGGGCAGGGTGCGCCTGGGCGGCACCGAGGCAAAACCGGACTATTCCTATCTGGGCTGGTTTTCCATGCTGTTTGCCGCAGGCATGGGTATCGGCCTGATGTTCTACGGCGTGTCCGAACCCCTGTCCCACTTTGGCAGTGCGCTGGGCGGCACCAGCGTCGACAACGGGGTGCGTACCGACTGGGCGCCGCTGGGTGCGGCCGCAGGCGACAGCGAAGCGGCCACCCGGCTCGGCATGGCCGCCACGATCTATCACTGGGCACTGCACCCATGGGCAATTTATGCGGTGCTGGCACTCGGGCTGGCGCTGTTCTCCTTCAACAAGGGCCTGCCGCTGACCGTGCGCTCGGTGTTCTATCCGCTGCTCGGCGAGCGGGTGTGGGGCTGGCCCGGCCACATCATCGACATCCTCGCGGTGTTCGCCACCCTGTTCGGCCTGGCCACCTCACTGGGCCTGGGCGCCTCGCAGGCCAGTTCCGGCCTGCACCACCTGTTCGGCGTGCCCTTGGGCACCACCACCCAGATCATGCTGGTGATCGCCATCACCGCAATTGCACTGGTGTCGGTGGTGGCCGGTCTGAATGCGGGCGTCAAGCGGCTGTCCGAAATCAACATGGTGCTGGCCGTGGTGTTGCTGCTGTTTGTGGTCGTCGTCGGCCCGACGCTGGCCATCGTGACCGGCTTCTTTGCCAACCTGGGCGCCTACCTGCAGCACCTGCCGGCGCTGTCCAATCCGCTCGGCCGCGAGGACGCCAACTTCACCCAAGGCTGGACGGCCTTCTACTGGGCGTGGTGGATATCATGGTCGCCCTTTGTCGGCATGTTCATCGCCCGCGTGTCGCGTGGACGCACGGTGCGCGAGTTCATCGTCTCGGTGCTGATCGTCCCTTCGCTGGCCTGCGTGCTGTGGATGACGGTATTCGGTGAAACCGCAATCAGCCAGGTGGTGAAGGATGGCTACAAAGCGGCAACCGAGGCCGAACTGCCGCTGCAGCTGTTCGCGATGCTCGATGCGTTGCCACTGGCGCACATCACCTCCTTCGTGGCCATCGTGCTGGTGGTGGTTTTCTTCGTCACCTCATCGGATTCCGGCTCTCTGGTCATCGATGTCATTGCTGCGGGAGGCAAAGTGGACGCGCCCACCGCGCAGCGCGTGTTCTGGTGCGTGTTCGAAGGCCTGGTGGCCATTGCACTGATTCTGGGCGGGGGGCTGGTGGCCCTGCAGGCGATGGCGGTCTCCACGGGCCTGCCCTTCACCGTCGTGCTACTGATGTCTACGGTCGCGGTCATCAAGGGGCTGGCGTCCGAACCACGCCCACGCTGAAACCTCCACACGGGTAACGACTGCCATGCAGATCGAACAACTGGAAATTCTCGACTTCCTGCGGCGTTACCCGCCTTTCGACAACCTGCCGGAGGACGCCCTGGAGCAGGTGGCGCGTTCGGTGGATGTACGCTACTACAAGGCCGGCAGCCAGATACTGTCCTTCGGCGAGGAGGCCGTAGCCTGGCATGTGGTGCGCAGCGGCGCGGTGGAGGTGTTCCGCCGCAACGGTACGCTATACAACCGGCTCACCGAAGGCGGGTATTTTGGTGAGTTCGGCCTGCTGCGCAACCGGCGGGTGCGCTTTCCCGCCGTGGCGCTGGAGGACTGCCTGCTCTACCTGATTCCCGAAGCAGTGTTCAGCGAGTTGTTCGAGCATCACGAGACTTTTGCCGACCTGGTGGAAGTCGAGGACCGCACCCGCCTGCGGCACGTGGTTTCGCGTCGCGAAGACGCCAATCCGCTGATGTCGGCCACCATCGACACGCTGGTGCAGCGCGAGGCCGTGACCCTCGACGTTTCAAGCAGCGCAGTGCAGGCGGCCCGCCTCATGACCGATGAGGGCGTCTCCTCACTGCTGATCATCGACAACGATGCCGCCCCCGGCGACCTGCCCGGCGTGGTCGGCATCGTCACCGACCGCGATCTGCGCACCCGCCTGCTCGCCCCTGGCTTGCCGCACCACACGCCGGTGTGCGAGATCATGTCTTCCCGGCTCATTACCGTGGCCCACAACCAGCTTGTGTTCGAGGCCATGATGCTGATGCTGCGTCACAACGTGCACCACTTGCCAGTGCTGCGAAACCACCGCCCGATGGGGGTCATCGCGTTGTCCGACCTGATTCACTACGAATCGCGCAACAGCCTGTTCGTGGTCGGCAGCATCTTCCGCCAGCACAGCGTTGAGGATCTGGCCGCACTGCTGCCCGATGTACGCAACTGCTTCAGCCGCATGGTGAGCGAAGATGCCAACTCGCGCATGATCGGCAGCGCCATGGCCGCCATCGGTCGCAGCTTCAAGCAGCGCCTGCTGGAGCTGGCCGAAGCCGAACTCGGCCCCCCTCCCGTCCCCTATTGCTTTCTGGCGCTGGGCTCGATGGCCAGACAGGAGCAGCTCATCGTGACCGATCAGGATAACGCGCTGATTCTCGACAACCGCTTCGACCCCGCCACGCACGACACCTACTTTGCCGCCCTGGCGCAGTTCGTCAGCGACGGACTGGCCCGCTGCGGCTACAGCTACTGCACCGGCGGCGTCATGGCCAGCACCCCGAAATGGCGCCAGCCCCTGCATGTCTGGGAGCGCTACTTCAAGGACTGGATCACCCGCCCCACCCCACAGTCACTGCTCGACAGCGGCATCTTCTTCGACCTCGACGGCGTCTGGGGGCGCACCGAATGGGCTGACCGATTGCGCAGCCAGATTGCCCGCGATGCACGTGGCAACAGCCGCTTTCTCGCCTGCATGGCGCGCAACGCCCTGCTGCGTACGCCACCGCTCGGGTTCTTCAAGGATTTCGTGGTCGAATCCGACGGGCGGCACAGCCGGGCAATCAACCTGAAGCGGCGGGGCACCGCACCGCTGGCCGACCTGGTACGGGTACACGCGCTGGCCATCGGCAGCGAAGCCATCAACAGCTTCGAGCGCATTCAGGCCATCATCGATGCACAGATCCTGCCTCTGGGACGGGGGCAAGATCTGCTCGATGCACTGGAATTCATCTCCATCGTACGCATCCGCAATCAGGCTGCCGCCCTCGCCAGCGGACTGGCGCCGGACAACAGCGTGGAGCCGGACACCCTCTCGGATTTCGACCGCAAGAGCCTGCGCGATGCCTTCCAGATTCTCAGCAACGCGCAAAAATTCATGAAGTACCGCTACCAGCCCGGACGGGCCAACTGAGCGCGCATCATGCTGCACCCCGGCTCACTCAACCCACCGTCCCGGCCGCAAATGCCCGACTGGCCTGCCCGTCTGCAGGCACTCGCCGCGCAGGCGCAGGATGCACGATTGAAAGCCTTCTATGCCGCCGGATGCGTCGCGGGCGACACCCCGCTCCGGAACGTGCCCCTGCTCGCCATGGACATCGAAACCACAGGGCTGAATCCGGTGCGTGACGGCATCGTCAGCATCGGCCTGGTGCCCATGGACCTGAACACGATCCGCGCCAGCGCAGCGCGTCACTGGATCGTACGCCCCCGCGTGCCACTGTCCGAAACCTCCGTGACCCTCCACGGCATCACCGACACCCGGATTGCCGACGCCCCCGATCTGAGCGACATCATCGAGGTCATGCTGCAGACGATGGCCGGTCATGTGATGGTGGTGCATTGTCGTGACATCGAGCGCCAGTTCCTGAACGCTGCCCTGCGCACCCGCCTCGGCGAAACCCTGGAGTTTCCGGTCATCGACACCATGGAACTGGAAGCTCGCCTGCATCGGCGCCGTGGCCCGAGCCTGCTCGGCCGCCTGCTTGGCAGAAAGCCGCTCTCCATCCGGCTGGCTGCCAGCCGGGCCCGCTATCGCCTGCCACGCTACCGCCCGCACCACGCCGTCACCGATGCGCTGGCCACTGCCGAGTTGTTGCAGGCCCAGGTGGCCCATCGCTTTGCGCCCGACACGCCGGTGAGCACACTCTGGAAATAGGTTCGAACAGCCCCGGACCGACCCCAGGCCAGCCAAATCCGCCGCCCGTGCCGCGAGTCGGCTAAAATCGCAGCGAATACCCGGAATGCGGTACACACAACATGATTGGCATTTTCCTGATTACCCACGCCACACTGGGCGAGTCCATGATCCAGTGTGCCTGCCATGTGCTCAACAAGCGCCCGCCCCAGCTGGTGCAGCTGGGCGTATCGTCCCAGGACGATCCGCTGGACCTGCTGCCCACCGCACGCGAGATGCTCGAATGGGTGGACCATGGTCGTGGCGCGATCGTGCTCACCGACATCTTCGGCGCCACGCCGGCCAATCTGGCGCTCAAGCTGCTCGAACCCGGCCGCATCGAAGGCATCGCCGGCCTCAGTCTGCCCATGCTGCTGCGCGCGCTCACCTACCGCGACCGTGACATGGAGACGCTGCTCCAGCGGGCCGTGTCCGGCGGCTGCGACGGCGTGATACGCATGCAGAAACAATAACCCCCATACATCCCCCAGAAGGACCGCCCCGATGCCGAGAGTCGAAGCCGAAATCATCAACAAACTGGGCCTGCACGCACGCGCCTCGGCCAAGCTCACCCAGACCGCCAGCCGCTTTGCCTGCGAAGTGTGGCTGGAGCGCAACGGCCGGAGGGTGAACGCCAAGAGCATCATGGGTGTGATGATGCTCGCCGCGGCCAAGGGCAGCACCATCCTGATCGACACCGAGGGCGCAGATGAAGACGCTGCGATGCAGGCCCTGCTTGCGCTGATCGCCAACCGCTTCGACGAAGAGGAGTGAGCGCCCATGGCCTCGTTCACCATCCATGGTCTGCCGGTTTCGCAAGGCATCGCCATCGGGCATGTTCATCTGGTGTCGCACGCCCTGCTCGAAGTCAGCCATTACCATGTGGCCGAGCGTCACATCGTCGGCGAACTGGACCGACTGGACAGCGCGGTGGCCACCGTGCAGGGCGAGCTGGTGGGTCTGAAGGCCGCCGCCACCGGTGGCCAGGCGCACAGCGAGGTGGGCGCCTTTGTCGACCTGCAGTTGATGATGCTCTCCGACCCCATGCTGGTCGATTCCGCACGCCGGCTCATCGAGGCGCGCCGCTGCAATGCGGAATGGGCGCTGGTGCAGCAGATGGAACAACTGGTCGAGCAGTTCGAGCAGATCGAAGACCCCTATCTGCGTGAGCGCAAGGCCGATGTGGTGCAGGTGGTCGAACGGGTGGTGAAGGTGCTGCTCGGCCACCCCGGCCACCTTCCGCCAAAGCGGCGCGACGGGCTGGGCACGGTGGTGGTGGCGCATGACCTGTCGCCGTCGGACACCATCGGCTTTCGCGACCACAACATCGCCGGCTTCGTCACCGATGTGGGGGGGCCCACCAGCCATACCGCGATTGTTGCGCGCAGCCTGTCGATTCCGGCCGTGGTCGGCCTGCACCATATCCGCCATCTGGTGGAGGAAGACGAACTCCTGATCATCGATGGCACGCGTGGCGTGGTGATCGTCGGTCCCGACGAGCACATCGTCGAGGAATACCGCCTGCGCCGTACCGAGCTGGAACTGGAAAAGTCCAAGCTCAACCGCCTCAAGGACACCCCCGCCACCACGCTCGACGGCGAAACCATCCACCTGCTCGCCAACATCGAAGGCCCCAAGGACATCGGCCAGGTGCGTGCGGTGAATGCCGACGGCGTGGGCCTGTACCGCACCGAATTCCTGTTCATCGGCCGCGACACCCTGCCCGACGAGGAAGAACAGTTCGAAGCCTATCGTGCGGTGCTCAAGGCCATGGGCAACAAGCCGGTGACCATTCGTACCTTCGACGTGGGCGCGGACAAGGCGCTCAACAACACCGAAACCCGCTTCGAACCCAACCCGGCACTGGGACTGCGCGCAATTCGCTATTCGCTGGCCGAGCCCAAGATGTTCCTCACCCAGTTGCGCGCCCTGCTGCGCGCCTCGGTCCATGGCAACCTGCGCATCATGATTCCGATGCTGGCGCATGCACATGAAATCGACCATACCCTGCAGCTGATCGAAAAGGCCAAAGCCGAACTTGAAGCCGAAAAACACAAGTTCAACCCCAATGTGCCGATTGGCGGCATGGTCGAGGTGCCGGCCGCAGCCCTTGCGCTGGGCATGTTCGTGCGCCGCCTGTCCTTCCTGTCCATCGGCACCAACGACCTGATCCAATACACCCTGGCCATCGACCGCTCCGACGAAGCCGTGGTGCATCTGTACGACCCGCTCCATCCGGCGGTACTGAAGCTGATCGGCAACACCATCCAGACCGGCGCCCGCTTCGGCCTGCCGGTGTCGGTGTGCGGTGAAATGGCTGGCGATCCCGCCTACACCCTGCTGCTGCTCGGCATGGGCCTGCGCAACTTCTCGATGCACCCGGCCAATACGCTGGAAATCAAGCAACAGGTGCTGCGCGCCGACCTGGGCGAACTCGCTCCCAAGGTACAACGCATTCTGAAGATGGATGAACAGACCAAGGTGCGCGACGCCGTGGCCAGGCTGAACGGCTTGCAGTGACTCCGTTCAGACGCCGGTGCCTTGCCAGTGACGTGGCGACAAACCGAAACGCCGGGAAAAGGCCCGGGAAAAATTCGACACATGAGCATAGCCACAGCGCCAGGCCACCTCTTCGACCCGAACCTCCTGGTTCCGGAGCAGGAGCCGGGCACGATGCAAACGCTCTTCGAGCAGCATCTCGCTGAAGCTCTTGCCGAAATGGCGCTTGAAGACCACTTTCAGCCGTGATGCACTCATGCCCACTTCAGCAGCAATCTCGGGCAACCCCGGTGGCGTGTCGAGGCGATCCAGCAGCATCTCACGCGCCCGCTCGCAAACCCGGGCATCACGCTCGCTCGACGGCCATACCTCCGGCCCACCCTGCGTCAGTACGGCCTGCACCTCCAGCATGCGCGACTGCAAGAACAGACGTTGTACATCGGCAACATACGGACAATCCAGCACCTCGGCCGTGATTCTCTGGAGAATCGCGGTGCGCCCATCACGATACTCCAATGGCCTGCGCGGCAATGGATCGTCAGCCAGCCGGATGTCCGGATCAAAGATGAAGGCCGCCACCCGGGCACGTGCGCCCGGCTCGAACTCCAACTGCATCTCGGGCTCATTCGGCCGGCAGAGCACGGCGTGTCGCTGCGTGAGCCCGAGGGGTGGCCTGCGCCCCTTGTAACGAAACCCCCCTTGCCCGTCGAGCGTCACAAAACAGCACTTCTTGGGCACGGCATCCGCATCGCTGCCGATAATGTGCAGATGCCCGGATGTTTCCAGCTCGGCAGTTGCGATCTTGAAATGCTCATCGAGCTGAAACAACCCCAGCCGGCCCACCGCCCCCTGCAAACTGAAAGGCAGGCGCACCATCGGATCGAGCAAGGCAGGCGAACTCCGGTCCGGCGCTTCCATCAGCCAATGACCACGTCCCGCCTCTTGCTGCGGCGGCGCAAACGTCACCTTGATCGGGTCACGAGCAGTGTTCACTCTCGAGCTCATTCTGACATCACCCCGTAGTAACAAACAGATCACGCTTTCGGGCCAAAGCGTATCACGCACCCCGGCTCTGCGTACATGCGTATCTGCTATGTCACTTCCATTCCCGAAGTTTGGGATCAGGCTTGACGTCAGGTGCTGCGCATACGGGCTGCCTTCGGTGAATGTCGAAGCAGTGGAACCGGCGCGAAACGCGCTGTCACGCTTTGCGCAGCAGTCACATTGTTCAGCGTGCAACGGCTGCCATCAGCACCACGACACATACCATCCCAACTGCTGAAGTTGAAACCCATGGCCGGTGTGGCCGTGCAGATGACACTATGACCATGGACGACCGGATTGGGCGTACAGCTGACGGTGCCGCGGCCAGCCGTCACACCGGTGAATACCCCATACGAGGATGGCGCTTCAACACGAAAGTTCGCGTTGCGCTCCTCCGCCTGCCCCGGCGTGCCGGCCACCAGCAGGGCTGCGAAAGCGACCGCTGCAAGCCATGGGGAAATCGTGGGTTGCACCTGGCGCGACAACATGAAATTCGACCCTTCTCATTACATGGAAATGGATCGAAATTCTAGAACGGGTCCGCAGAACACCCGTTATCAGCAGAGACTTTTCTGTTATCGCCAGAGACTTTTCTGCATTTTCGGGGCGCTTGACAGCCGCTTTCCGGCATGCAAAAAGGCGCTCAGCCGGCCCGGCATGCCTGGCTTTCCACCGCAAACCCCACCACCCGCCGCTGCTCGCGGCTGAACTCGACGCCAATCAGGTGGATGGGTTCGTTACGGTCGCGGTACTTGTCCGCATAGCCCCTCTGCTTGATCTGCGCCAGCGCCGCGCCTTCCGGTTCCAGTTCCACCACCTTGAACTCGAACAGATACACCTGCCCGTTGAAGCGCACCGCCATGTCCAGTCGGCCCGCGTTGCTGCTTTCTTCCGGCACGATGTCCAGCCCCAGACTGGCAAAGTAGGCGTAGAACACGCTGGCGTAATAGCCTTCGTACTGCGCAATCGGGTTGTTGCGAAACCAGTCGTGCGGGATGCTGGCGAAGAAG
>JBAYOV010000079.1:0-9462 GCA_041678045.1 Rhodocyclaceae bacterium
CAGTACCCACAATCAACGCGTCCTCGATCTGGCCAGCCAGAAGGGGCTACTGCGCGCCAGCGATCTGGACGCCATCAGTGCGCCTCGGGTCGTTCTGACGCGCCTGACCGCTGCGGGTCTACTGGAGAAGGTCGGGCGTGGCCTGTACCGCCTGCCGGATGCACAGATTTCGGAATTCGAGAGTCTTGGCACCATCGCCACCAAGGTACCTCAAGCGGTGTTCTGCCTGCTTACGGCGCTGCAGTTTCATGAGCTGACCACGCAGCTGCCGCGTCAGATCTGGATCGCCATGCCTCGGGGCAGCCACCCGCCCCGGGTCGACTACCCGCCCGTCAAGATGGTGCAGTTCACGGGTGATGCCTACTCGGCAGGGATTGAGGAAGTCGAACGCGACGGTGTCAGGCTCCGGGTGTACGGCGTGGCCAAGACCGTGGCGGACTGCTTCAAGCACCGCAACAAGATCGGGCTGGATGTGGCGCTTGAGGCGCTGAAGGACGCCCGGGCGCGCAGCAAGGCCTCCGTCGACGACATCTGGCGTTTCGCCAAGATATGCCGCGTGGCCAATGTGATGCGACCCTATCTGGAGAGTGTCGGATGAGTGCGGCCACCCCAAATGTCGCGGCATCCGTCCGTGCGCGTCTGCTCAATGTCGCCAAGGCGCAAGGCGTGGATTTCAATCAGGTGCTGGTGCGCTTTGCCTTGGAGCGCATCCTCTATCGGCTGACCCAGTCGCCGCACGCGGACCGTTTTCTGCTCAAAGGTGCGCTGCTGTTCACGCTCTGGTACGACATGCCACACCGGGCCACACGCGACGCCGATCTGTTGGGTTTCGGTGCCAGTGATCTGGAGTCAGTGGCCCAAGTATTCCGGGACATCGCAGCTGTACCGGTCGACGACGGCATCATGTTCGACCCAGCCTCCGTCACGGTCGAGGAGATACGCAAGGAAGCTGGCTACGGCGGCGTTCGCGTGATGATTGCAGGCGATCTGGCCAGAGCACGCTGCAAGACCCAAATCGATGTCGGCTTCGGCGACGCCGTCACCCCAGCGCCTGTTGATTCGGTCTACCCAGTACTGCTGGAGGAAATGCCCGCGCCACGACTGCGGGCCTACCCAACGTACACCGTCATCGCGGAAAAGCTCCACGCCATCGCATTGCTGGGTATGACCAACAGCCGCCTGAAGGACTACTTCGATCTGTCGGTGCTGTTGGAACGAGAAACTCTGGACACTGATCTGCTGACCCAAGCGATCAAGGCCACATTCGAAAGACGCGGCATGGCGGTTCCTGACGCGCTGCCAGTCGGCCTGACGGACGAGTTTGCGCACGACGCTTCGCGCCAGGCGCTGTGGCTGGCATTCGTCAAGAAGAACGAACTCGCCCCCGAACCCTTGGCAGCCATCGTGGCTCGGCTGCGGGCAACTTTGGGGAAAGCGTTGAACCGCGCTCGAGGGTAGGCCAGATGCAGCAACTACGCTCTACGGCGATGCGCATCGGGCGATGGCAACGCACCAAAGACCTTGACTAGGTACGGACGGCAAGTCGCTGCAACGCGCTCCATGCGGCAGCCCAGTCGATCCGCTCTTGCTCCAAGCGAACGTTTTGTCCCCAGCGCTGCTGCTTGAGATCCCGATAGAGTTGCTGCTCTTGCTCCGTCAGAAGCGTCAGTTCCGTTGCAGGATGCTGCGCCGATTCATCCACCCACAGCGTCTTGTGTTGCAGCAAGGTGTCTTCGTCCATGAGCACGGATTGCAACTCTGGAATGTATGAACGGGCTCGATGCAGGATGGCAAATCCATGGGTGTCCAGATCACCCCAGTAGATGCACTTCGCGCGGGCAAGCCATGGGAAACGGGCCAACACGTCGACGTTATAGCCAAGGCGCATGAACACGACAGCGCCCGGCATGTCGGACATTGCCAGTCCCGTTTGAAGGTTCTCGACAATAAACACATGTGAGACTGGCAAATTGAGACCTGCCAGATCTTCCACGGGTGCAGTGATGTCACCCACGCCGCCGACCCTGGCTCGCAATGCCTGATCCAGCACCCGCATTCGCACAAGGAGTGGAGGTGCCTTCAGTCCGCAGCGCTGGTAGAAGTCCAGGTCGCTGGAGGAGTCCTCTTGTATTGCGGCCACCAGATCCGTCAGCAGCCCTTTGCGCCCATCGAGCCATTTGCTATCCAGCCCGGACACCGGCAGCTGGCGGGGATAGAGGTCGGATTGTGGATGGTTCGCTATCCAATCCAGCATCTCTGCAAGCCGATGAAAATCGGCATCGCCGTAGTCCGCCAGGACATCAAAATACCTCGGCAACGGCAGCGCCAGTACCGGCCAGCGAGCGGTGAGCGTCCGGTATCGCGATTGAGCACGCTCCCATCGTGTGGACTCACCAATCCACATGACAACATCCTCTGGGCTGCCCAACGCTAGCTTCTCTGGTAGTCGCTGGACGCCAAGCGCTTTCCACCGGCGCTCACACCAGGATAGTGTGCCTGCCCCTTGCCAGCCTTGCCATGCGCTTACCCATGCACGAACGCCGTCGACTTGTCTCAACGCAGCTTGCTCCGTCGGCACACCGAGCGGAACTTCCAATGGCCATTGACCCTCGCCCGGATCACCGACCAACCACTCGCGGTGCTTGCTTTGAAAGCGACGGGCAAGGAACTGCCGAACATCGTCAGGAAGCTTCAACGCTAGCCTCCTCTCGTGCGTGCTCTGGCAGCTTCAAACGCTGACGATCACCGTCGTACTCGATCAGCAGAACGCCTGACACGCGTCGGTCGCTGATATCCACGAAGCAAGCACCACCGATGAATGGCTCAAGCGTCATGACGGACTTCAGTGGCGTAGCGACAACCATCTGGAATCCGAAATTGGTAAAGATGTTCATCGCCAAAGCAGTGAACTCGTTATCCGCCTTGTCGAAGGCTTCATCCAGCACGACTGGGGCATACATCGGCACGCCGTGGTCGTTCCCGCCCAGTTGATATCGCAGGGCTGCGGCCAAGCACGTTGTGGCCAGCTTCTGCCGTTGGCCGCCGGACTTGCCTGCTCCGCTGCGGTAGATCTCGACCTCGACACCGCTTTCGTCGATCTCCCGCCCGATGAACTCAACATGCTGTCGAACGTCGAGCACAGTCTCACGCCAGCGTTTCTGCTCGGGGTCCTGACTGGCAAGTCGATCAACAAGTCGCCGCAAGGCCAGGAACCGCGCCTCGGCAAACTCGCGATCCTCCGTCCATGCATGGCTCAGTGCCTGCTGGATCTCCTGCTTGAATTCCTTGACGTCGACAAGCTGCCGGTCACTGGCGTCGATGTGGAGATAGGTGCGTTGATTGGCGCTCTGGTTGAAGGGCACCTGGCCAAGACTGTCGTTGACCAGATCCATCCGTTCCAGGATCGCCTTACGCGCATCGTTCAGGTAGGTGGAAAGCGCCGCCAGATTCTGGTGACTTTGGTTCTGCAGCAATTCAAAGAATCGCTGCTCATAGGCGGGCAGTCCATCCGTCTCCAGCCGAACCAGTTTGGCGAAGAAATCTGGCGCGCTGGCAAGGCTCGTGTCCATGTCGCCCGCGTCCATCGGCCATTGCCGTTTGAAGTCGGCAAAGCGCGCTTCTACTTCCTTCTCGCATGCGCCAATCCCACGGTTGACCTCTTCGATCTCCGCATTGAGTGCGCGTTCTACAGACGTTGCCACCTTGTCGAGGTTGTCGAGCCGGACTGCATCTGACTGCTTGGCGAAGCGCTCGTCGAGACCCGACACCTGATGGGGCGTCAATGGAACGATAGACGCGTCCTGCAGGAGAGATTCCAGTTTCTGGGTGCTGGTCTTGATCTGGTCAAGAATCGAGTCGTGCGCGCGTGTTGCCTGGCGAAGCTCCTTATCAGCATCCTCAACGAGCTTCTTTTGTTCACCGATCTGCTCGCTGATTTGCAGCAGGGTGGTATTGCCCTCCCGCGCTTCGCGGATCTGCCGTTCAATGGTGGAGATGCGATCCAGTAATGGGAGCACATCTATTTCCTGCCACTGGAGATTCACCAGAGTCTGGCACTGCATCGCTCGGGCTGCACGATTCTTGTCCTGGTCGGAAAGCTTGTCGATCTCCCCGCCGAGGCGCGATATGGTGTCAGCCAGCTCCTGCGCCTGGGTTTGGAAGAGCGCAAGCTTCTCGCGGTTGTCGAACCCGAGCACCCAGTTTCGTCGGTCGCCGACACTTCTGCGGTCGTCTTTCTCATGCCGGGTTTTGCTGTGCTTGACCTGCCCCTCGCGGGTGATGGCGCGATCAGCACTCCTGAACGCCTGAATGGAATCGACGCATGCGTAATCGAAGCGTTGCCGTAGCTCGGCCTGGAGCCAATCGGCATACGCCCCCTCCTTGACGTTCAGCTTGAGGACGAGCGAGTTGCCACCAATGGGCTTGGCCTGCCAGGTCTCCGGACGGCCTGTCCGGTAATACACCAGGCGCTGGCCGAGGTGGGTGGTGTTGATGTGGTTGGCCAATGCCGAATACTGGCGCTCGTCTACCAAGAGTGAGAGCGCGAATCCGTGCAGTACGCGCTCAATTGCCCCTTGCCATTCGGCCTCGTCGGGCTTCACCTCGATGAGTTCCCCAACGAATGGCAGCGCGGACTCAGAGATCCCGATGGCAGCGGCAATGTTTCGACGCATTTCCAGCATGTCCGCCGGAATGTTCGATGGCTGGCGCTGGAGTGCCTGCACCTCTTTCAGTGCTTGCGAAAACGCGGTCTCGGCATCTTTCTTTTCTCGGTCCAGGCGGAACTGCTCGGCCCGGCTATCGTTGCTGCGCTGCTCCCAATTTTCGACTTCCTGCCGCGCGTTGCCCAACAGTTCTGCGAAGGCTTGAGGCGAATCAGGAAGGCTCCAGCCCAGCTTCTTGCACGCATCTTCGGCCTGACCGCGTTTGCGCAGGCGATCCGTGCGCTGGCCCTCCAGCCCCGATTTCTCGGCTTCCCATTGCTCGATCTGATCACCGCCTGCTTCACGGTGCTGCCGCTCCAGATCGCGCAGGATTGCAGCGTGGTTTTCCAGCGTGCTTTGACGTCGCCCCACTTCGCCTTCCGAGCCGTTGGCTTGCACCTCCAGGGATGCCACGTGCTCCTTGAGGAGCTCAATACGGCGAGTCTCACGGTAGCCATCAACCCCCAGCCGAAGCTCATCCAGCCCATTGCGCTGCAGCATCAACGAGTCCCTGCGCTGATATTGCTCCCGCGCTGGCGCGAGCGTTTGGACCTGCTCGCGGGCCGTGACGACCGCCTGGTGGGCCGCATTGAGTTCGCCAAATTCGCTGACCAAGCGATCCGCCACCTCGAAGGTCTCGGGCTTGTCGAGCATGAAGTCGCGCAGGAAGGTATTGAGGTCGCCAAGATTCTTGGCCGACTGGGTTTTGTGCAGCAAACGCAGCGCCATTTCGCTCTCGATGCCGAGCAGGCGACAGAATCGTTCGCAATAGGGTCGAAATTCGTCGCGGGCAAACGCGTCAGGGAAGGACTGCTTGAGCTTTCGGATGTCGAAGTTGGATTGGCCGAAGTCCTCCAGTTCGCGCAGGTCAAAGGCCCGCTCCATGACGAGGTAGTGGCGTTTGACGTCGGCGCTGCCGTTCGCATTGCCCCGCAGCCAGAACACCTGAACCAGCACCACAGACTGACCCAACGCATTCTGGTAGGTCAGCGCCAAGGCAGACCAGGTCGTCCCCGCGCGCAGGTAGCGGGTTGCGATCTCTCCCGACTCCCCATCCTTCTGTTCAGCCCACGCACCACGTATGTAGGTGACGAGGTTCCGGTCACGGCCACTGCGGTCCGCCTCGCGCGCAGCCGCGTTGAAGTCGATCCAGCGAGGTGGCGTCAGCAACGCCGAAAATGCATCGAGCAGCGTCGACTTCCCCGCACCGGATCGACCCACAAACAGAAAACCTCGTTCGCTGATCGGCACGTCGTGCAGGCCGGAGAAAGTACCCCAGTTGTAAACCTGCAGGCGGGTCATCCGGAACTGCTCGCGGGCAAACAAGGAGGCGGTTTGGGGTTCCGGGTTCATTGGTCGGCCTCCTCATCAGCATCAGTCTGAACCAGCTGCGCTGGCGTTTCTCCGGCCGCCATGCGCTGATACAGGTGCGTCAGCGCTTGTATTTCCTCCGCCGAGAAGAGGAGCTTCAGCGTCGGCGAAATCTCGAAGCGATCCTCGCTCGAGCGAATCTTCTGCAGGATGCTGTGCTTCTTAATCTTCTCAATGGAGGCGTGAACCCGTTTCACGAACCCTGCACGGTCGGTATTGACGGCGCGCTCATAGAGGGAGAGAAACTCCGTGATCTCGTCTGTCGACACCACGGCACGGTCGCCCTGCGAGTCCGCCTGGGTCAAGCGTTGGCGAAGGTGGAGCAGCAGAATGGAGTCAATGAACGTCAGCTGGGCGCGACGCAACAGGAGAGGCACATCTAGGTCGCCGGTATCTGCCTGGCGCGTAAAAGCCACTTGTACGTCTCGGTCGATAACCAGTTCGAGAAACAGCTCGGCAAGGCGCCTTCGGATCACCGCTTCGTCTCGTACCAAGATCGGCCAGAGTTTTGGATGCCGACGCCCGTCGAGCGATGGCCCTGCCAGTAGCTGCACCAGGGCGCGCCTGGTATCCAGTGCCAACTCGCCGCTGTCGCCCAAGAACAGGGTGTTGGCAGGTGTCTGAGCAGCATCTGGAGCCTGTGCTTCGGCTGGCACTGCCGATTCGTCGCTGATGGACTCATTTTCAGACCAGTTCATTGGCCCGCTCCCTCAAAAAGAAGATCTTTGGAATTCGGGCGCTACGACGCTCGTCGTCGCCTCCAACCCAGCCTACGGTTTCACTGTGGTCGGCCTTGAACCCATGCCGACTGCCCAACGCAAGCAGGCCGACGACGCTGCCCAACCCTTGTGCAGCAGGGAACTGCTCCAGTACGTCGGCAATCGATGCCTGGGACCGTTGCTCCAGGACTGCCAGGACGTTGGCCTTCAGTGTTCTGAAGTCGATCTCGGACTGTGCGACCAGTTCGCTCACAGACTCTAGATCGATGGGCGGAGCGTCTCCTTCTGCCATCTGCCCGGGCAATGCTTGCAGGGATGGGTCGTGCAGCACCCATTGAGACAAGGAGCGCAACCGACTGCTCGTGAGTTCCAGCGTGTACTGGAGGGTCTCAGTGGCCCTGACTTCATCCTTCAGGCTCAGTGCTGCGCGCTGAGCGTCTTTCAGCAGGTGATTGAGTCGGCGTTGCTCGAGGTATTCACGACTTTGGACGAAGTGCTTCAGGCTGCGCGCGAAGGTCTGGAGCACCTCGTGAACCATGCCGCCCTGCTCAAGAAGGGTGCGCGTCAGTCGCAGAAGGAATCGTCGCTCCTTGACCTCGAGCTGCCCCACGAACTCCCGCGACATCACGCTATCGAGCGCTTGATCAAGCGTGGCGGCCTGTTCTGGGTCTGTAAGCAATCGCCAGAAAGCGGAGAAAGTCCTCCCGGCGTCGCTCTCTGAAATCAGGTCGATTCCAGCGAACAGCGAATCCAGCACATCCCCACGATTGCCATCGTTGTCCATGATGCGTTCACGCAGATCGCGATTGAGCTGGTCGAACTGATCGCGGACACGGCGGAAATCACCGGCCAGATCGTCGGCCAGCGTGATGATCTCCCGCGTGCGCTCGAGTGCCGTCGTATGGGGCAGCACGCGCATCTGCCCCTTCTGGATGGCGTCAATCTCCTTGTCGATGCGGGCTTGCTCGGCCATCAGCCGGTCGATGCGGCGGAACTTGTCGGTGTCTGTGTCCTCGGCAAGTCGGGCCAAGGCCTCGATGACGAGCGTCAGGCGGCTTTCGGTCGCGGCTGAGTGCGGCTGTGCCAGTCCAGAGACAAACCGAATGGCTTCGACGGCCGCCGTGGAGAGTTCATATTCCTCTTCTGAAGCCCCAGCCGGGAAACGTCGCTCGAGGAACCCATCGGCGAGCCAGCTGGCGACATACGCCTGTGCCGTTTGGGGAAAGTCTTCGCCTTGGGCGCGCAGATCTTCCAGATCCCTTGCGATGCGTTCGTGAAAAATGGAGGCAGGGAGGCTGCGCTCGCCCTCATACAGATGGGACTGAAGCAGGCCAATGACGGTAGGCCCGGTAGTTGAGGCAAGCAGACGCCACAGCGGCTGCGCCCGCATGCGCCGGTAGGTTGCGATGGCTTTGTCTGCTTTCACTCCCATGCTCCAAAGTGCGGGCATTGCCCGTCATGTGGTAATCACAATGCAACGCACACAAGAATCAAAAACATTGCATTGCCACATTCTAGAGCAGCTTATATACTTCCCGCAATAACCCGCACAAGTATTCGTTAACCCGATAGAGCACTCAGGAATGCCCAAAGACCAACTTGCAGAACTGACCCAGCCTCAGCGCGACCGGCTCGCGTTCATTGAGCTGCGTGTGCGCTTCGTGGGGGAGATCCGTCGGCAGGACTTGGTTGCGCGGTTTGGCATCCAGTCCGCAGCGGCAACCCGGGATTTGGCGCTCTATAAGGAGTTGTCTCCGGGCAACATCGACTATGACCCCAAAGGCAAGGCCTACGTCCTGGGGCCGGACTTTCGCCCCATCTTCGACTTTCCTCCGGAGCGGGTGCTGTCTTGGCTGACGCAGGGCTTTGGCGACGGCGAGCCGATGCGGCTCAAGGCGTGGGTGGCCAGCGAGAGCCCCTCAAGGCTTACACACCCGGATCTGGATGTGCTGGCAAGCGTGACCCGGGCGATCCATCAGGGGTGTCCGCTTGGCGTTGAGTACTACTCAATATCTAGCGGCTGTACAGAGCGGGAAGTCGTCCCCTTTGCGCTGATCGACAACGGCCTGCGGTGGCATGTCCGTGCCTTCGACCGGAAGTCTCAGGAGTTCCGGGATTTCGTCATTACACGGATCAAGAACCCCGTCGTGCTCAAGGGGCAGCCAGTTGCAGCTCATGAGATGAGCGATCAAGACATTCAGTGGACGCGGATCGTCGAACTGGAGTTGGTGCCCCACCCGGATCAGCCCCGGCCGGAGATCACCGAAATGGATTACGGCATGCGCGACGGCGTGCTGCGGATGAAGCTGCGCGCTGCCACGGCTGGATACATCCTGCGCAAATGGAGTGTCGACTGTTCGCCCGATCATTGCCTGCGTGGACCGGAGTACCGGTTATG
This sequence comes from Rhodocyclaceae bacterium, assembly GCA_041678045.1. GTDB lineage: Bacteria > Pseudomonadota > Gammaproteobacteria > Burkholderiales > Rhodocyclaceae > UBA2357. The sequence continues at coordinate 9,192 of JBAYOV010000079.1, forward strand.
GCTCAAAGATCATCTCGCGATTTACGGCGTGAAAAATGCCGTACTGGCACCGGGCTATAGCGCCACTACGAAGGCGGACTCTTGATGGAACTGATCGACAACATCAACCGCCTGCTCGGCGACGACCTCAAGCAGACGCTCAAACCCGGTGCTCGCCTGAAGATCGCGGCCTCCTGCTTTTCAATGTACGCGTTTGAAGCGCTCAAAGCAGAGCTGGAAAAAATCGACGAGCTGCAATTCATCTTTACCTCGCCGACGTTCACCGCCAACG
>JBAYOV010000080.1:0-9102 GCA_041678045.1 Rhodocyclaceae bacterium
CACCAGGGGTGGTGCTTGACTAAGGCAGCCGAGCTCGCCGCGCATCGCTCTTTTCCTCCACATCGCAACGTCACCGTTGGCGATGCTTTTTTGCGCCTGAAATTCGTGCTGTTTCACGTTAACCATTGTCTTGGCCGGCCCGGCTATCCGCTTTCGCTTCAGGCGCGCAGATCAAGGGCTGACGCTTGCCGTCGGCATCGCGCGCGTACTGTGCACTAACCCTCCTTCTCTGGGGCTTTCTGCCCTCAGCTCTAGCCCTATAAACACGCATTTCTGTGGATACCAGCCTGGATACCAATGCTCTGGATACCTGGCTCAGACCATGCCGCTATCCGATAGATAGCATCTGAACCACCCTCGCACGCGGCTGGCGGCGCGTCAGGTCGCATGGGATTGCTCTGCAGTGCCCCGCAAACGAGCCAATACCCTGTTAACCGGCTTGTTAACCATCGTTTGTTAACTGATTGCCTGCGGCACGCGTACCTTCGCTGCGTACGATTGCGGATAAGGCCACAGGCTGTATTGAACTGACCTGGCGACTCTCGGCAGGTTAAAGTAGCCGTTTTGACCGATCAGCTTGGAGCAGTTGCGTGAATACGGAAAACCATTCCCAGACGGCCGCCTTTCTCTGGTCGATTGCCGACCTGCTGCGCGGTGACTTCAAACAGTCGCAATACGGTCGCATCATCCTGCCGTTCACCCTGTTGCGGCGGATGGAATGTGTGCTGGAGCCGACCAGGGAAGCGGTGATCCGTGAGGCCCATGCGCAGGAAGGCCGGCCTGACCTGGTGCGTGAGCGACTGTTGCTGCGCGCTGCCGGGCAGCAGTTCTTCAATGCCTCCAAGCTGACCCTGGGCACGCTGTCCGACACCCAAACCGCTGCTGACCTGATGAGCTATGTGCAGTCGTTCAGCAAGGACGCCCGCGAGATCTTCGAGCACTTCCACTTTGAAGACTTCGTGCAGCAGCTCGCCGCCGCCAACCTGCTGTATCAGGTGGTGCAGCGCTTTGCCGCCACCGACCTGAGCCCCGAGCGCATCAGCAACTTCGGCATGGGCATCATCTTCGAAGAGCTGATCCGCAAGTTCGCGGAAAGCTCCAACGAAACCGCCGGGGAACACTTCACCCCGCGCGATATCGTGCACCTGACCACCTCTCTGGTGATCACCGGGCAGGACGACAAGCTCAAGCCCAACAGCATCGTCACCATCTATGACCCGACTGCCGGCACCGGCGGGTTCCTCTCTGAAGGCGACGAGTACATCCAGTCCATCAGCCAGCAGGTCACCGTGTCGTTGCACGGCCAGGAGCTGAACCCCGAGTCCTTCGCCATCTGTAAGGCGGACATGCTGATCAAGGGCCAGGACGTTTCCAACATCAAGCTGGGCAACACCCTGTCCGACGACCAACTGGCCGACAGCCGCTTCGACTTCATGCTCAGCAACCCGCCGTTCGGCGTGGAGTGGAAGAAGGTACAGAAGCAGATCACCGACGAGCACACGGAAAAAGGCTTCAACGGCCGCTTCGGCCCCGGCCTGCCGCGTGTATCCGATGGCTCGCTGCTGTTCCTGCTGCACCTGGTCAGTAAAATGCGCGACCCGCGTGCCGACGGTAACCACAAAGGCGGCTCGCGCATTGGCATCATCCTCAACGGTTCGCCGCTGTTTACCGGCGGCGCCGGTTCGGGCGAGTCGGAGATTCGCCGCTACCTGCTGCAGAACGATCTGGTCGAAGCCATCATCGCCCTGCCCACCGACATGTTCTACAACACCGGCATCGCCACCTATGTGTGGGTGCTGGGCAACCACAAGGCCGCCGAGCGCCAGGGCAAGGTGCAGCTGATCGACGGCAGCCAGCACTACGCCAAAATGCGCAAGTCGCTGGGCAGCAAGCGCCAGTACATTACTGAGGAGCAGATCAGTGATTTGGTGCGGCTGTATGGCCGCTTTGAGGAAACCCCGCAGAGCAAGATCTTCCCCGTCGAAGCCTTTGGCTACCGGCGCATCACCGTCGAGCGCCCGCTGCGCCTGAACTTCCAGACCAGCGCCGAGCGCATCGAAAAGGTGCTGGAAGAAAAAGCCATCGAGAAGCTGGAAGCCCCGGCCCGCCAGCGCCTGATCGAAGCTCTGCAGGCCATGGATGCCAGCGTGTTGCATCGCAACCGCGAGCAGTTCAGCAAGTTGCTGAAGAAGTCTCTCACGGCCCACGACGTATCGCCCAGCACGCCGGAGCTGAAGGCCATCCTCAATGCCCTGAGCGAGCGCGATCCGGAAGCGGATATCTGCATGGTCAAAGGCCAGCCGGAAGCTGATGCCGGCCTGCGCGATAACGAGAACGTGCCGCTGGGCGAGTCGGTGTACGACTACTTCGAGCGCGAAGTGAAACCCCATGCGCCGGATGCCTGGATCGACGAGAGCAAGCGGGATGGGCAGGACGGCGAAGTCGGCATCGTCGGCTTCGAGATTCCGTTCAATCGTCATTTCTATGTATTCCAGCCACCGCGCCCGCTGGAAGAGATCGACCGCGACCTTAAAGCCTGCACCGACCGTATCAAGCAGATGATAGAGGGGCTGTCGGCATGACAAATTTGTCCGGAACAAATTTGAACAACGGCGCAGCCGTTGGCCCGCAGGGCGAGGGCAGGGAAAGCGCGAGTACGTTTCCGAAGTATCCGGTGTACAAGGACTCCGGGGTTGAGTGGTTGGGCGAGGCGCCTAGCCACTGGCTCTTAAAACGTTTCAAGCAAGTATTTTCCGAGAGGGGAGAGCGCAGCCTCGATGGCTCAGAGGAGTTGATGTCCGTTTCTGCGTATTTTGGTGTTAAACCAAGGGCCGAGACGCTGGATGAGGGCGACCACCTTAGTCGAGCTGAATCACTTGAGGGCTACAAGATCTGTCGAGTGAACGATCTTGTGATGAATATCATGCTGGCGTGGAATAGAGGGCTTGGTTTCGCTTGGCAGGATGGAATTGTCAGCCCGGCGTATAGCGTATTCCATGTTATTGATGGTTCGATCCCCAAGTATCTCGACTATCTGGTTCGCTCAGATGAGATGACCCGGTACTTCAAAGCTTATTCCGCAGGTGTTATTGATTCACGGCTACGGCTCTATCCAGAAACCTTTGGCCGGCTGTATGTGGCTATCCCATCCAGCGCAGAACAAACTCAGATCGCCCGCTTCCTCGACCACGAAACCGCCCGCATCGACGCGCTGATCGAAGAGCAGCAGCGTCTGATCGAACTGCTCAAGGAAAAGCGCCAGGCCGTGATCTCCCACGCAGTCACCAAAGGCCTCGACCCGACGGTGCCGATGAAACACTCCGGCGTCGAGTGGCTGGGCGAGGTGCCGGCGCATTGGCAGGTGTGCAAGCTCAGTTTTCGCTACTCGGTCGAGCTTGGAAAAATGCTCGATGAGAAGAGAAATACAGGGGCCAATCCTGTGCCCTATCTGAGAAATCAGGATGTTCAATGGGGCGCAGTCAATATCGATGAATTACCGTTAATGGATATTGAGCCTGCTGAGTATGGACGTTATACGGTTAGGCTCGGCGATCTCCTTGTTTGTGAAGGTGGGGATGTGGGACGAGCTGCAATTTGGAGGCATATTGATAGCATTATCGGCTACCAGAAAGCGTTGCATCGACTGCGCCCGGAGTCGCCGAAGAGCGATACTGCCGAGTTCTTTTTTTATACTTTGATGGCGGCAAAGTCGTTGGGGGTCTTTGAAGAGTCCGATACGAAAGCAACAATATCGCATTTGCCTGCCGAAAAATTTAGGCAGTACAGATTTGCTTTTCCGCCTCTCGAAGAGCAGCAAAAAATTGCTGCGGTGATGGGAGAAATACTCGAACGCTCAAATGAGACTATCTCCTACGCTGAGCGCACGATAACCCTCCTTCAAGAACGCCGCTCCGCCCTGATCTCCGCGGCCGTCACCGGTAAGATCGACGTACGCGGCTGGCAGCCTCCAACCAGCACCAAAGCCCCCGAACTAGCCGTAGCAGAGGCCGTGTAATGGCAGACAGCAAGGAAGCCCAATTCCAGCAGGACATCATCACCGCCATGGTCGCCCAGGGCTGGCTCACCGGCCCGGCCAGCGGCTATGACCGGCGCACGGCGCTGTATACCGAGGACTTTCTCGGTTACTTCAAGGACGCCTGGCCGGAGCGTTGGGACAAGTTCGCCAAGGCCAACCCCAACAACCCGGAAGCCGTGCTGGTGCAGAAGCTGGTGCGCGAGCTGGAGCAGGACGGCACCCTGGATGTGCTGCGCCATGGCTTCAAGCTCCCGGGGGTAAAGATCGAGGCCTGCAGCTTCAAGCCCGACCACGGCATGAACCCGGACACCCTCAAGCGCTATCGGTGCAACCGCCTGCGCGTGGTGCCGGAGGTTTCGTATTCCCCTCACTTCCGCGAAGGAGAATACAACCCGCGTCTGGATCTGGTGCTGTTCGTCAACGGCATCCCCGTCGCCACGCTGGAGCTGAAAAGCGAGTTCAAACAGAGCGTGGAGAACGCCAAACGCCAGTACCGCGTTGATCGCCCGGTAAAAGACCCGCTGACGCGCAAGCCCGAGCCCCTGCTGACCTTCAAGCGCGGCGCGCTGGTGCACTTTGCGGTGAGCCAGGATGAAGTGGCGATGACGACCAAGCTGGCCGGCAAGGAGACCTTTTTCCTGCCGTTCAACCTCGGCAGCCTCGACGGCGGTGCCGGCAACCCGCCTGCGCCGGATGACAGCCAGTACGCCACCGGCTACCTGTGGCAGCGCCTGTTCCAGCCGGATGCCTGGCTCAAGGTGCTGGGCCGCTTCCTGCACCTGCAAAAGAGCGTGAAGGAAGAGGTCGACGGCAAGCGCGTCACCAAGGAGACCCTGATCTTCCCGCGCTACCACCAGTGGGAAGTGGTGAACAAACTGATCGACACCACCCGCGCGGAAGGGCCGGGAAAGCGCTATCTGATCCAGCACAGCGCCGGCTCGGGCAAGTCCAACTCGATTGCCTGGACGGCGCATCAACTGGCCTCGCTCTACGATGCCGAGGGCCAGCGGCTGTTCAATTCGGTGATCGTGATTACCGACCGCACCGTGCTGGACAAACAGCTGCAGGACACCATCTACCAGTTCGAGCACGCCCAGGGCGTGGTCAAGTGCATCACCCGCGATATCGGCAGCCAGAGCAAATCCGAGCAGTTGGCCGAGGCGTTGGCCGAGCAGACGCGCATCATCATCGTCACCATCCAGACCTTCCCGGCGCTGTTCGATGCGCTGGACAAGTACCCCAAGCTGGCCAGCGGCCGCTATGCGGTGATCGCCGACGAGGCGCATTCCTCGCAGACCGGCTCATCGGCCAGCAAGCTCAAGCAGATTCTCGGCAGCGATGCCGTCTTGGGCAAAGAAGGGGAGGCTGAGGAAATCAGCGCCGAAGAGCTGCTGGACGCCGCCGTGGCCGCCCGCGCGCCCAACGAGCGCATCAGCTACTACGCCTTTACCGCCACGCCCAAGGCCAAGACCCTGGAGCTGTTCGGTCGCCCGGCCAACCCGGCGTTGCCGGCCAGCGCCGACAACAAGCCCGAGGCGTTCCATCTGTACTCCATGCGCCAGGCCATCGAGGAAGGCTTTATCCTTGATGTGCTGCAGAACTACACCACCTACAGCACCGCCTGGAAGATCGCCCACCCGGACGGCGACGACGAGGAAGTGGACTCGAAGAAGGCGCGCATGAAGCTGGCGCGCTGGGTACGCCTGCATCCTTACAACATCAGCCAGAAGGTGGAGGTGATCGTCGAGCACTTCCGCGCCAATATCCGTCACCTACTGGGCGGCCAGGCCAAGGCCATGGTGGTCACCAGCAGCCGGCAAGAGGCGGTGCGTTACCAGCTGGCGGTGCAGGCCTATGTGCAGCAGATGGGCTATGGCGATGTGCACCCGCTGGTGGCCTTCTCCGGCAGTGTGCTGCCGGATGGGGTGATCCCCGAAGAGGTGACGGAAAGCAGCAGCCTGCTCAACCCCGGCCTGAACGGGCGTGACCTGGCGGAAGCCTTCGACACCCAGGACTTCAACGTGATGATCGCCGCCAACAAGTACCAGACCGGCTTCGATCAGCCCAAGCTGTGCGCCATGTACGTGGACAAGAAGCTGCAGGGCGTGGACTGCGTGCAAACCCTGTCGCGCCTGAACCGCACCTTCGGCGACAGCAAGCCGACCTTCATCCTCGACTTCTTCAACGACGCCCAGGACATTCTCGATGCCTTCCTGCCGTACTACACCAAGGCCGAGCTGACCGACGTGACCGACCCGCAGCTCATCTATGACCTGCAGAAGAAGCTGGATGCCGAGGGCATCTACCACTGGGAGGAGGTGACGGCTTTCGCGCTGGCCTTCTTCGACCCCAAAGCGGGTGGCAGCAAGCTCAGCTACTACTGCAAGCCGGCCAAGGAGCGTTTTGCCAAGCGCTACAAGCTGGCCCAGGAGTCACGCCAGCACGCGCTGGACTTCAAGCGCACCGCCGAGCAGAACGGCGACAGCGCAGGCGTGAAAAAGGCTGAGGCGGCCGTGAAGGAAGCCGGCGAGCAGGTCGATCAGCTCGACCTGTTCAAGAAGAACCTGCAGAGCTTCGTGCGTCTGTACGAGTTCCTCTCGCAGATCATTCCCTATGAGGATCGCGAACTGGAGCAGCTGTGTGTGTATGCCAAACACCTGCACCCGCTGCTGCGCGTGGATCGCCTCGATCAGGAAGACGTGGACGTGGGCGAACTGCAGCTGACCCACTACCGCCTGACCAAGCGCGCCGAGCACCAGCTGCGCCTGAGCGAGGAGCAAGGCGACTATGGCCTCGAACCGGCTACAGGACTGGGCAGCGGCAAGCCCCACGATCCGGAGAAGAAGCGGCTATCGGAAATCATCGAGGCGCTGAACGATATCTTCGGTGCTGAAGTGAGTGATGAGGATCAGCTGCAGTTCCTCACCGGCATCGCCAATCGCATCAGTCGTCAGGAAGATGTGATGGCCCAGGTCAACAACCACTCGGTCGAACAGGTGATGCATGGCCTGTTCCCCAAGCGCGTGCTGGACTCCGTGTTGGACGCCATGACCGACAACGAAAAAATGTCGCTGGAAGTGCTGGATAACGAAACCAAGAGCCGGGCGTTTGCGTTGGTGATTTTGAAGATGCTGAAGTCGGCGACCGGCTTCGATGAGAGCGGTATGCGCGGCATCTGAGCATGTAATCCATTTGTCCAAGGAAGGTATGGGCTGATACATGAACCATGAAACCATCCAAGTCCCAACAGGCGACTATGACCGATTTGTCCAGGCGGCTTGTGCTGTCGCCGCCACCGAAATGGAAAAACTGGTGCAAGCAACCATCTCCACTCTGCGGGGTATGGATGCTATCGGTATGTTCGGAGATATAGCTGCCCGTCACTTTTGGGACGAATACTGCTGGCAGTTGCAGGAAGGGCCGTATGACAACGATGACTTTGGCTTTGGTAGCACCAGCGATAACTTCGAAGAAATGCTGGACGGAGTGATCGCAGCCGCAATCGACGCACTGCCCCAGCACACCTTGCTGTTCTTGAGCATCTACACCCGGAACGACCTGGACGCAGAGAGTGATTCGGACAGCATCGGAGGCATCAGCCGCGACGACATCGCTTCCGCCGTACTGGAGCGTGTCAGCCGGGCCGCGGCGCGGCGCAATCTCGACGTTATAGGACCTTATCGAGGCGATGTCATACCTATGGAAGTCAGCCTGGAAGGTCTTGCGGGCGAAGCACTCTCTGACGTTGGTGAGCAGAGCGACTTCCTTGCCGAGCATGTGGATCAAATGCTTGAAGGTGGTGCCAGCAACATTTCCGACATCAGCCATGCACTGCTCGAACGCTACGTAGAGCTTATTCATGAGGACGAGGACGGGGTTCTGCTACAAGCACTTTTTCATCGATTTGAAAATGACATCAAGGCACTGGTGCTGGAAAAGGACATTCGTCCAGCGGTAGAAGATGCCATTAGCCAGTTGGAGGATGAATCCTGATCCCCGACAGTTCATCCCCACCCTGCTCGCGCTGTTGAATCGTGGGGACTGCCCCAGAGGGAACTGCAGGCTTAGCAGGCCCGACGTGGCAGGAATCGCGGGCGACGTCCCAGGCGGCTGAGGACATGTGTTCGGAGAGCTCAGTGGGGCGGCCGCCAGTCTGGGTGAGTGCGGATCAGGCGGGCCGCAAAACGCGGGTGAATATGGCATTGCTCGGCCAGGTCGTGGCGATCCACAAAACCATGCACCAGCAGATAGTCAGGCGAGCAGCCCAGCAGGCCGGCGACACCCTCCAGCCAGGCCAGCGCCTCGGGCGATTCGTTCGCCACATTCAGGCGTGCGATGATCTCCAGGCGGTACGCCTTGATCTCGCTCAGCAGCTCGGCGGGCGGTTGGTGGTCAGCCATCCAGCTCAGACGCTCACCGTCTAGCACCAGCAAAATGCCCTCGGCTTTGGCTTGCTCCAGCAGTTCGGCGGCGCTCATACCTCACCCCCGAAAAATTGCGCGCTTGCGGCTTCTTCGCTTGTCAGGGTGGATTTATCCGCGACAACGCTACAAACCTTGTCATCCGGAGCTTTGCGCGTAGCGGAGAGGATTTTCTCGGGTGCTGCCGTAGTACTTTGCGCAACGCTGGAGGCCGCGTCGCCACTGAGGTGTAGCGGTGTAGCGCTTGCAGGGAGGGTGTTGGTGGAAGTGAGGGAGTCGGCCGTGCACAGGTAGCGTTCAAAGGCATCTGCGAACTGCTCCAGGTGGTAGCCCTTTTTCACCTCGTAGCCCTGACGAACGTCCTTCGACTTGATGCCAAACTCGGCCAGCTTGCGCGACAGTTGCCGGAGCTGAATCGGTTTGCCCCGGTTCCAGGTTGCCCAGGGCGATTCCTCGTCGTCGCACAACGCTTGCAACAGGTCGGCGCTAACGATCATGGTGCGGGCTGGCACCACCCCTGATGATGAAAGAGACTACGGGTTGGAAGATGGCGGGGAGAGGTCGCGCAATATTTTGGCGGCTAGACCCCGCAAGCTAACGTGACCCGCCGGACTGACTCGTACCCCGGATTGCCTCCATAGAGAG
>JBAYOV010000081.1:0-7731 GCA_041678045.1 Rhodocyclaceae bacterium
CCAGTTGCGGTGCTCCTCCAGCAGTTCTGCAAACAGCCGCTCTCCTTGCACTTTGGCCGCAGCCAGCGACGTTTCGAAGCAGGCCAAGGCGTTCTCCACCTCGACCTTCGGTGCGAGCGTCACGTTCTCGGTCAGCAGCAGATCCCAGATCCGCTTGGCGGTCGGCACGAAGGTGCGACCGTCGTCAGTGACAAACACGGGCAGGAATCGCCGCCGGGAGAAGCTCTCCGAGAGATTGGATGCGCTCAGACTGATCTCCCACAGCGACCAAACACCCTGCACCGTGCCGGGCAAGCCGGTTACCACTGTAATCGGCAGTGGCTGGCCCGCGACGCAGCGTGGCAGCTCGCCGATGACTGCGCGGGCGCGTGGATCTTCCAGCGTGATCCACTCCATCTCAGGGTTCTGTTCGGCGGTGCGCGCATCGAAGCAGACGCGAGGAGATTCGCTCCCGTCCACCCACTTCACACGCCAGGCATCGCCAACTTTCTCAGCCACCCCACCTCGCGCAGGCAACCCGGCGGTGATGGCTCGCTCCAACCAGTACTGCGCCGGATGATCCCGCCACTTGCGGGCATCCTCCGCTTCCAGCGCGTGGTCTTCCGTCAGCAGATCGGTGTCCTTCCGACTCGCCGCCACCTTTTCCCGAACCTGGTTGATGACCGCATCGCATTCCTTGTCGATGGATGCAGGGTCTTGCAGCCCGTGCACGAACAGTTCGTCGAAGATCGGCTCCACCTCCACCGAATCCATCACGTCCGCCGCCTTGTCGACGCCGAACTCCTGGGCGATGACAGCGAGCTTTTCCTCCAGCACTTCGCGCACCCGGTGCTCTACCGTGTCTTCCAGCACGAAGTTGATGGCCCGCACCACATGCGGCTGACCGATACGATCCACGCGGCCGATGCGCTGCTCCAGCCGCATCGGGTTCCACGGCATGTCGAAGTTGACGATGACATGGCAGAACTGCAGGTTCAGGCCCTCGCCGCCAGCGTCGGTGGAGACCAGCACTCTCACATCGCGTGAGAAGGACTGCTGCGCACGGGTGCGCGCGTCCAGGTCCATTCCGCCATTGAGCAGCGCCACAGAAAAGCCCCGGCTCTCCAGGAACTCCGCCAGCATGGCCTGGGTGGGAACGAACTCGGTAAAGACCAGCACCTTGAGCTGCGGGTCGTTCTCCTCCTGCTGGAGCTTGTAGATCAGTTCGAGCAGCGCTTCCGCCTTGGCATCCGTCCCCTGTCGCTCGGTTTCGCGAGCCAGATCCAGGAGCATCTCGACTTCCGACTTCTCGCGCTCCCAGCCGCTGGCCTGCAGGGCAATGTCGAGCTGGGACTGGCCGTCGAGCTCTGCCCATTCATCCGGGTCCACCGCCTCGAAAAGGTTTGCCTGCGCCTGGGGCGCGTCCAGCAGGGCCTGCCGCTTCTCCAGGGTGGCGCGGATGGCGGCTGTACTGGACGTCACCAGGCGTTGCATCAGGATCATCAGGAAACCGATGTGCCGCTGCTTCGCGGCCATCGCCTGGTTGTAACCGTGCCGGACGTAGTCCGTCACCGCCTCGTAGAGCCGCTGCTGGGCGTCGTGCCTGTCCTGCCACGCCACGGCTTGGAGTCGCGTGGACCGGGGTCTGAATAGCGGTTGACCCTCCGCGTCGATGGCAGCCCGCTTCTCGGTGCGGATCACGAACGGGCGTACCCGGTCGCGGTTGATGCTGCCTTCGTCCGGAAACGCCTCACGGTCCAGCAACTGCATCAGCCGCATGAACTGGTCGGTCTTGCCCTGGTGCGGAGTCGCAGACAGCAACAGCAGATAGGGTGCCGCCTCCGCCAAGGCGGCGCCCAGCTTGTACCGGGCAACCTGCTCGGTGCTGCCGCCGAGGCGGTGCGACTCGTCGATGATTACCAGATCCCAGCCCGCCGAGATCAGGTCCTCGAAACGCTCGCGGTTGTAGGTGGCGAGTTGCTCCAAGCTCCAACCACGGCGGCCTTCGATGGGTTTGACCGAGTCGAGCGAGACGATCACCTGGTCATGCATGCGCCAGAGGTTGTCGTCGCCCCCAGAAACTGAAAGAGCGCCGTTGTCACGCCACTGGCGAAACGCCGCCAGCTCTGACGCTTCAATGAAGCGGAAGTGCTCACCGAAATGCAGCCGCATTTCGGCCTGCCATTGACGCACCAGCCCTTTCGGTGCCACCACCAACACGCGCCGCGCCATCCCGCGCAGCTTGAGTTCGCGCAGGATCAAGCCCGCCTCGATGGTCTTGCCCAGCCCCACCTCGTCCGCCAGCAGGTAACGGATGCGATCGCGGCTCATGGCGCGGTTCAGCGCATAAAGCTGGTGCGGCAGCGGCACCACGCTCGACTGAATCGGCGCCAGCAGCAGGTTGTCTTCCAGCGCGTCGAGCAGCTTGGCCGCCGACGCCGTGTGCAGGATCTGCTCCACGGAGGGGCGCACGGCAGTCAGATCGCCGAGATCCTGGGCGCGGGCGCGCACCACGGCATCCTTGGCCGGCAGCCAGACGCGATAGGCGATCTCGCCCCACACGTCCTGGCGGTCGATCACCCGGCAGGGCGAGTCCTGCCGGGCATGCCAGCACCAGTCACCGACGGCGAAGCCCAGGGAGCCATTCGTCACGCATCGGCCTCCGTGCGCGTCAGCGCCTGGTCATACCAAAGCAGCAGCTTCTCGTCTTCCTGCAGCGCCTCGTCCGGAATCTTCTTCGCCACCGAGATGATGGTCTGGTAGTCCTTCTTGCTCCACGCGTCCTTGAAGCCGGCTCGCAGGACTTCGAGTCGGAACTCCTTGAGGCGACGGCCTGTGAAGCCCAGGTAGACCTGGAACTCCTTGAGCAGTGCCTTCTCGCGCTTTTTCTCCAGGTCCTGCGCCTTGTTCGGATCGGGCGCATACCACCGGTCTTTTGCTTTGGCGATCAGGCGCGGATCGTTCTTCTCCAGTCCACGCAGGTCCTTGTGGTTGGTGGAGAGGTAGCTGTGGATCTGGCTCGGGACATCCCCTGTGCCGTCGTACTTGAGGAAGTTGTTCTCCAGCAGCGCCATAAGCTCCGGCTTGGACTCATGCTTCTTCCAGCCGGCGCCCAGTTGGGTGGTGAACTCTGGGTGGATCTCCTGGTAGGTCGAAGGCCGGCGCTTCAGAAAATCCGCCAGCCAGTCGATGGCGCTGCGCTCGTCACTGACGAACAGTTCCATCTGCGGCGCCTGCGCCACCTGGGCGCGCTTTTTATCGTACTCGGCGACCTGCTCCGGCAGGAAGACCATGCCGTCGCGCTCTGGGTAGCGACTGCGCAAGCCGGAGAGAAATTCATCATTCGACAGCGGCACCGGCGCATCATGGCGAACAAACCAGGCCACCATTCGGTCGAAGATGCGGCGTGGGTCGCGCTCGACGATGAATTCCAGCTCGCCGTTTCTAGCCTTGACCACTGAAAGATTGCGCAAGTGGGTCTGCACAAAGTCCCAGGCCGAATCCACCGTCGCTCCTTGTTTATTGAAGCGATCTTCCAGCCCACCGTTCGGCTTGTAGACAGAGATCACCAGATCCTGCTTCACAGTGTTCGGCGACATCACCTGCTGGAAGCTGCCTTGCTTCTTATCCAACGCGGTGACCTCGGCGACTACGAACCCAGTCTGCTGCAAGGCCACCTGAATCGTGTTCCAGACCGCTGCCTTGCTGTTGGAGAACACCACAGTCATCCAGCGCCCAGGCTTGAGTACCCGGTAGTACTCAGCGAAACAGCTGTACATCAGGTGCTGATATTCCGGAATGCCCTTCTGGCGAACACGGTCGACGATGGCTTCCGGGTCTGGGTCCGTCTTGACGCCGTGCCAAGACTCGACAAGAAAATTCAGGTCGGAGTAGTAGATGTTTTCGCCGAAAGGCGGATCCGTGAAGATGTAATCGACGGAGTTATCCGACAGCGGCAACGCTGCCGCAGTTCCAGTTGTAATTGCAGCGCAGTAACCCTGTTTGAAGGAACGAAACGTCTTGGCCAGACGATCCAGCTTGCCGCTCAGTATGTACCAAGGACTGCATTCAGCAGTTTGAGACGCAACGTAATAAACACCCGTCAGAAACTGATTGACCTGAGAATAGCCTGTCGGCCTGTAACGATTTAGAACTGACGCAGTCCAGAATGTCTGCTCCACCATAAAGAGCAACATGCTTCGAGTTCGAGGGTCGGCACTCGATTTGGCTTTGCCCCAAAGCAGTGCCATAGCTTGCGCCGCACGTGGCAAGAACATGAAGTGGATGGCCGCAGAGTTCGTCGTTTTCATGCGGCCAACCCGTGTCATCTGACAATCCGGGAAGCGATCGATCGGCAGGTTTTCGGGAATCGGAAGCGAGGCAATCTTTGCGATGCGCTCCAGGTCAGCCTCGTCCGGCTTCTTGGCATAAGCCGTCTTTCCCAGCTTGTACGAGATGAGCGCGGGCACACGCTTCGGTCGTTTCTCCGTCTGCCCTGTCGCTGGGTCAATAAATGTCTCAAAGCGCAGGTCCATCTGCTCCTTCTTGCCTTGCGCGCCACAATGGGGACACGTCAGCACATCAGCGACCGCCTTTGTTTCTTCATCCAGGGCGGCGTCGGTGAACACGATCTCACCCGCACAGGCTGGACAGCTCAGCACCTCACTCCATACCGTGTAGTCAATACGCGCTATGGTCTTGCCATCGCTGTGCAGCGTCTCATACATCCAGCCGATTTCCTGCTCGACCTGCTTGAGAAGCTGCTTGCCCGCCTTGGCAAAGGCATCGACATCGAACGGGGTGTTGTAGTTGGCTGCGATGAAGGTCGCCGCAGGCGACAGATCGTTGAGCACGACGCGTCGTACCCCCCATTGCGGTGCCGGACGACCCTGTTTCTTCCAGGCCATCTCGATCTCATGCCGGTAGCTGGCAGGCGCTGTACCGCACCACTGTGCGGCCACGCCCGTCATGCCCGAACCGGCGAACCCATCCAGCACCACGTCACCCGGCTTGGTGTAGTGCAGGATCGACGGCACGATGGCCAGATGCGGCACTTTGGTGTGGTAAGCGTGCGCCCGATAAATAGCGTCAGTCTTGCCTACGGAAACGTCGATGGCCAGCGGCTCGCGCCGATACGGCTCTTTCGGGTCATAGGGCTTGCCGTGGTGCTTCACGAAGTCCACGAGCCAGGGATTCGGGCACGCGGTGTAGTACGGCGGATCGGACATGGCAAGGATGGCCTCGTCCGTCCCCTGCGGGAAGCCGTCCTGCTTGCGAAATTCCGGGTCCTTCAGCTTCTCGGCTAAGAGCTTCAGGAAGTGCTCGCGCCTCGCGTCGTCGCTGGGGAAGGCCTGGCCGAGGCATTCGACGGGGCCGGATTGTGACGAGGCTGCGCTCGCGGAAAACATGTCAGTCATCGAGTGCTTCCTCTTCTAGTTCTTCATCATCTTGGTGTTCGGCGGTTTTTTGGGGCTTGATGGCAATGGCTATTGCCTTGCCCGTCTTCAGAGTTTCCCGAATGACGTCCTGAAGCACCTGCGACTGGCTGGGCGTCGTTCCGACCCACGCCTTGGACACCACTGTAGTGAACGACGTGTTGTCGAGATGGCGCTTCGCGTTTTCGTATGTGATCCGCAAGCCGCCCTTCGGCCCCTTGATGCCGGGGTCGTTTTCCAGCAGCTTCCAATAGTCCAGCGGCAGGTACATGCCGGGCACCAGGCTCACATCGTCCGGATTGAATACGAGCCTGGGGCAGAGCTTGAGGAAGAACGGATTTTCGGCCAGCCGAAATCCGCCAATGTCCGTGTTGGGCGCGCATGCTTTCAGCGCGCCCAGCACGGTATCCATTCGGTCGATCTCTTCTTTCAACTGCGCGTCGGGCAGCCGATATATTGCTTGGGCTGGCCCATCACGCCTGTCTTCACGCTCCATCGCCTTGTACTGAACCATGACAAAGCTCTGGTAGGTTTCATTGAAGTAGATCAGATCGGTGCCGGTTTGCTCTTCGAGCGGAAGGCGGTTCGCAAGGATGACGGTGAGGCGTTCCGACGTTTCCTCGGATTCAAACACTGCCGCGCCATAGGGGTATGTCTTGATCACATCAAAACCGGGCAGGTTTTGCAGGTCGTTGATCACCATCGGGTCTTCGCGCAGCCGGACGTTGGGTAGACCATCCAGAAAGGACACTGGCGTGCCATCCGGCGGTGCCCACTCCTGAATTGGGTCGCGGCTGAGTCCGGCAATTGACAAGGCAGTGAGCAATGCCTCCTTCTGCTGGGCCAGATTGTTTCTGGCCTTGGCAGAAAACCGCTGGATGCGCTCGATTCTGGCCTGACTGAAGCGTTCCAGCAGCGTGCTGGCTTGGGACGAAAGCTGCCGAACGGACTCAATGACCGCGTGGAAGCCCTTGTCGGTCAACAAACCGCCCGACTGGAATCGCTTGCGCACGGACGGGGCGTTGCGCTTTGGCAGGCGATTGAGAAGTTTCCGAACAGATATTGGAGCCGGGAGCTTTTCGGCTTTGTCGATGTTTAATCGACTAAGTCCTGTACCGGCTCGCACGCCCCGACGCCCCAAACCAATGTGAGTCACTTTGCCTGCGTTGACGACAAAGCAGACCAACGGCGCGGTTCGACTGTGCTGGAAATCGGCGACAGGTTCGGCAAACGCGCGCTCCTCGGCGACACATTCAAGGAATGTGTTCATCCGGTCTTGCGACAGGAATACGATGTAGCCGCTTGCCTGGGCCATTTTGGTCAGCTCACTCGATCACGAACCGCAGCTTGCCGGCATCCTTGCCCTTGCAGCGCTCGGTTATGAATGCCTCGAAACGCTTGCGCAGATCGTCGGGCATCGCGGGCGATCCGCCGGTCAGCAGGGCCTTCTTAATGTCCTCGCCGGTCACCACGATCTTTTCGAGGCCGGACAGGGCCTCCTGCACCGCCGCGATGAACTCCGGCGTGACCGGATCCGGCAGGGCTTTCGAGGCGAGGAAGCCCTTGATCAGATCACGCTGTGCGGCCTTCAGCAGCTCGAAGTTGGCCTGGATGATTGGGTCGTCGAGGTTGTCCAGCAGGGTTTGCTGCCACCCATCGAGCAGGCGATCGAGCTCGTCATCCAGCGTCTTGAGCACATTGGCGGCTGGCAGCAGGTCGCCTTGCTCATTGGCGGGGCGGAAACCGCAGTGCGGGCACACAGGGTTTGCGGCCAGTTCGGATTCGACCAGGGATGCGCAGCTCTTGAGTTTGTCCAGCTTGTCTTCGAAGGTGGTCAGCTGACCGGTGGGCATGAGCGAGATGCCGGCCAGGGCACGCAGGGTCGCAATGCGCGGGTCCTTGCGCAGGGCGGACTTGGTCTTGTCCTCCGCCACACCGAGCCGGGCTTTGCTGTGCTGGGCCACGTAGGCGGTGATGTAGTCCTTCTTCAAGGCGGCCAGGCGCTGGCGGTACTCGGCGGCATGAGCGGCGCTCTTGTCCTCAACGAGTTTGTCGAGAATCGCCTTGCGGGCCGTCTGGGCCTGCTGCACCCAGGCATGGTCGGTAGCGAGCACCATCTCGGCCTGGGACAGATAGGCCGCCGTGGTGCCCAGCTCGGCCACCAGGTCGCGCAACTTCTCCACCGAGGACAGCACTTCGAGATTCTTCTTCTGGGCATCGATGTCGGCCTGGGTGATGCGCAGATTCTTGAGCTTGCCGACGGTGTTGTAGGGCGACAGCCCATCCAGGAAGCTCTTGAGCGCTTCCAGCCGCGCGC
>JBAYOV010000082.1:0-7138 GCA_041678045.1 Rhodocyclaceae bacterium
AGACCTCCGACATCGCCGGTGACGGCACCACCACCGCCACCGTGCTGGCACAGTCCATCGTGCGCGAAGGCATGAAGTTCGTTGCCGCCGGCATGAACCCGATGGACCTGAAGCGCGGCATCGACAAGGCCGTGGCCGCCACCGTGGAAGAGCTGAAGAAGCTCTCCAAGCCCTGCTCGACCAGCAAGGAAATCGCCCAGGTCGGCTCCATCTCCGCCAACTCCGACGCCGACATCGGCCAGATCATTGCCGATGCAATGGACAAGGTGGGCAAGGAAGGCGTCATCACCGTCGAAGACGGCAAGAGCCTGAACAACGAACTCGACGTGGTCGAGGGCATGCAGTTCGACCGTGGCTACCTCAGCCCCTATTTCATCAACAACCCCGAGAAGCAGGTTGCCGTTCTGGAGAGCCCCTTTGTCCTGCTGTTCGACAAGAAAATCTCCAACATCCGTGACCTGCTGCCGGTGCTGGAGCAGGTGGCCAAGGCCGGCCGCCCGCTGCTGATCATCGCCGAAGATGTCGAAGGCGAAGCGCTCGCCACCCTGGTGGTGAACAACATCCGTGGCATCCTGAAGACCTGCGCCGTGAAGGCTCCGGGCTTCGGCGACCGCCGCAAGGCCATGCTGGAAGATATCGCCGTGTTGACCGGCGGTCAGGTGATTGCCGAAGAAGTCGGCCTGAGCCTGGAAAAGGCCACCCTGGACGAGCTGGGTCAGGCTGCCCGTATCGAAGTGGGCAAGGAAAACACCATCATCATCGACGGCGCAGGCGATGCAGCCCGTATCGAAGCGCGCGTCAAGCAGATCCGCGCCCAGATCGAGGAAGCGACCTCCGACTACGACCGCGAGAAGCTCCAGGAACGCGTGGCCAAGCTGGCTGGCGGCGTGGCCGTGATCAAGGTCGGTGC
Organism: Rhodocyclaceae bacterium; assembly: GCA_041678045.1. Taxonomy (GTDB): domain Bacteria; phylum Pseudomonadota; class Gammaproteobacteria; order Burkholderiales; family Rhodocyclaceae; genus UBA2357. Next base: position 911 of record JBAYOV010000082.1, read on the forward strand.
TGCGACCGAAGTCGAGATGAAGGAGAAGAAGGCGCGCGTGGAAGACGCCCTGCACGCCACTCGTGCTGCAGTGGAAGAGGGCATCGTCCCCGGCGGTGGCGTGGCCCTGCTGCGTGCCCGCGCCAACCTGACCAACCTGAAGGGTGACAACCACGATCAGGACGCCGGCGTGAAGATCGTGCTGCGTGCGATGGAGCAGCCGCTGCGCGAGATCGTTGCCAACGCAGGCGACGAAGCCTCGGTGGTGGTGAACAAGGTGGTCGAGGGCTCTGGCAACTACGGTTACAACGCTGCTACCGGTGAATACGGCGACATGGTCGAAATGGGCGTGCTCGATCCGACCAAGGTGACCCGCACCGCACTGCAGAATGCCGCTTCGGTGGCCAGCCTGATGCTCACCACCGACTGCATGGTCGGCGAACTGCCGGAAGACAAGCCGGCCGGCATGCCGGGCATGGGCGGCATGGGTGGTATGGGCGACATGGGCATGGGGATGTAATCCTCCCTGTCTTGGTCGGAGCCCGACACGGCTCTGGCCACGTCACCAGCAAAAAGCCCCGCGAGGGGCTTTTTTGCGTTTTGGGCATGATGCGGTCGAGCGTGTGATATAAAACACGCTCGACCGCATTACTTTTCGAGTGCCAGCATGTCCCATATCAGTGCCAACGATCTGAAAACAAAGGGGGTTTCCGCTATTGAAGCCGCCCTGAGCGAGTCGCCGGAGGTCATCGTGTCCGTGCGTGGCAAGGACAGATTCGTGGTGATGGACCTGAACCATTACCAGTACCTGCGCGAATGCGAACTTGACGCTGCGCTGGCAGAAACCCGCGCCGATCTGGCGGCCGGGCGTTTTGTCGAGGAATCGGCAGAAGAGCATCTGGCCCGGCTGGCGCCCTCATCTTTGCACCTGCATGCACTAAGCGGCAAGCTACAAGGCCTGCTTCGGCGGGCGCGGAATGGGGGCGGGGGAGGGTGATTATCTGCTCAACGAAATGGCATGCCCGTTCAGGGGGCGCACTGCCCACCTGTCAGACACCGACCAGCGGTAAGTGGTCGGTGCCGACAGGCCCCCTACGTGAACCCTCTTCTCGACAACATACCCGCCCCCATCTCGCCTTGCAGACCACCCATAATCATGAACATCCGGGGCGGCGGTTTTGCGGTCAAGGCACTGCTCAACAGTTCCACCGGTTTTGCATGACGATGCCTTGACGGCATTGATCGCGTGCGGCCCCATGCTCCCCTGGCTCCCGCCGACCGTGAACTGTCCCGTGTATTTGATCAGTTTCCCCCCTGGGATGTGAGCGACAAGCGGCCCTGACAGCCTCTCCCCCTGGCTGCCGATCACAGCCTGAACCTCTTTTGGCAACAGCGATGCCACCGGGGTGCTGATCGAAAACGTATATTCCCCGTCCGCGAGCGGCTGTCCCCTGTTTGTGAATGGCCCCGCCTGGAAATTCCCGCGACGGACAATTGCCTTGCTTTGCTGCTTCAGTCGGGACTGCTCCCCGGAGATGGAAACCATCAGCGCGGTGCTGTCCGGCAAGTTGGTCTTGCCGGACACAACCGGCCTGCCGTCTCCATCGACAGCGACCGACATGAACACATCCAGAGCCAGCGCAGACGCGCAGAACAGCATCGCACTCAGGGCGAACAGGATTCTTGCGGACATTGTTTGCCTCCTAAATGAAAATGGAAAGAGCCCCCACAAATGCAAAGAGGCGTCAATCAAGGCCGGCGGCAACGTCGGCCATGTCGATAGTGTAATAGGTGTTCAGAGAGGTGGGGTCGATCAGATCAACGTGGGCGACCACTGCGTGTATTGACGGCCAGCGAGAACAAAAGGCTACCCGGCCTGACTGGTCGGGCACGGAAAATCCGCCGCCAGCAAGGCGGGATTGTGCGGTAATATCGAAGCACGCCGGCGGGGAGGCCGGATCATGACAATAAGGACGTGGCCAGCTTAAGCCCGTTCGCTTACACCTGACTTACACCATACCGATGCGGATCCTTCTGGCGGAAGATGACAAAGTGATTGCGGACGGGCTCGGCCGGGCGTTGCGCCGTGGTGGCTATGCCGTCGACCATGTGGATACCGGGGCCGATGCGGATGTGGCCCTGCTGTCGCAGCCATACGATTTGCTGATTCTCGATCTGGGTTTGCCGAAGCTGCCCGGGATCGAGGTGCTCAAGCGCCTGCGTGCCCGCAAGTCGGCCATGCCGGTATTGATCCTTACCGCACAGGATGGTATCGATGACCGGGTACGCGGGTTGGATGCTGGCGCCGATGACTACCTTACCAAGCCGTTTGCGCTGCCCGAACTGGAAGCGCGGGTGCGTGCGCTAACCCGGCGTGGCACCGGGCAGCCGCGCTGTATCGAGATTGGTGCACTCAGTTACGATCAGGCCGACCGGGTGGTGAAGATCAATGGACAGTTGGTGGAGCTGTCCGCGCGTGAAGTCGGCCTGCTCGAAGTGCTCGCTCTGCGCGTGGGGCGGCTGGTCAGCAAGGACCAGCTGGTGGATCACCTGTGCGGCTGGGGTGAAGAGGTGTCGAGCAACGCCATCGAAGTGTATGTGCATCGTCTGCGCAAGAAGCTCGAAGACAGTGGGGTGCGCATCGTGACGGTGCGTGGTCTGGGATACTGCCTTGAACAACCCGATGCGGCGCAGACGGCGAAAGTCTGACCGAAGCGCAGCCAGTCGCAACACGCCACCCAGGCCGAACTCGCTGTTCGGCGAGATTCTCGATTGGATGCTCGCGCCCCTGCTGTTTCTGTGGCCGATTTCCATCATCGTTACCCACAACGTTGCCGACAACATCGCGAATCGTCCGTACGACCTGGCACTGGCCGACAGCGTTCGCGCGCTCGCCCGTCTGGTGTCGGTGGTGGAAGGGCAGGTGGAGGTGGATTTTCCCGCTCCGCCCAGGGCGCTGTTCCGCTCCGACCAGGATGACACGGTGTATTACCAGGTGGCCCGTGAGGGCGGGGGGCTGATCACTGGTGACGCGCAGATCAACTGGATCAACCCGCCCAGCCGGCTGTTTCCCGAGCAGATCCACTATCGCGATGATTTCATCCATGGCGAGCAGGTGCGCATCGCCTACCAGTTCATCCGCTACGAGGAAGACAGCCGGGTGCCGCTGGTGCTGGTACAGGTAGCAGAAACGCGCAACAAACGCAGCGACTTGGCTTCCCGGGTGGTTACCGGCGTGCTGTTGCCGCAGTTTGCAATCATTCCGCTGGCGGTGGTGCTGGTGTGGGTGGGGCTGACGCGTGGCATCGCCCCGCTCAACCGCCTGCAGAGCCTGATCCGTCGCCGTCGTCCCACCGACCTGTCGCCCATCGAGCCCTCCAGCGTGCCTGAGGAGGTGCGTCCGCTGATTGTGTCCTTCAACGACATGATGGCCCGCCTCGAAGAGAACCTGCAGTCGCAGCAGCGCTTCATTGCCGATGCGGCGCACCAGATGCGCACACCGCTCACCGGTCTGAAGATGCAGACCGAGCTGGCGCTGCAGGAGAGCGACCCCGAACAGTTGCGCCAGTCGCTGCAGCACATTGCCGACAGTACCGACCGGGCCGCGCACCTCATCAACCAGTTGCTTGCCTTGGCCCGGGCCGAGGCCACCTCGGAAAAGGTGTATGCGGTGGAGCAGCTCGATCTGGACGAGGTTGTGCGCGAGGTGGCACACGAGCTGTTCCCTCGTGCGCTGGCCAAGGGGCTGGATTTCGGCATCGAGCACAGCGGGCAGATGCTCATCGTCGATGGCAACTCGGTGCTGCTGCGCGAGCTGGTGAAGAACCTAATCGACAATGCCATCAAATACACCCCGCGCGGCGGAAGTGTCACCGCCCGCACCCGAGTGGCGGGCACGACGATTTTTGAGGTGGAGGACACCGGCGTGGGCATTCCCGAGGCCGACCGCGAAATGGTGTTCGAGCGCTTCTACCGGGTGCTGGGCAGCGGCGAGGACGGTTCCGGGCTGGGCCTGCCGATCGTGCGCGAGATCGCCGATCTGCACGGCGCCAGCGTTACCCTCAACACCAACCCCTCAGGTCAGGGCACACTGGCCCAGGTGCTGTTCCCGAGAGCACACGCCACCACGCCGCTGGGGATGATTCTGGGTCATGAATGAGTGCCGAAGAAAAAATTTCAGAAAACGCTTGACCGGTCAGAGAACTTGTCTATAATGGCGTCTTCACCGGCCAGGTAGCTCAGTTGGTAGAGCAGCGGACTGAAAATCCGCGTGTCGGCAGTTCGATTCTGCCCCTGGCCACCAAATTCAACGCCCAGTCCTTACAGACTGGGCGTTTCAGTTTGTGCCCTCCAAAAAGCCTGATCTTCGGGCTATTTTGCATGCCCCCTGTTGCGCCTGGTTCCACCGGGAAGTCGAAGGAGGCGCATAGAAACGCTCAGGTACTTGAAATGCGAAAACTACTCTTCGTTTCAGCGTTTGCTTTTTGCGGGGCCTGCATCGCTGGAAACCCGGCCGTCACGAATCAAAGCCTTGCGGCAGCCATCGCGAACATCGGTTCGTCTCCTTCGATTGAAGCGCGGGACGATCTGTACAGGGAGCTCAACCGCGCAACCTACCTGGTTCCGCTGGCTCGGGATACCGCCAATGAAGGAGCCCGCTTTGTTCCGGTGGTGATCACGTCGCCCAAGGGTGAAAGGCTGCAGGTCATTTTTTCAGGCGATCAGGAGCTCGCAGACTCCGGTTTGGAGAATGGCACTGTGGTTCAGATGCATGCCTCCGAGCTCTGGAAACTGATCAAGGAAAACGACAGTATCGACGGTGCCGTCTTGAATCCGGCAAAGAACGCAATTCCTCTGAGCAAGGCGCGAATCGATCAGATACTGAAGCATCGATAGTTTCGTGACTGCCTGCCGATGGGCGGCGGTCAGGCCCACGAACATCCCTCCGCGCAGCGCGTCAGGAACCGCCATGCCCCGTCTTTCGAACGTGGCCTTGATCGCTTGGGCCAGCAGATCAGTGTCCAGAGTTTCTCGTTCCAACAGCACCGACAGATCGAAGTAGTCCTTCAGGCGGCTGTTGGTCATGCCCAGCAATGCGATGGCATGGAGCTTTTCCGCGATGACGGTGTACGTTGGGTAGGCCCGCAGCCGTGGCGCGGGCATTTCCTCCAGCAGTACTGGGTAGACCGAATCAACAGGCGCCGGGGTGACGGCGTCGCCGAAGCCGACGTCGATCTGGGTCTTGCAGCGCGCTCTGGCCAGTTCGCCCGCAACCATCACGCGGACGCCGCCGTAGCCAGCTTCCTTGCGGATATCCTCGACAGTGACGGAGGCTGGATCGAACACGATGCCGTCGTCGACCGGTACCGCTGCGATGTCCCGGAATACTTGGGCCACTGACTCCAGATCACTGTCACCGAAGCCCAAGAGGTCGGCGTCACGTGTGGCCCGGTGTGGCATGTCGTACCAGAGCGTGAACAGCAGCGCACCTTTGAGTAGAAAACGGTCCGCGTGAGGCGACTGGGCCAGCCGATAGAGGATGCGCTCCAAGGCAAAGCGCACCAGCACCTGGTTGAAATCGACGCCTTGCGCCTTGGCGACATTGAGCAGACGCGCACGGACGGATGCCGCGACATTTGGGGTGGCCGCACTCATCCGACGCTCTCCAGGTAGGGGCGCATCACATTGGCCACGCGGCATATCTTGGCGAAACGCCAGATGTCGTCGACGGATGCCTTGCTGCGCGCCCGAGCGTCCTTCAGCGCCTCCAGCGCCACGTCCAGCCCGATCTTGTTGCGGTGCTTGAAGCAGTCCGCCACGGTCTTGGCCACGCCGTACACCCGGAGCCTGACGCCGTCGCGTTCGACTTCCTCAATCCCTGCCGAGTAGGCATCACCCGTGAACTGCACCATCTTGACGGGCGGATAGTCGACACGGGGCGGGTGGCTGCCCCGAGGCATGGCGATCCAGATCTGACGCGGCAGCTGCGTGGTCAGCTCATGAAACTGCAGCGCCGTAAGCAGGCAGAACACCGCTTGAGGTGTCTTGGTGGCGATCGTGGCCAGGCTCTCGAATTCCGAAACCTGTGCATCCGGCAGACGGTACAGGCCACGCCCCACCTTCTCTAGTAGACCCGCAGCGGTCAGGCGCGTCAGAACGACCCGAGGCGCACTGATGGCGTCCAGATCGCTGGCGCGCAGTAGCCCCTTCTGGCTGGCCAGATCGAGGACGCGTTGATTGTGGGTACTG
>JBAYOV010000083.1:0-7123 GCA_041678045.1 Rhodocyclaceae bacterium
GCAATCTGGTGTGTCCGGCCGCCTTCGATCTGGGGGAGGCGCACAAGGTGGTGATCCTGTCCGTGACCGAGGGTGAGGACAAGCCCTTGAAGTATCCCGACATGTTCGCGGCGGCAGACCTGATGATCCTGAACAAGATCGACCTGTTGCCGTATCTGAGCTTTGATGTGGCACGCGCGATTGACTATGCGCACAGGGTGCGCCCCGGTCTGCCGGTGGTGCAACTGTCGGCCACCACCGGCGAAGGCATGGAAGACTGGCTGGCGTGGCTGGACGCTGCCCGCCAGGGGGGCGGTGGACCTGAGCACCCGCACGGACATGGGCACGCCACCACCGGACCACGGGACGCATGATGCCGGCCCCGCTCCCGTCGCCGGCCCCGCTCCCGTCGCCGGTGCCGCTCGCTGCGGGGGCCTTCGCTGGCGGCACCGTGCCGGAAGGGGCGGTGCTGGCGCTGGGGGCGTATCTGAAGAACCGCCCCTGTCTGGTGTGCGATGGGCAGGTGCTGCCCGGCATGCCGGTGGGCGATCTGCACGATGTCGCCGCCTGCGCGAGCCTCGAAGCAGAAGCGGCCCGTCTGCTGGCGTCCTGTGACCGGCCGTTGCGGGCAGTGGCACATGACCTGCATCCCGATTTCCATTCGAGCCGGCTGGCCGGGCAGCTTGCGCGTCGCCTGAACGTGCCTGCCCTGGCCGTGCAGCATCATCATGCGCATGTCGAGGCGGTATTGCTGGAACATGGTCATGCCGCGCCAGCGCTCGGGCTGGCGCTCGATGGGGTGGGGCTGGGCAGCGATGGCACCGCCTGGGGGGGCGAACTCCTGCTGGCGGGCGGTGCGACGTTTGAGCGCCTCGGGCATCTGCGTCCGCTGCCCCTGCCCGGGGGTGACCGTGCCGCCCGCGAGCCGTGGCGCATGGCGGCCGCAGTGTTGCATGCGCTTGGCCGGGGCGACGAGATTGCCCGACGCTTTGCGTGCCATCCCGCCGCGTCGAGGTTGGTGCAGGTGCTCGAACGCCCGCACCTGTGCCCGCGCACGTCCAGCCTGGGGCGTTGCTTCGATGCGGCCGCCGGTTTGCTGGGGGTGTGTGAGATCATGCAGACCGATGCCGAAGCGGCGATTGCGCTGGAGTCCCGTGCGGCGCAGCACGGTCCCGCTGTGGCCCAGGCAGGGGGCTGGAGCATCGATGCAGACGGGCAACTGGACTTGCTGCCCCTGTTTGCACGGCTGGCGGATGAACGCGATGCCGGCTGGGGGGCCGCCTGCTTTCATGCGACCCTGGTGGTGGCGCTTGCGGACTGGGTGTGCCGCGCGGCGGTGCGCAGCGGGCTGCGAGAGGTGGTGTTTTCAGGAGGATGTTTCTTCAATCGCCTGCTGCGTCAGGGGCTGGGCCGTGCGTTGCGCGAGCAGGGTCTGAACGTGCTGGAGCCGCAGCGCTTCTCACCGGGGGACGAGGCCATCTCTCTCGGGCAGGCGCGGGTGGCCGTGGCACGGCTGGCGCGTGTTCCGGGCTGATCCGACCGCGTCTGTACGGTTCAACAAGTGGAGTATCAAGCATGTGTCTTGCAATACCTGCCAGAGTCGTTGAGTTGTGCGAGGGCGACACCTGCATTGTGGAACTCGATGGGGTGCGCAAGCAGATTTCGCTGGCGCTGGTCGAGGAGGTCGCCGTCGGCGATCATGTCATCGTGCATGTCGGCTACGCCCTGTCACGGCTCGACACCGAAGAGGCCGAGCGCACGCTGGCCTTGTTTGCCGAAGTGGATGCGCAACTCGACGCCGCGCAAGCGGAGGCCGTGGAGCGCCGCACATGAGGTACATCGAGGCCTTTCGTGACCGTGACCTTGCTGCCGGCTTGGCCGGGGCGATCGCCCGTGAGGCCGGCGATGCGCGTGAGTTCGCCTTCATGGAGTTCTGTGGCGGGCACACCCATGCGATTTCGCGTTATGGCGTGACCGACCTGCTGCCCGCAAATGTGCGCATGGTGCATGGCCCGGGCTGTCCGGTGTGCGTGCTGCCGGTGGGGCGCATCGACATGGCCATCGAACTGGCGCTGAGCCGTCCGGAGGTGATGCTGTGCAGTTACGGGGACTGCCTGCGCGTGCCCGCCTCCGGGGGCCGCAGCCTGTTGCGTGCGCGGGCGCAGGGGGCCGATGTGCGCATGATCTATTCCCCGGCCGATGCCCTGCAACTGGCACGTGCGCATCCGGAGCGTGAGGTGGTGTTCTTCGCGATAGGGTTCGAGACCACCACGCCGCCCACCGCCGCCGTGCTGCTCGCGGCTCGGGCCGCCGGGGTGCGCAATTTCAGCGTGATCTGCAATCATGTGCTCACGCCGGCTGCGATGCAGCGCATTCTTGAGCATACTGCGGAGGAGGCGGACGGGGGCGGGGCTGCGGTGCGCATCGATGGTTTCATCGGCCCGGCCCATGTGTCCACCGTGATCGGTAGTCGTCCGTATGAAGTGTTTGCCACGCACTACCGCAAGCCGGTGGTGATTGCGGGCTTCGAGCCGCTCGATGTGATGCAGGCGGTGCGCATGCTGTTGCGCCAGGTCAGGTCAGGGCAGGCACGGGTGGAGAACGAATTCACCCGCGCAGTGACGCGGGACGGCAACCGCAAGGCGCAGGCGCTGGTGGCACAGGTCTTTGAACTGCGCGAATCGTTCGAGTGGCGTGGTCTCGGGCCATTGCCCGATTCGGCGTTGCGCATCCGCGAGGGCTGGGCCGAGTGGGATGCGGAGCGCCGGTTTGCGCTTGCTTACCGGCCCGTGCCCGATCATCGCGCGTGTGATTGTGGAGAGATTCTGCGTGGCCGCAAGCAGCCAGCCGACTGCCGTCTGTTTGCCACGGTGTGCACGCCCCAGAACCCGAAGGGAGCCTGCATGGTGTCGAGCGAAGGGGCGTGTGCGGCGCATTACAACTATGGCCGTTTTCGTGATGTGGCCTGATACCGGTCGGTGGGCCGGTGCGGATGACAGGGGGTGAGCGCTTGCTGGACGTGGATTTGAAGCATGGCCGGGTGGAAATGGTGCATGGTGCCGGAGGGCGGGCGATGCACGCCCTGATCCGTGAGTTGTTCGCCCGGGCCTTCGACAATGCCTGCCTGCAGCGTGGGGATGACGGGGCGGTGCTGCCGGCGCCGGCTCCGGGTGAGCGGCTGGTGATGGCTTGCGATGCGCATGTGGTCAGTCCGCTGTTCTTTCCGGGGGGCGACATTGGCTGCCTGTCGGTGCATGGCACGGTGAATGATCTCGCCGTGATGGGGGCGAGGCCCCTGTACCTGAGTGCCGCTTTCGTGCTGGAAGAGGGGTTTGCGCTGGCCGATCTGGTGCGCATCGTTGGCTCCATGGCCGCTGCGGCGCGTGAGGCTGGCGTGATGATCGTGACCGGTGACACCAAGGTGGTGGAGCAGGGCAAAGGGGACGGGGTGTTCATCACCACCACCGGTCTGGGCGCACTTGCGCCAGGGCTGGAGTTGAGCGGCAGCGGCGCCCGTGTGGGCGATGCAGTGCTCCTGTCCGGAACGGTTGGCGACCATGGGATGGCGATCATGGCGCAGCGCGAATCACTGGCCTTCGATGCCGATATCGTGTCCGATACGGCCGCGCTGCATGAGCTGATCGCCGGGGTGCTGGCGAGCGCTCCGGGCGCGGTACATGTGCTGCGCGATCCGACGCGGGGTGGTCTGGCCGCCACGCTCAACGAGATTGCAGCACAGTCCGGCGTGGGCATGCTGCTCGACGAGGCGGCCATTCCGGTTGCGCCGCAGGTTGCAGCCGCCTGCGAGTTGCTGGGCCTGGACCCCTTGCATGTGGCCAACGAGGGCAAGCTCGTGGCGATCTGCTCGGCCGATGCGGCCGATGCGGTGCTCGCTGCGATGCAGGCGCACCCGCTGGGCCGTCAGGCCGCGCTCATCGGCGAGGTGTCCGACGATGTGCGCAGTTTCGTGCAACTTCGCACACTGCTCGGCGGGCGGCGCATGCTCGACTGGCTGTCAGGCGAGCAATTGCCCCGCATCTGTTGACTCACACCTGAGGATTGAGCCGCTCGCGCTTGCTGTGCAGCTTGTTGAGCGCGTTCAGGTAGGCTTTGGCCGAGGCTACGATGATGTCGGTATCGGCGCCCTGACCATTCACCACCCGACCATCGCGGGCCAGCCGCACGGTGACTTCACCCTGCGCATCGGTGCCGGTGGTGATGGCATTGACGGAATACAGCAGCAGGTCGGTGCCGCTGTTGACCACCGTTTCGATGGCCTTGAAGGCGGCGTCCACCGGGCCGGAGCCGTGGGCACAGGTGCGGGTTTCGGTGCCGTCCACCAGCAGGGTGATCTCGGCTTCGGGGCGCTCCCCGGTTTCCGAGCGGAAGCGCGATGACAGCAGGCGGAAGTGCTCCTGCTCGGGGGCGCTGCCTTCGTCCGTCATCAGCGCCTGCAGATCCTCGTCGAAAATCTCGTGTTTCTTGTCGGCCAGTTCCTTGAAACGGGCAAAGGCGTGGTTGAGCTGCTCTTCGGACTCGATCACGATGCCCAACTCTTCCAGGCGGGAGCGGAACGCGTTGCGCCCGGAGTGCTTGCCCAGCACCAGCTTGTTGGCCCCCCAGCCGACATCTTCGGCGCGCATGATTTCGTAGGTTTCGCGGTGCTTGAGCACCCCGTCCTGATGAATGCCGGATTCGTGAGAGAAGGCGTTGGCGCCGACGATGGCCTTGTTCGGCTGCACCGGAAAGCCGGTGATGCCCGACACCAGCTTGGAGGCGGGCACGATCTGCGTGGTGTCGATGCGGGTGTCGCACTTGAACACATCGCGGCGGGTGCGCACGGCCATGACGATTTCTTCCAGCGAGGCGTTGCCGGCCCGCTCGCCCAGCCCGTTGACCGTGCATTCCACCTGACGCGCGCCGGCCATCACGGCGGCCAGCGAGTTGGCCACGGCCAGGCCCAGATCGTTGTGACAGTGCACCGACCACACCACCTTGTCCGAATTCGGCACCCGTTCGATCAGGCTGCGGAGGGTCGCGGCGAATTGCTCGGGCACGTTGTAGCCCACCGTGTCGGGGACGTTGATGGTGGTGGCGCCCGCGTTGATCACCGCCTCGAAGATGCGGCACAGGAAGTCGAGCTCGGAACGGCCGGCGTCTTCGGCCGAGAATTCGATGTCGCTGGTGTATTCCCGCGCCCAGCCGATGGCCTTCACGGCCTGCTCGACCACTTGGTCGGGGCTCATGCGCAGCTTCTTCTCCATGTGGATCGGACTGGTCGCGATGAAGGTGTGGATGCGACCGCTGGCGGCCGGGCGAATGGCTTCGCCGGCACGGCGGATGTCGCTTTCGTTGGCACGGGCCAGCCCGCACACGGTGGATTCGCGGATGGTTTCGGCAATCGCGCGCACCGACTCGAAGTCACCGTTCGAGGCGGCGGGAAAGCCGGCTTCGATCACATTCACCCGCATCCGTTCGAGCTGGCGCGCGATGCGCAGTTTTTCTTCGCGGGTCATCGAAGCGCCCGGGCTTTGCTCACCGTCGCGCAGGGTGGTATCGAAAATGATCAACTGGTCGTTCATGTCTGGGGCTCCTGTCGAGGGGGGCGAGTCAAGGCTTTCAGGCTTTTCAAGGTTTTGTGTGTTCGTCGTTTTCGGTCTGTTCGTCCGGACCGTGTTCTGCGGCCGGCCGGCGCGGTGCGCGGCGGCGGCGAAGCCAGCGCCAGGCCCACACCACATAGCCGGACGCCGCATAGACGAGGAACAGCGCAAAGAGGATTCCCGGCGGATAGCTGGAGACCAGCGCGAACACCAGCACCACCGCAATGATCACGATGAAGGGCACGCTCTTGCGCAAGTTGATGTCCTTGCCGCTCCAGAACAGCACGTTGCTGACCATCGACAGGCCGGCAAACACGGTCAGGAAGAGGGCAAAACCGGCCACGTCCTGGCCGTTCATGTCGTTGTCGATGACCACCCACACCATGCCGGCAATGAGGGCGGCGGCGGCCGGACTGGGCAGCCCCTGGAAGAAGCGTTTGTCCACCGTATGAATGTTGGTGTTGAAGCGCGCCAGTCGCAAGGCTGCGCCCGCGCAATAGATGAAAGCCGCCACCCAGCCGAGCTTGTCGAAATCCTTCAGCGCCCATTCATACATGATAAGTGCCGGCGCAGCACCGAAGGACACCATGTCGGCGAGCGAATCGTATTCGGCGCCGAACTCGCTTTGGGTGTTGGTCATGCGTGCGACGCGCCCATCCAGCCCGTCCATCACCATGGCCACGAAGATGGCCACTGCAGCCGCCTCGAATCGACCGTCCATGGCCTGCACGATGGCGTAGAAGCCGGCAAACAGCGCGGCGGTGGTGAACAGGTTGGGCAGGATGTAAATGCCGCGACGGCGGTGGTCTGGTGAAATCAGGGGCATGCACGAAGTCCCGGGCGGATTGATCCTGCCGATTCTACATCATGCAGCAATCGACCCGACGCCCTGGCACGTGTGCAGGACGGGCAGAGGTGAGGCCGCTGCTTGGAAGAAAAACGGGCTGCCCCCGCAGGAGGCAGCCCGTCTGGATGCACGGTTGTGGCCGGGAGGTCAGTTCTTCGACTTGTCCACCAGGGCCTTGGCCTTGATCCAGGGCATCATGTCACGCAGTTTTTCGCCGACCTGCTCGATCGGGTGCTCGGCGTTCAGGCGACGACGCGCGGTCATGCTCGGATAGTTGGTCTTGCCTTCCTGGATGAACATCTTGGCGTACTCGCCGGTCTGGATGCGCTTGAGGGCGCTGCGCATGGCCGCACGGGACTGCTCGTTGATGACTTCGGGGCCGGTCACGTACTCGCCATACTCCGCGTTGTTGGAGATGGAGTAGTTCATGTTGGCGATGCCGCCTTCGTACATCAGGTCGACGATCAGCTTCAGTTCGTGCAGGCACTCGAAGTAGGCCATTTCCGGGGCATAGCCGGCTTCAACCAGAGTTTCGAAACCCATCTTGACCAGTTCGACGGCGCCGCCGCACAGCACGGCCTGTTCACCGAACAGATCGGTCTCGGTTTCTTCACGGAAGGTGGTCTAGAACACGCCGGCGCGGCCGCTGCCGATGGCGCATGCATAGGACAGGCCGATGTCGCGGGAGGCGCCGGAC
>JBAYOV010000084.1:0-6719 GCA_041678045.1 Rhodocyclaceae bacterium
CATCGTCGCCGCGTTCGAGAACTGGTGGGACAAGTACCGCGTGACGCTGACCGAGATCGAGGGCAAGCGGGATGCGGCCGCGCAGGCGCTGCAGGGGTTCTTGAAGGGGCTGGGGTATGTCTGAGCAATCGGAGAAGTCGCCGCCGCACGAATATCAGCGCTTCCTGCAAAGCCTTCCAACGGACTGGAACCGCAGGGAGATCCGCCAGCTAGGAACGGTGGTTAGCGGCGGTACACCGTCACGGGACGTTCCGTCGTTCTGGCGTGGAGCCATCCCTTGGGTAACGCTGGGCGAACTGAGTGGAAATACAACCAAGTTCCTGCAGGACACTAACGAGCACATTAGTGCATCAGGGCTGGCAGGAAGCGGTGCGAACCTGCTCCCAGTCGGCTCGCTGATGGTGACGACCCGTGCGACGCTGGGCGCGCGTGCGATCAATGCCGTGCCGATGGCCACGAATCAAGGCTTCAAGTCGATCATCTTCAAGGACACGGCCGAGGCTGAGTTCTACTTTCATCTCTTCGAGAAGGTTCAACCCGAACTAGTGCGGCGGGCTTCGGGTACGACATTCCTCGAAATCGCGGCCGCCGAGTTCTCCCGTATTGAAGTTCCGTCACCCAGTTCCAGCGAGAAGCGTCTGATCACCAAGGTCCTCGATACCCTCGATACCGCCATCCACGAAACCGAGGCGATCATCGCCAAGCTCAAGGCCGTCAAGCAGGGCCTGCTGCACGACCTGCTGACGCGCGGCATCGACCCCAACGGCGAACTGCGCCCGCCCCAATCCGAGGCGCCGCATCTCTACAAGCCGTCGCCGCTGGGGTGGATTCCGAAGGAGTGGCAAATCGAGTCGGTTGTCAAGGCATGCTCTGACGTTGTCGACTGCCCTCATTCGACCCCGCACTACCAGGACCACGGGGTACTCGTTGCCAGAACAATGCATATCAAGGATGGCATGTTCCTCGACGCACAGGCTTCGCGCGTCTCTGAACGTCAGTACCGCGAGCGGATTGCAAGGCTCGAACCGAAGGCCGGAGATGTGATCTTTACGCGTGAAGCGCCGGTTGGCGAGGCGTTTGTGATCCCGCCGGGAATGAAGATTTGTTTGGGTCAAAGGGTAATGTTGCTCCGGCCGATGGACAGGCGTTTGGTAGCGGAATACCTGCTCGCCCAGATCTACTCAGGTACAGTGAAGGACCGGATTGCGACGCTCACCTCCGGGACAACAAACCCGCACCTTAACGTCTCGGAGGTCAAGTATTTCGAGATTCCGCTGCCGCCTTATGCTGAACAGCAACGTATCGCGGAGCGGCTCAGGAGTCTGGAATTGCGACTGCAGTCGGAGATGAGTGAACATCAGAAGCTTGAGCTCTTGAAGGCCGGCCTCATGGACGACCTCCTCACCGGCCGTGTCCACGTCACCCCTCTGCTTCAGGAGGCGCAACACGCATGACCCCCAGGCTGCCACCTGCTGAATCCCTGACGGTCGAATTCAAGAGCGACCGCAACCGCCTGTCGGACAACGAGCTGGTCGAGGCCATCGTCTGCCTTGCCAATGCAGAGGGCGGCGAGCTGTGGCTGGGCGTTGAAGATGACGGCACGCCCACGGGATTGCATGCGGAGCACCGGATGCTCGATGGGCTACCCGGCCTGGTGGCAGCACGGACCTCCCCTGCTGTCAGCGCCAGCCGGTCGCGCTTATGGGCCGTTATGGACCAGTTGGACCAGTTGGGTAGGCACGGCACCCTTCAGGCCGGCGTGGGGGAATGGGGTGCAATCGGATCAATGCGGATGGAGCTGGATGGGACGGGGAAAGGACGTGTCCGACTCTCGTAAGGGGGAGCAATTGACTGGGAAATCGAACGGAGGGCGGTGACGCGAAGGCCATGCTCAGGTGACTCATGCAATGGCGGATGGAGAGAAGGTCCGACGTGCCGGAAATCCATCCCGGGCAGGCACAGTTCTCAGGGTGTGGCGAGAACGTGTGCCACGAATACAGATTACCTTTGTGAACGGGACATCAGGGGGATCCATGGGGGAATTCGCAACAGGTGGCGCAATGCCGCACGCCGCAACCCTGCAGTCGCGCGACATTCTGGCCGGGCTGGGGGCGGCACCGCGCGAGATGTTGGCGACGTGCTTGGCTCTGTTTGAAGACAGCACGTTGCAGCAACGTCTCGGTGAGCGTGTCGAAGAGCTGAAGCGGAAAGTGGCGGCTACCGCTCCCGGTCACGAAGACACGGCGACGGTAAGCTCTCTCCAACGGCGGGTAAAGGATTGGATCAACTCTTCGTCGTCGGACGGAGAGCTTCGGCTGATTCTGTGGATGCACTTGCGAGAGGCGCTAGGGCTCCGCCCAGTGACCTTTGGTGCCATGCGTTCGACTCGAACAGCGGCGGACGACCTGGTTGCCGAAACACTGGCCCTGATCCAGCCTGGTGCTTGGGATAAGGTCAAGGGCTGGTTTGGACGGGATAAGCAGCAAGAAGTGCCTGCAACGTTGGACGCGTTGGCACGCCAGACCATGCAGGAGTTGGTAGACAACGTTCTGGCTTCAGACAGTGATGGAAGTCCGCACGCGCGTGAAGCCCTGTTGCGCGGCGCCAGGGAGCAGATCGAACGACTGGAGCCTGAAGCGCGCGATCGGTTGCTTGGCGCCATCAACGCCCGCGAACTCGATGACAGTGCGATCCGGACCCTGCTGCTCACGGGTGGAGGTCTTACTGCATTCGGCGGGGCAGTTAGCGTCGCGGGATTTTCGGCATACATCCTTGCGGCACAGGCCTCGGCATTCATTCCGCTTGTCAGCGGACCTGCGCTCGTTTCGTTCGTTGCGGTGCTCTCAAACCCGATAACGATTGCGCTCCTCACAGTCGGAGCGGGCTCTTGGGCAGTGAAAAGTGCGAACCAGAAGATTCGTGCCGCGATTGCTGCACGGGTAATTGCCTTGTTGGCCCTGAACGGCATCGCTGCTGGCGATGCCGGGCTCCGGGCAATGACAGGGGTATTCCCCTTGCTCCCCGGCATGCGCACGGCAGGCGCGCTCAAGAGCGAGGTGTTGCGTGCCTATAAGGCTGACTGGGCGCAGATAGCCGGGGCACATCGTGCCAGGCAGAGGCTCGCACCCGACCTGGCAAAGGCAGTCGATCAGCCTCCTGCTGGCAAGTCGCTGCCGGACCGCTGGCGGCAACTGGTTGGAAATGAGGCTGTACAGGACATGGGCGCCATGTCTCTGCTGACCGTGGGTGAACTGCTTTATCTCGTTCAGTCGCTCGAACCTGAAGTGATCGCTGCCGCTGACTTCTCGCGCGTTGAGGACTTGAGCGACCCCATCGCCTTTGCGGCTTTCGCACACCGAATCGACGAAATGGGTGCCTCGGCGCATCTGGGCGCGATGAGCAACCTCAAGGGCTATGTCGCCGAGCAGGTGGTGGCCGCCAAGCTGGCCGACCAGGGACATGTCGTCGAGTTTCCCGCGACGTCGAACGAGGCGGGCTGGGATCTCTCTGTCGACGGGATCAAATTCCAGGTGAAGAACGCCGGGGACCTCGATCTGCTGGATCGCCATTTCGACAAGGGCTACGACTTCCCTGTAATCGCCAACGCGGAGGTGGCAGATCTGCTCGAAAAGGCGCGTGCCGCGGGCAACCTGCCCGAGTGGGCCGATCAGGTGCACTTTGTAGAAGGCTACAGCAGCGAGTCCGTTTTGGAGATGACCACCTCGTCGCTCGACCTGGGGGACACCCTCTTGCATCCTCACGTGCCGGTCTTTGCGGTGCTGCTGGGAGCTGCGCGAAACGTCGACCGTTACGCGAAGGGGCAGATCACTGGCTCCCAGGCCGTTCAGGATGCACTGATCAATGGTTCGATCCGCGCAGGATTGGCTGTGGCGGGCAACTATGCGGGTGTGGGAATTGGACTCCTGGTATTTGGGCCGGCGGGAGCATTGGTGCTGGGAAGCACCCTTCCATTGTTGAGCCGTACCGTTTCTGGACGTGTCAGAGAGGGGTTGGACAGGATTGCGCGGGGGGAGCGATACCGTGCTTGGGAACAGCGTGCCCGTGAATCACTTGATGTGCTCTTCGGCGTTCTGAACGACGGTCTCAAGCGCAAGGCGGAACTCATCAAGTCCAGAAGGCAGCCCGCGGCGGGGGCCGCTGCCGAGTATCTGGAGTGGCGACGCGATGACGATGTACGTTATCTACGCGAGGCATGGAAGCGACTTGAGCGGTTATGCAGGAACACGGAGTTGCCCGTGGAAGTTGTGGGAAAACGCCTGCTGGCATGGCTGAGTACGTCGACGCTACATCCTGCGGTCTATCAGACGCAGCTCAAGTCGTGGCTTGAGGTATTCGGCGAGAGGCCAGAAATTATTGAGAACGTGGGGGAAACGCTGGAGACAGTCAAAGAGACGGTGGAAGAGACTATTGCCAAGGGGAGGCGCTGGGTTGAATCGTTGATCCAGCGTGACGAGAAAAAGTAAAGGGGGCGCGGATGGGTTGGGAACTTGATGACGTTGAACGCCCGTTCGTAGCGCAGCTTGAGGGGCTGGGCTGGGTCCATGTCGAGGGCAGCCTGGACGACCCGAAGGTGACGGGGCGCAGCAGCTTCTCTGAAGTGATCCAGGAGGGCGTGCTGCGCGAGCGTCTGCGGGCTTTGAACCCCGGCCCGGACGGCCAGCCATGGCTGGACGATGCACGCCTGTCGGAAGCCGTGTCCGCCATCACCCGGCTCGGTACGCACAAGCTGATGGAGGCCAACCAGAAGGCCACCGAGTTGCTGATCAAGGGACTGACGGTTGAAGGCCTGCCCGGCTGGGACGGTGGGCGTGGCCAGACGATCCGCTACTTCGACTGGGATACGCCAGCCAACAACCGCTTCACCGTCGTCAACCAGTATCGCGTCGATTGCCCGCCCGGCTACAACAGCGGCAAGGCCTTCATCGTGCCCGACCTGGTACTGCTGGTGAACGGCATCCCGCTGGTGGTGGTGGAGTGCAAGAGCCCGTCCATCCCCGAGCCGTTGGCCGATGCGGTGGACCAGCTGCGCCGCTACAGCAACCAGCGCAAGGCCGCTTACGAGATCGAAGACAACGAGGGCAACGAGGCGTTGTTCGCCACCAATCAGTTGCTCATCGCGACGAGCTTCGACGAAGCGCGCGTGAGCTGCATCGGTGCGGCCTTCGAGCACTATGCGCAGTGGAAGACCGTCGTCGGGCCTGACGGCAGCGGCAGTGAGATCGAGGTGGCGCAGAAGCTGGGCAAGTCCAGCCTGTCGGAGCAGGAGCGCCTGGTCGCCGGCCTGCTGCCGCCCGCACACCTGCTGGACGTGATCAAGAACTTTCTGCTGTTCATGCAGGTGGGTGGCCAAACCATCAAGTCGGTCTGCCGTTACCAGCAGTACCGGGCGGTCAACCGCGCCATTGCCCGGCTAAAGACCGGCAAGACCCGCCTGCAGCATGGCGAACATGACCAGCGCGGCGGCATCATCTGGCACACCCAGGGCTCGGGCAAGAGCCTGACGATGGTGTTCCTGGTGCGCAAGATGCGCGCAGATGCGCAACTGCGGCGCTTCAAGGTCATCGTCGTCACCGACCGCAAGGACCTGCAGCGCCAGCTTTCGGAAACCGCCACGCTGACCGGCGAGGTGGTGGAGGTAGCCGAAAGCACGGCCGGCGTGAAGGCGTTGGCACGGCGCAAGGGGCCGGGTCTGATCTTCGCCACCATCCAGAAGTACCGCGACACCGACACGGCGGACGATGCCCCCCTGACGGCCGACGACCTGCCCAAGGTGGCCGAGCCTAAGGTCAGCTACAAGTCCGGTGAAGAGTTCGAAGTGCTGAACGAGGACGACAGCATCCTCGTGCTGGTGGACGAAGCCCACCGCACCCAGTCCGGCGACCTGCACGCCAACCTGCTGGCCGGGCTGCCCAACTGCGCGCGCATCGGCTTCACCGGCACGCCGATCATCATGGGCGAGAAGAAGCGCACCCATGAGATCTTTGGCGAGTTCATCGACCGCTACACCATCAAGGAAGCCGAGGCCGACGGCGCCACGGTGCCGGTGCTGTACGAGGGTCGCACCGCCAAGGGTGCGGTCAAGGACGACGCCAGCCTGGACGCGCTGTTCGAGGACCTGTTCCGCCAGCGCACGCCCGAGGAACTGGAGGCGATCAAGCAGAAGTACGCCACCAAGGGCCATATCTTCGACGCTCCGGCGCTGATTGCCGACAAGGCGCGCGACATGCTGCGTCACTACGTGACCAACATCCTGCCCAATGGCTACAAGGCCCAGGTCGTCGCCTACAGCCGGCTGGCGGCGATCCGATACTTCGAGGCGCTGAAGACCGCGCGCGATGAGCTGCTGGCCGAGGCCGAGCGCCTGAGTCCGCAGGACAAGGTGCTGGACGACGAGGCCCTGTGCCAGCGCCCGCCCAAGGTTCAGGCGTTGGTGCAGGCCTGGCGCTACCGCGACACGCTGGCGCGCCTCGAGTTCGCGCCCATTATCTCGGGCAGCAACAACGACGATCCGGCGTGGAAAGCCTGGACCGATGGCGCTGCGCAGGAGCAGCTGATCAAGCGCTTCAAGAAGCCGCTGTTCCACGCCGATCCGGCGAAGACCGACCCGCTGGCTTTCCTGGTGGTGAAGTCGATGCTGCTCACCGGCTTCGATGCACCGATCGAGGGGGTGATGTACCTGGACAGGCCGATTCGAGAGG
>JBAYOV010000085.1:0-6553 GCA_041678045.1 Rhodocyclaceae bacterium
ACCGAACAAGGCCATGGCCAGCGCGTGGTGGTGCTGGTCGATGAATACGACAAACCCATCCTGGACAATCTCACCCATCCGGAACTGGCGCGGCAGATGCGTGAAGGGCTGCGCGATCTGTACTCGGTGATCAAGGATGCGGATGCGCACATCAAGTTCGCGATGCTCACCGGGGTTTCGAAGTTCAGCAAGGTGAGCCTGTTTTCGGGGCTGAACAACCTCAATGACATCACGGTGGAGGCGGCGTATTCGGCGATCTGCGGCTACACCGATGCGGACGTTGAGACCGTGTTCGCGCCTGAGCTGCCCGGTCTGGATCGTGAGTTGGTCCGCTAGTGGTACAACGGCTACAACTGGACTGGAGAGTCGGTGTACAACCCCTTCGACCTGCTGCTACTGTTTTCCAAGCGGGATTTCCGCCCCTACTGGTTCGAGACCGGCACGCCGACCTTTCTGGTGGACATGCTCACCGAGCGCCGGGTGCGCCTGCCGGATCTGGAACGTCTGGAAGCCCCCGAAAGCCTGCTGTCCGCCTTCGAGGTGGGCGACATCTCCACTGAAGCGCTGATGTTCCAGACCGGCTACCTCACCATCGACTCGGTGCGGCGCATCGGTGCGTTTGCGCAGTACCGGCTGCGTTATCCCAACCTGGAGGTGCGCGCGAGCCTCAGCGGCGCCATGTTGCAACGCCTGCGCCCGAACCCGGCTGAATACGGTGCGCAGAGCACGAAACTCTACGACCTGCTGCTGGCCAATGACTTCGCCGGCATGGAGCAGTTGTTCACCAGCTTCTTCGCCAGCATCCCGCATGACTGGTTCCGCAACAACCCCATCGCGCAATACGAGGGTTACTACGCCAGCGTGTTCTACGCCTACTTTGCCAGTCTGGGACTAGACATTGTGCCGGAAGAAAGCAGCAACGCCGGCCGGCTGGACATGGCGGTGCGTTTCAACGGCAACGTGTATCTGTTCGAGTTCAAGGTGGTGGAGTTGGAACCGGAAGGCGCGGCGCTGGAACAGATCAAGCAAAAGGGCTATGCGGACAAGTACCGCGACCGTAACGAACCCATCCACCTCATTGGCGTCGAGTTCAGCCGCGAGCAGCGGCGGGTGGTGGGGTTTGCGGCGGAGCGCTTGTGAAGCGGCCCGCTTCTTCTTCGCTGAAATAACTCCAAGGGCTGCTGGCCGGTGCAGCAGCCCTTCGCGGGTCAGACCTTTTGTGATTCCTCGGTGAGGAGGCGGCTGGTGTTGCGTATCACGGACAGTTCCTTCCAGGCCTTATACAAGTAGATCGGACTTTACTCGCCTGGAGTGAGCGGGGTGCCGAGAATGGCTTCCACGTTTGTGACCAACTCCTGGGTCAGGCCCGGTCGTGAGTTGAAATCCATTTGTCGCGAGGGGACGTAGCGTGCGGAAATGCCGATTTTCGATCCGTCCTCATGGGCGGCGACATCGCCGGTGATCGTCCAGTTGCCTTTCACACCCTGCACCAGTCCGCTGTCCCGATCCGATACCTTCACCGCACCCATCCGGCTCATTGCCTTGACTGTGGCGGAAAACAGCGCATCGACGTTCTGCGCGCTGGTATAGGTCACGACCTCGGGGACTTGCTGACTGTCGGCAATGCTGGTTGCGATGCTGGCGGCGGCGGTGCAGCCGCCCAGAACGGCGCAGGCTGAAAGAGTTGTCAAAACAGTGCGTGTCTTCATGTTTCCAAAATCCTGTTGTGATGAATGCGTTCCGGTGTGTTGAAGGTCGTCCGTCCGGTGCTCAGAACTTCCAGCCGGTATGGAACATGACGGCGTGTTCGGTGCTGGCGCTGCGTACATGGCCGGGTTGTTCGATGCGCAGCAGGTTCACTCCGGCGACCCCGCCATTGTCGAGTGCGTGCACATAGGCCAGTTCGTAGTTGCGCTGGCGACCGGACGGGGACAGGGCGACCGACTGGCGGGCGGTGATGACCCGGCCATCTTCGGTGCGGCCTGCCGGGGCGTCGAAGTGGGCGGTTGCGCCACTCACGCGCAGGGGCGATGAGGCCACGGCGGCAAGTTTCCAGCCATCGCCACTGAAGGCGGCACCCAAGGCGCTTTCGGCCACCCGGCCACCCGAGAGCGAACGGATCAGGTGTGCGCCGCCTGCATCGGCGATGCTGCCTGCCTGATGGCGACCGAAGAAGGACAGGCCGTTATCCATGCGGTAGTCGAAGCCCAGCGAGAAGGTTTGCGTGGTGCTGCCGTTCAGGGCCAGTGCGCCCGACCCGGAACTGCCCAGCAGACCGCTGGATTCATGCACGCTGCCCGCGCCGAAGCGCAGTTGCAGGGCGTCGATGGGGGAGAACCCCACTTCCAGCCGTGCCCCGGATACCGAACCTTGATCGGCTTCCTTCAGTGCCGTCTGGTTGTGGCCCACCCAATAGCGTGCGCCCACGGTCACGGCCCCGGCCACCGGTACGGCAAAGCCCAGACCGGACTGGTAAGGCTTGTTGCCATCGAGCCGTCCATCTTCCTGCATGGAGAGCAGGCCCATGCCGTTGAGGGCGGCAACATCCGAAATGGAATGTGCGTCCTGTGCGGGCTGGCTGTAGGCCATCCACTGCACGCCGTTGGTCTGGCCGCTCATGTTGAGCTTGCGCACCGCACCGCTGGCGTCGTACTGAACGGCAAGCTCGGTGCCGTCGAAACTGACTTGCTGCACCGGCTCGAACACCGAAGCCGACTGCTGGCCCACGACTGCGGCCATGCGTTCGCCGATCATGGAACCGCGCTTGGCGCTGTCGCGCAGCATCGCGTTGAGGGGCAGGTGGAAGTCCCGGCCATAGTCATCGAATGCGGCCACGCTCACGGCCTCGACATTGCCCGAAGCATCGCCAAAGGCCGGCGAGAGGCGGCTGAAAGTGCGATTGAAGGCCACCGACTTGCCTGCCACCGAATCGCCGGTCGGGATCGCCAGTGCGCCTTGCGGCATCAGCGCGGCATCCATGTCAAGCTGGCCCTGACCAAGATAGAAGTAGCCGCAGTTGATCGCGCCGTTCGAGCCGCAGTTGTTGCGGTTGTAGAGCGGCGAATCCTTGCTGGCGGTACTGAGCAGCAGGGTAGCGACCTGATCGCCGGTCATGTGCGGCCACAGCGACATGACGGTTGCTGCACCTGCGGCCACCACCGGGGCGGCAAAGGACGTGCCGCTGCCGGTACGAGTGCCGCCCGACTCGGATGCCACGGTAACGCTCACGCCGGGGGCGACCAGAAAGCGCGACTGCACGCCTGCACTTTCGCCGGGAAAAGCGGAAGAGGACGCGAGATTTCCGCCACGATCCACCGATCCTACGATGATCGAATGGTTTGCGGCTGCGGCCCCGCTGGCGCTGAAGAACGAACCTTCGATGAATTGGCCGTCACGGAAATACTTGTCGGTCAGGTTTGCCTTGTCGTTGCCTGCTCCAATCGTGGCGACCCCACGATTGGCAATCAGAGAAGAAAAAACCTGATCGTAAACACGAACCACCGCAGGGGCTGTGCCATGGCTCATGTTGATGACACGAGCACCTTGAGAGAGCGCCCAAAGATGGCCTTCGGACACCAGATTCGGCCAACTCAAGCCGCCGCTGCTGGCATGAGAAATCAGCAGCTTGGCATTGCCGGAATGTCCGACTGTGTTACCTGCTACAACGGATGCAACAGCAGTGCCATGATTTGCATCGGAACTCTTGCCGAAGGGGGCAGAGCCATCGGACATGGGCTTGTAGCCCGCAATGACCCCACTGAATTCCGAGTGTTCATTATTCACAATGGAATCAGAAATCGACACCAGCACGGTTTGTCCACCGGGGATGGTCATGCGGTCGGCGTTGCGCGAGGTGGGCGACTTGTAGGGATTGACCGGCGCAGGCGGGGGCGGGGGCGGTTCCGGCTGAGTCGGGGTGCCGGGGTTGGGGGTATCGGGGCGCGTGCCGCCCTTGCTGCCACCACCGCCACCGCAGGCGGTCAGAAGGAAGGCAGCGGCCAGCGCCAGCGCGAGTGGGGTAAGGTCTGGATTTTTGTAAATCATTGTTTATTAAACAAGTAATAAGTTTTAAACAGCCGGGACAGCAGGCGGTTGTGCGCTGTTTCCATCAGGACTGTCGTCTGACTCCCCGACCTCTGGGTGCAATCAATTGCTCGTCATGTCTGCACCGATGATTGCCGTTCAGTGTCTGGACATGAATTGATACTTCAATATGAAACTGAAGTATCAATTCAATTCAGCATCAAGGTCAACTTCAATCCGGGTTAAAGCAAAACTTCAGTTTTGCGGTCATGGACCACAAAACCGAATTTGCCGAACGATTGAGGGCTGCCATGCTCGATGCCGGGTACGAACCTCGCCCGGCGGTGCTGGAGCGAGAGTTCAACCTGCGCTACTGGGGGCGGTCTGTCACTTTCCAGGCGGCGCGCCATTGGTTGAGGGGTGAAACCATTCCTGAACAGGACAAGCTCGAAGTGCTTGCAGAGTGGCTGAACGTGGAACCGCAATACCTGCGCTTCGGCGAGGGTGTGGTTCGCCAGGTGCGTGAGCGCAAGGCCCGTTGGGAGGAGGGGTTCAGCGCCGAAGAGCGTCAGGTGCTGGATGCTTACCTGCAGTTGCCTATCGACAAGCGCAAGCTGCTGTATGAGGTGATGCGCGCCTTCGTCGCCGCATACGGCCTGCAGAAACCGGTCTGATGCGTTGGCGGGATTTGCAACCTGTTTGGCCGTTGTCGGTGCGATACATCCAGCGCAGGTCGAACGCCTGTGCGCAGGATTCGGAGCGTGATGGGGGCGGCATGTGACGATATCGTAGGGCGGCATGATGACGGATGGTGCACCGCACCCGGACTGTCGCAAGCTTGCGGCGATGGTGGCGCGGTGCTGGGGCCGTCGGGGCCGTGTCGGGCAGCCAGCGAGAAGACGGGAGACTGTCGACTTTGCCCGAGTCTGCGAGCGGGCGGCTTCTGTGAAACAATCGGCCTGTGTTCGCCCACGTCGTTTCAGGAGTTGTCATGTCCGCCATCCTGCCCCGCAAGAAACTGCCCATCGGCATCCAGACTTTCGCCAAGATCCGCGAAGACGACTATTACTATGTCGACAAGACCGCCCATGCGCTGAACCTGATCGAGCAGGGCACGCACTACTTCCTCTCCCGCCCGCGCCGCTTTGGCAAGAGCCTGTTCATCGACACGCTGGCGGAGTTGTTCGCGGGCAACGAGGCGCTGTTTCGCGGACTGTACTGCCACGACCGGTGGGACTGGTCGGTCAAGTATCCGGTGATCCGCTTCAGTTTCGGCGGGGGCGTATTTACCGACCCGGACTTGCTCGCCCAGCGCATCGATCATCTGCTTGCCCACAACGCTCAGTGGCTGGGTCTGGATGAGTTGCCCGACGGCCCGGTGTCCACGCGCTTTGGAGTTCTGATCGAGCGAGCGGTGCAGCGCCATGGCCAGCGTGTGGTGGTGCTGGTCGATGAGTACGACAAACCCATCCTCGACAATCTCACCCGCCCGGACACGGCTCGGCGGATGCGCGACACCCTGCGCGATCTGTACTCGGTGATCAAGGATGCGGATGCGCACATCCGGTTTGCGATGCTCACCGGGGTGAGCAAGTTCAGCAAGGTGAGCCTGTTCTCGGGGCTGAACAACCTCAATGACATCACGGTGGAGGCGGCGTATTCGGCGATCTGCGGCTACACAGACGAGGATGTCGACACCGTGTTTGCCGCCGAACTGCCCGGTCTGGACCGTGAGCTGATCCGCGCGTGGTACAACGGCTACAACTGGACGGGCGAAGCGGTGTACAACCCGTTCGACCTGTTGTTGCTGTTCCAGAAACGGGATTTTCGCCCCTACTGGTTCGAAACCGGCACGCCGACTTTTCTGGTGGACATGCTCACCGAGCGCCGGGTGCGCCTGCCGGATCTGGAGCGTCTGGAAGCCCCCGAAAGCCTGCTGTCCGCCTTCGAGGTGGGCGACATCTCCACCGAAGCACTGATGTTCCAGACTGGCTACCTCACCATCGACTCGGTGCGGCGCATCGGTGCGTTTGCCCAGTACCGGCTGCGTTATCCCAACCTGGAGGTGCGGGCCAGCCTCAGCGGTGCGATGTTGCAACGCCTGCGCCCGAACCCGGCCGAATACGGTGCGCAGAGCACGAAACTCTACGACCTGCTGCTGGCCAACGACTTCGCCGGCATGGAGCAGTTGTTCACCAGCTTCTTCGCCAGCATCCCGCACGACTGGTTTCGCAACAACCCGATT
Organism: Rhodocyclaceae bacterium; assembly: GCA_041678045.1. Taxonomy (GTDB): domain Bacteria; phylum Pseudomonadota; class Gammaproteobacteria; order Burkholderiales; family Rhodocyclaceae; genus UBA2357. Next base: position 6,269 of record JBAYOV010000085.1, read on the forward strand.
GCGCAGTACGAAGGCTATTACGCCAGCGTGTTCTACGCTTACTTTGCATCGCTGGGTCTGGACATCGTGCCGGAGGAATCGAGCAACGCCGGACGGCTGGACATGGCGGTGCGTTTCAACGGCAACGTGTATCTGTTCGAGTTCAAGGTGGTGGAGTTGGAACCGGAAGGCGCGGCGCTGGCGCAGATCAAGGCGCGGGGTTATGCGGACAAGTACCGCGACCGTAACGAACCCATCCACCTCATTGGCGTGGAGTTCAGCCGCGAGCAGCGCAAGGTGGTCGGA
>JBAYOV010000086.1:0-6120 GCA_041678045.1 Rhodocyclaceae bacterium
AGCCCCAGCGCCAGGCTGCGGCCAGCAAGGCCGGGCGCCCGCGCGTGGCGCTGCGCATCATGGTCTCGCTGCTGTACCTCAAGCACGCGTTCAACGAGTCCGACGAAGGCGTGGTTGAGCGCTGGGGAGAGACACCCACCTGGCAGTTCTTCTCGGGCCAGGCGTACTTTGCCCACCACAGGCCCTGCGAGGCGAGCACCCTGGTCAAGTTCCGCAAGCTCCTAGGTGATGAAGGGGTGGAGGAGTTGCTGGCGCAGACCATCAACGTGGCCGTCGAGCTCAAGCTGATCCAGCCGCAGGAGCTCAGCCGCGTGGTGGTGGACAGCACGGTGCAGCACAAGGCGATCGCCCACCCCACGGACAGCCGGCTGCTGGAGGTGGCCCGGGGCAAGCTGGTACAGGCGGCCAAGAGCGCGGGCATCGATCTGAAGCAGACCTTCGCCAAGGAAGGCCACGCGCTCAACCACAAGGCCGGGCGCTATGCGCACGCGCGCCAGTTCAAGCGCATGCGCCGGGTCATCCGCCGCCAGCGCACCATCGTGGCGCGGCTCGGGCGCGAGATCGAACGCAAAGCCAGCGCCCTCGGGGCGGCGGTGCGGCAGGCCCTGGGCGATATCCTGGACAAGGCCCGGCGCATCTGGGCCCAGAGTGGCCAGCGCAAGGCAGCCGATGGGCAACGCAAGCTGTACGCCTGGCATGCCCCGGAGGCCGATTGCATCTCCAAGGGCAAGGCCCGAACACCGTACGAGTTCGGCGTCAAGGTGGGCATCGTCAGCACGCTCAAGGGCAACCTGATCGTGGGGGCCAAGGCCTTCCACGGCAACCCCTACGACGGGCACACGCTGAACCCGCAACTGGAGCAGGCCGCCATCCTGATGCAGGACACCGGGGCCAGGCCCGAGACGGCGTATGTGGACCTGGGCTACCGGGGCGTGGACGCCCACAACCCGGACGTGCGCATCGTGCACCGGGGCAAGCGCAAGACGCTCAGCGCGCAAGAGCGCAGACTGCTCAAGCGGCGCCAGGCCATCGAGCCGATCATCGGGCATCTCAAGAGCGATCACCGCATGGGCCGATGCCACCTGCTGGGCCAGGCCGGCGACCGGCTGCACGCCGTGCTGTGCGCGGTCGGCTACAACATCCGCTGGCTGCTGCGCCAGATCGCCCGCAAGGGCCTGGCCTTTGCACAGGCGATGATTTTTTTGTGCCTGAAACAAGCGCGCTCATGGCTGGCCTGGCTGGCGGCGGCCAGCGGGATGGCCCACAGGCCGGCAACAGCCTCGCCCTCTGCCCGAGGTTTCTTCTCGCTCCAGCGCTGGGCACAAGGGCTCAGGCAGCAGATCGCTTGAAAATGAATTTTTCAGGGACGACCACCAACGCGCAGCGCGCCTGGCAACGCGAGTTCCGGGACTGGCTGGCGGCCAGCCGGCACCGCTTCGATACCGGACGAACCATCCATGCCCGCCTGACGGTGCGCCATGTGCAGGTATTTATCGAGGGGCTGAATCCCTTGCTGAGCCTCCGTGTCCGGCCCTGGAACATCGGGGTCGATGTCGAATGGCAAGGGCACGGGTTCGACCGCATATTCGATCAGGACTTGTACGAAATGCGCACGGTGGACGGACGCCATGGCTGTTCCGAGTGCATGCGCTTCATGGTGACGGACGCGCGGGGACCGGCCCCGCTCTTTCCCAGCTTGCAAGCTCTGCGGATTCAGCATCAGTACGAGGCATTTCTGGACTGGTGCGACACCGACCTGTTCCCGGCCCGGCACATCCAGATGGTGAGCTCCGCCGGCGGCTCGAGAGGTGCCGACCTGGTGAAGCCCCACGCGAGCTCCGAAGCGGGGACGCGGGGTTATCGCTGCTTCCATTTGCCCGTCTGGATGGATGCGCCTGCCCCCTCGGATACCTGAGCACTGCGACGCATGCTGTCGCACCTCGGCGGAGCATGAAGCCCTGTCCAACACGGTTTCATGAAGATGAACGACGACATGCCATTCGACGATACGCACGCCTTCCACGGGCACGGCCACACCTACGCCGGCAAGCAGGAGGCCGCGCTACTGGCCCATGCCTGGCGCCTGATCCGCGATGCCGACGCGCTGCTGATCGCCGCTGGCGCGGGGCTGGGGGTCGAATCGGGCTTGCCCGATTTCCGGGGACCGCAAGGCTTTTGGCGCCACTACCCCGCGCTCGCCGCCGTGGGCCTGAATCTTCGCGAGGTGGCCACGCCGGCCGCGCTGCTGCGGCAGCCCGAGGAGGTCTGGGGTTTTTACGGGCACCGGCTGCGGCAGTACCGCACCACCCAGCCCAACCCTGGCTTCTCACACATGCGCCGCTGGGGCGAAGCCAAGCCACAGGGCTGGGCAGTGTTCACCAGCAACATCGATGGGCAGTTCCAGAAGGCCGGGTTTCACCAAGACGACGGCCCCATCCAGGAATGCCATGGCACGCTGCATTTCCTGCAATGCGCGCGCCCCTGCAGTGACCTGATCTGGCCCGCCAACGGCTTCGAGCCCCAGGTGGACGAGGCCCGCTGCCGCCTGCTCGGCCCCTTGCCGCGCTGCCCCCGCTGCGGCAGCCTTGCTCGGCCCAACGTGACGATGTTCGACGACCTGCAATGGCTCGACCACCGCACCCAGGCTCAGGCCGACGCGCTCAGGGCATGGCGGCAAGCCCTGCCGCGTGCCGGCGTGGTGCTGGAAATCGGCGCCGGCACGGCCATTCCCACGGTGCGCGCCTTCTCCGAAGGCCGGGTCCACGAGGGCTGGTCGCTGGTGCGCGTCAACCCCGAGGTGCAGTCCCTGCGCACGCCCCGCACCGTGCACCTGCCCATGCGGGCCGGCGCGTTCTTCCAGGCGATGACGGCCATCGAGGCATCGAACGGCACCCACAACGGCACCCACGAAAGGCCCGCCCCATGGACGCGCTGACGGCCTATTGGTCTTACATCTGGAGCGTGTACCTGCAGGCCCTGGATGTCGGCTCCAGCCTGGGCGGCATCGGCGCCGTCCTCATCTATGTGCTGGCCACGGCCGTGGCCCTGATCGTCGGGGTGATCGCGCCCATCGTGGTGCTGGTCCAACTGGTGATCATCGTGGCCGCGATCGCGCTCAAGCTGGCTGTGCTGGGCTTCGTGATCTGGCTCGCGATAGCGCTCTTCACCACAGACACGCCGCCAAACAGCACCCCATCGGTGGCTGCACATGAATCCACGGCACCTGCCATCGGCAACGCCCCCAGCCAGGCAGGCCAGGATGCCCAGGCGCAGGAGATCAACGCGGTGATCGAAGCGGCCGCGCGCTACGCCCAGGGCATTGCATGCGATGCGCAGACCATCACCCCAGGCGATGTTGCCCGGCTCGCAGGCGAAGCCCCGGAAGAAACCGGAGATGGCACCCGCTTCGCCGTCCTCTGGACCGCCGATATCGGGTGCGCCGGCGGCTCGGGCACCACCCTGACCCACATCGCCATCGTGCGCGGCGGCGGCCTGGGGCAGCACGCCTACTATGTGGATACCCAACGGTCCTCACCCGCCATCGACTTCGAATCGCCCGTTCGCGTGGTCGAGCGGATCGTGCGCCACGGGCCGGATGAATTGGAGCTTGAAGGAATGGTGCAGGCCGAGGGCGAACCCAACTGCTGCCCATCACAACCCGTGCGCTTCACCTTGCGGGCCGACGAGGCAGGCCATTGGAAACTGGTGGCCCAGCAGGCGCTGCCGCCCAGGGTCGAATGAATCACCCCTGCGCCGACGGGTGAGACAGCATGTTCATGACGAGGCGGATCAGCGTTTCTTTCTGATCTGGCGCCGACTCTGCCACCAGCAGCGCCAGCGCCGCCAGACCGATGTCGTTGATCACGGGCTGGCCATCTGCATCCAACAAGCGCCCGTTGCGGGCCAGAAAGTCCACGAACAGGAACGCCCCGCTGCGCTTGTTGCCATCCGCGAACGGGTGGTTCTTGATCACGAAATACAGCAAGTGCGCGGCCTTGGCTTCCACCGATGGGTAGGCAGGCTCCCCAAACACAGACTGATCCAGATTGCCCAGCAGGGCCGGCAGCCCATCGCCGCGCTCGCGGGCGAACAGGTCGGTCGCTTCGCCCCGCTCTATCAGGTCGGCCTTGAGTTGGCCCAGCGCGCCGCGAGCCTCGTCAACGGTGGGCAGCCTGCCGCCGGATTGCTGGGGTGGATCGGTCAGCAAGCCTTCGTCATAACGCTGCAGCAGCAAGAAGGTGCGGGCATAGCGCGTGACCACATCCAGCAGCCCCCGCCCGGCGTCCTGCGGCAGTTCGGGGCTTTGCGCCAGCTTGTGCACCAGCCGCAGGGCGGTTTCCAGCTCGCGGGCATTGGCCTCCAGCCGCTGGCGGTTCAGGGTATAGCCCTGCGTCAGGTGCTGGCGCAGCACGGCGGTGGCCCATTGGCGGAAACGGGTGCCCTGCAGTGACTTCACCCGATAGCCCACCGATATGATGACATCCAGGTGGTAGAACCTGACGGGCTTGTCGGAGCCAGCAATGCGCAAATTTTGCACATTGCTTTTTTCATCCAGTTCCCCTTCGGCAAACACATTGCGCACATGCTTGCCGATCACGGAACGTTCACGCCCGAAAAGCTGCGCCATCTGCTCCTAGTTGAGCCAGACGCTCTCTCGCCCCAGCCGCACCTCCACCGCGCCACCCTCGGCCTGGTAAATGGCGATATCCGTCGGATTCATCACCGTTTCTACTGTCGAATCGTTCACCCTGTGTGCCTCCGCTGTGTTGCAACGCGCCGCGAAGAGCAAGCCTATCATCGTCTCTCCCGGCCAGCGGCCCCCTCTGCATCCGCTGCGACACATTCCGCCCGAACGATGAACGAACCCATCCCCCAGCACGATCAAGGTCGTAAAATATCAACACCTGAAACGCCCGGGAGCGCGCCATGTCCAATCTGTCGGTCAAGCTTGACGAAGCCACCCACCAGCGCCTGAAGTCGCTGGCTGCGCATGAGGGCATCACCCCGCACGCGCTCATGGTGCAGGCCATCGGCGGCGAGTTGGATCGCATCGAAGAGCGGCAGAGCTTTGTAGAGCGCGCCGCGCAAGCATTGGCCCGCGCTGAGGCAGGGGCGCCGGTATTCGACGGCCCCACCTACGCCGACCACCTGCGCGCCCACGTGCGCGCCGTGCTGGGCGGGCACCAACCCACCGCCTCAAAACCCAAGCCAACCACCCTGGCCACCATGCCAACGCCTGCGAAAGCCCGGGCGTGACAACGCGCTGGCTGCTCACGGAAGAAGCCGCTGCCGATCTGGAACGGCTGACCGACTTTTTGCCGCCGGGCCGCCCCAAGGCAAAAAGCACCCCCTCGGGGGGCAGCGGAGCCGAAGGCAGAGCGTGGGGGCTTTTGTTGCTGGCATCGGCACCCGAAGCCGCACTCGAAACGGTGGACATCATCCTGAACGGCCTGCACATCCTGGGCAACCACCCGCTGATGGGCCGCCCTCTGGCGCATGGACTGAGGGAACTCGTCATCTCCCGCGGCCGCACCGGCTACCTCGCCCTGTACCGCTACGACGCTCGAGCCGACGTGGCCTTGGTCTTGGCCGTGAAGCACCAGCGGGAAAGCGACTACCACTGAACCATCGGCCAACAAGCCGGCGCTGCCCGCTCGGGCGCCAGCCGATCACAACAGAAAATCCAGCCAGCTCGCCAGCGGCGTGACCAGTTTCATCTTCAGGATGCTCGCGCCGTCGGCGCCATCGACCAGAGCCGCGTAGCCGCCCGCGCCCGGGGTGCCCGTGATCGGCACCGACTGCGCCAGCCGGGCCCGGATGCTCTGGCGCACCTGCGCAGCCAGGGTGGCGTCACCACGGCAGACCACGATCAGCTCGGAGTTGAGGTTGGCCGAGCGCGGGTCCATGTTGTAGGTGCCGATGATGACGGTGCTCTCGTCGATCACCGCGCGCTTGGCGTGCACGCCCCAGCGCTGCGAGGCCGGCGGCCGGCCCTTGGCCAACGCCGATGGCAGCGGCGCGCCCTGGTAGCCCCAGATCTGCACGCCCGGCACGGCCAGGCGCCCGAGCGAATCGGCCAGCGAGGCCACGGTGTAGAAGGCGTCGGTGGAGTGCAGCGTG
>JBAYOV010000087.1:0-5850 GCA_041678045.1 Rhodocyclaceae bacterium
CCTCGCCGATACCCTGGAAGCACTGCACATCGCCTCCGAGACCGCGAACGTGGACGGTGCCCGCAAGTCTGGCGAGGCCTATCTGGATACCGCGCGCCGCATCCGGCCGTAGCTCACGGCTCGAACTGGCTTCAATCCTGGATGGCGGAACGGCAGGGGCCAGCCCAGGCCGCAAGAAGCAGCAGCAAGCCACCCACCACGGGGATCATTCCCGCCGCGCTGACCGTGTGGGCCAGCCCAAGCCAGGTCGGCAGGAGGGCGGCGGATACATAGCCGAGCAAGGCTGCGGCCACGGCGAAGGCGATGCTCCAGGCTATCTGGGGGCCGAGGCGGTTGGTCATCAAGCGCGCCCCCGCCGCCGGACAGATGAACATGGCGACGACGATGATGGCTCCGACGGCCTCGAATGCAGCCACGGCCGCGAGTGCGACGATGACGAGCAAGGTCATGCCGGTCAGCCCCGGCTTCGCGCCGACACTGGCAGCGAATGCCGGATCGAAGGTCCCTGCGACGAGGGCTCGCCAGAGTACGGCAAGGCTGACTGCCACCACCAGGAGCAGTGCCAGCAGCCGCGGCAGCGCAGCCGGCAGTCCGGCCAGCGCCTGTGGATCGATCAGCGCATCCCAGCCCTGGGCGTCGAGCCAGATGAGATTTTCCAGGTTGCCGTAGAGCACATGCTCGACATCGAGGTGAACCGAGCTGCTGCGTGACAGTTCGAGCCAGAGGACACCCAGAGCGAACAGCGCGGTGAAGACCACACCCATGGCTGCTCCCGGCTCCACTTTACCCAGGCGGCGGATGGTCTCGATCAAGGCAATGGCGATCACGGCCGCGATCGCCGCGCCCAGCATCATCGGCACGGTGGACAGGCTGCCGGTCATGACGAAGGCGCCCACCACGCCGGGCAGGACCACATGGCTGACGGCGTCTCCCATCAGGCTTTGGCGGCGAAGCAGCAGGAAGTTGCCTGGCAGCGCGCAGATGATGCTGGCCAGAATCGCCACCAGCAGCGGGACCAGGCTGAGCTGGATGAATTCAAGCCCCACGGCGAGGCTCCCGGGCTGCGGCGACGTCAGCGAGGTCGAACTGGCGCTCCAGGTCCCGTACCACGTCGGGCGGCAGGACTGCGCGGATGGGCATGACTCGGTGGTAGTAACGGAACGCGCCATCCCCTGGCTGGCGTTGTCGATGCAGTGCCCACAGGGCCTCGTCGCGCGCGGCCTCGCGTGCCGCGCGGCGGCCTGTCTGCGTGGGCACACCGTCGCGCCGTATCCAGCCGGCAGAGCGCAGCACGCGCAGTGTGAAGCCGTCATAGATGGCTTCTCCGCGTGCCAGGGCGAGCAAGCCCTGGCGCCGATGCACCCGGCGCCGGAAAACCTGGTGCCGCCAGACTCCCGCCAGCAGGCCTCGGGCCGGTGCGAACAGCAGGGAGACGATGAAGAGGGTGAACAGCGTCAGCACGATCACGGCCCCGGTGGGCAGGTTGTGCGCCGCCGACGAAACGGCCGCACCCACGTAACCACCGGTGGCACCGATGGCCGCCGCCACGATCACCATGTGGTGCACACGATTGGTCCAGAATCGTGCCGCCACGGGCGGAATGATGCTCAGCGCCACACTGAGCACCAGGCCCACGACCTTGAGGCCGGTGACGACCACCGCCAGCAGCAAAGCGGACAGCGCCAGATCGATCCAGCGCACGGCCACGCCATTCATCGCGGCGAAATCTTCGTCGAAGCACAGCATCGTGAGCGGCCGCCGCAGCAGGAAGGCCGCCACAGCGGTGGCGAAGGCCATGGCGGCGATCAACGCTGCCTCGTGGCGCAGCATGCCCGCGGCGGAGCCCAGCAGATAGGTGGCGATCCCGGCCTGCCCGCCTGTCCCGATGACTTGAACGACGGTCATGAGCACCACGCCGGCGCCGAAGAAAACCGACAGCACCGCACCGATGGCGGCTTCTTCGGGCAGGCGCGTCCGGGCGGCCAATGCATGCACCGCGGCCAGTCCGAGTCCGGCGGAAATGGCCGCGCCAACCATCAAGGCAGGCATCCAGCGGCCATCCCCGGTGAGCCAGGCCATGATGATGAAGGCCGCGGTGAGGCCGGGCAGCGTGGCATGACCCGCCGCATCACTGGCGAGCGAGCGTCTGCGCAGCAGGATGAAGGTGCCGACGCCGCCTGCGGCCGCGCCGAGCAGTGCCGCACCGATGCAGACCAGCGCAGTATTGAAGCCGGCCTGCATCAGCAGGGCTTCGAACAGTGCGTTCACGACACCTTCGCCAACGGCGTTTCAGACGGTGTGGGCCGGGCCTGATCCGGCATGCGCGCAAGCTGCAAGGCGGTCAGCCGGCCACCGTAGGTCTCCTGCAGCAGCGCTTCGGTGAAGACCTCATGGACCGGCCCGGCGGCAATCCGGCGGACATTCAGGAGCAGCACATGCTGGAAGTATTCCGTGACGGTGGCGAGATCGTGATGCACGCACAGCACTGTGGCACCCTCGCGCACGACGCTGCGCAGCACCTCCACCAGGGCGCGCTCGGTCGCGGCGTCCACGCCGGCGAACGGTTCGTCCAGCACGTAGATGTCGGCCCGCTGGGCCAGCGCTCGCGCCATGAAGACGCGCTGCCTCTGACCGCCCGACAGTTGCCCGATCTGCCGATCGGCGAAGTCGCGCATGCCCACGCGCTCCAGGCATTCGAGCACGTGGGCCCGATGCTGCGCGCGCCGGCGCCGCCACCAGCCCAGTTCGCGGTACTGGCCCATGGCAACGACGTCGAACACCGAGGCCGGAAAGTCCCAGTCGACGCTGGCCCGCTGGGGTACGTATGCGATGCGGTCGCGCTGGCTGGCAAACGGCTGGCCGAAGATCCGCACCTCGCCGGAGACCGCCGGGATGATGCCCAGCATGGCTTTCAACAAGGTCGACTTGCCGGCACCGTTAGGCCCCACGATCACGCTCATGCTCTCGCGTGGGACCCGCCAGTCCACCGAGAACACGACGGCCTGCGCGCCGTAGCTCACGGTCAGCCCCTGGATCGACAGGGCCCAGCCCTCATCGCCGGTGCGTTTGCCCGGTGTGTCCGGAATGTTCGTCATGGCGCGGTGAGTGCCTGTGCGATGGTGGCTGCGTTGTGCTCGATCATGCCGATATAGGTGCCCTCCCTGGTGCCCGGCGCACCCATGGCGTCGGAATAGAGTTCGCCGCCGATCCTCACCTTGTGGCCGCGCGCGGCAGCGCCCTCGATCAAGGCCCGGATGTTCTGATCCGACACGGAAGTCTCCACGAAGATGGCCGTGATCCGGCGCCTGACCAGCGTGTCCACGAGTTCTTCCACCCGCCGCAAGCCGGCCTCGCTCTCGGTGGAGACGCCCTGGATGCCGAGCACCTCGTAGCCATTGGCTCGCCCGAAGTAGCGGAAAGCATCGTGCGCGGTCACCAGTACGCGGTGTTCCGGCGGTACGCGACTGAGGAGTACCTTGCACCGCTGGTCCAGCGCGGCCAACTCGGCGAGATAGCGCGTGGTTCCAGCCTCGTAGGCTGAACGCCCCTCCGGATCGAGCCTGACCAGGGTGTCGCGCGCAGCCTCGGCCACGAAGCGCCAGAGGCCAGGGTCCATCCAGACATGAGGATCGAAGTGCTCGGCGTGTGCCTCGTCCGTCAGCAGGTGCGCCTTCGGAATCGCCTCCGCCAGCGCGACCACCGGCTTGCGTCGCCCGAGGTCTTGCAGCAGCTTGTCCAGTTGGGCCTCCAGCCGCAGGCCATGGTGCACCACCAGATCGGCCCGTGTCAGCCGGGCGATGTCGCTGCGGGTCTGCCGGTAGGTATGCGGGTCTACACCGGGGCCCATCAGGTCCGTCACCGTGGCACGCTCACCGGCGATCTGGCGGATCGCGTCTCCCAGCATGCCCGTGGTGGCCACGACGTTCAGGCGCCTGGCACCGCCTGCGGCGGCCAGCGGGGCGGTTACGGGCATGCATGCGCCAGCCAGGGCCAGCAACAGCCTGCGGCGGTGCTGGAAGGGCAGGTTTCTCGACGTCACCAAACATCCTCGTTACTTTAATGCAAATGATTCTCAATTGCATTGTAAGGGGTCGTGCGAGCGCTGCCAACCGGGCAGTGTAGTTCCTGGAAGCGCGGTTCCTCGCGAGCGGCTGGCAGGCGTCATCGATGACGCGAATGCAAGCCGTGCCGTTGCTCATGCGATGGCTTCCAGATAGGGCCGCATCACGTTGGCCACGCGGCAGAGCTCTACGTAGCGCCACAGTTCGTCTGCCGTGGCCTGACGCTTGGCACGCACATCTTTCAGCGCCTCCAGCGCCACGTCCAGTCCTATCTTGTTGCGGTGCTTGAAACGCTGCATCGGTTGCAGACGATGATGGAGCGTGCCGAACGGATTCGCACGCAGCGGCCGAAAGACAAGGGAAAGCGCTACGCGATGCACGCCCCGGAAGCAGAGTGCATCGGCAAGGGGAAAGGCAGACGAACATTCTTCTCGAAGACGTCGGACGCACGCCGAAGCAGGTCGTTGTCGATTTGGGCTTTCGCGGCGTCGATGTCGACAATCCGGCAGTGGAGATCATCCATCGGGGGCGGTTCAAGTCGATGACGACCCAGCAACGACGCTGGCTCAGGCGCCGCCAGGCGATCGACACCGATTGCTGCTGCGGCAGGCTGAATTTCGCAGGTCCGACTACCTCCCCTCGGCGCAGTATGGCGGCTGCAGACAGGCGGTTTCGGAGCCGGTTGTCGCAGTGCCCGGGTCCGCGTGACGTGAGAAGGCTCCTTCGGGCGAAGGTTGCCAGCACGCAACCCAAATGTCAATAAAAAGCGCTTGTAAAAATATAGTGTGAAGCGCTACTCTGATGTCAGATCACCTCGCGACAGGTCTACCATGTCCACTTCTCCCCTTCGTCTGGTTCGCTCGGCGCCTGATCCGCTCGGTCTGTACATCCGGGCTGGACGGATCGACCAGAAGGACTTGCAGAGCTTCATCACGTCCGGCTCGCTCGGGTTCACGGGAGTGGCCCTTGAGGCCAAGCGGGTGGCGCGCTGACCGCCCCCTTTTGTGAGCAACTCATCTATCCACAGAGGCATGCCATGAGCAATGCGATTGCACGCCGGCTGGAAGCCATTCAGACAAAGGCCGCAATGCGGTCCTCCGACGTGGCCAACGTGCTGAACGTACGCCCCGAGACCGTCTCTCGATGGAACAAGGGGAAGGCGCTGCCGCACGCCAGCACCGAAAAGCAGCTTCTCGAACTGGAGTTCGTGATCGACAAGCTGGCCGACATCTACGAGCCCCATGACGCTCGGTTGTGGCTGTTTGCCCGTCAGCGTCTATTGAACGATCAGGTGCCCGCAGAGTTGATCCAGCAAGGTCGTGTCGATGAAGTTCTGGCCTCGGTGAATCAACTGCTGGACGGGGTGCATCTCTGATCCGAGCGGTGCGCAGCCGACGACGGGCATGCTTCACGATGGCCATGCGACAACCTGATCCTCTTTCCCGATCGAATGGGCGTTGATGCGTCTCTGGAGCTCGTGACCAGCGAAGTCGTCGACTGGGTGGCGTGGGCGACTGCCCACGACCTGCTCAAGTAGCCTCGGGTCACCGACCGAGGTCGCGCCATAGTCAGCCCGTGTTGTCCGCGATCCGTTCGATCACCGCAGCGCGCTCCGGTTGGCGTTGGCGCAAGCTATCCGCTGCAAAGCGAGCCTTGATGAGATCGTCCTTCACGAGGAGCCCAGCATGTAGAATGCCGCATGGCTCTTCATCTGCTTTCCATCTCCCCGATCAACGCGATCCAGTGGTGGCGCTTCCTCCAGTAGGAAGCGGCATGTCGCTGCGGTGCA
>JBAYOV010000088.1:0-5423 GCA_041678045.1 Rhodocyclaceae bacterium
AGGATCGACAGGTTGCCGATCGTCTCTACCGGGATGCGTATGCCGAGGAAAGGCGTACGTGATCCTTGATTCATGACACAACCAGGCCAGCCATCTGATATCGGATGAGCTGGCCTTTTTCATCAGTTGCTCCGAGAAACCCTGGCATTCATGCCGGGGAGAAAAGGAGCGCAGCCGATAGGCTGCATCCCCAGGGCAGTTCTTTCTTGGTCCTCACACAGAACGTATATATGCTGTGAGGTATGGACATCAAGCGTGCCTACCGTTTCCGGTTCTACCCAACGCCCGAGCAAGCGCACATCCTCGCTCGCACGTTCGGTTGCGCACGCTTTGCCTACAACCACATGCTGCGCTTGCGCACCGATGCGTGGTTCGAGCGCCAGGAACGCATCGGCTATCACGAAACGTCCACCGCGCTGACCCAACTGAAGAAGGACCCCGAGTTCGCATGGCTCAACGAGGTCAGCTCCGTGCCTGTGCAGCAGGCACTGCGCCACCTGCAAACCGCCTTCGCCAACTTCTTCGCCAAGCGGGCCGGATACCCCACCTTCAAGCGCAAGGACGGGCCGCAGTCGGCGGAATACACTACCAGCGCCTTCAAGTGGGATGGCAAGACACTCAAGCTGGCAAAGATGGACGTGCCGCTCGATGTGCGCTTTTCGCGCACTCTTCCGCATGCGGCCAAGGTCACGACGGTCACGGTATCCAAGGACGCAGCGGGCCGGTATTTCGTTTCGATGTTGTGCGATGACACGGTGCAACCCAAGGCGGAAGTCGCAGGCAAGGTGGGGGTCGATCTCGGCCTGACCCACTTTGCGATTCTCTCGACCGGCGAGAAGGTCGCCGCGCCGAACACGTTTCGCAAGCACGAAGCCACGCTCGCCAAGCTGCAGCGGCGACTGGCCAAGAAGCAAAAAGGCTCCGTGCGCCGCGCCAAGGCGAAGCGCAAAGTCGCACGTCTGCATGCCAAGGCGGCAGACGCCCGCAGGGACTTCCTGCACAAACTCTCGACCCGGCTGATCAACGAAAACCAAGTGATCGCCATCGAGAGTCTTGCCGTCAGCAACCTGCAGAAGAACCGCCACTTGGCAAAGTCGATCAGCGATGCAGGCTGGGCCGAGTTTGTGCGGCAACTGGAATACAAGGCGCACTGGTACGGGCGCACGCTCGTGGGCATCGACCGCTGGTATCCATCCAGCAAGCGGTGCAGTGACTGCGGGCACACCGTATCGAAGCTGCCGTTGAGCGTGCGCGAGTGGGTGTGCCCGGAGTGCGGCTCGATCCACGACCGCGACATCAACGCAGCGCGCAACGTTTTGGCGGCCGGACTGGCCGTGTCAGCCCATGGAGAATCTGTAAGTCCGATCTGCATTTAATGCGGAGAGGCAGGGTTCGGTGAAGTGGGAATCCCCTTCCTTCAGGAAGGGGAGCAGTCAATTCTGCTTTGGGTGCAAAATTCCGATGTTTATATAAACTGTCAGGAAGAATTCCTGAATCCGTGTTCGCTTAGCCGGAAATCCAGCCTAACGCATTGATGCAATTGTAAAATTACGCTTCCAACTCCTTCACCCAATCGACCATGCCGCGCTTCGAAGTCAAGCAATCCGCCAAGCTCAACCTGACCTCCTACTCGGGCCTGGCGTTGATCGGGCAGTGCTGCCAGGCGGCACAGGTCGAGGCGGTGATCGACCCGAGGCTGCCGGTGTCGCAGGGCATGCGGAGATCGGACCTGGTCAAGTCGGTGGTGGGGCTGCTGAGCCTGGGCAAGAGCGACTTCGAGGCGATCGAGCCGTTTCGCGGCGACCGCTTCTTCAAGGAAGCGCTCGGGCTCGCCAAGGTGCCCGGCAGCGTGTGGATGCGCCAACGGCTCGATGCCCGCGCGGCCGAGCTGCGCGAGCTGACCGACGAGCTGAGCCTGCGCCTGCTCGAGCGCACCGAGGCGCCGATCACGGCGCACAAGGGCTACGTCTGCGCCGACCTGGACACCTTCGTGATGGACAACTCCGACACCAAGAAGGAGGCGGTCAGCCGCACTTACCAGGGCGTCGATGGCTACACGCCGATCGCGCTGTACCTGGGCAACGAGGGCTGGAACCTCGGCCTGGAGCTGCGCGCGGGGTCGCACCACTCGGCGCTGGAGACCGAGTATTTCTTCGAGCGAGCGTTCCCGCGCCTGCGCCGGGTGTGCGCGGCCGATGCGAAGCTGCTGTGGCGGGCCGACAGCGGTTTCGACAGCGCCCGGCTGCTGTTCGCGCTGGCCGACGAGCGCGATCGCTGGGCGGCGCTGGGGCGTTCGTTCGACTACCTCACCAAGTGGAATCCGCGCCGCCAGGACAAGGCCGCCTGGGTCGCCCGCGCCGAGGCCGCCGGCGCCTTCGAGGAAGTGCGCGCGGGCAAGCGGGTGGGGCTGCTGGACCTGAAGATCGACCGTGCCTGGAAGAAGGCCAAGCGCACGCTGCGTCTGGTGGTGCGGGTGACCGAGCGCACGATCGACAAGAAGGGCCAGCACCTGCTCACCCCCGAGATCGAGATCGAAGGCTGGTGGACCAGCCTCGATGTGGCGATGGCCAACGTGATCGAGCTCTACAAGCACCACGGCACCCACGAGCAGTTCCATTCCGAGATCAAGACTGACCTGGACCTCGAGCGCCTGCCCTCGGGCAAGTTCGACACCAACGACGCGGTCGTGCATCTGGCCGCGTTCGCCTACAACTGCCTGCGCCTGATCGGCCAGCTCGGGCTGACCGGCGAGCTCTCGCCGATCCGCCACCCGGCCAAGCGCCGGCGCATCAGGACGGTGCTGCAGGAGGTGATGTACCGCGCGGCGAAGTTCGTCGAACACGCCCGCCGCCTGGTGCTGGACTTCGGGCGCGGCGTGGCCGCGCATGTGAAGGTGTTCACCACGGTCCAGGCACGACTGTGCGCGGTGGCTTCGCCGTGATGCAAATCCGGCGGCCGAATTCTCCGAATCGAGGCCATTTCGCTGCGGCGAAAGGGCGACGGCCGCGCGGGAGCAGGAAAATGACGTAGCGCACCCGCCACAAGCCCGGCTCGCCGGGGCTCCGGGCCGTGAAAGAACGGCGCTCGGGGCTGCGGTGAGCTGAGATCGGGAGTCAGACAGCGGAAAAATCATACGCTGGGGCTCGCGGAGCGGGTACGCGCTGAAGACAACACGGATTCAGGAATATCTCATCCGAAGGTATGCCCACAGAGATTGTTCTGGCGCTTGCCGAGATCAAGGCAGCATGCGCTCGGACCAACAGTGAGCTCGGTTTTCTTCCGGCCGATAAGGCTTTAGCAATTGCTCAGGCCGCGAATGAAGTCATGACTCGACAACATGAGCGTGAATTTCCTCTGGCGGTGTGGCAGTCTGGTTCTGGCACTCAAAGCAACATGAACATGAATGAGGTGCTAGCTAATCGTGCATCGGAGTTGTTGGGGGGCGTCCGTGGCGAGCTGCGTCTGGTTCACCCCAACGATGACGTCAACAGGGGGCAGTCATCCAATGACGTATTTCCCTCCGCCATGCACTTGGCTGCTGTAGTTTCAATCCAGAGCAAACTGCTGCCTGCACTCGCACAATTACGTCGAAGTTTCGCCAGGAAATCGGAGGATTTTTCTAGAATATTAAAGATCGGTCGAACACATCTGCAGGATGCGACTCCTTTAACTCTGGGGCAAGAGTTTTCAGGCTACGTCACCCAACTTGATCAGGTCGAACGATTGATAGGATCGATAGTTCGCTCGTTGTATCAACTTGCAATTGGTGGAACTGCGGTAGGAAGCGGCCTTAATACCCATCCTGAATTCGGGGGGCGCGTCGCAGCGCAACTTGCAGAGGCAAACGGGATACCTTTCGTTTCCGCCGATAACAAGTTTTCCGCATTGGCCAGTCATGACGCTCTGGTTGCCACGCACGGTGCGCTAAGGACGCTGGCCGTCGCATTGATGAAAATAGCGAATGATATCCGTTGGCTCGCATCAGGACCTCGCTGCGGTCTCGGTGAGATCGCGATACCGGAGAACGAACCCGGCAGTTCGATCATGCCTGGAAAGGTTAACCCGACTCAGTGCGAAGCGCTGACCATGATTTGCTGTCAGGTGATGGGTAATGATGTCGCCATCGGTATCGGAGGGGCGTCGGGAAATTTTGAATTGAACGTTTTCAAGCCAATGCTTGCTCACAACTTCATGCAAAGTGTTCGACTTCTGGCTGATGGCATGCTCAGTTTCGATCGGTATTGTGTGCAAGGTATTGAGGCGCGGGAGGAGCGTATAGCCGAAGTGCTTGGACGATCGCTCATGCTGGTTACGGCGCTCGTTCCCCATATCGGCTATGACAAGGCGGCTGATATTGCCATTAAAGCCCATCGCGACAATATTTCGTTGCGGGATGCTGCCCTGATGCTCGGAGCTGTATCGGCAGATGAGTTTGACTCCTGGATAAGAATTGGATTTAAGCAAGCCCATGATGTTTAGGGTATGGGCAGGGTGCTCTATTGGCATATTCTGTGCAGGGATTATTCGAAAATAGGTCCGGCCTGCTTGGCAGCGGCGAGTGGAGCCTGGCAAGTTAAGTTCAACTCGTCGAGCGGGAGAAGATGGCGGTCTTGAATCGGCGAGCAATCCGATCAGGAGGGAAGGGGTACCGGCTCCTGAAGATTCGGGCTAACGGGAATATGGCCAGAGCCGGTGCCTTGCGCCCGTAACCGAGCCTGGACTCCGTCAATACGCAAGAGCGTGCTTTCCGACTCCGCTGCCATCTCGACGTCCTCAGTCTGGATTTGCTTGGTGAGGCCGTCTCCCTGCGGTCACCCAAATCAGTAGCGCCAGCCCGCCCGCGGCGGATAGGACGGATGCCAGGAAAATGCCAAATTTTGCCTGGTTTATGAGGTTTTCATCGAAAGCCAAGTTGGCAATGAACAGGGCCATCGTGAAACCAATGCCGGCGAGCAGGCTTCCCCCCGCAAGAAGTGCCCAACTCAGTTCCGGAGGGCGTATTGCGATTCCAAGGCGCACAGCGATCCAGCTAAACGACAGAACACCGAATGGTTTTCCGAAGGTGAAGCCGATGACTATCGCAATGGTGACGGAATTACTGAGGTCGCCCAAAGTGAGGGGCACCCCTGCGTTAGCGAGCGCAAACACTGGCATGACAATGAAGCCGACCCACGGGTGTAAGGCCATTTGTACCCGTTCTGCCGGGGAGAGGGATTCTCGGGCTGCCAACTCCGCCGTGTGCAAGGTGTGCCGATCCTTCGTTTTCCCGGTCCCCTCTGTGCCCGCTGGATGGGCGATGACTCGGCGCAGTATGGCGTATAAGCGCTGATCGCTGACCCATCGGCGGGCGGGCGTCAGCAACCCGAGTATCACACCAGTGATCGTTGCATGAATGCCGGAGGCGTCGATGGCCAGCCAGACAA
>JBAYOV010000089.1:0-5268 GCA_041678045.1 Rhodocyclaceae bacterium
CGACTTCGCCGGCATGGAGCGGCTGTTCACGAGCTTCTTCGCCAGCATTCCGCACGACTGGTTTCGCAACAACCCCATTGCGCAATACGAAGGCTATTACGCCAGCGTGTTCTACGCCTACTTTGCATCGCTGGGGCTGGACATCGTGCCGGAAGAATCGAGCAACGCCGGGCGGCTGGACATGGCGGTGTGTTTCAACGGCAACGTGTATCTGTTCGAGTTCAAGGTGGTGGAACTCGAACCGGAAGGCGCAGCGCTGGCGCAGATCAAGCAGCGGGGTTATGCGGACAAGTACCGCGACCGTAACGAACCCATCCACCTCATTGGCGTCGAGTTCAGTCGCGAGCATAGAAAAGTGGTGGGGTTTGCGGTAGAGGCGGGGTGAGGGGCAGTGCTGCGTTCTCGGGCAGCGGGGTGTGGCGGCTTGATGAGCTCAGTCTCCGCACGACGACCGGTTCGGCAGCCCTGTCCAGCGCCATGCTGCTGTCTAGAAAAAACTTCTTGTGACCGGCTTACACGCATGTGACGTTTCATACCGATTCACGCCGCTCGCGTCTTGAACATGTCACACAGCGCCTTCAAAACCCGCAACCGGGTGAGCAGCCATCCCGGCTTTGCGATAGAGCAGCGTCAGCGTCTCGCGCATGTGATGGGGAAGATACGACCACCCCCGGCTGGCGATCTCAGCTGAGTTCCAACCTGCGAGATTCCCTGTTTGCTGACACGATCCGGATAATCCGCGCTTGCTTTTCAGGATTAGCTAGATCAGACTAAGTGCGAACTTTCTGGAGAATGCGATGCAAGCCGTCAATATGCTGCAAGCCAAGTCCTCGCTGTCCCGTTTAGTTGAAGCCATTGAACAAGGGCAAGAGCGAGAAATTGTGATCGCCCGCAATGGCCGCCCGGCTGCCAAGCTGGTCCCGATGGATACGGTACAGGTTGGGAAGCGTATCGGCTTAGCCAAGGGTAAGTTCGAGGTGCCCGACACCATCGATGCCCACAACGAGGAAGTTGCGGACCTTTTTCTGGGCGGACAGTCATCGTGAATGTGCTGCTGGATACCCATGTTGCGCTATGGGCGATCACGGACAGCCCAAAACTCCCGCAGAAGGCGCGGGACTTGATCCAGTCCCCAAAAACAAATGTCTGGATCAGTACCGCAAGCGTTTGGGAGATAGCCATAAAGCATTCTCTGGGTCGGGGCGACATGCCCGTATCGAGTCAGGATGCCGTGCATTATTTCCGCGAGTCCGGTTATCGCTTCCTGGCGATTGAGCCCGAACATGTTGTTGCTGTCGAAGAGCTGGCCCCTCACCATCAAGACCCGTTTGACCGCATTCTCGTGGCCCAGGCTCTTGCCGAACCCATGCGCCTGATTACCCGTGATCCGCTGGTAGCACTCTACAGCGACACCATCATCAAGATTTAACGCTCAGGATGCACGCTCAACGCCAGCGCATCGAATCCCTCGCCGATGTCGAAGCGATGCCCGATCCCCATCGCCTGGTGCTGTTCGGCTATGTGCGAAGTCGCACCGCCTTCCAAAGTCATCTTGCGATGCTTCTGGGACCGACCAGTCTGCTGGTTGCGCTGTACCTTCTCGCAGATGGTGCGGCGCAGCATTTTGATGCCGCGTTTCTGGCCAACCTTGTGCTCGGGCTCCAAATACTGATCCCATTTGTCCTCGCCGGATTTCTCGCCTTCTTCGGCCTACACGGGATCAAGGTGTTTGGGGCCACAGTGCGACGATCCCTACTCCTGCCCATTTGCAGTACATTGCGCCACGCTGGCAGGCACTGGCCAGCAGCAGGAAGCTGAGCACCTGGTCGCGCTTCTGCCCCGAAACAACGGTCTGGCACACGCTTTACGCGACGAAGGCTATGCCGATTTGAAGGATGTGCCCTTGGATTGCTTGGCGCGTGAATCGAACCGAAGGATCGGGGGCATCACCCGAGAAAACAAAGCAGCGCTGAGTCAGTCGGCTCGGGACTTTGCGAGATCACTGCCGTACCCACGTTACTACCTGGACTTTGAGACGATTGCGTTTGCGGTGCCGCGCTGGGCTTACACACGTCCTTACCAGAAAATCCCGTTTCAGTTCTCATGCCACATTGAGTTGGTACCGGGCACGGTGGCCCCGACCGGCTACCTGAGCACCGATGGGCAAGACCCACAACGGGCTTTTGCAGTGGCATTGATTGAGGCGGTCAACGGCTCGGTTTTTGCCAAATGCGGCATGGACTTCGACCCTTCCGGCCCCGTGCTGGTCTACGACGCTGCGTTTGAACGTAGTCACATCGAGGAAAATGGGGCGCTTGCAGGCAAGAAATCAGCCGATTAGCGAAAAGATCAGCCGTTAGTAGGTGGATCGCGGCGGGGCTGAGCTGAGCACCTTGAACGCTTCGGCCTGGGTCATGAAGATGCGGCCCGAAAGCCACGCTGTCACCCCGGCCCGGTCCAGGCGATCGAAGCCGCGACCCCGCCGATTGCTTGCGCCGTCATCATCGCCAGCACCGCGACCGGCCCCACAGCGAGGCTACTGCTGGAGCCGAAGGCGGCGTAGGCGACGATCGGCAGCAGGCTCGCCATCACGCCCACCACCGGCGGCAGGCCGGCGAGCATGGCGTAGGCCAGACTCTGCGGCACCAGCAGAATGGTGACGATCGCCGCCGCGATGAGGTCGTCAGTCAGCGCGCTGTGCCGATACGCGCGCCAACGTGCGAGCAGGGAGTTGGGGGCGACAGCAGTGGTTGCGGGCATTGGGGGTGCGCCTACAGCAGGTCGATCGGGATCTTCAGGTAATGCACCCCGTTGTCCTCGGCCGGAGGCAGGTTGCCTGCGCGCACATTGACCTGAATCGCCGGCAGAATCAGCGTCGGCATGGCCAGTGTCTTGTCGCGTGCGGTGCGCATGGCGACGAAGTCGGCCTCGGTCACGCCGTCATGGACGTGGATGTTCTTTGCCCGCTGCTCAGCCACTGTGGTTTCCCACACCGGGGCGCGGCCATCGGGCGGATAGTCGTGGCACAGGTGCAGGCGCGTCTCGGGCGGCAGCGAGAGCACCTTGCGAATCGAGCGGAACAGCGTAGCTGCGTCGCCGCCGGGGAAGTCGCAGCGTGCGGTGCCGTAGTCCGGCATGAACAGGGTGTCGCCGACGAAGGCGTCTTGCCCGACGATGTAGGTGAGGCAGGCCGGCGTGTGGCCGGGGGTGTGCATCACCTCGACCTCCAGCCCGCCAATGTGAAAGCGCTCGCCGTCCTCGAACAGGTGGTCAAACTCGGCGCCGTAGGTGTTCATGTCCTTGGCGTTGAAGACGTCCTTGAACACGCCCTGTACCTGACGGATGTGAGCGCCGATGCCGATCCTGCCGCCGAGCTGCTGCTTGAGGTAGGGCGCGGCCGAAAGGTGATCGGCGTGAGCATGGGTCTCGAGCAGCCAGTCGACGTGAAGCCCGGCGTCGCGCACGTAGGCGATGACGGCGTCGGCCGAGGCGCGCGATGTGCGTCCCGACTTGGGGTCGTAGTCGAGCACACTGTCGATGATCGCGGCGCGAGCCGTCACGGGGTCGGAGACAACGTGGGTGACAGTGCTGGTGGGGGCGTCGAAGAAGGACCGGATGTCTGCCTGTAGCATGGGGACTCTCCTTATGTTTGTTCCCGGGTTGAGCAAAGGCCTCACTCAGGCACGCAAATCTGGCCGCGGCTGGCGGCCCGCAGGGTCTTGTAGGCCAGCAGCGCGACGACGCCGCTCAGCACCGCGAGCATCAGCCAGGATAGGCCTGCATGGAAGGCCTGGTCGCTGCGCGCACTCATCTCGAAGGTGGCGATCGTCATGGCTGCCAGCGGGAAGGAGTAGGCCCAGGTCGAAATGAAGAAGGGCAGGCGGAAGAAGCGCACCGCATTGCTCGCCAGCAGCAGAGTCAGGAACAGCGCGGTGAAGTAAAGCACGCGGGCGAAGGCGTCGATCTGGCCGGTGAGTATGACATAGGCCAGGAAACCGACCGAGAGCGGGGCGATCAGGATGAAGAGTGTCGGGGTCAGGCGGGCGGGCAGCGGCTCGTGGAAGAACAGCCGGTACAGCACGATCGTCATCAGCACTAGCCAGAACACCAACCCGATGCTGAAGAAGAACCAGCTGATGTCGGCCGGGGCGAAGCGCACGCCGGCGATCGGCACGATGATGTTACCCACCACCGGGATGAACCAGGCCGGGTTAGCGTGCTTGATGTCATAGTGGGTATGGTGGATCCAGCTGCTCATGGCGAACAGCGTGAACATGAGATGGACGGCAGCGCCGATGCCCCACATCCATTTTGCAACGGCTGGGGCGTCCTGCGCCCAGCTGATCGACAGCAGTAGCAGACCGATGGAGATGGCCGGGAAGAAGTTAAGGCGGATCGGATGGGCACGATCGGCCTTCACCGCCTCGGGGTGTCGGAGCAGCTTGGCGCCGTACATCGCCAGGAGGAACAGGTACAGCGCGCTCGCCAGCCAGCGCAGCACGATGCCGATCTCGACCGGTACGCCGCCGGTGTGATGGGCCTTGAGCCAGGCGATGGTGAGGCCCGCCACGCCATCACGGTGGAGAACAGGGCGACCGGGAAATGCGCTAGCTGTCCTGCATGCGCGTCGTGCGCAGCGGCGGCGTTCATCGTTCTTCCTTGCAGGGATGTCAGTAGCGGATGTCGATGCTGATCTGGGCGGCACCCGCACCGGCAGGAACTTCGAAGGCACTGTCCGCGAATGCGGGCGGGCCGGACACGGAGGGATTGTTCGACAGGCCGTAGCCTTCGGTCGGGAACATGCCGAAACGGCGGTTGAGTTCGCCGTTACCGTCCTCGTCGTGATAGGCCATGATCGCGTAACGGCCTGGCGGCAGTGCAGAAAACTTCACTGTCGCTGTGCCGGACTGTGCGGGGATCTGCTCAATCTTGACCGCCTGTGCTTCCTTGCGGAAGGTCTTGGGATCGGAATACAGCCCCACGCGCAGGCTTCCGCGATCATGCTGGACCCCAGTCAGGCTAACTTCAAGTGCGCACGCTTGCGCCAACACCGTGGTTGCGGTCGTGGCAGAGATGAGGAAAAAAAGCAGATGGGAGGTCATGGCGTAAGGTTTATTCGTCCAGGGTTTTAACGTGAAAGAGCCTTGCTTCTGAACGAGCGAAGTCCTGACCGCAGCAGGTCATCGGAGCGAAGGTGACCTGGAATCAGGCGTGTTGCGGGATGAAGCCGAACTTGGTCAGCGCCTTGATCCAGCGAGGGGCGTTGCG
>JBAYOV010000090.1:0-5065 GCA_041678045.1 Rhodocyclaceae bacterium
AGGGGCCGGTGGCGGTGAAGCTGATGCCGCCGCCGTAGCCGGCGTAGTTGTTGGAGATGGTCACCATGCGGGTGCTGAGCTCGCCCGCACCGCGCACGTCGATGCCGCCGCCGTAACCGTCGAAAACCTCGTCGCCGCCGGTGATGATCAGGCGCTCCAGCGCGATCTTGCTGCCACTGCCGGTGATGGTGATCACGCTGTCGGCGCCGCCGCCGCTGCCGCTGAGCGTGGACGAGCCGGTGGCGGTGGGTGCAGCACAATTGGCGTAGCCACCACGCAGGGTCAGCTCACGACCGGCGATCTTGATCGCCTGCGCTGAATAGGTGCCCTGCTTGATGCGGATTTCGTGCACGCCGCCAGGCGGCAGCGCGTCGACCGCGCCCTGCACCGTGCCGTGGGTGCAGCCGGGTTCGTTGCCGACCGTGAAGATCGCGGCATCGGCATGCGGTCCCAGCACCAGTATCCCGACAAATACCGCAAGGCTGCCGCGCAGCCGGATGATCCTTGCCATGTCATTGCTCCGTCAGTCACGGCGTGTTGCCGTCACTACCGGAGAACGACCGAACCTGATGGATTGCGACATCCGGCACAATGCCCGCGTTGTCGCGCTTCAGTGCACGCTCGCCGCGCGACCGGCGGCCAGACGCTGCGCTGCGGCCAGAAACTCCGGCTCCAGCACAGGCGGCTGCAACCCCATGCCCAGCGCCAGTGCGGCGACCTCCCGGGCGCGCGCATCATGGCCGCTCTGCTCGAGCGTCAAGGCCAGCACGGCGAGAAAATGGAAGCGCAACGGGATCCGTTCGGCCTCCTGCCGTTCCCACCGTTCGCGCAGCGGCTCCAGCACTTCCAGTGCCGCCTGCGGAGCGCCTGTTGCCAGATGGATGCGCGCGCCGATGACCCTGACCAGCGCGGATTCCGGGCCGCGATCCATGGACTGTTCGCGCAACAGCGACAGGGCCGCGCCGATCCGGTCGCGCCCCTGCCCGGGCTGTCCCTGCGCCAAATCGATCTGCGCCAGGGCGGCAAGCGCACGCGCGTGGTCCGGACCGTGATGGCTGCCAAGCTGCAGCAATGCACGTTCCAGTTGCTCGCGGGCCGGCACCAGCTTCCCGCTTGCCGTCCAGATGCCAGCGAGAGCCAGACGCGCTCGCGCACAGCCCAGCTCACGCTCCCCGTCCGGGCCACCACAAGCCTGCAGCGCCTCGACGAACAGCGCTTCGGCGTCGTGCCAGGCACCCTGTTGCCGATGGAACATGCCGAGTGCGACAAGCGTGGAAACCCTGCCGGTGCTGCCTTCGGGAAACACCCTGCGCACGATCTCCGTTGCCTCGACCAAGGCCGACTCGGCTTCTCCGGTGCGCCCCAGCCGCATCCGGACGTTGGCAAGGTTTCTCAGATCCAGGGCCAGACCTGGCCCGGTCGAACCGATGCTGCGGCGGATGTCGATCACTTCGGTCAAGCTCGCTTCGCCGGCCTCGGTATCGCCTCGCATCACCTGGGCAATTCCGATGTTGTTGAGCAGTTCGGCCAGCCCGGCGTTACGCGGCAAACCCAGTTCCCGCCAACGCTGCGCAATGGGCAGCAACTTCTCCAGCATCTCTGCGGTGCGGCCCATGGTGCCACCGACCAGGGCCGGAAATGCCGCCAGCTGCAGCGCTTCGGGCGAATCCGGTGGATACAGCCCCTCGCCCTTGGCCAGGGCTTCCTCGGCCAGTTCCACCGCGGCGACATCGCCGTGGCGCGAGCGGACCGCAGCGAGCATCTTCAAGCCCTCAACCGCATCCTTGCCGGGATGCCGGCGGATGGCGGCCAGGCGCGGTTCAAGCACGGCGAGCGCCTCCGCTCTCCGTCCCAGGCGGTCGAGTGCGTTGGCGCGCTGCACGTCGATCACCCAACGCTCGGGATCATCACTGCCGAACAAGTCGCGCTTGAGCGCGGCGGCTTCCTCCAGCATGGCCAGGGCACCTTCCAGATCACCATAGGTCATGGCCACCTGCGCAAGCAGGTTCAGCATGTCAGCGCGCAGGCCCGGTGGCTGTGAGTGGTCCGTCGCCAGGCGCGTCCGGGCGCTGTCAACCAGTTGATCCACGGTCGGCTTCTGCTCGGGCGGCAGATTCGCCTGAGCCGCCTCGAACAGATCGACGATGAAATCACGTACCGCAATCGCACGCGCGGCCTCTGCATCGGCGCGAAGCGCCTGCTTCCTGGCGACATCCGCCTGCCACAGCGAGAAAGCCAGGGCGGTGGTCAACGACAACACGAAGGCCACCGCCATCACGACGGCACCGCGATGCCGCTGCACGAAGCGTTGGGTGCGGTACCAGCGTGTTGCGCGCCGTGCCGAGACCGGATGGCCATCGAGCACGCGTTGCACGTCGTCGGCCAACCCGGAGGCTGAGGCATATCTTTGCTCCGGCTCCTGCGCCAGCGCCTTGCGGAGGATGGCACCAAGATCCCCGCGCAGATGGCGGCGCATCGCAGACGCCG
Organism: Rhodocyclaceae bacterium; assembly: GCA_041678045.1. Lineage (GTDB taxonomy): Bacteria > Pseudomonadota > Gammaproteobacteria > Burkholderiales > Rhodocyclaceae > UBA2357. The sequence continues at coordinate 2,488 of JBAYOV010000090.1, forward strand.
GTTCGGGCAGGGTGCCGGGTGGTTCGTCGCCGGAGATGCAGGCGTCCGGGTCCGAACCGGTATCGACCCCCAGGCGCTGGCCACTGAGCAGTTCGCCCAGCAACACGCCCAGCGCGTACACGTCGGTGGCCGTGGTGACCGGCGCCCCGACCCGCTGCTCGGGCGCGGCATAAGCAGGCGTAAACGCCTGGTGCCCGGTGCGTGTGATGTCATCGCCATCGGCATCCTCCAGCAGTTTGGCGATGCCGAAATCCAGCAGTTTGACGTGACCTTCGGAGGTCACCAACACGTTTGCAGGCTTGAGGTCCCGATGCACGATCAGGGCGCGGTGTGCTGCCTCCACCGCGGTGCAAACCACAAGGAACAGCTTCAGGCGCGCACACAATCCCAACTGCCTGCAGCAGGCGTAGCTATCGATGCGCTCTCCATCGACCAGTTCCAACGCGATGTACGGCAGTCCAGCCTCGGTCACCCCGCCTTCGATCAAGCGCGCGATGTGCGGATGGCGAAGCTGTGCCAAGGCACGCTGCTCCCGCCGGAAGCGACGCTGCGCATCTGGTGCATGCAGGCTGTGGTGCAGCAGCTTGATCGCCACGTCCTGAACCACGCCATCGCATTCGCGTTGGCCCCTATACACGGTGGAAAAACCACCGTGTCCCAGCACGCCAGTCAATTCGAACGGGCCGATGTGCCCGCCGCCTGGAAGCGCCACCAGCAGCTCGTCTTCGGACAGCACTTCCAGCAACGCCTCGAACGAGGGCGTATCGTCACCACCGGTACGCCCGGAAATGTCGAGCATCGCGATGACGCGCTCCCGCATGGAATCGTCGGGACAATGACGCATCAGCCAGGCCTGCCGCTCGCCTGGCGGCAGCGCATTGGCGGCTTCATACATCTCACGGATCGAACTCATGGCCTGAGCTCCACAGGACGGGCAGGGGCTGGAATACGGGCAGCATGGAGCGCGACCCGCTTTCCGAAACAACGCCAGAACCTGGCCAATTGCGACATCACGCTGCGAACGCCTTAACCTTCGGGCACCTCCGTCCGCAGGAAGGCCCGCGCAAATTGCCAATCGCGGTCCACCGTACGACGTGTCACCTGCAGGACCCGTGCAACTTGTTCCAGGGTCAGACCACAGAAGTAGGCCAGCTCGACCACGCGCGCTGCCCTCGCATCCTCTTCGGCAAGCCGCTGCAGGGCCCGATCCAGAGCCAGGATGTGTTCGGCGCTTTCCAGCACCAGGCGATCATCGCTGGCGGTCAGCGTGACCCGTATCCAGTCGCCTCCGGCACGCTGGCTCTTGCGCGCACGGGCGCGATCGCAGAGCAGGTGTCGCATCGCCTGGGCCGCATAGGCAAAGAACTGGGCGGCGTGCTCGAACTCCAACCCCTCGCTCGGTCCGATACGCAGGTAGAGCTCGTGTACCAGCGCCGTGGCATCCAGCGTGGCATTGGGCCCGGACAGCAGTTGCCTGTGTGCAAGCCGCTTGAGCCGTTCGTAGGTTGTCTCGAACAAATTGTTCAACCCGGCATTGTCGCCCATCGGTTCGGCGTGCCTGATCGTGTCATGCGACGACATGACCTCCCTCCGTCTTGAAACCCCAGTATAGAGGGCACCGGCTCAGTCGGCTGGCACCTGCTGGGCGAGCCATTCCCGCCGAAACTCTTCCAGCAGGAGGCGATCCTCGCGCGACAACGCCATCCGCCGCGCCAGTAGATCGGGGCGGCGCAACCAGGTCCGGGCAAGGGACTTCTGGCGGTGCCAACGTGCGATCGCGGTGTGGTCGCCGGACAGCAGGACGGGCGGCACCGCGTCGTCTTCCGCGTCGATTTCCGGGCAGGTGTAGTGCGGGCGGTCGAGCAGGCCGTCCTCGAAGGAGTCCTGTGCCGTGCTGGCCTCCTCGCTGAGCGCGCCCTGCTGCACCCTGCCCACCGCACCCACGACCACGGCGGCCGCCAGTTCGCCACCGGAGAACACATAGTCGCCGAGGTGGCGGATTCAACTCTGATTCGCAACACCCGGTTGTGGGGAGGCTCAGGCGACCTGATCTGAGCCACTTCACCGCCAAGTGGAGCGATTCCATCGCGGTCAGCGCCTGGATGCCATCGCGTGAAAGCGTGCCTTCGGGAAAGCAGCGCTGCACGATGCGGCGGCGCACGCGCTCGGTCGGGGCGCGGAATTCGGCCACCAGGCCGAAGCGGCGCAGATAGGCCGGGTCCATCGCGGTGATGTCGTTGCAGACCCAGAGCGTCGGCACGGGGTTGGTTTCCAGGGTTTCGTTGATCCAGCCCTTGGTGGTCGGGGCATTGCGGCCGCGGCCGAACAGTTCGCGCAGGAACGAAGAGAATCCGTTGCCGAACACGTCTTCGACCTCGTCAAACAGCAGCAGCTGGCCGGGTTCGCGTGCCAGCAGCGCCTGTGCCAGCGAAAACGCGCGGAATCGTTCCGGTCCGGATACCGGTTCGCGCTTTTCCCCTTCCACCGGCACTTCGCCCAGGGTCATGCCGTCGGGGCGATGATCCTTCAGCGCCAGCCCGGTCAGGTTCAGCACATCGAAGTCGTGGTGCCGTACCCG
>JBAYOV010000091.1:0-4953 GCA_041678045.1 Rhodocyclaceae bacterium
ATCTTCATGTCGCTGATCGGGGTGAGCATCGTCAACGTCGCGCTGCCCTCGATCCAGGTCGCGCTCGATGCCTCGCTGTCGGACATCCAGTGGGTGCTGTCCGGCTATGCGCTCACCTTCGGCGTGGTGCTGGTGTCGGCCGGCCGCGCCGGCGACCTCTTCGGACGCGGCGGCATCTTCCTTGTCGGCGTGGTCGTCTTCACGCTGTCCTCGGCGGCGGCCGGGCTGGCGCCTTCGGCCAACTGGCTCAACGCCGCGCGGCTGATGCAGGGCGTGGGTTCGGGCCTGCTCAGCCCGCAGGCGCTGGGCATGATCCAGCAGTACTTCCACGGCGAGGAGCGCGGGCGCGCCTTTGGCCGCCTCGGCACCGCGGTCGGCGTCTCGGTGGCGATCGGGCCGGTGCTGGCGGGCTTCCTCATCAAGGTGGCCGGGGTCGACCTGGGCTGGCGGCTGACCTTCCTGATCAACCTGCCCATCGGGCTCCTGACCCTGGCAATGGGCCTGCGCTGGTTTCCCCGGCCGCTGTTCCGGCGCGCCGCGGGCGCGGGAGGAACGGTGCGCGGCGGCTGGCGTTCGCTCGATCCGGTCGGCGCGCTGCTGCTCGGGCTGGCGGTGCTGGCGGTGCTGTATCCCTTCGTCGAAGCGCGCGATTCGCTGCACATCTGGTTGCTGCTGCCGGCGAGCGCGCTGCTGCTGGTGATGTGGGTGGTCTGGGAGCGGCGCTGGGCGCGCAGGGGGTTCAGCCCGATGGTGGACCTGGGCATCTTTTCCACGCCGAGCTTCGCCAACGGCACCGTCATCATGACCCTGTATTTCCTCGGCATGACCAGCATCTGGGTGCTGCTGGCGCTCTATGTGCAGAAGGGCGATGGCCGCAGCGCGTTCGAGTCGGGCGTGTTCGGCATCCCCGCCTCGCTGCTGTCCGCCTATGCCGCGCACTGGGCGGGCAAGCGCGTGGTCCGGCTTGGGCGTCGGGTGGTGATCGGCGGCCTCATTCTGGCGATCGTCGGATTGATCCTGTGCTGCCTCGTCATCGCGCTGCACGAGGCCGGACACGTCAGCGTCTGGTGGCTGGTGCTGAGCCTGTCCTTCGTCGGGATGGCGCAGGGCTCGATCATCAGCCCCAACCAGACGCTCACCCTGGCGGAGGTGCCGCTGGCCTACGCCGGAAGCTCGGGGGCCATCATGCAGACCGGCCAGCGCATCGGCACTTCAGTGGGCATCGCGGTCATCACCGCCATCGTCTTTTCGACCCTCAAGACCAGCTCCTGGGCGGTGGCCACGATCACGGGGTTCTGCACGATCATCCTGGTGACCCTGGTGGCGCTGGCCTTCGCGTTCAAGGATCAGCGCGACCGGGTGCGACTGCAGGCCATCGAGGTGCCGCCGCTCGACAGCGCGCTGTAGCACGACGCCGGCGTGCCACGCGTGGCAGACGGCGGCGACGAGGCACATGCCGTCCGCCAAGCCCGACTTCAACTGTGACAAAGTGTGACAATCTCGAATTGTTGTGCATAATCCGCCTTGGCGCACCGCACGCGCCGAGTTGCTGGAAAATGTCCGGATAAACAAACGCATGCAGCCCTCCTGCGCGCCTGTTGGGCGCGCATCGGAATGGCAGTCGACACGCACGAAGCGCAACTACAGGGGCAGTGGCAACTGTGCTTCGGGCGGAATCCTTCATCTTCAATAGCCAAGGTCCAGCCATGCCTGAACTGCCCCGCTCATCGCAGCGACGCTGCGTTCCCCTCAGCTCGAGGGTCGTCTCGCCCTTTTTCGCGGGCCTGCTTCTTTCCTTGCTCCTGACGGGTGCCGCATGGACTGAGCCTGCACGTGCGCAGGTGCGCGCGACCTGCGAGACCGCGCGGGACGATGTGGTTCGCCAACCCTCGCCCTCGGGGCCAGAACCTTCACCATCGGCTATGGCTACACCAGCCTGGGCGACGTCTCCACGCTCAGCTACCCCAGCGGCCTGAGCGTGAGCTTCGCCCCCAACGCCCTGGGCCAGCCGACCCAGGCTAGCGGCTACGCCAGCGGTGCCAGCTACCACCCCAACGGCCAACGCGCCGGCTTCACCTACACCAACGGCCTGATCCACAGCCAGACGCTGAACGCCCGCGGCCTGCCGCAGCGCATCCGCGACCGCAGCGGAGCCGCCTCGCGGCTGGACTACACCTACACCTACGACGCGCACGGCAACGTCACGTCCATCCTCGACGGCGTGAACGGCAACGAGAACCGCAGCCTGCAATACGACGCGCGCGATCGCCCGATCAGCGCCACCGCGGCCAACATCTACGGCGAGGAGATCTACGAGTACGACGCGCTCGACAACGTGCGCCGCGTGGCCGGCTATCCCAACGGCCTGGGCGGCTACGTGCAGGACCACCGCTACCAGTACGACGCCGGCCAGCGCCTGAGCCGCATCGACAACGAACTGGGGGTGCCGCAGTGGTACGTCTCCAGCAGCGGCTTGGGCGAAGCGCCGCTCACCCGCACCGGACACGGGCAGACCTGGAACTACCAGTGGAACGCCGCCGGGCGCATGACCCGCGCCGACCGCGTCCATGCCGGCAGCACCTGGGAGGCCTACGCCTACGACGCGCACGGCCACCGCACGTTATCGACAAGGAACACCGGCAGCACCCGGCATCAGATCTACACTCGTGCCGGGCAGCTGCTCTACACCGAAGACAGCCGCGACAACCAGCGCATCGATTACATCCACCTGGGCAACAAACTGATCGCCCAGCGCAGCCGCCCGCTCAACACCAGCACGGCCACGACCACCTGGCACCACACCGACGCCATCCAGAGCGCCAACGTCGAGACCAGCAGCGCCGGTGCGCAAACCCACCGCACCGTGCGCATGCCCTTCGGCGCACCCTACAGCGGCCAGTACCGCGAAGGCCCGGGCTTCGCCGGCCACGTGACGGACACGCAAACCAACCTGACCTACATGCAGCAGCGCTATTACGACCCGATCGCGCAGCGCTTCCTGAGCCCGGACCCGGTGGACGTGAGCACGGCCAACGGCAGCAACTTCAATCGGTATTGGTATGCCAATAACAATCCGTACCGATTTATCGATCCAGATGGGCGTGAGTCGCGCGAGTTCAATTGGGAGAACCGGCAACTCGGCGTGACTCCGCCGCCGCGCCATCCCGACGATTGGATGGGGCCTGCAATCGGTGTTGCTCTGGGCGCGATGCTGTTGGCTGTCCCCGATCCTTCCGATGTCGCGATCGCAGCGGGTTTCGCGAGACTGACGGCAGGATTGAACGCAGGCAAAGGTTTCGCGCAAGCACGGCGCTGTATCGACACGATTGCAGATGGTTTGGGAGCGACCGGTGGACGATCGGGCCGTCGAACCGCGGAGTTTGATGGCCGTGGAGGAGAAACGGGTGCCTCACGGCTGTTTGACCGTTTGACTGGTGGCAACTCCGAAGCACGAGACGGTGGAAGGCTTGGAAGCTTGGGCGATGGTTCTCGGGTTCAGATGAGCAGCAGGATCACGAGAGATGGAATGAAAGAGACGTCCGTTCGAATCAGCAGCGACCGGATAGGTTCTCGGATCAAGGATGTAATCAAGGTTCGCTTCAAGGAGAAGGTGGAGTGAGCGCAATGTTCGGCGACGATTCCACGCTTTTTCGGATGCATGTGAGTGGGCGAAGGAAAGTTGTCTTTCCGTGGTCGCTTTCGATCGTCGATTGTTTTTTCTTGAGCAATGCATTCAAGGCGGTGGCAGCGGACCTCAGTCCGGTGAATCTGATCAGGATTTCAGATGGTGGAAACCAGATCGAGCGTGTCGCCATCAAAGATGCTTATGACCTGTACGACGTAGATTCCGATGCCGACGGTGTTGAAGTGGTGCTTTTGCATGAGGCGTCGGGATCGTTGTGCTACTGGGATGTCCACGAGCGTTTCGTGGTGGCTGTGGGTGACGACGTTTTCCTGAGCGCAGCGCGACCGTATCCCGCAGACATCGAGAAACATCGTTACGTGGAGGCCATGCTTCACTTGGAAGGGGCCAATACCCCGGATTCTCCTGAATCCATTTACGCCGCCCTGACCATTTCCGAATGAGAGCGGTCTCGGATCAGTAAAGGCACAAGCCCGCGCAAGCGAGCTTGTCTTTTCATGCGGCAGGCGTGGTGCTCGTCGTCGTTGGCGGTAGATGAAAGGCCACTTCATCGGCCGGGATCGGGCTCCAGCAAGAGCTTGCTCATGTCGCTGAGCACCATCATCGTGGCGATCAACGCGCAGCTCCTGCGTCGGGCGGTGTAGAACGGAGCGGGATCAGTTCGTCATTGCCGCCCACTGCGAGTTGTGTTCAGCCTGGTGCTCCAGCACCATCCGAACCGCGCGCTCCCGCACTTTCGGTGAGTGTCTCTCTGTCTTCTTCTTCATGGCTCCATCTTCTCAAGAGTTGGAGCTTCCACGAGTCTCGGGGCGGTTCACGGGTGCGTGACTTTCGGCCCGTATGCCGCCCTGCGGGTTCAGGCTATGGTCGCGTGCCGTCATCCCTGCGTGAATCCCATGCTCCGATCCCCGATTGCCGCGCTGTGCGCCACCGCGCTGGCGCTGAGCGCTTCTTCGGCCGCGATGGCCCGGAAGAAGCCCTCGCAGCCCGAGCCGACGCCGCCGTCCTGGACCGGCGAGGTCTATTCGAGCACCTATCGTCCGGTGGCCTCGAGCCCGGTGCTGATCACCGGTGCCACCGTGCTGATCGGCAACGGCGAGCGCATCGACAGCGCCGATGTGCTGCTGCAGGACGGCAGGATTGCGGCCGTGGGTCAGGGCTTGGAGGCACCTGCCAATGCGGTGCGCGTCGACGGGGCCGGCAAGTGGGTGACGCCGGGCATCATCGACAACCACTCGCACCTGGGCGTGTATCCCAGCCCCGGCACGCAGTCGCACGCCGACGGCAACGAGATGGTGGCACCGGTGACG
>JBAYOV010000092.1:0-4745 GCA_041678045.1 Rhodocyclaceae bacterium
AGGGATTCCTCGAATGCCTCATCGAAAAGATGGAAGAGGCGGTCCACGATGTCGCCGGCCGGCGTTCCCTGGGTCGCCCAGATCACATCCTCATCCTTGAGCAGTGCCTCCATGTGGTCCGCCAAGCCCTTGGCGAAGGCATTCTTCAAGTCGTCCCGGCTGTGCTCTTCGGCGCGCTGCCGGATGAAATCGACGATCTTCGAGGTGCTCAACACCTGCCGCCCCCCTGAGTGCGCCGCGACGAAATCCGCCATGGCGCTGGCAGCACGTTCGTAGTCGCGCTGACGAGGGTCATCCACCGCCCTTGCCCGGGCCGGTGCCTCGGCCTCACCCTCCTTCTCGGCCTCATCCATCAGCAGACCCTTCTTCAACGCCTGGCCATACACCACGGGTTGCCAGGGCGCCTCAGGGGGTGGCTGAAGCGCCTTGAGCGACGACACCCCCAGGCCGACCATCGCCACCAGCAGCACACCTGCCATGACGATGGCGACGAAGCGCAGGACAACGAGGTAAAGATCTTCCAGTTTTTGCAGCATGTGATTCCTTGGCGTCACGGGGACCATTCCCCGCCGCCAGCATTCCGCCCCAGGCGACGCCATGCGTCGCAGGCGTTCCCCGCGCCGACCAGCCGCCTTCCCGCACGCGGCATCCATCGGTGCGACACATTCCGTCGTCACCCGGCGGACCATCGCTTCTCATCGAAAGAAAGGAAGCTCGCACATGGCCCGCCCTCGCTATCGCAAACGACGCACCGAGTTCCATCGCCTGTTCGAGGCGTCCTCCCCTACCCCGGACGCTGAGCCCATCATCCGCCTGTGGCTGCTGCGCATGCTGGTGCCGATAGGTGGGCACCACCAGTTGATCGGGTCGCGGGGATTCAGCAGCAATGCCCTGGCGCAAGCCCTTGGCATGGACGACTGGATCGATGCCGATGACGACGGCGAAGGCTTCGACGTCCAGGGCGCCTTGGCCGAACTGCGCCGGCTTCACCGGCAGCACGAGGCGCAGGCCGGCACCATGACCGCGCCCGCCCAACTACAGCGCAATGTGGCCCGGCTGGCCGCACTGGTGGGCCTGTCGGACATCGACTGCCGCATCCTCGAATTCACGGTCCTGCTGCATACGGAGGAAGTTTTGGAGGATGCCACCAGCGAGTTAGGTGAACTCAGTTCCGTGAAGCTGGTGCACATGCTGTCGAAAATTCTCGCCTTGCCCGAAGACGGCGTGCGTGACGCGCTGGTCAGCAACGGTACCTTGATACGCTCCGGCCTGGTGAAGCTGGACCGTCGCAGCCGCTTCAACCTGCCCAGCAAGCTCGAACCGCCGGACCTCACCTTTGCCGACCGGATGGCCTCGGCAGACGCCGACCCGATCCACCTGCTGAAAGGCAGGGTCAACGTGGCGCCGCCCGGCCATCTGGGCCTGGGCGATTACGGCCACATCCAGCCCGCGCTGGACATTCTGCGGCCCTACCTGCGGCAATCGGCCGACGGCGGCGGGCACGGCGTCAACATCCTCCTGCACGGCACGCCCGGCACCGGCAAAAGCCAGCTCGCCCGCGCACTGGCCGCCGACCTGGGCTGCGAGCTGTTCGAGATCGCCAGCGAGAACGAGGATGGCGACCCCGTCGGCGGTGAAGGCCGGCTGCGCGCGCTGCGCACCGCCCAGGCCTTCTTCGCCCGACGCCGGGCGCTCATCGTGTTCGAAGAAGCCGAGGACGTGTTCGACGACGGCGGACATATCTTCGGGCGCAAAAGCACGGCCCAGACGCACAAGGCCTGGCTCAACCGCACGCTGGAGGACAACCCCGTGCCCGCCCTGTGGCTGACCAACTCGATCCGCCACATCGACCCGGCCTTCGTGCGCCGCTTCGACCTCGTGATCGAGATGCCGATCCCGCCCCGCCGTCAGCGACAACGCATCCTGGAACAGGCCTGCGGCAACCTCGTCGCCGCGCCGCACGTGGCGCGCCTGGCCGACGTCGAGCCCCTGGCGCCGGCCGTGGTCACGCGGGCAGCGTCGGTGGTGCGCGCCATCGGCGACCAGATCGCCCCCGCCCAACGCGCCGATGCGCTCGACCGGCTGATCGACAGCACCCTCCAGGCGCAAGGCCACCCCGGCCTGCGCCGGCACGACCCCAGCCGCCTGCCCGACCTTTACGACCCGGCCTTCATCCGGGCCGATGCCGACCTGGCCCAGGTGGCCAAAGGCCTGCGGCACACGCGCTCGGGCCGGCTGTGCCTGTACGGCCCGCCCGGCACAGGCAAGACAGCCTATGCGCGCTGGCTTGCCGAACAGATCGATGCGCCCCTGCTGGTGCGGCGCGCCTCCGAATTGCTGTCCATGTGGCTGGGCGGCACCGAGCAGAACATGGCCCGCGCCTTCCGCGACGCCGAGCGCGAAAAGGCTGTGCTGCTGATCGACGAGGTGGACAGCTTCCTGCAAGACCGCCGGGGCGCGAGCAAAAGCTGGGAAGTCACCGCCGTCAACGAAATGCTCACGCAGATGGAATCATTCGCGGGCTTGTTCATCGCCTCCACCAACCTGATGGACGGGCTCGACCCCGCGGCGCTGCGGCGCTTCGACCTCAAGGTGAAGTTCGACTTTCTCGCGCCCGGCCAGGCCGCTGAACTGCTGCGGCGCCATTGCGCGCAACTCGGCCTGGGCGCGCCCGATGCCGCCGCCGAACAGGCCATTGGCGCACTGCGCCAGCTCACCCCAGGCGACTTTGCCGCCGTCCTGCGCCGGCACCGCTTCCACCCCGTGGCCTCGGCCGCGCAATGGGTGCGCAGCCTGCAGGCCGAATGCGCGCTGAAGCAAGGCCAGAGCACACCCATCGGATTCGTTCAGTAACGGCCATAACAGGAGCACCACCCATGTCGGAACTCATCACAGACCCCTTGCACAAGCTCTGCATCCAGGGGGTGAAATCCATGTGGGACACCTTTTACGGTATCGACACAGCCTTGCACCACCACCTCCAGGAATGGCAGAACCAGCCCGAGCCGCCCATCAACCTGCCCATCGACCTGACCGCCCGGCTGGAGCAACTGCGCCAGCACGCGCGCCAACTGGAGCGAGATATCGAAAGAGCAAAAGAATGGTTCGACCACGCAGACCACGATGAGCCGCGGTTCGAGGAACTCGCCCCCGAACAGGTGGCCGGCCTGAAGCGCCTCGACGAACAGCTCAACGGCGTCATGCAACACATCCGGCAGACAGCCCACACCATCGACGCCACACTCGCCGGTCCGCTGGCCGACCCGGCCAACCGCCTGTGGGACCGCAACCTGAATGTCGAGATCAGGTTCCACCTGCGCGAACACGGCCCCGCCCACCCTGACGACGGCGACAAGCTGATCGCCAAAGTCGAAAACTCCGCCCATCGCTTCTCTGCCGATGGCCCTTCCTTCACTGGGCTCGACTGCACATGGCCCGACGGCTACGACTGCACCTTCCCCCTGCCGCACGGCGGCCTGATGCACCAGTTGCGCCTGCATGGCGGCGAGGAAATGAGCCAGGTGGACTACCGCGACCTGCTGCGCCTCGGCACAGTCGGGGTGAGCATCGTGGCCGAGCACCAATACTGGTACGACCTGGCCCAGGACAAGTGGACAAAGGGCTGGAGATGGCAGGGCGACGGGCCACGCCAGCCCGTGTACGTGCGCGACACCTGAAGCCCCGCAACCCCCACCCTGCAACCCCACCCGACAACAGGAGCATGACGCATGTCCAACCCCACCCAGAAACCCTTCCAGAAACTGCGCATCCAGGCCGCACGCTCGATGTGGCACACCTTCTATTGGATCGACCAGGCCTTGCAACACCACATCCGTGAATTCGAGGCCCAACCCGAACTGCTGGCGAAGCTCGCCACGCAGGCCCGCCACCCCATCGATATGGTCGCCCGGCTGGAGCAGTTGCGCCAGGCAGCCAGGCAACTGGAACGCGACGCCAACCGCGTGAAAATCCACTCGACATGGCTGCAGGACGCGCTGGACGACAGGGAACCTCATTTCGAGGAACTGCCCCCCGAACAGGCGGCCCGGCTGAAGCGCCTCAACGAACAGCTCAATGGCGTGGCGCAGCACATCCAGCAGGCCGCCGAGGCCATCGACGCGCCACTGGCCGGCCCGCTGCTCGACCCCGCCAACCGCCTGGTGGACCGCAACCTCGATGCCAGGCTCTCGTTCCACCTGCGCGAAGACGACCCTGCCCACGATGACCACGAAGACAACCTGGTGGCCGAAGTGAAACTATCGGGCAGACTGTCCGCCCGCCAAGGCGCCACCATTGACGAAGCGCCCTTCCAAGAATTCACCCGCTCATGGCCCGATGGCTTTGACTGCACCTTCCCCATGCCGCACAACGGCTTGATGCACGAACTGCGCCTGTATGGCGGCTATGAAATGGGCCGTGTGGACTACCGCGACATGCTGCGCATCGGCTCGGTCTGGGTGGACATCGTGGTCACCTACCAATACCAGTACGACCTGACGACCGGGCAGTGGATCAAGGACTGGGTGCGCGAAGACGACCAGCCAGGGCACCCCGTGTACGTCCGCGACGCCTGAGTCCCGGAACACCTGCGACGCATTTTGTCGTATGAACGTGGACAATGGGTTTTGCTCAGGACACACACCATGAACGACAGCAAAACCCCCGGCAAACGCTCCAGCACCACCGAAACCCTGGTCCTCGCGCTCGAACTCATGCGCCGCATCCCGCGCGGGCGCCGGGTCACC
>JBAYOV010000093.1:0-4286 GCA_041678045.1 Rhodocyclaceae bacterium
CGGCGCATGTCGTGGTTGGCGCCGGCATCTTCTGGCGCACATCCGCGCACAAAAGGAGCCCAGTTTTTCGCCGTTGGGCACGGCATCGAATACTGCTGACCACGAAGGGTCTCCGGGTGGCTCGCCGGCGGGCAAGCCATCGGGGGACCCTTCGCAGAGGCGGAAAAATGCAGATCAGCAGAACGCGCCGAGAAACTCCGGACAAGGTTCGCAGAGAAGTTACCTTCAGGTCCCGCGGCCGGGGACGGCCGGGCGGGACGCGCACACGGACAAGAGAAGGCGTTGCGCGCTGGGCGTCCCGCAGGGCGTGCGGGACATGGGCCACGCCGCCGATGGCGGGCACGGCTCTCGGGGAACGGGGTCGGTCAAGAGCCTTTGCGGCCGCTACTGCGCGGGCGCGAGGCACCGCGTTTGGACGCGCCGGTTTCGACCGGCAGCGTGCCTTTGCAGTCGGGATAGCGACTGCACGACCAGAAGAGGCCGGTCTTGCCGGTGCGCTGGCGCGTGGGTGCGCCGCACTGCGGGCAAGCGGGCCCCTGGGGAACCTTGATGGACAGCGAGGTGCTGCCGTACTGCGCGATCAGTTGCGAAATCCATGCGGCCTGCTTGCCGATAAACACATCCAGGGTGAGCTGACCAGTCTCGATCATGTCGAGCGCCTGTTCCCACACTGCCGTCGTGCCGGGGTCTGCAATCGCCGCGGGTACGGCGTCGATCAGGGTGAACGCTGCATCCGATGGGCGAATGGAGCGTCCTTTCTTCACAAGGTAGCTGCGGGCGATCAACCCGCTGATGATGTTGGCCCGCGTGGCCTCTGTGCCGATGCCGACCGTATCCTTGAGCTTCTGCTTCAGGCGCGGGTCCGTCACCAGCTTGGCGACCCCCTTCATGGATTTGACCAGTTCGCCTTGCGTGTAGGGCTTGGGCGGCATCGTCTTGAGCGCCTTGATCTCGGCCTCGGCCACCTGGCACGCCATGCCCTGGCGCAGCGCGGGGAGTACCTGGCTGCGTGCCGTGGCTTCACCGTCCTCGTCCGCTTGCGGCTCGGCCAGCACCAAGCGCCAGCCCTTGACGACCACCTGCTTTCCGGTGGCCACCAGCTTCTGCTGGTCGCAGGACAGCTTGACTACAGTGCGGTCGAACTCGTGGTGAGGGAGAAATTGCACCAGGTAGTGTGCGCGAATCAGTCGGTACACCGCCATTTCCTTCTCGCTCATGGCGGAGAGGTTCGCGGGTTCGAGCGTTGGGATGATGCCGTGGTGCGCCGTGACCTTGCCGTCGTTCCAAGCGCGCGAGCGCTGGGAGCGGTCGAGCTGACCCATGATCGTGCGCAACGAGGGATCGGTCTTGAGCAGGCTGTCCAGAACAGTCGGTACCTCGGCAAACATGCTTTCCGGCAGGTAGCCGGAATCCGAGCGTGGGTACGTCGTGGCCTTGTGCGTCTCGTACAGGGCCTGGGCAATCTCCAGGGTTTCTTGCACGTCCAGCCCAAGCTGCTTGGAACAAACCTCCTGGAGCGTCCCCAGATCGAACAGCAGCGGTGGGCCTTCGCGCACGCGCTCGGTCTCGACCGATACCACCTGGGCGCTGCCCGCAGTGCGGATCTGCTGCGCGGCCAGCTGGGCGACCGGCTGCTGCAGGCAGCGGCTGGCGTCGTCGGTGCAGCCATCGGGCGGAACCCACTGCGCGCTGAAAGCCTGTCCACCTGCGGACAGCGACACGTCGATGGCCCAGAACGGCACCGACTTGAAAGCGGCGATCTCGCGGTCGCGGTCCACGACCAGCTTCAGGGTCGGCGTCTGAACGCGACCGACGGACAGCACACCGTCGTAGCCGGCCTGCCGGCCCAGCACCGTGAACAACCGGCTGAGGTTCATGCCCACGAGCCAGTCAGCGCGCGAGCGCGCCAGCGCCGAGTAGTACATCGGCAGCGTGTCCGAAGACGGCCGCAGCTTGCCGAGCGCGGCGCGGATCGATGCATCGTTGAGCGCCGACAGCCACAGGCGCTCGGTAGGGCCGCGGTAGCCGCACAGGTCGATGATCTCGCGGGCGATCAGCTCGCCCTCGCGGTCGGCATCGGTGGCGATGACCAGATGGGTCGCCTTCGCCAGAAGCGCCTTGACGACCTTGAATTGCATGGCAGTCTTCGATTTGACCTCGACCCGCCATTGCTGGGGAATGATGGGCAACTGCTCCAGCGACCAGCGCTTGAGTGCCGCGTCATAGACCTCGGGGGCTGCCGCTTCGACGAGATGGCCGATGCACCAGGTGACGGTGACACCGGAGCCGCTGAGACAGCCTTCACCGCGCTGCGTCGCGCCGAGAATCCGGCCAATGTCTTTGCCCTGGGAGGGCTTCTCGCACAAGAACAGCCGCATGTCCGTCCATCCGAATTCCGTGGTTCATTGAGTTGCTGGAATCGAGGATGCCGAGCGCCACCAGGCGCAGCAGCAAACAAGCCGCATGCGGTGGCGACCACTTTCACGGGCTGGAATGGCGAAGACGGGAGTGGCATACGGCCGGGGTGCATGGGCCGGGAGCCGAGATTTTTTGGGGGCGCGTGGAAGCCGGTGGATGTCGATGGAGCTATCCCCTGGGGATAGCTTGCAAGGGCATGGGGCGACGGACGACTGCCGCCGCCCCATGCCGGATCACTTCCTATGCTTCGGCTCCTTCGGCGCGGTCGGTTCCTGGGCAGCCTGGGGCTTCGGCTGCGCCTCCTGCGCGGCCTCCTGCTGCCTGGGGCTGAGGGTCACGGACTCGATGCGGAACGGCAGGATGCCGACGCTGCGCGCGTTGATCTGCCAAGTCTCGCGCGGCTGATCCTCATTGTCCTTCCAGGGTTCGCGCTCCATGCGGCCGACGACCAGCACGCGCATGCCCTTCTGGTAGAGATCCTTCCAGTGCGCAGCGTCGCGGTGCCAGATTTCCACCGGCGCCCAGAAACCGCCGCGATCCTCGAAGGTGCCATCCTTCTTGGGAATAGGGTTGTCGAAATAGACGTTCAGGCGCAGCAGACGGCTGGGTTCGTCGTTGCCGTTGGGGAACTCCCGGTACTCGGGGGCCGAACCGATGTTGCCCTCGCCAGAAAAATGCGTGCTCATGTTGCAATCTCCGTGGTGGTTGAAATACCCGCACCTGGTCGGCGGCGGGCGCGTGCTGGGGTGCCCGGCGCGATCACCGATCACGTATGGCGGGTGGCATGGACTTGAGC
This sequence comes from Rhodocyclaceae bacterium, assembly GCA_041678045.1. Taxonomy (GTDB): domain Bacteria; phylum Pseudomonadota; class Gammaproteobacteria; order Burkholderiales; family Rhodocyclaceae; genus UBA2357. The sequence goes on from JBAYOV010000093.1 coordinate 3,215, forward strand.
CGGCGCAGATAGGCGTCTTCCGCCTCGGACGCCTTGCTGGCGCACTCCTGGGCCTGCCTGCCCAAGGTGTGCAACAGGCTGATCTGCATGTTCAGCGTGATGCGCTGAAGCTCGATGGCGTGCAGGTCGGCGAGCAGGTTGACCGGCGTGCTGGTGCTCGCCATCAGTTCTTGCCACAAGGCGACGCCCATGGCCGAGCGGTCGTGCTTGCGCCAGCGAAGAAACGCCGTGCCTGCGCCAGTGGTCTGCTGGGCCAGCTCGATGGGGAGCAGGTGGAAGGGATGCCCGACGGCCTGTGGCAGCACCTGTCGCTGCGCCAGGGCAATCAGCTCGTCGCGCATGGCGAAGCACTGGCTGGCCCAGGCCTCAAGATTCCCCTTACCCTTAAAAGGCTTCAAAAGGCCTTTTAGAGAGGCGGCGTGTCCCAGCTTCATGAAGGCTGTCTGTTGCAGGGGGTGGAAGTAGCGGGTGTCGCCGTTCGGGTCGCTCATGCCTGCGCGTCCTCGCCGCCCGTCGCTTCGGGGGTCTCGGTGGTGGCGGCCTCGTCGCTGGGGGAAGGTGCCGCGGCAGGACCGTCACTGCGCTGCTGCAGGCCACGGCGCACGATGGGCGGTGCGAACTTCGAGCGGCGCGTGCCTTCCAGCACGTCCTGCGGCAGTTCGCCGAATTTCTCCAGCGCCGCCCGGGCTGCGGCGTTCTTCGCCGCGAAGTCGTCGCGGGTGCAGCCCGAGTAGCGGTACTGCTGGGCCAGCGAGAACAGGCTGCGCAGCGCGTGCGCACCCTCGTTGAGCCAGCGTTCCAAAGTGCTGCGGTCGATTAGTGCGGTGTGATGCGCGAGGATCAGCTTGCGGGCAATGTCGTCGTAGTCGGCCAGCAGATACACGGCGGCAAAGCCGAGTTGTGCATTGACGAACAGCGGCAGCTTGACGGGTTGGACGTTGAGGTTTTCGCCCAGGGTCAGTGCCGGCGGCACGCTCGCCAGTGCCTGGTCCACCTGTTCGCGCAGCGATTGCAGCGTGGCCTTGGTCTGGTCGAGCTTGTCCTCGATGCGCAGCATCCAGAAGTCGCTGTA
>JBAYOV010000094.1:0-4274 GCA_041678045.1 Rhodocyclaceae bacterium
GAATCCAACGGCAAATGCTGGTAACCCGCCCGTCCTGCCATGATTCTCCCCAATCGGGCCGCCGTGCGCGGCCCGATTTCTTTTTGCGCACCAGCACATCGCGCCGGCGCACGCCTTTGCGTGGCTTACGCCCTCGCCGTGCCGTCCGGCCTCGCCCCAACGCCCGCAGCTTGATCCGCCCGTCATCTCGCCGAAGCGCGGTATGACAACCGCCCGAGCCCTTACCCCACAGGACGCTCATAAACGTCTTGCATTCAAGACAAATAATGCCATACTCGTGATACCGTCCTGTATTCACGACACTTGAAGATGCCGGAACTCCCCATCCGCACCCTCGCAGACCTTGGCGAAACCGTGCGCCGCGCGCGACGCGAGCAAGGCTTGAAGGCAACCCACGTCGCCGAGCAGACCGGGCGCAGCCGGGATCTGCTGCACCGGCTGGAAAGCGGCGGCGATGTCACCACCAGCGCCCTGCTCGATGTACTGCGCAGCATGGGCTACAGCCTGCGCCTGGAACGGCTGGGCCTGCCCACACTGGACGAGATGCGCCAGCGCTTCGCCGAAGACGATGAAGACTGACCTCGCCACTGATCCGGCCATGGATGAACGCATCCGGCTGTTGCAGGTGAAGGTGGCGGGCCAGCCTTCCGGCCAGCTATTGCAGCAGTCCGGTTTCGAGTACCGCTACCTGCAAGCCGACCCGGACCAACCCGTGGTGGGCCTGCTGATGCCGCCCACGCGGCTGACCTGGCAAGACGGCGCGCTGTTTCCCGTGATGGATCAGAACCTGCCGGAAGGCGACCTGTTCAACCGCCTGCGTCAGCAATTCCCCAAGCAGGCGATGACCGCCATGCGACTGCTTGCGCTCATTGGCGACAACGGCATTGGCCGCCTGGGTTACCGCGTACCCACCAGCCAGGCACCCGCGCGGGCCGTGCCCATTTCCCGGCAAACCCTGCTGCGCATGCCGTTCACCGCGCAGGTGTTCGATGATCTGGTCAATGCCTATCTAGCCACCGGCATTGGCGTGGCCGGCATGCAGCCCAAGATCATGGTGCCCGACCGCGCCACCATTCCCATCCCCAACCTGATCGTGAAGACGGCCGGCACGGGCTATCCCGGCCTTGCCGCCAACGAATACCTGTGCATGACCGCCGCCGCGCGCGCCGGCATCGACACCGCACAGGTGGAGTTGAGCGACGACGGACAGCTCCTGCTGGTGGAGCGTTTCGATCTCGATGCCAACGGACTTCGTCTCGGGTTCGAAGACGTAGCCTCGCTGATGGGGCTGCGCGTGCGCGATACCCTGTCCGAGCGCAAATACCACGGCAGCTACCAGCGCGTGGCCGAACTGCTGAGCATGATCACCGGTAATCGCCACGATTTGCAGCGGTTCTACGAGCAGTTGGCGTTTTCGATCATGGTGGGCAACGGCGATGCGCACCTGAAAAACTTCGGCGTGCTCTACTACGGCGTCGCCGACGGCATTCGCCTGGCCCCCATGTTCGATGTCGTCACCACCCGAATCTACCGCTACCAGCGCTCCCCCGGCGGCCCAGCACTGGAAGACCACACCATGGCCTTGCGCCTGTGGTCGGGAAAGGCGCAGCGCTCCAAAACCTATCCGCTGCCGGAGGAACTGTGCCGCTTCGGCCGCGACGTCTGCGCCGTGCGCGATCCGAAAGCACCGCTGGAGCGGATCACGCAGGCCATGATCGACACCCTGCACGCCGCTGCCCGAGATACGCGCATCCCCTCCGACTTACTGGCACAAATGCGTCCGGTGTGGGAAAACGGAGCCCGCTATGCACAATGAAACCCGCCAGCCGCACGCCGTTCTCAACCTGCCATCGTGCGGCAGGAAGGCACAATTACAAACTTCCACAAATATCAGTCGAGAAAAAATCAGGCCAGACAGTTGCAATATTAAAATAAGCGGCGTGCACAGCGAACTACGGATGGTGGGATCAAGGTCTCGCCGCGCAGTTCAACTACAGCATAATCCAGGGTCCTGTATCGCGTGGCCCTACTCATCCGCCATCGCCAATAGCAGCGCGCGAACATTCCTGCCTTCTTCAGACGAAGCAACTCCCCGCCCGTAGCGCGCTTCGATGACGGGGATGCTCTTCCAGTCTGCATCCCCTACTGCCGCGAGCAGCAGGCTGAACAGCGCGGACTCGTCCATTGAAGCGAGATCGTCGCTGCCATTTTCGGCACGTAGCGCGAACCAGGCTTCGCCGGCAGCCCTCATTGACTCCGGATCACGCGCGGCGACGGCCCGGACGAGTTCCAATCCCAACCCTGCAATCGCGGACTCCTCGCTCGCGCATTCGTCCCACGAAAAACGACTCCACGTCTCCAGTGCGGCTTCTCGTGGAAGATATGTCGCTGTAATTCCGCCCATTTGGGACAAGCGAATCAAAAATCCTCGAAGCTGTGCAGTGTTTTCGATGCATCGACCACCAAAATCTAACATCTGTGCAACCCGGGAACGCTCATCCAGCGACAGCTGTGCTTTCGGATCGTGTCCGTCTTGAGAAATAACTCCAGCAAGCCGTTGAGCCATGGCCGCCATCACCTCGCCCGGATACACGCTCGAGCTTCTCGCAGCCGAGCCTAGAGGTTCACTTATTCCTGCGATTTCAAGCAGTGGTGAACCGCCCCGGGATTCGTGGAGGCCCCAACTCTTGAGAGACTGGAGCCATGAACAAGACGAAGAAGTTTTCCCCTGAAGTGCGTGAGCGTGCTATTCGACTGGTGCTTGAGAACCGAGACCAGCACCCGTCGCGCTGGGCGGCGGTGACGTCGATTGCCGGCAAGATCGGCTGTACGCCACAGACCTTGCTGGGTTGGGTCAAGCAGGCCGAGGTCGACGCCGGCACCCGCGATGGCGTGACCACGGCCGAGGCCCGTCGGGTCAAGGAGCTGGAGCGTGAGGTGAAGGAACTGCGCCGTGCCAACGAGATCCTGAAGCTGGCGAGCGCTTTTTTCGCCCAGGCGGAGCTCGACCGCCGGCTGAAGTGATGTACGCGCTGGTGGATACTCACCGCGCCACCCACGGGGTCGAGCCGATCTGCCAGGTGTTGCAGATCGCCCCGTCGGGCTACCGCCGTCATGCGGCACGGGTTCGCGATCCGGGCCGGCGTCCTGAGCGCACCCGGCGTGATGAGGCGCTGCTGGCCGACATCCAGCGGGTGCATCGGGCCAACCTTCAGGTCTACGGTGCCGACAAGGTCTGGAAGCAGCTGCAGCGCGAAGGTATCGCCGTGGCGCGCTGCACGGTCGAGCGGCTGATGCGGCAGGCCGGTCTGTGCGGCGTGGTGCGGGGCAAGACCGTGCGCACCACGGTCAGCGACAACCGAACGCCGTGCCCACAGGACAAGGTCGACCGGCAGTTCCACGCGCAGCGTCCGAACCAGCTCTGGGTCTCGGACTTCACCTACGTTTCCACCTGGCAAGGCTGGCTGTACGTGGCCTTCATCATCGACGTGTTCGCCCGCCGCATCGTCGGCTGGCGGGTCAGCCGTTCCATGACCACCGACTTCGTGCTCGACGCGCTGGAACAGGCCCTGTGCGCCCGCCAGCCGGCACGCGACAGCCCGCTCATCCACCACAGCGACCGAGGATCGCAATACCTTTCCATCCGCTACACCGAGCGCCTCAGCGAGGCCGGCATCGAGCCCTCCGTCGGCAGCCGTGGCGACAGCTACGACAACGCGCTCGCCGAGACCGTCAACGGCCTCTACAAGGCCGAACTGATCCGCCGCAGGGCACCGTGGAAGTCCATGGCCGACGTCGAACTGGCAACGCTGGAATGGGTGAGTTGGTTCAACACCCAGCGCCTGCACAGCGCCATCGGCTACATTCCGCCTGCCGAAGCTGAGGCAAACTACTACCGGCAGGGGGGTGTCAGAAATTTTGTGTGTGAGGCATACCATGCTACTGCCAAGGAGTACGTATGCCACGCAAGAAGAAGCCGCCGGTGGTCACGCCGGCCATTGATTTGCCACAGGAGTTTTTGGAGAAGCTGATCCCCGGCCCGATGGACGCGGCTGGGGTCGAGGCCGTATTCCAGCAGCTCAAGAAAGCGGTGATCGAGCGGGCGCTGGGTGCCGAGCTGGGCCTTCACCTGGCCGACCCCGAGGGCGGGAACGGCAACCACCGCAACGGCCGCAGCGGCAAGACGGTGTTGACCGACGAGGGTCCGCTGCGCATCGACGTGCCCCGCGACCGCGCCGGCACGTTCGAGCCGCAGCTGATCCCCAAGCACGAGC
>JBAYOV010000095.1:0-4153 GCA_041678045.1 Rhodocyclaceae bacterium
AAGATCCGCTGCGTCATCTCCACCATGGGCCGTTTCGAGAAGCTGGATGGCGAGGAACTGGTGCTCACCGGTTACCTCCCGGCGGCGGGCCATGATCGCGAGCAGGCCATAGCGGAGATCCGCCGGCGGTGTGGCTGGGAGCTGAAGGTTGCCGATACGGTCGAGGCGCTTCGGTCGGCGAGCGAGGAGGAACTGGCCTTGCTCAGGCTGTTCGATCCCGAGCGCTTCTTCCTGGGTAAGCCGGCCGACAAGTAGCGCCAAGCCGTTGCCGACCCCACGGGCGCCGTAGCCCGGGGTGAGCAACGCCGAATTCGCCCAGGCCAATTGACCGCGCTGCGATCGCGTTACCCGATCCTGCGGCGCAGCCGGTTTCTCTCGGGGGAGCTCAACGAGCGTATCGGCGTGCGCTCCAATTCGGTCGATGTAACTGATTATTGCGGAACAGCTGGCGGCGCTGGATGCCGGTCATCCCTTGTGCGAGGGCGATGAGTTGTCCTCGATCACTTTCAACCGACGCTGCATCCCGCCGATGATGGAGGCCGTGATCGAGTCCGGGAAATTGTTCGGTAACGCTGCGATAGCGGAATCGACAGCGTGAGGGGCTCGCTCGGCCAGCTCACTCAGCACTTCGCCCACGACACGGCCAGGTACCCCTGCTTGTTCGGCTGATTGAGCGAAGTGGCGTGGCAGGATGGTGTCGAGAACATAGTGTCGATTTTTCCCCACCGACATCGCGAGCTTCATGCGATTACGCTTGATGTGCTGTGCGTCGAGACTGGGTTGCAGCGACATCACATCGTAGAGCGGCGTCAGTCGGAATCCGGCGCCGGGATACAGGAAGAGGCTGAAGTTCTTGGCATGGCCGTCCGTGGCGCCCAGCAGCCAGAACACGATCTGCGCCTTGATGAAGAATCGCTGATCCGCCTCCGGGTCGTCGCTGGCTTTCAGAAACTGCAGGATCTGGCGAATGCCGGGCCCGCCTTCCGACTGGTATTTGCGGACGGGAGGAATGGACAGCGCCTGGCAGCAATCTTCCTGGGGCAGGCGCAGTAGCCGCTTGTCTTTCGTCCCCTTGCCCGTCGTCCAGCGACGATCGAATCGCTCCACGACCAGCACGCGTTTGCCACCGAACTCCGCCATGGCCGTTTTCGCCGTCGGCAGGCCGAGCGCGGTTGCCAGCTGCATGCAGAGATGCTCGTTTTCGACGCTGCGGGACAGGTCGATGCCATTCCTGAGAACACCGATCTGCGGTTTGAGGATGTGCGTGGTGGCGGTGCTGCCGTGAGGAAGGTGCCACTTCCGTTTCCAGAAGAGCAGGGCGGTCTTCTCCTGTGCGCCTGCGATGGAAATGCGGAACTTGTCATCTTCTGAGGAGACGCCCAGAGGGGTCCTGCCCAGGTCCGCGAGCAGTGCTGCGATACGCTCGTCCGTCGCCGGTTCGCCGTCAACCCTCCCGGCAGGACCGGGTTCCATGTCGTCAGGCAGGAACTGGAGGGCGCCTACACAGTCCCGTCCAATGACCGACAGCAGGTCATAGACATCGTGGCCATCTGCTTTGACACGTTCCGCCACCCGGCGACGGATGTCCGCATTGTCGGGCAGCAGGCCATCAAAGACGGCAATCACCGGCTCGCCTGTGTAGCGGTCTTCCCTCAGTGGCAGGGAGAGCGACACCGGGAACGCGTGTTGCCATGCCAGCCAGGATTCGTCGTACTGAAAATCGATGGCGCCGGAGGGCTCCTTGCGCAGCTGTCCAACCCGTCGTCCATTCAGGAAAACGTTCAGCGGTGTGCGGGTGCGCTGGCGCGCCATCAGAACAGGCTCTCGATATCTTGCCTGGAGGCCTTGCCGCGGTCGCTGATGACGAGCTCGAGGTTCAGGGCTGTGAGCACATCGAACAGCGTACTAAGCTGGGTCGCAGGTTCGCCCTTTTCTAGCTTGGAGAGGGTGGCCTGCCGCCGGCCGACTTTCGCTCCCAGCTGTGCCTGGGTCAGCCCGCGGGCACGCCGTTCCCGGCGGACGATGGCGCCGATCTGGCTGGCGTTGCGGGCGATGCGCTGCATGGCTGAGTCCTCTGAGATGTTTATACGAGATAGCGTATAAATAGTCAATATACGCATTAGCGTATTAATTAGAGATATGCGGCAACCCGTATAAAAGTCTGCCGTCGCTGAACCGAGGTTCCGGTTTCAGGAAGGTGTCTTCGCCAACCAATCGCGAGGGGACATTCCCACCTTGGCCGAGAATGCACGCGATAGCGCCGAAGGATTTGCGTACCCGAGTTCTTCGGCCAGGATCTTGACTGGGCGACCTTCGCGCAGCCGGCTTTGCGCCAGCGCGATGCGCCAGCTGGTCAAATAGTCGGCCGGGGTTTGGCCGACCCGTTCGCGGAAGGTGTTGACGAACGCCGTTCGGGACATGCCGGCGTGTTCAGCCATGCGTTCCAGTGTCCAGGGTTCGTTCGGGCAATCGTGCATGGCCACCAACGCACGTGCCAGGCGCGGGTGCGACAGCCCGGTAATGAGCCCGGGGCGCACACCCGCTTCCTGCGGGTTGTCCAGCAGCCAGCGCAGCAACTGGAGCATCACCACCTCGAATAGCCGATCGGCCAGCAGCCGCTGGCCGCAGCGAACCCGGTCGGTCTCGGCGAACAACAGCTCCAGCGCCAAATCCAGCCCAGGCACCCGCGCCAGCGGCAGTGCGATCAACGGGGGCAGCGCCCGGGCCAAGGGATTTTCCGGGCCGCCATCGAAGACCAGCCGCGCACAGGTGAAATCGGCACCCTCTACCGGCGGGTTGTGGAAGCGGTGGGTGAAGGGGCGTGGGTAGAGCAGCAGCGCCGGTTCGTTGAAGTGCATCCGCTTGGGCATGTCCCGGGAGCCCGGGTGGCTCACCTCCAGCCGACCCCGGCGAAGCACGTGCAAATAGCCGTGTCCTTCGCAGGCGTCGAAGTGGTGGAGGCCGCAGAGCGCGCCGGAGTAATGCAACCGGGCCCGGACCCGGAAGCGTTCGAGGATGCCCGAGAGGCGGTCGATGGGAGAAGAAGCCTGCATCTGAACGAATAGGTATGTTTTACGGATGTATTGGCTCTAATAGTACATCCAGCACATGCATACTGCACATACCGGCTGTTTTCCTTCACTTCCGCCTGAAACCCTCCAGGAGATCGACATGCCCCGCGTCAACATCGAATCTCGACTTGCCCCCGCTGCCAGCCAGCCCTTGCTGACCCAGATCCAGCAGGCCTTCGGTACCCTGCCCAACATGTTCAAGGCGGTGGCCAACTCCCCGGCGGCCTTGCAGAGCATGTGGGCGGCCTTCGGCGCATTGGGCCAAGGCACCCTGGGCGCCAAGCTTGGCGAGCAGATCGCCGTGGCGATCGCCAACCGGAATCGCTGCGAATACTGCCTGGCAGCTCATACGGTGCTCGGTCAGAATGCCGGTGCGGCTCCCGCCGAGATGGCGGCTGCCCAACTTGGCCAATCCGAAGACGGCAGGACTGCCGCAGCTCTGGTCTTTGCCTTGAAGGTGGTCGAGCAGCGTGCGCAGATCACTGCTGCCGATGTCGCTCATCTGCGGGAAGCCGGCTTCGGTGACGAACAAATCGTCGAGATCATGGCTCATATTGCCTTGAATCTCTTCACCAACTACATCAATGTCGCTTTGGATGTTCCGGTCGATTTCCCCAGGATTGCGCTGAAATGAGCTCGAGCGGGCCTGGTCTGGTGGCGGGCGAGGCCCGCTTGCATCGAGGCTCGCGAATGAACGCTGGTGCTCCTTTGGAAACCTCCACCTTGCACGATTTGGATGGACGCTGGCCGCAGGCCGAGTCCGTGGAAGATTTTCGGCGCAACTTGGCGGCAGTCCAGGCCCGCATCGCGGCAGCCTGCCGGCGGGTCGGGCGCGATCCGGCCGGTGTGCGCCTGCTGCCGGTGAGCAAGACCAAGACGGAGGCCCGCATCCGCTTGTGCTATGCCGCCGGTTGTCGCCTGTTCGGCGAGAACAAGCCGCAGGAGGCTTATCGAAAATGGGAGGCGACGGCGGACCTGAGCGGCTTGCGCTGGTCGGTGATCGGCCATTTGCAGACCAACAAGGCCAAGCTGGTGGCGCGCTGTGCGGCGGAATTTCAGGCGCTGGACAGCCTGCGTCTGGC
>JBAYOV010000096.1:0-4149 GCA_041678045.1 Rhodocyclaceae bacterium
GACAACGCCAGCTACAAGCGCATCGAAGGCGACGAGCAGACGCTGAAGACCACCGACGACCTGTTCCAGCAGTCCCTGCACGAATACACCATCACCCACGCCATCGAGGACAGGAACGTCCTGAAGTTCCACGTCGAGTACTACAAGCCTGATGGCAAGCTCGCACCCAAGCCCGGCGAAACCCTGGCCAAGCGCGCCGTGGTGGATGCCATCCTGGCCAAGCACGATGCCGCCACCGGCGGCCGGCGCTTCAACGCGCTGCTGGCCACCGCCTCCATCAACGATGCCATCGAGTACTTCGACCTGTTCAAAGCGGCGCAGGCCGAGAAGCAGCAGGCGGAGCCGGACTGGCAGCCGCTCAACATCGCCGCCGTGTTCTCGCCGCCCGGCGACGTCAGTGCCGACGTGCGCCAGTTGCAGGAAGACCTGCCGCAGGAACAGGAAGACAACAAGCAGGACCCGGAAGCCAAGAAGGCGGCGCTGAAAGCCATCATTGCCGACTACAACGCGCGCTTTACCACCAACCACCGCATCGAGGAGTTCGACGCCTACTACCAGGACGTGCAGCAGCGCATCAAGGACCAGCAGTTCCCCAATGCCGACCTGCCGATGAAAGGCCGCGAGAAGCTGGACATCGTGATCGTGGTGGACATGCTGCTCACCGGCTTCGACAGCAAGTACCTCAACACCCTGTACGTGGACAAGAACCTCAAGTACCACGGCCTGATCCAGGCGTTCAGCCGCACCAACCGCGTGCTCAACGACACGAAACCGTATGGCAACATCCTGGACTTCCGCGGTCAGCAGGCGGCGGTGGATGCCGCCATCGCGCTGTTCTCCGGGGCACGGAAGGAGCAGGCGCGCGAAATCTGGCTGGTGGACACCGCGCCCGTGGTCATCGACAAGTTGAAGGAAGCGCGCGCCGCCCTCGACCGCTTCCTGGCCTCGCAGGGGCTGGGCGGTGCGCCTGCGGACATCGCCAACCTCAAGGGCACCGCGGCCAAGGTCGCCTTCGTCCAGCACTTCAAGGAACTCCAGAAGCTGCAGACCCAGCTGGACCAGTACACCGACCTGAGCGCCGAGCAGCGCGACCAAATCGAGACCATCCTGCCCAAGGACGAGCTGCGCAGCTTCCGCGGGCAGTATCTGCAGAAGGCCGAGGAACTGCGCGCCGACCGGAAGAAGCCCGGCGACCTGGACGAGGCCACGCGCAACGCGGTGGAGCAGCTCGACTTCGAGTTCGTGCTGTTCGCCTCCAGCACCATTGATTACGACTACATCATGAAGCTGATCGCCGACTACTCGGGCAAGGCGCCGGGCAGGGCCAGCATGAGCCGCGAACAGCTGATCGGCCTGATTGCCAGCGATGCCAAGTTCATGGGCGAGCGCGAGGACATCAGCGCGTACGTGCGCGGGCTGAGGGCCGGAGAGGGCTTGAGCGAGGACGCCATCCGCGCCGGCTACGAAAGGTTCAAGGCCGACAAGGCCGCGCAGGACATGGCCGCGCTGTCCGCAAAGCACGCCCTGCCGGTGGCGGAGGTGCAGGCATTTGTGGACGGGATTCTTTCCCGCCGCATCTTCGACGGCGAACAGCTCACCGAGCTGCTGGCCCCGCTGGACCTGGGCTGGAAGGCGCGTGCGCAGAAGGAGCTGGCGCTGATGGGCGACCTGCTGCCGCTGCTTAAGAAACGGGCGGGCGGGCGGGAGATCGCCGGGCTGAAGGCGTACGAGGCATGAGCATGGCGAAGCAGGGGGCGAAGGCGGCGGTGCCGAGGTTGCGGTTTCTTGAGTTTGGAAATGAACCGCAGTGGGAGACATCGCATTTGGGTGATATCTGCGAGCTTTACCAGCCGGAGACAATTCCTTCATCCTCATTCACGACCGACGGCATGCACCTCGTCTATGGCGCGGGCGGAGTTATTGGGCGACTCGACAGGTTCAACCATGAGCACGCCGAAGTAATCATTGGATGCCGTGGTGTGTGCGGCAACGCATCTCTGACTGAGCCAAAAAGCTGGATCACCGGCAATGCAATGGTGATTCGATCAAAGTCCGACAAACTTTCAAAGCCGTTCTTGTTTCACTTGCTTGACGCTGCTGATCTATCGCCCGTGATCTCTGGATCGGCTCAGCCGCAGATTACTCGCCAAGGCTTGAGGCGGTTTTCTATAAGTGCTCCTGCGCCTGCCGAGCAACAAAAAATCGCCGACTGCCTGACCTCGCTGGATGAGGTGATTGCCGCGCAGGGACGCAAGGTGGAGGCGTTGAAGGCGCACAGGCGCGGCCTGATGCAGCAGCTCTTCCCCCGCGCAGGCGAAACCCGCCCGCGCCTGCGCTTCCCCGAGTTCCGCAACGCGCCGGAGTGGGAGGTTGCTCGTGTGCGCGACCTCTTCGACACGTCATCGGGCGGAACGCCAGACCGTAAGACCAAGAAATACTGGGGTGGTGGTGTTCCGTGGGTCACCACATCGATGGTCAACTTCAATGTCATTACCAATGCCGACGAATTCATAAGCGAAGCAGGCTTGAAAAGCTCGTCAGCCAAGGTGTTCCCTAAGGGCACGGTTGTCGTAGCGATGTATGGTCAGGGAAAAACACGCGGCCAAGTCGCATTGCTCGGGGTTGATGCGGCAACTAATCAGGCATGCGCGGCGATTCTTCCGAGCGACGATATCGAACCGGAGTTCGTCTTCTTTAGCTTGTCCGGGCGCTATGACGAGCTGCGTTCGCTGAGCAACAGCGGTGGCCAGGAGAACTTGAGCCAAGGGTTGATACGGGAGCTGCCCTTTCGCTATCCGAAGGATAAGAACGAACAAGCGGCCATAATCGACTGCCTTGCCTCCGTCGACACTTACATCACCGCCGAAACTGCCCGCCTCGCTGCCCTCAAGACCCACAAGCAGGGCCTGATGCAGCAGCTGTTCCCGGTGCCGGAGGCGGCCCAGGCATGAGCGGCCTGATCCTCTATACCAGCGAGGACGGCAAGAGCCGCATCCAACTGCGCGCCGACGGCCAGACCGTCTGGCTGACCCAGGCGGAGATGGCGGAACTGTTCGACGTCACCGCCGACAACATCAGCCTGCATCTGAAAAACCTCTTTTCGGACAGGGAGTTGCAACCTGAACGAACTACCGAGGAATCCTCGGTAGTTCAGCGGGAAGGCGGGCGAGACGTGCGCAGGCCGGTCACGCTCTACAACCTGGACGCCATCCTCGCCGTGGGCTACCGCGTGCGCTCCCCACGCGGCGCTCGGTGCGGCACGCTGATGGCTGGCTCGCAAGGGGATGCGAGGCTGCCTTGCATATGGAGCTGGCTCGTCCCTATATTGCTGTCAGCCTTCACTATGGCGCAGGGCCACCGCCATATGCACGCCAGCCTCGTATGAGCACGTCGCCCGAAGTGACCCAACCGCTGCGCCATCGTGCGGGACGCTACATTGCACAGCCGACCGGCTATCGCGCGTTTTCCCCGGCGCCATTGCCGCCGCAACCGCCAGTCAGGCTCGAGGGTGAGCTGCAGGGCCTGCTTTCAAAGGCCGACCGCGCGCTGGGTCGTCTCGATGGCTCGATTCAAACCTTGCCCAACCCCGACCTGTTCGTCTTCATGTACGTGCGCAAGGAGGCCGTGCTTTCGAGCCAGATCGAGGGCACGCAAAGCTCGCTGCAGGACCTGCTGGCGGCGGAAGCGCACATCCTTTCGCCCGGGCTGCCGCGCGACGTTGACGAGGTCGTCAACTACGTCAACGCGATGAACTACGGGCTCGCGCGCCTGGCCGATCTCCCGGTCTCGGTGCGGCTGATCCGTGAGATCCACCAACGGCTGCTGCAGGGCGTACGGGGTGCGCGGCTGACGCCGGGCGAGCTGCGCCGCACACAGAACTGGATCGGCCCGGGCGGTTGCAGCCTGAACGAAGCGACATTCGTGCCGCCACCACCGCACGAAGTGCCGGAGGCGCTCGGAGCGCTGGAAACCTTTCTGCATGCCGAGAGCGATATCCCCGCGCTCGTCCGGATCGGGCTGGCCCATGCCCAGTTCGAGACCATCCACCCGTTTCTCGACGGCAATGGTCGCGTCGGCCGCCTCCTGATCAGCTTCCTGCTCTGCCAGCGTGAGATCCTGGTCAAACCGGTGCTGTACCTGTCGCACTAC
>JBAYOV010000097.1:0-4148 GCA_041678045.1 Rhodocyclaceae bacterium
CCCGCTCACGCTGACGCAGATCGGCCCGAAGCTGGACCGGGACGTCGATCCGCTGTGGGTGTCGAGTCAGGCGCTGGAGGCGGATGACGCAGTGCTCAAGCCAGGCTGCGGCTGGCTGCCTGCGTCATGGCTGTACGAAACCGGTGTGCGGCGTGCCCTACGGGCCCTGGCGCGGGCCGATGTCCTGGATCTGTCCGAGTACGCCACGCCGCTGGGCCACCCGGCGCTGCGCCAGTTTCTTTCGCGGCGGCTGGCGGGCACAGGCATCGAGGCCCCGCCGGAACAGATCATGCTCACCGAGTCGGGCACGCAGGCAATCGACCTGATCTGCCGCTTCCTGCTGGAGCCTGGCGACACTGTCCTGGTCGACGACCCCTGCTACTTCAATTTTCATGCCCTGCTCAAGGCGCACCGTGCGCAGGTCGTGGGCGTGCCCTGTACGCCCACCGGCCCGGATCTGGAGAGCTTTGCCGCGGTCCTGCGCGAACACAGCCCCCGTCTCTACATCACCAACTCGGGCGTTCACAACCCGACCGGCGCAACGCTTTCAGCCGTCACAGCACATCGGCTCCTGAAACTCGCCGACGATTCCGACCTGGTGATCGTCGAGGACGATATCTTTGCCGACTTCGAGCTCAGTCCGGCGCCCAGGCTCGCCGCCTTTGACGACCTCTCACGCGTCATCCACATCGGCAGCTTTTCCAAGACCATCTCGGCCTCGCTGCGCTGCGGCTATGTCGCGGCACGCCCCGACTGGATCGACAGCCTCGTCGACCTGAAGATCGCGACCGCGTTCGGCGGCGGGCGGATGGCGGCCGAACTGGTGCTGCGGGCGCTGACCGACAGCGGCTACCGCAAGCACATGGAAGGCGTGCGGCTGAGGCTGGCAGAAGAACGGGCGAAGACCGCAGCCAGGCTCGAAGCCCTGGACATCGAGCCCTGGATGGTTCCGAAAGCCGGCATGTTCCTGTGGTGTCGGCTGCCCCAGGGCATGGACGCTGCCGTCATAGCAAGAGCCTGCCTGCAGGACGGCGTGGTGCTGGCACCCGGCAATGTCTTCAGCCGCTCCCGGAGCGCGGGCGATTTCCTGCGCTTCAACGTCGCACAATGCAGCGACAATCGGGTTTTCAATGTTCTGGCGAAGACCTTGTCCAGGCAGAAAGCATGAACGAGCCGATACCTGTTGATGAGACCCATGCGCCGCGAAACTGGTTCGACCAGGGCGCGCAGGCGTATGCGCGCTTTCGTCCGGAGTACCCGTCCGAAATGGCGCATTTCCTCGCCTCCGTGTCGCCTGGCACCGCGCTGGCCATCGACGCAGGTTGCGGCAATGGCCAGTTGACCATCCAGCTGGCCAGGCACTTCGACAAGGTGCTGGGAGTCGACCTCAGCGCCGACCAGCTCGCCCATGCCAACGCGCATCCGCGGGTGGCGTACGTTTGCGCCCCGGCGGAACGACTGCCGGTCGCCCACCGCCGTGCCCAGCTCATCACCGCCGCACAGGCCGCCCACTGGTTCGACTTGCCGCGCTTCTACGAGGAAGCACGCCGCGTCGCCGTCCCCGACGCGACCCTGGCCTTGGTCAGCTACGGGGTGTTGCGGCTCGACGAAGAACTGGAGGCCCGCTTCAGCCGCTTCTACTGGAACGAGATCGGCCCGTACTGGCCTGCTGAACGCAAGCTCGTCGATACCGGCTACGTGGATCTTCCGTTTCCGTTCGAGGAACGCACCGCGCCGCCCATGGAGATCAGAAAGACCTGGAACCTGGACGAATTCCTGGGTTACCTCTTCACCTGGTCGGCCGTGCGCAGCCTGCGCGAGGCGGGCCGCGAAGCCCTCCTGAAAGACTTTGCCGCCGATCTGGCCGGACTCTGGGGCGATCCGGCGCGCAGCCGGGAAGTTCGCTGGCCCATCAACATGCGGCTGGGGCGGCTGTAAGTCAGGCACCCCCTTCGCGCAGCAACTCGGCCTCGGCCCGCTCCGCCATGTGGGCGAGCTTGCGCGCCATGCTCCAGCGATGCACCTCGCTCGGGCCGTCGTAGACGCGGAAGGCACGCATGTCGGTGAAGATCCGCATCACCGGTGTCTCGCCGGTCAGGCCCTGGCCGCCGAGCATCTGCACGCTGCGGTCGACCACGCGCCACTCGGCCTCGGAGCATACGACCTTGGCGCGGCTCGACTCGAAATTGCACTTCTCGCCCTGATCCAGCAGCCAGGCCGTGTGCCAGATGTGCAGGCGCGCGGTGTGCAGGTCCATGTCGTTGTCGGCCAGCATGAAGCCCACGCCCTCATGCTCCACCAGCGGCTTGCCGAAGGCGTGGCGCTTGCGCACGTAGTCCAGGGCCGTGTCGTGCGCGCGGCGCGCCTGACCCAGCCAGCGCATGCAGTGCGTCAGCCGCGCTGGCGCAAGGCGCACCTGCGCGTAGCGGAAGCCCTTGCCGATCTCGCCCAGCACATCGGTGGCCGGTACGCGCAGGTTCTCGAAGCGCAGCACACCGTGGCCCCCGGTGAAGCAGGCGTCCATCGCATCCATGCTGCGTTCCAGCACGATGCCCGGGCGGTCCATGTCGGTCAGGAACATGGTGGCCGAGCCGTCTTCCATGCGCGCCATGACGATGGCGTAATGCGCCCCTTCGGCGCCGGTGATGAACCACTTGCGGCCATTGATCACGTAGTCGTCCCCGTCGCGCACGGCCGTGGTGGCCAGCATCGACGGATCGGCTCCGGCGCCCGGAGGCGGCTCGGTCATCGCGAAGCACGAGCGCGTCTCGCCCGCCACCTGCGGGCGCAACCAGCGCGCCTTCTGTGCGGGCGTGGCCACCTCCTCCATCAGGTGGATGTTGCCTTCGTCGGGCGCATGGATGTTGAGCGCCGTGGGACCGAGCCAGGAATAGCCCGCCTCTTCGAACACCACAGCCTTCTCGACATGCGAAAGGCCCATTCCGCCCATCTCGCGCGAGGCGTGGGGCGTGAGCAACCCCACCGCCCTGGCGCGTGCCACCAGTTCGCGGCGCAACGACTCGCTGGGGCCATGGCGGGATTGGCGCTCGTCGTTCTCGAGCGGAATCACCTGCTCGGCGATGAAGTCGCGGGTCTTGTCGCGCAGCGCACGCAGTTCGGGGGGAATCGAGAAATTCATGGTGTCCTCTGGTTATTGCGACCGGGTCAAACCCAGGGCGTATCAGGGTTCAGGTGCCGTGACAGTTCCATGCCGTCGTACAGTACTCGACCGATGCTGCCCACCCGTTCGGGAGCGCCGACGATATCGCGCAGCGCGGTGACGACCAGCGCCTCATAGCGTAAACGCGCCTGCTCACCGAAATGCTCGTCTGTCCAGGCGAAGATGTCGGTCTGATCAGCGGGAGCGTTGTGCCGCCCGCTGCCCAAGCTGACTGATGAAAACTTCCAGGCCGGCATCATCCACATCGGTATAACGACCGGCATCGAGGTCTTCCCAGCCCTTGTTCGCCGCATTCCGCAGTACCTCGAGTTTGGCGGTATCCAGTTGCTCACGCCGCTCGACCAGGCGCAAGCCTTCGCGCAGCACTTCGCTGGCGTTCTGATAGCGTCCCGATTGCACCAGCATTTCAACAAGATTCTGCTGATGTTCGGTGAGTACGACGTTACGAGTAGGCATGATCTGGCTCCAGATATATCCAGATATAGAGAATCAGCCAAAAGCATGGCAGGATTGGCATATTATGCCAATGAACCGACCATAGGAACGCCTGCATCAATACTTACCTGGTGCAAAGGCAAAAGTCCGATGCACGCACCGTATTCATGTACCCGGTTATGTGCCTGAGGTGCCCCCTGAATTTCGTCTTCCAAGGGTCGATGGCTAACATCGAGACTTGAGGGAAGAGAAAGTGAACAGGATTCCGAAGCAGGAGTACACGGCCGAGTTCAAGGAGCAGGCCGTCAAGCGGGCTCAGGAGGTGGGTGCCGGGGTGGCGGCGCGCGAGCTCGGTTTGGTCGCGCAGACGCTGCGTAACTGGGTCAGGGTTGCCCGCGCGGGGCAGCTCAGCGGCGCCGCCACCAAGCCGGTTACGCCCGAACAGATGGAGATCTCCAGGCTGCGTGCGGAGAACGCGCGGCTGAAGATGCATGTCGATATTTTAAAAAAGGCGACTGCGTACTTCGCCAAG
>JBAYOV010000098.1:0-3873 GCA_041678045.1 Rhodocyclaceae bacterium
CTGGATCGGCAACATCAGGCCACGGCAGTAATCCCGCAATCCAGCCCGGCGGTCCGCATGGCCCAGCACCTTTGCCAGGCGCTCCAGGTAACGGTCGAGTTCGGTCTCCATGCTCACGGGCACACCCCCTTCAGGTCGAGGGGTATATTGTGCAACAGACTCAAAAATTTTTGACACAGTCAAACTAGGGTCCACTCGCCGCAGCATGGAAGGTGCATGGGTGGCGATCAGGGCTTGGGCATCCTCGTTACCCGCCATAGTGACCAGAGCATTCACGATTCGTCCCAGGTAGTGAGGCGAGAGGCTGTTTTCAGGCTCCTCAAGGGCGACGATCGTAAATACCGGGGGACGCAACTTGTCCGGGTCGAAAGTATCATCGTCACCGGCAAGGACAGCACGCCCGATCGACTGTGCCGAAAGCACCAGTGACAGATAGAGCATGGACTTCTGGCCATCACTTAGCCTGGAGAAATCGACCAATTCCTCATCGTGCCCAGGAGAAAATGAGACGGACAGGTGTCGCAATAAGGCTTCGATCTCGGATGCGACAAAGGTAATTTTGGGGTCGGTGAAGAAACTGCCTTTGTGCAAGGTGCTCCAAGTTGTCTTCAGGCTCTCGCTCAGTGTTGCGATCGACGGATTGCTAGCAAGGCTTTCGCTGATTTTGTCCGTGAAGCCTTTGATTTCTTCTCGCTCGTCCTCCCAGTTTACGGCTCGCAGCATACGGCCGAGCAAAGCATTGGCGCTGTAAGCGATGTGCTCGGCGGGATCTCTTCGTGCAGGTAGATAGTGAACCTGCACATGGTTGCGTTCTGCTCGCGTAACCTGTGCCGTCGTGAGAGGAGAACCATCGGCATTAAGATCCAAGACATGAACCACGGTTTCCTCGATGTCGCCATTCACGCCCATCGTCGCGTCCAGGCGATATCGGACACGAGGCGGGCCATCGGCGAAGTCCAACCGCATATGGTCGAAATGGGGAGCAACTGTCGCGACATCATCATCGTCTTCAAGTTCGGGGAAGATAAAGTCAGCTTCGATCCAGAGCTGCCGCTCCTCGGGAACTTCCTCTTCGTCATAGGGAACGTGGAAGTCCGAGCGCCGGATGCGCCGCAACGAGGGGTCGAAGGCAAACAAGCGGCACAGCGCCTGAAGTGCTGCCGTCTTGCCTGAGCCGTTCGGTCCGATCAGATAGGTAATGTCGTTGAGGGTCAGTTCAGTGGGCTTCGGCCCAAACGACTGAAAGCTGAACAGTCGGATGCTCTGTAGTTTCATGTGACGCGCTATTTCCTCATGTTTTGACGTCGCATTTTTGAATGCGCCCACGCAACCAAGCTGCGGATCATCGCTCGCCTGTGACCGAAAGCTGTCCTCTTTCGTCGCCGATGATCCCATTCAGCTCCTGCCGCACCTGCTCTAGCAGTTGATCGGCGTTGCGCTCGCTGTCGCCGGCATACGCCAACGTCAGCAGCGTGAGCGGATGAACCTCCATGACTTCGCACAGTTCGGCCAGCTTGTTCAGCGTCGGGCTTTTCAGGTCCCGCTCCAGCGAACTCAGGTAGGTGCGGCTGGACACGTCTGAGAACGCCTCTTGGCTCAGGCCGCGTGCCTTCCTGATCCGCCTCAGAGCATCGGGCAACGATGGCTTGCGCGTCGTCATTCTGGATACTCCCCAAAATCCAGAATGAAAACCTATTGCGCCCTATAGGGCTACAATCTATAGTGTTCATCTGGTTTGTTTGTTCTTTTGAAGAAATCCGCATCGGCGGCTTTCTTCAAAAGCGGAGAGCCTGATCCGTGTCTTTCCTGATTTCCGTGCATGTGCCTTCGTGCTTCTACGTCTCTGCGGATACGTGGGGTTGCGCATTGGTGCTTTCGTTGGAAGGCGTGAAAGCGCCTCTGCTGCTCCGTAAGTCCGTGGACGTGCAGCCATGACTCAGCTCATTACCGCCGACGAACGCTCGCGCCTGCTGGCCAACGGCCAGACCCGCGCTGCCGGGCAGGACACCGATCTGCTGCCCGTGGTGCGCCTGTTCACCCCGGATGCGCATGCCACCTGGCTGGTGGCTTCGCTCGACCCAGCCGATGGCGATACTGCCCACGGCCTGATCGACTTGGGGATTGGCATGCCAACACTGGGTACGGTGAAGCTGTCCGACCTGGCCGCCATCGTCGGGCCGCGCCAGCAGCCCGTGATGCGGGATCGCTACTTCCAGCCGGTGCGGCGGCTGTCGGAATACCTGCGACTGGCCGAAGACAACGGCTCAATCCTCGATTGAGCGCCACCGCGAAGCGAAGCGCACTGTGTCTATTTCGGTCTGGTCTGTGACCCGTTCGGTCTGAATCGGCAGTGTTGCACCGCAGTGGTGCGTGCCTGATCGAAACGGTCATGATGCCGGGCGCGGGCTGCGGCAAGCTGACCGACGCGGCATGCCATTGGAGTGCGTTGCCGCCGTCGCACTCGGACGATTTCAGCAACGCATCGGAGTTCATCGGTCTTGACACTGCCAGTTTACGCTTCACCCATGACGTTTTGACGATGGCCTCGTAGCACGCCGTTTCGCCGTGGCGACGTATTCCCAGCACAGGGAGGTTGCCTCATGGCTGATCGCAGTGCCGAGCCGTGGTATGCCACGGCGGCCTATCTCTACGTTCTGCACCTGGATGGCCCTGCGCTGGCCTGGGAGTACCTTCGCCGCCATCCCGACTACCGGCGCGACTGGCTGCGCCGTCGTCACCAACCGGATGCTACCGGGCATTGGGGGCTGCGCCTGCTGGAAGATCCCGCTCTGGATGCGCGGGACGCGCACCCAGCCTGGTTCCCTGATCACGATGCCGTGGTGCAGCTCTTCCCGGATGCCGATCCGCCGCCCGATGCGCTGTGCTTTGAGTTCTGGAAGCTGCCGGGCCACAAACACCTGATCCATGACGGCAAGCGCCTGGTGCTGGTGACGCGCTGGCCCGGCTGCTGCCTACGTTTCGTGCTCGCGCCAGGCTTGGTCGATGGCATGGCTTACGCCTATGCCATCCGGGCCTGCGCCGCGCCTTGCGAACGCTATGCGGCCCTGGCGAGCGAATTGAACAAGATCGCCGTAGCAGCCGGTACCGTACCTGCGGCGACCGTCCGGCCACGTCCGCTGCTGTCCGCATTGCTGGAACTGCACACGCTTCAGGCGCTGGACGCGACCCTGGCGGGTGCGTCCTTGCGCGAAGTCGCCGAAGGGCTTTTTGGCGTGGATGCCGTCGTGGCCGACTGGCACAAGGACAGCGCTGTACGCGCTCGTGTACGCCGGCTGGTGCGGCGTGGCGTGGCGCTGATGCGCGGCGGCTATCGCAGTCTGGCACAGCTTCCGCCAGTCGCATCGTAGTAAGGGGGACGTTTTGCGCACCTTGCATTTCGTCCCTTAGCAGGAAGCCCGAATTTCTTGAAAGTGCCTCTATCCGGCCGCGTGGTGTGGCCGGGCTTGATGGAGGACCATCCCATGCGACCAGCTCCCTTGCGGCCTGCCGCCGCTGCTGTCGCTGCGCTTGCGCAGCCCCAACGCTATCTCACCAACGACGAAGCCGCCGACTACCTGCGGCTGTCGCCGCGCACGCTGGAGAAACAGCGCGTGATCGGCGGCGGCCCGAAGTTCCGCAAGTTCGGCCGCCGCGTCATGTACGCGGTGGCCGACCTCGATGCCTGGGCCGACCAGCGCAGCTACGAGGCCACGTCCGACCCGGAATATGCCGAGCGTCACGCGGGCGACTACCGTGATGGCCGCTGATCGTCGGCTCGCCGGTGGCCATCGTCATGTCCAGCCCATCGCTGCCGTCGGGGCAGCGATCGCAGCAGCGGGAACAGCTCGACCTGTTCCGCGCGCTGCCGGGCGA
>JBAYOV010000099.1:0-3595 GCA_041678045.1 Rhodocyclaceae bacterium
CCTCGCTGACGAGCATCACGACCAGCAGATCGAACGGTGTGAGCTGTCCCACGATACGCCGTCCCGTCAAGCGCATCATGAGCAGCAGCAGGGCGTAGACAGAAACCGCACGCAATGCCAATTCGGCCGGATGAATATCAAGGTTCAACATTCACTGCCTTCTTCCGGCGCTTCAGGGACCTGAGCGAACGGAGACGCGCCATGGAACTCGTTACAGCATGCTTTTGCGCTGCTGGTGCGCGCGAGCGGCACCGATGGCCGTTTCCACCTGTTTGACCTCTTCAGGCGGGGGTAACACCGCAGGCATACCCAGGCTCTGGATCCAGAGCTCCCGGCACCAGCCTTTGGTGTGATAGAGGTGATGATCTTCATCCTTCTCCACTCGCTCATGGGCTGTCTTGAGGGCCTCGCCCGCATCCCCGGTCGCGATCTCTGCAACCTTTCCCAACAGCTCCCAATTGGCATGGTCCTTGGTTTCAGCGTGCACGACGCATTCGCAGGCGACGAGCTGGGCCGCCGCCGCGCTCCCCCTGCTCCTGGCCAGTTCCATGGCTTTCACCAGAGACTTGCCTATGTGCCTGACGACCGCGCGAGAAGGCACCTCCTGATCGGCATCGATATCCAGCAGTTCGCAGGCGCGACGCACGACGTCCTGGTGGGTCAGCGTTTCTTCAAGGTATTCCCCCCATTCCCTCTTCAGATCGTCGTCGATCGCGCATGTCAGCGCGGTGCGATAGACCTGCTCGCCTCCGAGTTCGGTTTCCATCATCTGCAGCAGCAGGTCTTTCAACTGGTGCTGGTCATATCGTGCTCTGGCCATCTTCGTTCTCCGGCTTGATACGAAAATCGATACAGGCTGTGGCGCCTGGCGACGCCACGCCCATCCTTGACGGCGGCTGCAGTGCCTGGAGGAAACCATGTGTACGCCCCACTGAACGGTAACCGCCAAAATCCCCACGCGTAAACAACCGGCAAATCTCGTTCCCGTATCGAAGGAATCGATTTCCGACTCAAGCGGAAACTGTTACCGCCCTGAATTTCCGCTCGAAGAAAAAAGACACCGAATCTGGCGGGATCTGACGGTATGCGCTTTCGTCTGAACGATGCCAGACGCTTCTCGCAGGGTGTGTTGCCCCGGGCACCTTGATTGCTCAGTATCTGTATCGATATCTCTGGCAGCCGGGCTGTCGGCGTGATTCCGGGACGTTTCAGCAGGAGAAAACCATCATGAAAGACAAATCCCATTCGAAGACCCATTGCCATGTCCAAAGCCAGGCTGGCAAATCCACGGTACCGGGCCAGGCCGCTACGGCTCCTCATGCGCCTGGCACAGCCGGTGACGGCGAGCCGGGTCTGAGACTGCCTCACGAGCGAGACCAAGGTACTGACGCGACCAGCAGCACGCCAGATCCGGTGATCAAGCAAGCGCACGATGACCTCAAGTCAGGGCAGGTCGATACAGACCTGCGCGGAATCGCGGGTCTCGATGCCAAGCAGCGGCGCAGGCTCGTGCGGCGTGCGCCGTAGGCCGTTCGGGCAAGGGCCCTCAACCTACCAAGGCTTTCAGCTCCGTTGACGCCGAGCGCGGCAGCCGCCGCCCTTCCTTCGCCACGTTGACCTGCAAGGCCACCCGCGCCACCTCCAGAACGTCCCTGCCCAGCGCATAGCTGCCCTTGGCCTGAAACCAGGCCAGTACGTCCGCCAGATGCCAGATCGACGCGCTGCTGCCCTCATGCACTGGCGCCGGGGACCCGCACACCGAACCGGAGATCCAGCAAAGCATGGCCCGCGAGGTGGAGCAGGAACGCTGGCCGGAGCTGGATCGCAACCTGCTGCGAACACTGCGCAACCGGGAGCTGGCGACGGCCACTCAGACCATCGCTGCCGAAACCGGCCTGGGGCAGAGCATGACGGCGGTGGTGCGGGGCGGCGTGACCTGGACCTTCGGCCGGCACTGGGGCATGGGGGTGGGATGAAAGTGTCCGGTTTCCCAGGGCGAAGCGGTATATTCTTACCGAATTGTGATCGATTGTTTGAAGGTACGACAATGGCCGCTACCGCTACGCTATCCAGCAAGTACCAGATATCCATTCCCAAGGCCGTGCGCGAGGCGCAGCACTGGGAGGCCGGGCAGGAATTCGTGTTCATCCCCAAGGGCAAGGGCGTGCTGGTGATGCCCGTGCCCGAGCTGGATCAGTTGGCCGGCATCGCCGAAGGCGCACGCACCGACGGCTACCGCGACCGCAAGGACCGCTACTGATGGCGGTACCGCCGCGTGTGGTCGATACCTCGGCCTGGATCGAATGGCTCACCGGCAGCGCGCTCGGCAAGAAGCTGGGCAAGCAGTTCCCGGACAAGCCGCAATGCATCGTGCCGACCATCGTGCAGCTCGAACTGTCGAAGTGGCTGATGCGTGAACTCGGCGAGGAACAGGCCGACCAGGTGATCGCCTACACGCAGAAGTGTGTCGTCGTGCCTCTGGACACCACCATCGCCCTGCTCGCGGCAGACCTGCACCGCGAGCACAAGCTGGCCACCGCCGATGCCATCGTTTACGCGACGGCACGACATCAAGGCGCTGAACTGCTTACCTGTGATGCCCATTTCGAGGGCTTGCAGGACGTGGCACTGTTCGCCAAGACCGCCTGAGAGGGTGAAGGAAAAGTCTCGCACGCTCGCACCTTTCAGGTGCTTGCTCGCCGGGAAGAAAGAGATTCAATGCTCGCGAATCTATCTCGACGGGTGGTTCGATGGCGCGCCACCTCTCTTTGAGGGTTCTGGAACGCTGACAAGTGTTCTGGCCGCCTGCTCAAGGCCGCCCAGGATGGTATCGCGGACACGCGGTGAGAAGTCCTGTGGCAATTCGGTTTGCACTTCGGCAATGGCCGCTGGTGTACGAGCCAGAAGTTCTTCGATGATCGGCTCGGCGGTCGATGCGTAGCCAACTTTCTGCGCGGTGCTGTTGAAGTGCCTGCGCTGGATGCCGTGCATCTCGTAGTGCCGGTTCTTGCCGAGCAGGGCCATCGCCAGCTTGATCTCATACGACGACCACTGGTTGGAGCCATCGCCCAAAACGGGGTAAACCGACATCACGTCATACAGCGGGGTCAACTGGAAACGACCGCGTGCCAGAAGCTGGATGCTGAAGTTCTTGGCATGACCGTCGGGTGCGCGCAGCAACCAGAACAGCACCTGGGTCGCCATCAGCGTTTTCATGTCGGCCTCGGCGTTCACCGATTGCCGCAGCGTGCCGAACAGGGCCCTGAGCCCTGGACCGCCCTCGTTCTCGTATTTGCGAAATGGCGAGCAGCCCTCGACCTGGCAAAAGTCTTCCTGTGGCAGACGCATCAGCCATTGCCCATTGGGTGCGGCGCGGCGGTCGAAACGCTCTACCACCAACACGCGCTGCCGACCAAAGGTCGCGATGCGGGCGTCAGCCACGGGCAAGCCATAGGCTTTCAGCAGCCGCAGGCACAGCCATTCGTTGTCGACGGACGTGCTGAAGTCTGCCCGCCGCCCGCCCATCAGGCCGAGCGGAAGCTTGAAGATGTGGCTCGTCGGCGTGGCCCCACGCGGCGCGAGCCATTGCCCGTCC
>JBAYOV010000100.1:0-3577 GCA_041678045.1 Rhodocyclaceae bacterium
GACCGTCTTCGGCCAGGAACTCAACCCCGAGTCCTACGCCATCTGCAAGGCCGACATGCTCATCAAGGGGCAGGACGTGGCCAACATCGCCTTTGGCAACACCCTCAGCGACGACGGCCACGCCCACAAGAAATTCGACTACATGCTGGCCAACCCGCCCTTTGGCGTGGAGTGGAAGAAGGTCGAAAAGGAAGTGCGCAAGGAACACGAGCAGCAGGGCTACAACGGCCGCTTTGGCCCCGGCCTGCCCCGTGTGTCTGACGGGTCCATGCTGTTCCTGTTGCACCTGATCAGCAAAATGCGCCCGGCCGCCGAAGGGGGAAGCCGCTTCGGCATCGTGCTCAATGGCTCACCGCTGTTCACTGGCGGGGCCGGCAGTGGCGAGAGCGAAATCCGCCGCTACATGCTGGAGAACGACCTGTGCGAAGCCATCGTCGGCCTGCCCACCGACATGTTCTACAACACCGGCATCAGCACCTACATCTGGATCATCAGCAACCGCAAGCCCGCCGCCCGTAAGGGCAAAGTGCAGCTCATCGACGCCAGCGGCTACTGGCAGAAGATGCGCAAGAGCCTAGGCAGCAAACGCAAGGAACTGAGCGACGCGCACATCGACCGCATCACCCAGCTCTTCGGCCAGTTTGTGGAGGCTGAAGAAGACGGCAAACCCATCAGCCGCATCTTCCCCAACCAGGCCTTCGGCTACACCACCATCACCGTGGAACGCCCGCTGCGGGACGAGCACGGCCAGCCCGTGCTGGGCAGCAAGGGCAAGCAGAAAGGCAAACCCCAGCCCGACAGCGCCCTGCGCGACACCGAAAACGTGCCGCTGAGCGAAGACGTGCAGGCCTACTTTGAACGCGAGGTGCTGCCCCACGCGCCAGACGCCTGGATCGACCATGAGAAGACCAAGGTGGGTTACGAAATCCCGTTCAACCGCCACTTCTACGTCTTCAAGCCACCGCGCCCGTTGGCGGAGATTGACGCCGACCTGAAGCAGACCACCGACCGTATCCTCGCCATGATCCAGGGGCTGTCGGCATGAGCTTCCCGCGGTATCCGGCGTACAAGGACAGTGGGGTGGAGTGGCTGGGGGAAGTTCCGGACCATTGGGAAGCCTGGAAACTGGCACATGCCTTTGGCTCAATTGGCAGTGGAACGACGCCGCCAAGCAATGAAGAGCAGTGGTATGACAACGTCGGTATCCCGTGGGTGACCACGGGTGAGCTGCGCGAAAACATCATCATGGAGACAAAAAAATCGGTCACAAATGCCGCTCTAGATAAGTTTTCAGCCCTTCGGGTGCATCCTGCTGGTTCACTTGTTGTCGCTATGTATGGCGCCACGATAGGGCGTCTTGGCATCCTTGGTATCGACGCAGTAACCAATCAAGCATGCTGCGTACTGAGTACCCCAAGACATCTGGACATCGCCTTTACCTATTACTGGCTACAGGGTTTCAAGCAGATCATCATCGATCTCTTCTCCACAGGTGGAGGACAACCCAACATCAATCAGGACGTCGTTGCCAGCCTTCGTATCCCTGCGCCAGGACTGGCTGAACAAGCAGCCATCGCCAACTTCCTCGACCACGAAACCGCCAAAATCGACGCGCTGGTGGCCGAGCAGGAACGGCTCATCGAACTGCTCAAGGAGAAGCGCCAGGCCGTCATCTCCCACGCCGTGACCAAGGGCCTGGACCCGTCGGTGCCGATGAAGGACTCGGGCGTGGAGTGGCTGGGTGAGGTGCCGGCGCATTGGGGCGTGACGACCATCAAGCGGATCGTTTCCACGCCGGTCACGGATGGACCTCATGAAACCCCGGTTTTCTTAGATGAGGGCATACCTTTCGTTTCGGCAGAAGCGGTTTCATCCGGACGAATCGACTTTGAGCGTATACGAGGGTTCATCTCCTTGGAGGACCATCGTCGCTTTTCTCAGAAGTACATTCCTCAGCGGGATGACATATTCATGATCAAGTCGGGGGCGACGACTGGGGTTTCCGCAATTGTTGAGACCGACGTTGAGTTCAACATCTGGTCGCCTCTTGCGGTGATTCGGTGTGGTCCTGATGTGCTGCCCAGGTTCGCCCTCCACTTCATTCGATCGCGCAACTTCCTGGAGGGCGTCACGCTGGGCTGGAGCTTTGGAACGCAGCAGAACATCGGAATGGGCGTGATAGAAAACTTGTCAATCGTTGTTCCACCGCTGGCGACTCAAACCGAGATAGTCGAATTGCTCGACAAGTACGCAGCCCAAGCCGACGAACTCATCGGCGAGGCGGAGAAGACGATCACGATTCTTCAAGAACGCCGCACCGCCCTGATCTCCGCCGCCGTCACCGGTCAGATCGACGTTCGTAACCTGGCCTCTGCCCTCCCCGCATGAACGCCACGCCCAAGACCATCCAGATCTTCCTGCCCGGCGGTGACCCCACCGGCATCCGCGTGGCCGAGATCACCACGCGCATCGTCCAGGTGATCGACGTGCCACGCAAGCTGCTGCCGGACTTCCTCAAGATGCCGGAAAGTGCCCAGGTTGGGGTGTACTACCTGGTGGCAGAGCCTGAAGACGGCAATGAGCCGCAGGTCTACATCGGACAGACCGGGGACCTGCGCGCTCGATTGGCCGAGCACGACAGCAAGAAGCCGTTCTGGGAGCGCGCCCTGGTGCTCATCTCACGCACCCACTCGCTGACCCAAACGCACGCACTCTTCCTGGAGTGGCTCAGTATCCAGGCCACGCGCAAAGCCGGTCGGTATGCCGACTCCAACGGCAACGGCGGCAGCCGCCCGCACACGCCCGCGCCCATGGAGGCCGACTGCCACGAGGTGTTTGAAACTGGCGCGACGCTGCTGTCCACGCTGGGACACCCCCTGTTCGACCCCGTGGCCCCTGCGGCCAAAGACACGCAGCCGTCAGATTACTTCTACTGCACGGCGGGCGGTGCCAACGCCAAAGGGCTGTACACCACGTCAGGGTTTGTAGTGCTGGCCGGCTCCATTGGCCGCAAGGACAATGTCCCGTCCATCGCCGGCACCAGCGATGCCAACTTCCGCGACAAGCTCGTGGCCAATGGCGTCATGAAGGCTGAGGGCGAAACCGTGGTGTTTGTGAAAGACCACGAGTTCCGCTCCCCCAGCATGGCGGCGGTGGCTGTTCTGGGCCGCACCGCCAACGGCTGGCTGGAATGGAAAGACAAGGACGGCAAGACCCTGGACGCCATCAAGCGCCAGGCCATCGGTTCTTGAGAACAACAACGGCAGCGAAGGGTGAGCGAGTGACACTGCACAACGAGATCCAGTTCGAGATCGACATCTGCAACCACCTGGCCGCCCACGGTTGGCTGTACGCCGCACAAGGCACTGAGGGTGACGCCAAGGGCTACGACACCGCCCGCGCCCTGTATCCGGCCGACGTGCTGGCCTGGGTGCAGACCACCCAGCCACAGGCCTGGGAGAGCCTGCAGAAGAACCACGGCCCCGCCGCTGAGGCGATGCTGCTGGACCGACTGCGCAAGGCCCTTGACGAGCGCGGCACGCTGGAGGTGCTGCGCGTGGGGCTGGAGCTGCTGGGC
>JBAYOV010000101.1:0-3468 GCA_041678045.1 Rhodocyclaceae bacterium
CACCCCGGCCTTCGCCGATCCGCGCTGGCAGGCGCTGCGCTGGGAGCTGGAGGAACTGCGCGTCTCGCTCTTCGCCCAGGAACTCGGCACTGCCATCCCGGTCTCGGCCAAGCGACTGGCGCGACAGCTCGAGCTGCTGCGCGCAGGCGCGGCGCAGCCGTAGGGTGGGAAAAGCCCATTCCATTGGAACCGCCGAAGGCGATTCCATTCCGCCATCGTGCCGTCCCATTGCGCCTTGCCGCCAGGACCGGCGAAGCCTTCACCGTCGCACCCGCGCAGGCGCGCGAGCGTGGGCACAGGCGCGCCCCGGCGACTTCGGCCTGCGAAATTGCGGGGCGGGGCCTCCGGTGACGCGGCTCGCCGCGCCCGGTTTGCCGGTCACAGCCCCCAGCCGGCCGACCGTCGTCTTTCGGAAAAGTTCACGTTCCACTTGACATTCGTGGGCTACAATCAATCAGATGGACGCGCCTTGCGCGCGGCGCGGGTGTCTCCTGCGGTCAGCCCGACCGCATGTTCAAGGCGATGGAATGACGCAATTTTCGCAACGGCTGGACTCGGCCAATCAGTCAAGGAGTGACAGAGTGATGGATGCGATCTGCAATCCCGTGCGCAGCAGGAAGCGCTTCAAGACACATCTGCTCGCGCTCGCCGCCTTTGCGACGGTCGGCATGAGTGGTTCGGTTCTGGCGCAGGCGCTGGAGTTCGCGTCAATGGAGCCGGAATCCGTTGCCGCAGTTCCGGGCGACCGCCTGTGCACCGCCGGATTCAATCCCGACTATGGCTGGTTCGACGTTTCCAGCATCGGCCTGGGCGTGCTGGAAATCCCCGGGCTGACGCAGGGCAACTGCAGCAAGGCCACCGCGGCCGGGCTGGCGGTGCAGATGGGCGGCCTGACGCTGCCCCTGGCAGAGCAAGCCGTCTACACCCTGGGAGGCACCCCGCCGACGCTGAATCTTGCCCTGCTCGAACCGGCGCTGTGCGAGGACTACTACGCGGGTACCGCAGGTTCGGGCAACTGGAAGCTTTCGGTGAAGGATGCCAACACCGAGACCATGCATTTCAACGTCGGGCTCGGATCTGAAACGATGCCGGGCGTCAACTCGCTCAGCTATGTGCTGACCAGCGGCGCGCTGGTGCCGCAGCGCACGGACAATGGCGTCCAATGGCTGCGCTGCCACGCCGGTCTGGCTCCCAACACCGTTCCTCCCACTACCGGCCCCGGTACGGCGAATCATCTCTTCGCCGACAGCATGGAGCCGTCGATGGCGGACCTGCGGGTCGAGCTGATCGACGTGCAATCGGGCAATCCGGTCGCCGGCGACGTGCTGCAGCAGTCGACCACGGGCAACGTGCAGTTCAAGGTGCGCGTGTCCAACAAGGGTACGGCGGATGCGCAGAACGTTCGGATTCGTGAGTTCGTGCCCACGGCCTCCGCGCTGATGGGGCCGACCGTGAGCCGCGTTTCCTGTTTCGATCACGGTGCCGGGTCCGCCTGCAACAGCGGGGTCGGATCCTTGAAGCTCGTCGAGAATATCGGCACGCTGGTGAAAGGCACGCAGCGCGAGTACACCCTGACGCGCAAGTCGTCGAGCATCGACACCAGCGCCGGCCAGTCCATGGCGCTGATCCAGGTCGCGGCATTCTCGAACCCGAATGCGTCGCCCGACGGCAACTACGCCGACAACAGCCGCAGTCTGCGGATCGAGGTGGTGAGCCAGATCCAGGTGACGCGCGCGGTGTCCACCAACAACAACCCCAGCGACGCGTCGGGTGGGTCGATCACCCGCGTTTCCGTCCCGGCCGGCTGCTCCGCCGAGGCGGGGACGGTAACCACGTGTCCGCCGGGTACGCAGGGACTGGTGTACAGCGCCACGGCGAACAGTGGCTACACTTTCACCGAATTCACCGGATGCGTCGGCAATACGACGGGCGGCACCACCACCGGTGGCACCTTCACCACCACGTCCGCGGCCACCTGCACGCTCACCGCCAATTTCCGTACCATGCCGACGGTCACGGCCAGCGTGAGCGGCGGCAACGGTACGGTTTCGCCGGCCAGCCAGGCGGTTCATTACAACCAGCCTGCGCCGCTGACGATCACCCCGAACGTCGGCTACACGGTCGATACGAATGCGACCACCGGTTGCGGCGGCATCACCCAGGTTGGTGGCACGAGCTGGCAGACGGCCCCGGTGACCGACCTTTCCTGCGCAGTTTCGGTGGCCTTCAAGGTGGCCCAGTACACGGTCACGGCCACCTCCACGGGCAACGGCACGGTATCGCCCGGGAGCGTGCTGGTGCAGCACGACCAGCACGCCAGCTTCATCGTCAGCCCTGCCGCCAACCATCACGTAAGCAATGTCTCCAGCACCTGCGCTTCCTTCCCGGGCATCTGGATCAACGGCACCGAGTACCTGCTGACCAACATCACCAGTAATTGCTCGGTGGCGTTCGAATTCGAACTGATCACGCACAACGTCGCGGTGAGTCCGACCATCCAGAACGGCACGATCAAGTTCCTGGATGCGAGCAACAATGAGCTTCCCGGGACCACCGTGGCCATCCCGCACGGACAGAAGGTGCGCTTCAAGCCGGTCGCCGATTCGGGCTATGGCTTCAGTGGCTCCCCCTCTGCGGTGAGTGCAACCAACTGCAGCCTCAATTCGCTTGCCTGGGACTTCGGTATTCAGGCGTACGTGGGTGAAACCAATCCCATCGTGGCGGACAACTGCATCCTCTCGGCGACCTTCACGCCGGAATAAGCGCGACATCGCCGCGTGCGTGCGGCGGGTGTCGGCCAGGAAAGCACGACACTGATAGCGGCAGCATCGAACGCTGGGACGGATCCTGGCGTTTTTTGTTTGGAGGACTGGACGCGGTTGCGCGAGGGAGCTATCCACGGCTCACGGGCCGCGACGGCCCAGGGGCGATGGAGCCGGCCTTCCCCGGCGTTGTCTTTTGTAGTGGACTGTCCGCATGGGTTCGCACGACTATCGCGTTGATCGCCTGACCGACTGGCTGTGCCTGCCGGCACGGGCACAGGCGTCGTTGTCGCAACCGGTGCAGGAATGGCTGGCGGCGCATCCTCTGGCCTCGGCGAGAGAATCCGAGCTGGTGCACACGCTGCTGGTGCTCGAGACGCTCGGTGCCGACTCCGGCACGCTGTCTGCTGCCGCCGCACACGTGGCGCTGCCAGAGCCCGGGGTTCTCGCGGACGCGCTGGCCCCCGCTGCCCTGATCGAAGGCCTGCGCGAAGCCGAAAAAGTCTGGTCGATCTACGCCGAGCGCGGCGCGCGCACCGGTTCGGAGGGGTTGCGGCGGCTGCTGCTGTCCATCGTCAAGGATCTGCGCGTGGTGCTGATCCTGCTGGCGCGCCAGCTGGTGCGACTGCGCGACTTCAAGACCCTGCCTCCGGACGATCAGCGCCGCCTCGCCGAGCTCACCGCCGACATCCACGCGCCGCTGGCC
>JBAYOV010000102.1:0-3435 GCA_041678045.1 Rhodocyclaceae bacterium
CTCAAGCGTGAAGTGTGCGGTGGCGACTTCGAAGCCACCATCGACCGCACCGCCTTCGGCATGGACTACGGTGTCCAGTGGGGGTTTCCCAAGAACGTTCGCCTGGTGATCCAGGTCGAAGCCGTCAAGCAGTGATGCCCGCCTGAGTGCAGACCGGCCTGCAGAAGGGCCCGCCGAGTGCGGGCCTTTTGTCCGTTCCGGCGATGCCGAGGAGGGCGTCCGCCGTGCACCGCGCTCTGCGTGCGCTGGTGGCGGCGGCCTTACTGCCCACGGACGGCGCTGGCCAGATGGTCGACTATGTGATCGACCCGACCCACACCATCGCCAGCTTCGAGATCAGCCTGTTCGGCATCTTCACCGGCCAGGGACGCTTTGCCAACAAGGAAGGCGTCGTTTCCGTGGACCGCTCGGCCCGTGAGGGCCGGGTCGACATCAGCATCGATGTGAGCTCGGTGGACACGGCGTCCGAAACGTTTGACCGGCAGCTCAACAGCGTCGACCTGTTTCACACCGAACGCTACCCCCTGGCCCGTTTCGTTTCCGACAGTTTCGTCTTTGAGGGGCAGTCAGTGACGGCGGTGCATGGGCAGTTCACCCTGCGGGGAGAGACCCGGCCAGTGACGCTCAAGGCCACGCAGTTCAGTTGCCAGGACAGCCCTGTCCACCGGCGTGAGGTCTGCCAGGGACGCTTCGAGACGACCATCGACCGCACGGCGTTCGGGATGGACCATGGCGTACAGTGGGGCCTGGCGAGGGATGTCCGCCTGTTGATCGATGTCGTGGCCATCAGGCGGTGAGCGTTCGGCGCCCGTTGGTTGTGTGATGGCTTGCCGCCCGTACACAAGCCCATTTTCGGGCGGTTCACCCGTCATCAGGAGTGCTGTGTCATGCGTGTGGCGTTGAGGGTGGGGCTGGCGACGGTTCTTGCAGTGTCGGCGCAGGCCCATCCCGCCGACCTCACGCTTGACCCGACCCACACCTTTGCCCGTTTCGAGATTGATCACTTTGGCGCGACCACCAATCGCGGACGTTTTGATCGGGTGCACGGCACCGTGTTCCTTGACCGCATCGCCGGTGTCGGCCGGGTGGATATCACGATCGAGGTCGGTTCGGTCAACACCGGCACCGCGGCGTTTGACCGGCAACTGCTCGGGCCCGATCTGCTGGATGCGGAGCGGTATCCGGTGGCACGTTTTGTGTCGGAACGGTTCGATTTCAGCAACGGCCGTGTGCAGGAGGTTCAGGGACAGCTGACCCTGCGCGGTCAGACCCGGCCGGTCACCTTCCGGGCGTTGAAGTTCAGCTGCTACAACAGCCTGGTGTTCAAGCGCACCGTGTGTGGAGGCGAGTTTGAAGCCGTGGTCGACCGCACCGACTTTGGCGTGGACTATCTGGTGCGCTTCGGTGTGCCGGCAGTGGTCCGGCTGTTGGCGCAGATCGAGGCCATCCAGCCCTGAGCTGTCAGGACCGTACACCAGATGGGCAGGTGGCAGACTCCAGGTGCTCTAAAAACAATAGCGCTTGCGCCCGGCTGGCGCCACACATTTCCATGCTGGGAGGTAGTGAACTGCAAACTGCTGGCCGCTCGGGCTGGCCGAACAGCCGGCAGCGCAAGGCGTCGTCCAGATGAGGACACCGCAGGCCAGCCGGTTTGCCGCCCGGCAAGCCGGGCAGGGGGCTGCTGATCGAGGGTGCGATGCAGCAGGCTGCGCAGCCCGGCCGGCAGTCCATCAGGCGCTCAGGCGTCGGGCTGCCCACAAGACCTGGTCGACGACGCCGTGCACGGCTGTGCGCTGCGCATCGTTGCTGATGCGGCCATCCGGATCAAAGGCCTCGGTGGCCTTGGGCATGGCGAACTGTTTCGGAGCAACCCACGTCTGCAGGTTCAGCAGCAAAGGCGTCAGGTGGCTCAGGCTGCGCATACCGCCCAGCGCGCCGGGCGAGGTGGACAGCAGGCCCGCCACCTTGCCGGCGAAGGCCCTGGTGCCACTGCCCCAGACGGGGTCGCCCTTGACGGGGCTGGATACCCAGTCGATGGTGTTCTTGAGTAGGGCCGTGTAGCTGCCGTTGTACTCGGGAGAGCAGATGATCCAGGCAGGGTGGGCGTGGAAGATCTCCTTGAGGCGGATCACATCGCGTGGTGTGCCTTTGGCTTCGAGGTCGGCGTTGTACAGCGGCACGTCAAAGTCGGCCAGTTCCAGGCGGGTGACCTGGGCGCCTTCGGCGGTGGCCATGTCGGTGACGGCGCCGGCGAGTTTGCGGTTCCAGGACTGTTCGCGGGTGCTGCCCGCAAAGACGAGGAGGGGGATGGCAGTGTTCATGCCCTAATTGTGGCATTGGTGGCGTGCAGGATTCCTGTCTCCCGCAGGCCATATCCAAAGATGGGACAATTGGCGCCTTGCCGCCCAGTCCAGAGCAGGCGTGTGGCACAGCGTGTTTCACGTGAAACATCATCCCCGGATCATCGGGTGTGGCCGTCACCGTGCCCGCCCCGGAGCTCTCATCATGTTGTATCCACAGGAATTCGATGTCATCGTTGTCGGCGGTGGCCATGCCGGCACCGAGGCAGCACTCGCGGCCGCACGCATGGGGTGTGCCACCCTGCTCCTTACCCACAACATCGAGACATTGGGCCAAATGAGCTGCAATCCCAGCATCGGCGGGATTGGCAAGGGTCATCTGGTCAAAGAGGTGGATGCCCTGGGAGGGGCCATGGCGCTGGCCACCGACGAAGGTGGCATCCAGTTCCGCATTCTCAACAGTTCCAAGGGGCCGGCGGTGCGCGCCACCCGTGCGCAAGCCGACCGCGTGCTGTACAAGGCCGCGATTCGTCGCGCTCTGGAAAACCAGCCCAATTTGTGGTTGTTCCAGCAGGCGGTGGATGACCTGATGGTAGAGGGTGACCGCGTGGTGGGTGCTGTGACCCAGGTGGGCATCCGCTTCCGTGGCCGTACCGTGGTCCTGACCGCAGGCACCTTTCTGGATGGCAAGATTCATGTCGGTCTGAACAACTACGCGGCCGGCCGGGCGGGAGACCCGCCTGCGGTCTCGCTGTCGGCGCGCCTCAAGGAGTTGAAGCTGCCCCAGGGGCGGCTGAAAACCGGTACCCCGCCGCGCATCGATGGCCGGACCATCGACTTCTCGAAATGCACCGAGCAGCCGGGCGACGGAATGCCGGGTTCTGATACCGCCGACCAACCGGTGCCGGTGTTCAGCTTCATGGGCAAGGCCAACATGCATCCGCAGCAACTGCCTTGCTGGATCACCCACACCAATGCCCGTACGCACGAGATCATCCGCTCCGGGTTTGATCGCAGCCCCATGTTCACCGGCAAGATCGAGGGGGTGGGGCCGCGCTACTGCCCCAGTGTGGAAGACAAGATCAACCGTTTCGCCGACAAGGACAGCCACCAGATCTTTCTGGAGCCCGAAGGC
>JBAYOV010000103.1:0-3149 GCA_041678045.1 Rhodocyclaceae bacterium
CAGGGTCGTATCGCGTCGCGCCAGAGCCTGTTTCAGCTCCGCGGTCAGCCGACCCGCCAGGTCGCGGTAGGCCGCGGCTTGCGCCACGTCCATCTGGACCTCGCGAAACTCCTCGTCATACGGCGGCAGGACGTTGCCACCGATGTCCTTGAGCTTGAGGAAGATCGTGAACGGCAAGATGCAACGCAGCACGCCCTTGGGGCCGAAGCCCGGGGCCTTGACCGTGCGCACCGATACCTTGGTGCCCTTGGCTGTCTTGTGCGCCGTGCCGGTGCTTTCGGAGTAGATGTCCTTCAGGACACCGTGATCGCGCATGAACGCCATCGCTGCCGAGGTCATGCTGCCGCTCGTGGTCGGGCGGTAGCCGTCTTCGATCATCCGCCCAGGCAAGGCGCGGAACAGCAGATAGAAGAGATCGTCTCCGTAGCCGCCCATCAGCGTGCCGGTCAGCAGCAAGGTCTTGCGAGCCTTCGCCGCCAGCACGCCCATGGCCTGACCCTGGGCGCTGCCACCGTTCTTGTACTCGTGCGCCTCGTCGGCGATGAGCAGGTCGAACGTGCCTTGCGGCAGGTAGCGCTTGATGAACTCGGACGGCTGGTAGCCGCCCTCGCCAAAGCCGAACTCCATGTTCGCCATCGCGCGTTCCATGCGCGTGGCCTGACGGTCGGAAAACACAAGCTCCCCGTTGCCGTCCATGAGGTTGATGAACTCATGGATGTTGTCGCCGAGCATCGACGCCAGAAACCCGTCGCCGAACTTCTGCATCAGCTTCTGCGCGGTGACTTCCCCGATGGTCGGGATGCGTTTCAAGGCTTTCAGCACGGCCGAGGACTGGTCGCTGCCGGACAGGCTGCGCGGGCGGATCAGCGTCCACAGGGGCGCAGCGCAATGGCTGCACTTCCTGCGGTACTCCTCGGCTTCGAGCGCGACCGGATTGACCGGCTCGCCGTCGAGGTCGGTGATGACCGTGCCGCAGTCCGGGCACGCTGCCACGTCGCCATGGCGGGTGCGCCGCTGGGTGAAGACGGGTTTCCAGTGGAATCCCATCCGCATCCGCACGCGGCCGAGGATGAAGAACTCCTGACCCGTGGGCTGCACACCCAACTGCTCGCGCAGCTTGATGAGTTTGACGAGCGTATCCGGGCCGTTGAGCACCCAAACCTTGGCGCCCGCCACCGACTCCTGGATCTCACGCCGCCACTTGTAGACAAGGTGCGGTGGCGAAAGAACCAGGGTGCGGCGGTAGCCTTCGGCGTTGAGCACGGCGGCCGTGGCAATGCCGACGGTCGTCTTGCCGCACCCCATCTCGCCATTGATGATCGCAGCGCGCTCGCCACGGTCGATCAGCAGCTCGGCGGCAGCGTGGACGACTTCGGCCTGCGCGGGAAACAGCTTGCGCTTGAGGCTGGCAACAAGAATCTGGCGGTGCGCACGCGGCAGGCCGCCGTAGACGGGTGGATTGGCCCGGTTCAGCGAATCGAGCAGTTCGTCGCCGAACTCGCCGACGAAATCCTGAAGGCTCAGGGTCAGAGGAGAAGATTCCGCATCGAGCAGTTCGCCCTGGACGGGCGCAGTTTCAGCGGTGGTGGTTTCGAGATCGAGGGACATGGTGATACTCCAAAGAAAATGGGGCATGCACCACCCGCAGCGGGGCGAAGGCATGCCCCGTGGTGAGAGAAGAAAACGGCACACGGCCATCGTGGATGGAGAAGCTCAGTACTCGCTGGGCAACAGCAGCGTGGTCACGCTGCGATCCCATTCGGTGATGATCCAGAGACGCAGGGAGGGTGCGACTTGGTAGGAGGAAAACAGGCGATCCTTGCCAGACGCCAGCGCGGCATCGTTTTGCCGCTTATCCCAGTCGTCGAGATCGCCCCAGTCACCATTGAGATGGCGATACAGGTATGGAACTGGATTGAGCCGGCCTTGTTGGACCAGGGCATCGACGCCGCAGGTCATAACGGTCTGGCCGGGAGAGAAACGCCGGCTGCTCGCCTGGCTGATGGGAAGTGCTTGGGCTGCCATGGAAGGCTCCTTGAAGATGTAGGGGCCACGGCACCCCCTCGGGGTGGCAGGACCCCGTTGGGTGGATGAGATTGACGGCGAACCGCCAGCGGTGGAAAAACGATCAGCGAATGGTCAGCACCTCTCCCCGCGTTGGGGAGCCAGGTGTCATGTCCCAGGCACGGATGACAGGCACGAACTTGTCGGTGAGGACGCGGGTCTCAGCAACCGAGCCGTCCTCGCGTTCAGTGAACTCACGCTGCAACGCTTTGTCCTTGTGGGTGTCACCTTTGACGACAAGCACTCGCCCGGACTTGGAGCGCACGACGCCTGAAATCGCACCTGCGGCCAATGCCAGGGCGAGATGCCAGTGAGACAAGGCGCGCGCCGGTGGACGCGGCGACTGCTGAGCGGACCCCAGGTGCGTGTCTAGCGATAGCCACAGGCCCTGGAGGCGGCCCACCTCATCGGCGAACTGCAGGGGTTCCATCGTCACGCGAAAGAACTGTTCTGGCTCGACCGGACTGGTGGGGACGATGTATGGCAGGAATGGCCATTGGCTCGGCAGCTTTTCGGCTTCAGCATCTCCTTGCCCAATCTGCAACAGCAGATTGCGCACGGCCTTGGCCGAGTCCGGTGCCAACTCGCGCTGGCGCACGCGGCGGCCGAAGATCACCACCTGCTTGAACTGCGTTTCCACCGCTCGGTAGATGCGCAGATCCGTGTAGTGGCGCGTCAGCCAGCCGACCAACTCCTCGTCCAACACATAGCTGGGAACGATGAAGACCAGGACCCCGCCGTACTGCAACAACGATAGGCTACGCCGGTAGAACAGCTTTTCGAGGCGGGCGCGGCCCTGGCCCTGATAGCCGATGTTGCCGTTGACGTCCTTGGACAGATCGCCATACGGCGGGTTGAGCCAGAGCAGCCCGAAGGACTGCTTGGAAATCATCGTGTCCATCAAGTCCGCGTGCAGGCAGTGATCGACCAGACTGCGGGCGTGGCGTGCCCGCTCCGCGTCGAACTCGACAGCGAACGCCTTGGCCTGCTCGCGCCCGAGGGCATGGGCGGCTTCGGCGATTGCCACGCCTTCGCCGGCGCAGGGATCGAGGATGCACATCGGCCCGTCGCTGGGCATCAGTGCG
>JBAYOV010000104.1:0-3135 GCA_041678045.1 Rhodocyclaceae bacterium
GAAGATGGCGGTGCCGCGCTCGATCGCCTCGAGCCGCCAGCCGGCCTCGGCTTCGCCGGGCCGCAGCAGGCGGACCTGTGCGAGTGCGCCCGCAGTGGTGGGGAGGATCGCCAGGAAGCGTTCCCCGGCGCGCATATCGACGCCGATCACCCGGAATGCAGGTTCGATAGTCCGGGGTTTCACCGGCCCAGGTGTGCGGGGACGGACAGACGCCGAGGGTGTCGGCCGTGGGGTGGCGAGGCGCGCTTCCATCCGCTCGAGGCGGGCCAGCATGGACTGCAGTGCGTCAGTGGTCGGGTGATCGCCGAGAGCCTCCTCGACCGCGGCAATCCGCTGATCGACTGCGCGGCGCTCGGACTCGTAGCGCGTCTGAGGCCGTGCAGTCGGCCGTTGCCGGTGCTGCTCGAGTTGCTGCGCGAGATCGTCCATCCGCCCTTCGAGGACCGCGATCCGCATGGCTGGCGTGCGGTCTTTGGCCGCTTCGGCCAGGTTCGACAGGACGACGTGGTCGATCACGACCGTGGCGCTGACGAGCAGCACCCAGGTGGCTGCGGCCACGTGCAGCAACTGTAGGCGTCGATGTTGTGGTGTGCCCGGAATCGCGGTCATGGTTGCGCATCCTCGACGAGCGGGAAGGCCACTGATGGCGTTGTGGCGTCTTTGACGGGCGTTAGCAGCGGGATGACTGGCTCGACAGGTGTGAGGACCTGGCTGAAACAGACCCGGCGCGCACCGTCATCTGTGTGCAATTCCCGGGCCGGACCCGCGAGAGTCAGCAGCGCGTCGCGCAACACGATCGGCCCGAGCTGGTAGTGGGCTGCCGGCAGCGGGAGGGCGTTCAGTGCATCAGTCTGAGGACCGCTGCAAAGCTGGTAGCCGGAGCGCTGCAACACATGGCGCAGCGCGTCGCCCACCGTCGCGTGCAGGGTGTCCGGCACGACCACATCGACCACTTGCAGCATCAGGTTCCGCTGGGCCGCGGTGGGCGCGAGTTCGACCAGGTTGTAGCGGCCGTAGCGGATCACCTGGACGTCACCCGGAGGTGGTGGCACGGATTCAGCGGCGTGCGATGAGGTGTGCGATGAGGAGGAGGGGGGCGGGGACAGTGTGGTCGCGCAGCCCGCGGTCAGCGCGGCGGCCAGCAACAGGCTAGCGCGCGCCGTGCAATGGGAGGGTCGGGCGAGTTGCATGGATCGGCTCTCGGCGATGTCGAGCCGACACCATCGCCATTCGGAGAGGCCGCATCAGCAAACAAAGGGAATCGCCGCGTTGCCGATTTCACGAGGAGCAGTTAGCCCGTTGGTCGAAAAAGCGTCACAGCCTTCGGGGGCCGGACCATCCGGCAGTGGCTGACTTATCGGGAGACTTATCCACAGTTTCTGTGGATAAATGAGGCAAGGGACTGTCGGCTGGCTCGGTTGCGTTCGACGCTTGCCTGGGCGATTGACAAGTTCGTAATGGGGCAGGGCTGTCTGACGACGATGCCCCTGCTCAGGGGGTCTTTCTGCGGGCGATTGTCCCCGTGGGCGCGATATCCACCCGTTCCCGCAACTCCTTGCCCGATTTGAAGTGGGGCACATACTTTTCGGAGACATGCACCGTCTCGCCGGACTTCGGGTTGCGGCCCACGCGTGGAGGTCGATAGTTCAGCGAGAAGCTGCCAAATCCGCGAATCTCGATGCGATTGCCCTGGGCGAGTGCATCGGTCATTGTGCCCAGGATCACTTTCACCGCGTCTTCCGCATCCCGTGCAACAAGCTGGGGGAAGCGCTGTGCGAGACGGTCGATGAGTTCGGATTTTGTCATCGGTTGATTATATCCATATAAACAGTGGGTTCGCGTGAAAGCAAGACCCCGTTCTTGGAGCTGGCGAAGCGCGTTTCGACGGTAGGGGAGAAGAAAATGCCGACGACCCGATGGGCCGCCGGCAGCGTCAGTGAATCAAGCTGCGACCAGTTGTCTGGCAAGCGCGACCTCGACGGAGTCACCGTCCTGGTTGAGCACATCCAACCCGGACTCCGGCACGTCTCCCGACGTGCTCTGCGACACCATGATCTTCCGGGCCATCAGCCCCAGGCAGGTCATCTGCGAGGAGTTGGCGTAGCCGAGGTAGATCACGCGCACCGGCTGTTTCTGGCCGATGCGCCATGAGCGCCGGGCGGCCTGCTGCAACGAATACACGTTGTAGCCCGACTGCATGAACACGATGGTCGGGAACTCCAGCAGGTCCAGGCCCGTTTTGACCAGCTCGGGGTTGGTGATGAGCACGTCGATGCCACGGTCCAACTGCTCGGCGATCCAGCCCTCGCGGCGGGAGGCATCCACGCTCGCGCGCAGCACCGCCACCTTGAAGCCTTCCTGCTCCAGCAACAGCTTCAAACGCGACGTGGTATCGCGCGTGCCGGTATAAACCGAATAGACCAGGGTCTTGCGACCTTCCGCCTTCTCCTGCTTGCTGATATCGATCAGCGCACGCTCCTTGGGCATCACCTCCAGCTCGTTGAACTGAGACGGGACGAAGGCCAGGGTCTGACGCGTGCGCGGATGCACCACCGTTTCCGACCGGAAGCAGCAGTCCGGCCAGGCCAACAGCACATTGAGGACCACACCGAGTAGCGTCGTGTCGCGTTTCGCCAGGGCCTGTTTCAGCTCCTGGGTCAGACGACCTGCCAGATCGCGGTAGGCTGCGGCTTGCGCCGTGTCCATGGCGACCTCCCGGAACTCCTCGTCGTAGGGCGGCAGGACGTTGCCACCGATGTCCTTCAACTTGA
Organism: Rhodocyclaceae bacterium; assembly: GCA_041678045.1. Taxonomy (GTDB): domain Bacteria; phylum Pseudomonadota; class Gammaproteobacteria; order Burkholderiales; family Rhodocyclaceae; genus UBA2357. The sequence goes on from JBAYOV010000104.1 coordinate 2,772, forward strand.
GGAAGACCGTGAACGGCAGGACGCAACGCAGCACGCCCTTCGGGCCGAAGCCCGGCGCCTTGACCGTGCGCACCGATACCTTGGTGCCCTTGGCCGTCTTGTGCGCCGTGCCCGTGCTCTCGGAGTAGATGTCCTTGAGGACACCGTGATCGCGCATGAACGCCATCGCGGCCGACGTCATGCTGCCGCTCTTGGTCGGCCGGTAGCCGTCTTCGATCATCCGCCCCGGCAGGGCTCGGAACAGCAGGTGGAAGAGGTCGTCGCCGTAGCCGCCCATCAGCGTGCCGGTGAGCAGCAGCGTCTTGCGCGCCTTGGCCGCCAACACCCCCATGGCCTGGCCCTGTGCGGAGCCGCCGTTCTTGTA
>JBAYOV010000105.1:0-2796 GCA_041678045.1 Rhodocyclaceae bacterium
AACACCCAAGGTCGGCACTACACGCCCAAATGCGTGCTGCGTGAGATGCAAGTGCCTGATCCAGCTATACCGCCACCGCTGAAAATCGCCTCAAGCGACTCCCAACTGCGCAAGTTGGGTTAGAACTTCGCTCGACTTCTTGGCAAACCCCTGGAATCTCTGGGCGTCGGAGCGTCTGGAGCACAAGAAAGCGGTGCTGAAACTCGCCTTCGCCGACCGGCTGGCCTACATCCGGGATGAGGGCTTTAGAACTCCCGATCTCGCCTTACCTTTCAAGGTGTTAGCAGAGATCGGATGCCCCGACTGAACGACCCGAGACATAGGTGACGAATTGTACCGGACACATGGGTAACACTTTCCGCTTTACAGCGGGAGGTGTTGATGCCGTGGAAGGAGTGTTCGGTAATGCAGGAACGTCTTCGTTTCGTGGCTCGCCTTCTCGAGGGAGAAGGCATGAGTGAGGTGTGCCGGCAGTTCGGCATCTCACGCAAGACGGGCTACAAAATCTTCCATCGCTACAAGGATGAAGGCCTGGAGGCACTGACGGATCGTAGCCGTCGCCCAGTGCGCTATGCCAACCAGTTGCCCGAGCAGATCGAGCGGGCGATTGTCACCGCCAAGAAAGACAAGCCGCATTGGGGCGCCAGGAAAATCAGAGAGTTGCTGGTGCGCAAGCTCGCCGGTGACGTGCGCATCCCGGCAAAAAGCACGGTGCATGCCGTGCTCGACCGTCACGGCCTGGTGAAACGGGCCCGTCAGCGACGGCGCTTCAAGGCCGAAGGCACGCCCCTGTCCGAGGCCATTGCGCCTAACGCGCTGTGGTGTGCCGATTTCAAGGGTGAGTTCAAGTTGGGCAACCGCCAATACTGCGGTGGTCTAATGGTTTCGGACAGCTCGATAGGGGAAACTCTCCCCCCGAGACCGAAACGATATGAAATCTACCCGACGTCATTTTGATACCGCTTTCAAGTTGCGAGTTGTCCAGATGGTTCGCGACCAGGGCCTGAGTGTGGGTCAAGTCTGTCGCGACCTGACGCTGGTCGATAGCGCCGTGCGCCGCTGGTTGGCGCAATACGATGCCGAACGTGCTGGCGGCTCTGGCATCGGCAAGCCGCTGAGCGCCGAGCAGCAACGGATCCGGGAGCTGGAGGCGGAGAATCGCCGTTTGCGCGAGGACAATACGCTGTTAAAAAAAGCATCGGCCTTCTTCGCCCGAGAACTGAAGTGATCCATCGGCTGATCCATCAGGGGCAGAAGGAGGCCAGCGTGTCGCGTTGGTGCCGTGTATTGTCCGTCAGCCGATCGGGCTTTTATCACGCTCGCCGGCAACAGCAGGGAGCGCCGAAGCCCTGCAGTGAAAGCGCGGCGTTGAAAGCAGCGTATCTGGCCAGCGGGGGCAACTATGGCAGCCGCCGCCTGATGGCGTCGCTGCGCGCCCAGGGCCTATGCATCGGCCGTTACCGCGTGCGCCGGCTGATGCATTGGTACGGCCTGCGTGCTCGGTGGCGGCGCAAGTTCGTCCACACCACGAACAGCCGCCACGGCCTGCCCGTGGCCGACAACGTGCTGCAGCGACAGTTTCGTCCTGTGGCCGCAGATCGGGCGTGGGCAGGAGACATCACCTATGTGCGTACGCGCGCCGGCTGGCTTTACCTGGCCACGGTGATGGATCTGTACTCGCGCAAGATCGTTGGCTGGGCCATGGCGCCGCACCTGCAGGCTGATCTGGTCTGCCAGGCGCTGAGCCAGGCCATCGAGGCTCGCCGACCCCAGCCCGGTCTGCTGGTACACACCGACCGCGGTAGTCAGTACGCCAGCGAGAGCCACCGTGCTTTGCTGGCCCGTCATGGGCTGGTTGCCAGCATGAGTCGCAAGGGAAATTGCTGGGATAATGCGGTGATGGAGCGCTTCTTCCTGAACCTGAAGATGGAACGTGTCTGGCAGCGCGATTATGCTAACCACGCCGAGGCCGTGCGCGACATCAGCGACTATATCGTCAATTTCTACAACGAGACCCGACTTCATTCCACCCTCGGCTATCGATCGCCCAACCAGGTTGAGCGTCACGCCGCATGATCATGCCCTATCGGCATGTCCGAAATTACTTGACCACGACATACTGTTACCCCCTGACAGTCACCGACCAGGCCTCGCGCATGATCCTGATGTGCGAAGCCCTTGAGTCCACCAAGGAACCGCCCGTCATCGAGGCCTTCCTGCGCCTGTTCAGGGAGCGCGGCCTGCCCGCGGCGATCAGAAGCGACAATGGGTTGCCTTTCGCAAGCCCCAATGGCCTCTACAACCTCTCCAAGCTTTCCGTGTGGTGGCTGAGGCTGAGTATCGCTCTGGAGCGCATCAAACCGGGCCACCCGCAGCAGAACGGCCGCCACGAGCGTATGCACCGTACCCTCAAGGCCGAAACCACCCGCCCGCCAGGCATGAACGTGCTGCAGCAGCAGGTCAGGTTCGATGCTTTCATGAGTGAATTCAACGAGGAACGCCCTCATGAGGCGATCGACATGAGGGTACCGGCCGAACGTTACACGCCTCCCTAAGAGCCTACGAGGGCCTGCCGGAAGTGGATTATCCCTTCCATGACCGCGACATCCTCGTCACCGCCTGCGGGCGCATTTGCTTGCATCGAAAGAAGGTCAATGTCTCCACCGTGCTCGCCGGGCAGAGACTGGGCATCAAGGAGATCGATGAGGGCATTTGGCTGGTCAGCTTCATGCACTATGATCTGGGATATATCGACCTGGAACAGAGAACCCTACAAACCATCGACAACCCGTTCGG
>JBAYOV010000106.1:0-2770 GCA_041678045.1 Rhodocyclaceae bacterium
CAGCGCCTCGATGGCGATATCGCCCACCTCGAACGCGGACAGCAGCGCCTCGGTGGCCTGCAGGCGTTCCAGATCGGGCAAAAAGGTCTTGCGCTCGGTGAGCACATCGATGAGGAAGGTTGGCGTCCCCGTCTCGAACCAGTATGGGCGGAACTCACGGTTGTCGAACAACAGCAGCAGATCGAAAGGGTTGTACACCGACGCTCCTGTCCAGTTGTAGCCGTTGTACCAAGTCCGTATCTCCTCGCGGTTCAGTCCCGCCAGTTCCGGCGCGAACACGGAGTCGACATCCTCATCCGTGTAGCCACAGAGCGACGAGTAACGCTTATCGACGGTGATGTCCTTCAGGTTGTTCAGCCCCGAAAACAGGCTCACCTTGCTGAACTTGCTCACCCCGGTGAGCATCGCGAATTTGATGTGCGCGTCCGCATCCTTGATCACCGAATACAGATCGCGCAGCCCGTCACGCATCTGCCGCGCAATGTCCGGGCAGGTGAGATTGTCCAGGATGGGTTTGTCGTATTCATCCACCAGCACCACCACGCGCTGGCCATGACCTTGTTCGGTCTGCCGGATCAGGGCCTTGAAACGCCCCGCCACACTGGCCGATTCGCCTTCCACACCCAGGCGCTGTTCATTCTCGCGCAGCAACTCATCGATGCGCCGGTCCAGTTCGGCGCGGGTCTTGACGATACCGCCGCCGAAACTGAAGCGGATCACAGGATACTTGACCGACCAGTCCCACCGGTCGTGGCAGTACAGCCCACGAAACAGTGCTTCATTACCCGCAAACAGCTCCGCCAGCGTGTCGATGAACAGGCTCTTGCCGAAGCGGCGCGGGCGCGACAGGAAGTAATACTTGCCCTCGCCGATCAGGCGCAGCGCATGCGGGGTCTTGTCGACATAGTAAAAGTCCTCCTCGCGTATTTCGCGAAAGGTCTGGATGCCGATCGGCAGTTTCTTGCGGGGCAAAACGGCGGACATGACGACTCCTGAAACGACGCGGGAGAACACAGGCCGATTGTTTCACAGAAGCCGCCCGGTCGCAGACTCGGGCAAAGTCGACAGTCTCCCGTCTTCTCGCTGGCTGCAGGACACGGCCCCGACGGCCCCAGCACCGCGCCACCATCGTCACATGCCATGCCCCCATCACGCTCCGAACCCTGCGCACAGGCATTCGACCTGCGCTGGATGTATCGCGCCGACAACGGCCGAACGGATTGCAAATCCTGCCAATGCGTTTAGGCTTTCGGGGCATGAAAATCCTCACCCCCTCTCCTGCCGAACTCCAGCTGGGGCCACGGGCAACGCCCATCAGCTTCATTCGCGCGATTGTCCGCGCGTACCACGCCGGGGGCATGAATCCCGCCAACGCCCTGCAGCAGGCCCGAATCAGTCCCGAAGCGCTGGCCAAGCCTGATGCACGGGTCACCGCCGCACAGATGGAAGCGATGTCCGGCATCGCCATGCAGGAACTCGACGACGAGGCACTGGGCTGGTTCTCGCGCCGCCTGCCCTGGGGCAGCTACGGCATGCTGTGTCGAGCCTCGCTCACCGCCCCCACGCTGGAGATCGCACTCAAGCGCTGGTGCCGCCACCACCGCCTGCTCACCGAAGACATCGTGCTGGATTTCAGCCAGCAACGCGGATTGGCCCAGATAAACCTGCACGAAACCACCGCACGCCCCGGCCAGGCAAGGGTCGCCCCCTGCGACGAGATGCGCGAACTCTGCCTGGTCAGCAGCCTGCGCTACCTGCTCGGCTATGCCTGCTGGCTGATCGACTCGCGCATCGCACTGTCCGAAACCACCCTGCCTTTTCCTGCGCCGCCCCATGCAGACGCCTACCGCTACCTGTTCCCCGGCCCTCTGCGCTTTGCCGCCGAGCGTGCCGGCCTGAGCTTCGACGCCCGCTACCTGTCACTGCCCCTGCGCCGCGACGAACCTGCCCTGCAAGCCATGCTGCAGCGCGCCCTGCCGCTCACCGTACTGCAATACCGCCGCGACCGGCTGCTGGTGCATAGCGTCAGCCAACTGCTCGCCAGCGACCCGTCCGCCGCCCACACCGCCGAAGACATCGCCGCCCAACTCAACATGTCGGCACGCACGCTGCACCGCCAACTCAAGGAAGAAGGCGTCTCGCTGCAGCACCTCAAGAACGAAGCCCGCCAGGCCCACGCCACCCGCCTGCTGCTGCAAACCCGCAAACCCATCAAGCAAATCGCCGCCGCCGTCGGCTTCGACAGCGAAAAAAGCTTCGCCCGCGCCTTCCGCACCTGGACCGGCGTGGCCCCGAGTCAATTCAGGGAAGAAGAAACAGGCCGCTTCACAAGCGCTCCACCGCAAACCCCACCACCCGCCGCTGCTCACGGCTGAACTCCACCCCGATCAGGTGGATGGGTTCGTTACGGTCGCGGTATTTGTCCGCGTAACCCCGCGCCTTGATCTGCGCCAGCGCAGCCCCTTCCGGCTCCAGCTCCACCACCTTGAATTCGAACAGATACACGTTACCGTTGAAACGCACCGCCATGTCGAGCCGGCCCGCATTGCTCGATTCTTCCGGCACGATGTCCAGCCCCAGCGATGCAAAGTAGGCGTAGAACACGCTGGCGTAATAGCCTTCGTATTGCGCAATCGGGTTGTTGCGGAACCAGTCGTGCGGGATGCTGGCGAAGAAGCTCGTGAACAACTGCTCCATGCCGGCGAAGTCGTTGGCCAGCAGCAAGTCGTAGAGTTTCGTGCTCTGCGCGCCGTATTCGGCCGGGTTCGGG
>JBAYOV010000107.1:0-2699 GCA_041678045.1 Rhodocyclaceae bacterium
CCAGGGCGTCGTTGAGCATCAGCATGTTGGGCCGCAGGTCCCACTTGGTGGTGGCACGCTGCAGACCTTCGCGTGTGCCGTCGCCGAACCACTCGTGGCCGGCGATTTCGGCGCCGCGCTTCCATGCTTGGAAGAACGCTTCGGGCGCTTGGGAAAAATGCAGATCCTCCAGAGCGATCAGGTCGAGTACGTCTTGGGGCAAGGACTGGTTCATGAGGAATCTCCTGGCGAGAGGGTTTCAAGGCTTAAGCCGCTGTTGCCAGTGGCCTGTCTCCAGGGCATGGCGGGCGGCCTGGTACGAACGGAAGTACTGGACGGACTCACGCGAGACCGGACCTTCTGCATCGGTGGTGCCGATGTAGTGGCCGGCGGCGCTGTGGCAGACCTGCAGGGGCAGGCGCTTGCCGATGTGGACCAGGGCCAGATGGCCGATGGAATCGGCACAGGCCTGTGCGGGGCTGGGAAGCACCGCTGGGGGCGGACGGGGCATGGCAATCTCCTGGCGAAGGTCGGAGGCCACATCCCGAACGGGAGCGGAAACCTCCCGGTGGATGGAACAAAGCAGGCATCGGCGCCGCGAGGGCGTGCGTCCGCGGTGGTCGATGCGAAGCGGACTGGGCGGGTCGCACGGAGGAGCTCCGCGGCAGCCGGATGACCCTGGCTGCTGGCATGGTGCTGACGAGTCAGCGACGCATGATGGGAGGATCGGCGCGAGGAGGGTCGCTGTGGTCCAAGAAACAGAAATCCGTCATCACCGCAATGCCGCCGAATCCGGCTAGTGCCCTATGCACCAGGACCCGGTTGGGTACGACTGGTGCTGCGACGAAGCGATGGCGTATTGCGTATTGCGTATGAAGGCTGCGCCAGATGCTCCAGTGCTTGAATGCACCGAAAAGTCACTGCCTGACGGGATGAGATGGCTACACTGCGAGCGTTGCACCATTACGGCGATGGGGGCACATGGAGCGGAATGGACACAACGAGAGACTTCGACTTAGTGGAGCCGCTGATCGGCGAGACATGGGTGGTGGATGGGAAGGTGGCGGCCTCACCACCTGGCGAGATCGATGCGCTGTATATCCGGCCGATGCTGCACCAATGGGGATCGGTGCCATCGGGCTCGAAGGTGCTGCATTCACTGGTGCTCGACAACAATGTGCTGACCGACATGGTCGAAGGCCGTCGTTCGGCCAACACCGACTATCTGGAGAACCTTCTGCGCTCGAAGCCGTTGGAGCTGAACCCGGTGATGGCCATGCTCGAACAGCGGCAGAAGTTTGGAGGCGCCAGCCAGGCACTGCATGATTTTGCCGAGTTGCTGGGGCAGCGCTTTGGTGCCTGGGCGGCCAAGCAAAATGCCGGATACTTCGACAGGTTGCTGGAGGACGGCAAGCCTGAGCTTGCGCAGAACATAGCCCTGCTGTCGGGCTACCTGCCAGCCATTCTGTACATCTACCACCAGCCTGGCAGTGCGGAATCCAAGCTGGAGTGGTTGAGTGGCCTGATCCAGGCGGTGGATCTGCCATTCCTGCAATTGCCCTTCTATCTTGCTGCGTTGTTGTTTCTCGTGAAGGAACAACCTGCGCTGTTCCGCAACAAGGTCATCCGCAAGGTGAAGAGTGACACCAAGTTGATGGCCAGCCTTGAGGAGCAGAAGAAGGCGGTGCTGAATCTTGCGCACGATGTGATGCTGCCTGCGGTAGCGATTTTTCCTGCCGGTGTCGAGGGCACGATCGTGTTTCCATACATCGCCACCCGCGACTACTTGTTGCAGGATTTCCTGGGGGAAATCCGTTGCCGTGCCGTCGTGGCGATCCCAGGTGGTCGAGCCAATGGCGCTTGGGAGTTGAATCCAACCGGTCATATCCATGCGCGACTAGGCGAAGTCGTCGCCCGCTGTCTACCCAAACGCGCGGGGCCTGGAACTGTGGCGGAGCAGTCGGTGCGTCGCGCGAACCTGCGAGCGTTCTCGGACAGCTATCTGGCGAAATGCCTGCTGCTGAAGAAGCAGCCCGGCACGCTTGAGTGAAAGCTGGCAGGTCGGCAGATCTCCATGAGTCGTTGAGGTCATGGTGTTTCCTGTTCGGGTTTCGGGAAGGCTGGAAAAAGGCGCCGAAGACCTGCAGGTCTTCGGCTATCGAACAAGAAACCACCCGTGGGCTGGCACAGCGCCTGGCCGTCGTCGGAGCCGTCCGCTGTCGCAGCATTCACACCCGACCCGTGTCGTGGTTGGGGCCGAAATCCTTTGGCACGCATACGCGCACAAAGGGAGCCCGTTGTTCCGCCGGCGGGCACCGGCACGGAATACCCTCGGCCCAAGGGGCCTCCTCACGGCTCGCGCGGCGGCAAGGCGTCAGGAAGCCCCTCGTGACCGAGGCAAGGCACACCGATCAAGGGAATGGCGGCGGGCGCGATTCGTGGGAGCAATGACCTTCTCGCCCCGTCGCCCGATGGCGGGCAGACGGGGCGCGCACACCGTTGCAGAAGGAGACGCGCGCTTTGGAGTCCCGCGCGGTGCGGGACGTTTGCCTCGCCGCCAGTGAAGTGGCCGGCGCGGCAGGGGGAAAGCGAGGATCAGGACGCCTTGGAGGCAGCGCGCCGCTTGCGCGGTGCGCTGCGCCGGCCCGTCGGGGACTCGATCGGCAACGTACCCTTGCAGTCCGGGTAGCGCGAGCAGGACCAGAACGCGCCGCTCTTGC